>JAWXBK010000143.1:0-7100 GCA_034439975.1 Rhodospirillaceae bacterium | reverse complement strand
CGTGGCGCGCGCCACGCTGCATAACGAGGACGAGATCGCGCGCAAGGATATCCGCGAAGGCGACAGCGTCATCATCCAGCGCGCCGGCGACGTCATTCCGCAGGTCGTTCAGGTCGTGCTCGCGAAGCGGCCGAAAAACGCGCGCAAGTTCAAGATGCCCGAGATTTGCCCGGTCTGTGGCAGTCATGCGATCCGCGAGCCCGGCGAAGCGGTGCGGCGCTGCACCGGCGGTCTCATCTGTCCGGCGCAGGCGGTCGAGCGGCTGAAGCATTTCGTCAGCCGCGGTGCGTTCGACATCGAAGGCTTCGGCGCCAAGCACATCCAGGCTTTCTGGGAAGACAAACTGATCCAGTCGCCGGCCGATATCTTTCGTCTGCACAAAAGGCGCGACGAGATCGAAGAGCGCGAAGGCTGGGGCAAGCAGTCGGTCGGGAAGCTGCTGGCGGCGATCGAGCAGCGCCGCGCCATCGCACTCGACCGGTTCATCTATGCGCTCGGCATTCGCCAGGTCGGCGAAGCGACCGCGAAGCTGCTCGCGCGCAACTACCAGTCTCTGAAGGCGCTGCGCGTTGCGATGAAAGAGGCGCAGGACGAAGAGAGCGAAGCGTTCCGCGAGCTCGACAATATCGAGGGCATCGGCCCGTCGATGGCCGCCGACATCGTCGGTTTCTTCGGCGAGCCGCATAACCTCGAGGCGCTCGACGATCTCACGTCGGAAATCGAGGTCGAGGACGCGAAGCTGCGGACAGTGAGCGGCTCGAAGGTTTCGGGCAGGACGGTCGTCTTTACCGGTACTCTGGAAACCATGACGCGCGACGAGGCGAAGGCGCGCGCCGAAACGCTCGGCGCCAAGGTCGCCGGTTCGGTTTCAAAGAAGACCGATTACCTTGTGGTCGGCGCCGATGCCGGATCGAAGGCAAAGAAGGCCGCCGAACTCGGCGTCACGACGCTGACCGAACAGGAATGGCTGACGCTGATCGGCGGCTGATCCGCCGCTAGCGTGCCAGCGATCGGGTCGCCTCTGCGAGCCACGCCGCCGTTTCCGCGTCAACGAAGGGCGTCACCGCCTCGCGCACCCGCGCGTGATACGCATCGAGCCACGCCATTTCGGCGACCGTGAGCAAGGACGGTTCGACCAGATTCCGATCGAGCGGCACCAGGGTCAGCGTTTCGAAGCCGAGCATCTTGCGCTCTTCGACGACCCCGGCAGCGGGCGGCGATTCGACAACCTCGACCAGGTTCTCGATGCGGATGCCGTAGGCGCCGGTCTTGTAGTAGCCGGGCTCGTTCGAGATCACCATGCCGGGACGCAGCGCGACCTGGTTCGGCACTTTCGAGATCCGCTGCGGCCCGTCATGCACACCGAGATAGCTGCCGACACCGTGGCCGGTTCCGTGATCGTAATCGAGCCCGAGCTGCCAGAGTGGTGCGCGCGCCAGCGTATCGAGCTGGCTGCCGCTGGTCCCTTGCGGAAAACGCACCGTCGCGATCGCGATATGGCCCTTGAGCACGCGCGTGAACCGGTCGCGCATTTCGGCGCTCGGCGTACCGATCGCCAGCGTGCGCGTGACGTCGGTCGTGCCGTTCAGATATTGCGCCCCGGAATCGAGCAGGAACAATTCGCCCGATTGCAGATGCCGGCTGGTTTCCGTCGTCGCGTGATAATGCACGATCGCGCCGTTCGGACCGGCGCCGGCGATCGTGTCGAAGCTCAGATCGCGGAACAGCGGATCCTCGCGGCGGAACGAGGCCAGCTTTTCGGCAACTGCCACTTCATGCAGCGCCTCGCCTGGTGTCTGACCCGAGAACCAGGCAAGAAACCGCACCATCGAGGCGGCATCGCGGCGATGCGCATCGCGCATGCCGGCGCGTTCGGTCTCGTTCCGGATCGCGCGCGGCAAAGCACATAGATCGCGCTCGAGCGCGACGGACGCGCCGGCCTTGCGCAAGCGCTCGACGATCCAGACCGACACGCTGGCGCGGTCGCAGAGGACCTTCTCGCCATCGGCACCGAGCTTGTCGAGCGCAGCACCGAGCGCCTCGACCGGTTCGATACGTACGGCATTGCCGAGATGCTGCCGCGTGGCCGCGATGAGCTTCAGCGGTTCGACATAGAGCTCGATGCGCGCATCTTGATGCACGATCGCGAAGGACAAAGGCAGTGGCGTGCGCGCGACATCGCCGCCGCGGATGTTCAGGAGCCAGGCGATCGCCGCCGGATCGGAGACGATGGCGGCCGTCGCACCGCCCTTCGCCAACGCCGCCGCGATCTCAGCGCGCTTGTCGGCCGAGGCGCGACCGGCGAACTCCTCGGGATGCGGTACGACGGGCGCGATCGGCGCCGCCGGCTGATCGGTCCAGATTTCGTCGACCGGATTGTGTTCGACCGGGACCAGCGTGCCGCCGCGCGGCGCGATCGCCTTGCGGAGCGTGTCGAGCTGGTCGGGTGTGTGCAGCCACGGGTCGTAGCCGAGTTTGCCGCCCTGCGGCAGATGGTCGGCCAGCCAGTCCATCGGCGGTTCGTCGCTGATATGGCGCGGCTCGAACAAGGCGATGTCGGCCTGCTGGCGGACCTGGAGCGTGTAACGCCCGTCGACGAAGACGGCCGCACGAGCCATCAGCACGATCGCCATGCCGGCCGAGCCGCTGAAACCGGTCAGCCAGGCGAGGCGTTCGGCGCGCGGCGGGATGTATTCGTTCTGCTGCTCGTCGGAATGGGGCACGAGGAACCCGTCCAGCCCGCGTGAGACCAGGGCTGCCCGCAGCGCAGCGAGCCGCTCGGCCGGCCCCGGACGGGCCCGCACGGGCGTCGCAACGGCGTCATGCAGGCGGCGCAGGGCGGCGGCCAGATCGGGGGTCGGATGCTCGGAAACGAGGCGCATCCAAGCCTCCGGATCGTTGCCGACGGGGGCACCGGCGACCCCGGCCAACAGGCGTCGCAGCCGGGCCTCGTCCAGCCCCGGGCCGGCTTCGCGCAGGACGGTCGAAACCGCGCCCGGATCGAGGATTGGCGCGGTTTTCAGGGTCGTTTCGAGGGTCGGCGCGGTCATCGGCGGCCTTTCGGGGTCATGCAAACCTGCCTGACTTGCGACCCGTTCAGGCCGGAAACCGACCTGTTATTGTGCATTGCAACATTAAGGATAAATGAAGAAAACATAGGGTCAAATCTCGCTATGCTCGGGCTGCATTACTGCAATGCGGAAACACCCCTGACCGGGTGCGCAACCGCTACCTATATTCCCGTTTAACAGGCTGGCGGCAGGCGCCAACCCACAGTTTTTCAGGGGAAACACAGACAATGGCAAGGTTTACGGATATGGAAAAGGCGGAAGTCTCGCGCGCCAAGGCCGCGACACCCCTTCTTGAGGATTCATTCGGCAGCGCCTTCGGGCGTCTGGCCGCTTCGGTTCGCCGGCGTATTGCGCATGGCGCGCGCCGCCGTGCGGTCGCCCACGAGCTCAACGCCCTGAGCGAGCGCATGCTGGACGATCTCGGATTGACCCGCGTCGACGTCTCGGCCAAGGCGGCCGAGGCCGCGCAGCACCGCTTCCCGCTGAACGGCTCGATCGCGACCGACCTGGTTGCGTTCGTCCGCTCGGGCATCGTCCGCCCGGTGCAGGGCTGGCTGATGCGTCGCGGCGCCGAGCGCCATCTGCGTGCGCTCGACGATCGGATGCTTGCCGATATCGGCATCATGCGCGGCGACATCACGGCGATCGTCCGCTCGATGCAGATGAGCGAAGCGGGCATCGAGGCCGACTTCGACGTGGTTCGCCCGATCCGGGTGTGGAACCGCTCGCGTCTCGCCTTCAAGCAGCTTGCGGCATACGACGATCGCATGCTCGACGATATGGGCATGGTGCGCGGCGATATCGATTGGGTCACCGAGACTCTCGCGACCCGGTCGGTCACGGCCAACGGCAATCGCGCGGCACACGCGGCGTAATTTCGTTACTGTCTAACTGTCGGAACGGCGGCCCTTCCCCTGGGGCCGCCGTTTTCTTTTGCCGGTTTTCTGCAGCACGAGAATCGGCCAGTCGCCTTCCTGATGGCGATCGATCGGCGTAAAGCCGACCGCTTCGTGCGCGGCGAGGATCGCGTCTTCCTGCGGCGCCAATAGGCCCGCCAGAATCGCAACCGCGCGCGGCCTGGTATGGCGCGCGAGTCCGGGAGCGAGCCGGATCAGCGGCCCCGCCAGAATATTTGCCGTCACGAGATCGTAGGGGCCACCCTCGCGCACCGCGCGGCCGGCATAGCCGTGGCTGCGCACGCAACGTATTTCATCGGACATGTGGTTTGCGGCGACGGTTTCGCGCGCGACCGTGACCGCCGTCGGATCGGTATCGGCGGCGATGACCGGCACATTCCAGAGCCGCGACGACGCCATCGCCAGGACGCCGGTGCCGCAGCCGAGATCGAGCGGCTTCCTGAAGCGGTAACCTTGTCGCGCCAGCCGGTCGAGCGCGAGCAGGCAGCCGCGCGTCGTCTCGTGATGGCCGGTGCCGAAGGCGAGCCCGGCATCGACCAGAAACGGAATCGTGCCGCGCGGCCGCTTCAGCGCGACATGACTGCCGTGAACGAAGAACCGGCCGGCACGGACCGCCGGCATCTGTCGCTGGATCTCTTCGAGCCAGTCGCGTTGCGGCAGACGCCGGATCGCGCGCGGATAACGCGCGGCACCGATCGACGCCAACTGAGCGCGCAAAATGTCGGCATCCGGTTCGACATCGTAGATCGCCTCGATCCGCCAGGCAGCCCCTTTGCGATGTTCGAAGCGGGTCAAGGCGAGCGCGTCAGGTTCGAGGACCGTCTCGATTGCCTGCATCAACAGCGGCGCCGTAGCGCCAGGCACGGTGATACGTGCGGTCCACAACCCGCCGGTGGTCGTCCGCATCGGGTCAGCCGGCTTTCTCGGCTGGCACGAGGAAGCTCGCCATCACCTTCTTGCTGCCGGCCTTGTCGAACTCGATCGATACTTTGTCGCCGTCGGTTGCGATCACGCTGCCATAGCCGAATTTCATGTGAAACACGCGCTGGCCGACGTCGTAGTCGACGCTCGACGGACGCGGCGTCGCATGAAACGAGATGCCGCCCTCGCCGAGATGGCGGCGGCGCGAGCCGGGCGACTGCCGCCAGTCGCCGAAGCTGCTGCCCGGCGCCGCAGCACCGGGATCGAGGCCGATCTCGATATCGCGTTCGGTATGGTCGGGGGGCAGTTCCTCGACGAAGCGCGAGGGCAGCGAGCTCTGCCAGAGATTGTAGAGCCGGCGGTTCGCCGCATAGGAAACGAACACGCGCCGTCGCGCGCGCGTGATGCCGACATAAGCGAGCCGGCGCTCCTCCTCAAGCCCGGCGATGCCGGTTTCATCGAGCGCGCGCTGATGGGGAAACAGTCCCTCCTCCCAGCCCGGCAGGAAGACCGTATCGAACTCGAGACCCTTGGCGCTGTGCAGGGTCATCAGGTTGACCATGTCGCTCGGATTTCCGGTCCCGCTTTCCATCACCAGGCTGACATGTTCGAGGAACCCGCCGAGATTCTCGAACTCGCCCATCGCCTGCACGAGCTCTTTCAGGTTTTCGATGCGCCCCGGCGCGTCGGGCGAGCGGTCGGCCTGCCACATCGCGGTATAGCCGGATTCGTCGAGTACGATCTGGGCCAGCGCCACATGCGAGGACCGATCCGCCTCGGCGCGCCAGCGCCCGATATCGTCGAGCAAGGTCTTGATCGAGCGACGCACAGCGGGGCGCAACTCGTCGGTGCCCATCAGCCGCGCCGCCGCTTCGAGCAGCGGCACACCCTGCGCGCGGCCGAAGGCGTGCAAAGTCTGCATCGTCGACGTGCCGATGCCGCGGCGCGGCACGTTCACGATGCGCTCGAAGGCGAGATCGTCGGCCGGCTGGTTGATGATGCGCAGATAGGCGAGTGCGTCGCGGATTTCCTGGCGCTCATAGAAGCGCGGGCCACCCACCACGCGATAGGGAACGCCGAGCGTGATGAACCGTTCTTCGAACTCGCGCGTCTGAAAGCCGGCGCGAACGAGGACCGCGATGTTGCCGAGCCTGGCGCCCTTGCGCTGCAGCGCTTCGATCTCGTCGGCGACGAAACGCGCTTCGCTCTCGCCGTCCCAGAAGCCGCGAAGCTGAACCTTCTCGCCGTGATCGTCCTCGGTCCACAACGTCTTGCCGAGCCGCCCGCTGTTCTGTGCGATCAGGCCGGACGCGGCTGCGAGGATATGACCGGTCGAGCGGTAATTGCGCTCGAGCCTGATCACCTTGGCGCCGTGAAAATCCTTCTCGAAGCGCAGGATGTTGCCGACTTCGGCGCCGCGCCAGCCATAGATCGACTGATCGTCGTCGCCGACGCAGCAGATATTGCGATGGCCCTGGGCCAGCAGGCGCAGCCACAGATACTGCGCGACATTGCTGTCCTGATATTCGTCCACGAGGATATAGCGGAAGCGCTGCTGATATTCGGCGAGCACGCCGGGATTCTTCTGAAACAACGTGAGGCAGTGCAACAGCAGATCGCCGAAATCGACGGCGTTCAACGTCGCGAGCCGCTCCTGATAGAAGCGATAAAACTCGAGCGCGCGACCGTCGGCATAATCGCCCGCTTCGGCCGCGGTCACTTTCTCGGGCGTCAGGCCACGATCCTTCCAGCGCTCGATCACCGAGAGCAGCCCGCGCGCCGGCCAGCGTTTCTCGTCGATGTCGGCTGCGTGGACGATCTGCTTCAAGAGGCGGATCTGATCGTCGGTATCGAGGATCGTGAAATTCGGCTTGAGCCCGACCAGTTCGGGATGGCGGCGCAACATGCGCGCGGCCAGCGCGTGAAAGGTACCGAGCCACCAGCCTTCGACCGGCCGGCCGAGCAGGTTCGCGATACGCTCCTTCATCTCGGTCGCGGCCTTGTTGGTGAAGGTGACCGCCAGCAATTCGCCGGGGCCCGCCAGACGGCCGGCGAGGATATGCACCAGCCGCGTCGTTAGAACGCGGGTCTTGCCGGTGCCGGCACCGGCCAGCACAAGCACCGGGCCTTCGGTTGCCAGCACCGCCTCGCGCTGCTCGGTATTGAGCGCGGCGAGATAGGCGGGCTGCGG
>JAWXBK010000142.1:0-8823 GCA_034439975.1 Rhodospirillaceae bacterium | reverse complement strand
GCGATCCGGAGCGCTGCAAGCTGGCGAGCGACCGGCTGCTCGACCGGCACGGCATCTATATCCAGCCGATCAACTACCCGACGGTGCCGCGCGGCACCGAACGGCTTCGCATCACGCCGACGCCCCATCACGATACGGCGATGATCGCCGGCCTGATCGCGGCGCTGGAAGAAGTCTGGGAGGCTTTGTCGCTGCCGCGCGAACTGCCCGATGCGCTCGACACCGCGCTCTGGCACGGCGCCGGCGGCTGACAGCGGCGCAAGGTTATCCTGAGTGAGCCGGATAATCGGTATAGCCGCGCTCGTTGCCGCCGTAGAATGTCAAAGGATCGGGTGGACTTAACGGCCAGCCGTTTTGAAGGCGCGCCGGCAGATCCGGGTTGGCAATAAACGACGTTCCGAAGGCGACAAGGTCGACACAGCCCGTCGCCAGGAATTGGGTCGCCAGCGCCACATCGAGCCCGCCGCAAAGAATCACCGTTCCCCCAAAAACGTTCTTGAAGCGCGACAGAAACGGCCCGGGAATGAGCCTGCGGACTTGAGATTGCGCCGTCAGGTCGACGTCGCCGGCATTTAGATGTCCGATGGAAACAGGCTCGTCGTTGAAATGTGCATACGCCACGTCGCGCGACCGCAGTTGCCCGGCCAGATAGAAATAGGTTTCTTCGACCACATCGTCTTCCGGCATTGCATTGAAGAAGCCGAAAGGCGACAGGCGAACACCGATGGGCAAACGGCCAGCGATGGCGGCCCGCAGCGCATCGATGGTCTCGAGCAGAAGGCGGGCCCGATTCCCGGGCGACCGGCCGCCGTATCGGTCTCTTCGTGTGTTGCACGCCGCATTGAGGAATTGTTCGAAGACGTAACCGTTGCCGGCGAGGATTTCGATTCCATCGAATCCGGCGCGTTCGGCATTGCGCGCTGCCTGCGCGAACTGTGCCGCGATGCTGTCAAGATCGGGCTGAATCATGGCTCTCGGCCGGCTGACGGTAACCTTTCCGGGTTTGCCGTCTTCGGTCACACCGAATGTTTCAAGATCCTTGGCCCACAAATCGGTCGACGACAATGGCGCTTGCCCGGCCGGCAATGTCGACATATGAGCGACACGCCCGACATGCCAAAGCTGGGCAAAGATCCGGCCACCGGCGCGATGAACGACGTCAACGACCCGACGCCAGCCATCGATCTGGGCGCCGGTATGCAGACCGGGCGTGAACAGATAGCCCTTCCCGTCGGGGCTGACCACGAGACCTTCGCTGACGATCAGCCCCGCCGACGACCGTTGCCGGTAATACTCGGCATTCAGTTCGCTCGGCACATCTCCGGGACCGACGCGCGATCGGGTCATCGGCGCCATGACAATCCGGTTGGGAAGGATCAATCCCCCGAGATCGTAACGCTCGAACATCGTGTCGTCACGGCGGCTGACAGAGCGCTCACGCGGCAATCTACACCGGCAGCGGCCGCTTCGAGGCCTGCAGGCAGAGATACTCCATCGCCAACGTCGCGCCAGCCAAGGCCGTCACCTCGCCGACATCGTAGGCGGGCGCCACTTCGACAATATCCATGCCGACCAGATCGATCTCGGTGAAACCGCGCAGGATACGCTGTGCCTGCCATGACGTGAGCCCGCCGCAGACCGGCGTCCCCGTGCCGGGCGCATAAGCCGGATCGAGGCAGTCGATATCGAAAGTGAGATAGGCCTGATGGTCGCCGACGATTTCGTGGACGCGTTCGATCACCGCCAGCGGTCCATTCTCCTGCACCCAGTTGCCGTCGAGGATGTTGAACCCGTGCGTTTCGTCATTGTGCGTGCGGAGGCCGATCTGCACCGAGCGGGCGGGATCGACGAGACCCTGTTGGGCGGCATGAAAGAACATGGTGCCGTGATCGATCCGCTCGCTGTCTTCGCGCCAGGTGTCGGAATGCGCGTCGAAATGGATCAGCGACAGCGGCCCGTATTTGGCGTGATGTGCCTGCAGCAACGGATAGGCGACAAAATGATCGCCACCCAGGGTCAGCACCGAGGCGCCAGCATCGAGAATGCCCGCCGCATGGTCGCGGATCGCCTCGATCCAGGTCGAGGCGGTGCCGTGATCGAAGAAACAATCGCCGTAATCGACGACGGAAAGCCGCTCGAACGGATCGAAGCCCCAGGGAAACGGACCGCCGATCCAGGCGAGATTGGCCGAGGCGGCGCGGATTGCCGCAGGACCGAAACGCGCGCCCGGCCGATGCGTCGTCGCGAGATCGAACGGCACGCCGGTGACCGCGACATCGACGCCGGCCAGATCCTTGCTATAGCGGCGACGCATAAAGCTGAGCGCGCCGGCGAAAGTGTATTCGCCGCCGATGCCCCGATTGTCCTTCGCCGTAAAGGCACGATCCGTCGTTGCTTCCGCCATCGTCCGACCCTCTCCGTCCAAAAAACCGAACCTGTCGGCAATCTAGGGACGGCACCGGGCCGGGGCAACCGCCGGGTCGGCAATCGGCGGATCAGGAAATCCGGCGCAGATACCAGCGCGTGATCCGGTCGATGCCTTCCTCGATCTCGGAGCGCGACGGCCTGACGGTCAATTCACCCTGTGGCGTGACGGGGCAGCCTATTCGACGAACGGCAGCTCGCAGACTTCAGCCGCAACAATGCCGAGCGGATGCGTGACATGAACAATTTCACCGATCTGCACGGCGGCGTCGACCAGCGCGATGCCGATGCTGCGATCGAGCGCGAAAGAATGCACCGCCCAGCGCACTTCACCGGTCTTGCCACGCTTGTCCGCAACCGGCCAATACCATTCGAGCCGCGGCAGATCGCCTTCGATCAGCAGCCCGACGCTGTGGCGGCGCGGGCCCTGTGCCTTGATTTGCGCGAGCGCATCGCGGCCCATGAACGGCCCGGAATCGAGATCGACCAGCCGTTCGCCGCCGGCTTCATAGGGATTCATGCCGGAGCTCATGTGATAGGCGGTGTCGGTCACGTTGCGCTCGACCGCGCGATGCACGATCGGGCCGGTCACCAGCATGTCGTATGGCTTTCCGGCTTCGCGCAGCTTGTTCCACAGTTCCATCGCGCGCGCACTCGAAAGCGGGAATACCTCGAAGCCGAACGCGCCGCTCCAGCCGGTGCGCGAGACGACCGCCTCGATCCCTGCAACGCGCGTCGCGACACAGCGATAGAATTTGAGATCGTCGACCGGCGCCTCGACCAGGCCGCGCAGCACATCCGCTGAAAGAGGACCCTGGATCTGGATCGGCGCCACGTCGGGTTCCGAAACCTTCACATCGAAATCGCTGTGCAGCGCGATGCCCTGCGCCCAGAGCGTCAGGTCGGCTGAGCCGTGCGAGAACCACACGACATCGTCCCAGGGGCGCAGCACCACCGGATCGCAGATGATCGCCCCGCTATCGTCGCAGCAATAGGTGTAACGGCAGGCACCGGTTTTCATCGTCAGCAGGTTGCGCGAGGCCAGATAGTCGGCGAATTTGACTGCATCGGGCCCGCGAATCTCGGTCTGCCGCTCGCAGCCGACATCCCACATGGTGACCCGGTCAGTCAGCGCGACATACTCCTCCGCCGGCGTGCGCGAATAGATGATCGGAAAAAACATGCCGTTATAGGTCATGAACTCGGTGACGCCGGCCGCGACCGTCCCCTCGAAATAGGGCGACGTCCGCGCGATTGGATAAAGGCGCTGGCGCTCCCAGGGCTTGACCCGCTTGGTGTCGAGATATTCGGCGAGCCGCGCGATCTTGCCGTCTTTCATCTCGACGATCATCGCGAAGCGGAAATCGGCGCGCACCGGCGTCAGATCGACATGCGCCCCCGCGCCCACCATCTCGCTGCGGAAGATTCCCTCCGCGAACACCTCGTTGCCGCTTTCGATCATCGGCCCGAATTCGACGCTCATGTCGCGCAAACCGCGCACGGCGGTGCCGACCTCGCGCAGAATCTCATCGCGCCCCTGCAGCGGGCGATCGAGCAGCGGCAGTTCGCAGCGCCCGTCTTCGGCGAACAGCGCGCCGATGCGCGCGACATCGCCGTTGACGAAAGCATCGCAATAGGCCTGAAGCGCTTTGGTCGGTGTCATGACGGTCTCCGCTCTATCGCACTTCTGTGTCGAAAGCCATCACCGGCCCGTCGCTCCAGAGTCGGTAGGGATGCGCATCGCAATAGATAGACAGCCGGCCAAGTTTGCCGTCGCGTGCTTCGGCAACGAGCGCGAAGGGCACGGCAATCGAAAGATCGTCGCGCGCGACATGCGCCTCCATCCGCCCTTCCGCGATGGCATGACCGCCGTTTTCCTTGACCACCTGAAGCTCGATCGCGATGCCATCGGCAATCTCGAAGGCGCGCTCGAGCCCGGCCCAAATTTCCGACTGCCCGACCAGCCGGGGCTGAAGAAACGGGAACTCGAACAACGCATGCGGCCCGAAAAGCGCCTTCAGCGCGGTGGCATTTCGGGCGGAAAAGCCCGCGCAGAACTGGCGGACAAGCTGATCGGGCGTGGCGGACGGCATCGCGGGCCTCCAAAGGGCTTGGCTTTAAGATAAGTATTAGCTTATATTTTGTCTGTCAAGCAACGGCACGCCAGACGGGACCGACCGATGCCTGCCAGGCTGGAGATCGAGCCGAGAAAATCGCCGCGCCAGGCCCGCGCGCAGAAGACGGTCGAGCGCATCCTTGCGACGACCGCCGATCTGCTCGACCAGATCGGGTTCGACCGGCTCACGACCAATCTGGTGGCCGAGCGCGCCGGCGTGAACATCGCCTCGCTCTATGCCTACTTTCCGAACAAGTACGCGCTGCTGCACAGCCTTGCGGTGCGCCTGGCCGAGCGACAGGTCGCGCAGATCCGCGACTATATCGATCGCATCGGTGCCGACATGCCCTGGCAGGTCGCCAGCGACGGCATTGTCGATGCGATGCTCACCGCAAGCCGCAACGAACCCGGCTTCGCCGCCTTGCAACATGCGCTGATGGCGGTGCCCGAGCTGCGCGACGTCTATCGACGTTCAAACGACGAACTCGTCGATGCGATGGCGCGATTCCTGCGCCGCTACGGTGTCGATCTGCCGCGCGAGCAGGTCGAACTGATCCAGATGAGCCTCGGCGAGACGTCGGCGATCCTGTTTGATCTCGCCGTGTCGCAGGGTGGCGTCGACCATCGGGTGATCGACGAATTGAAGCGCCTGCATCGCGGCTATCTCGGCACCTATATCGGGGCCAGGCGCTAGGCGCGCCGCCTCGGTCGACAGCAGCGCCGTTCAACCGATCTTGAGATCGGTTTCGACCTTGAAATGCCGCTTCTCGAGCTCCGCGAAAAAGGCGGCAACGTCGAAATATTCTTCCGGACCCCATACGCCCGGCACCAGCGGCCGGCACAGCATAAGCTGCGCACCGATCGACACGCCCATCGAGGTTGCCGCGTCGATATAACCGTCATAGAGCGGATCGGGCGCGTCGGTCACAAAGCAGCGGGCCGTCGCCGGCTTACCGTCCTTCGTCCCCTGCCCGATCGCAAAATGGATCTGATAGGTGTCCTGTGCCGGCAGGCGCGATCGGTTGCGCTCGATATTGCGAAAGATGACGGCGTTCAATACGTCGATCGGCTTCACCGTACCGCCGGGCACGATGACGGGATCGTCGAAATCACCGAACCCGGCCTTCACCAGTCCGACCCAGGCCTCGTGTTCGGCGCGCGGCAAGGACAGTTTCCAGGTGAACTCGCGAATACCCTTGTCGGCGATGCCTTTTGCAAATGGCACGGTGAGCGGCTCCGAATGCAGGGTATGCATGAACTCGGTGCGGCCGAATGGTGCGGGCAGATCGATCACTTCCTTGCCGGCCTGTGGCGCGACTTCGACGAGACGACCATCCAGAAACTGCTTCGAGGGATGGCCATATTCGCCGAGCACGGTTGCGACCGAGTAAGGCGGCACCAGAACCGGATTCTCGTCGCCCCTGGTGGCGGCAGCCCAATAGAGATTGATCTTGTCGATCGTATCGAGCTTTTCGGCGACCGCCTTGCAGGTGAGGTTCGACACGCCCGGATCGGCGCCGAGCCCCAGCACTGCCGTCACGCCAGAACCTTCCCAGGCCTCGTGCTCCGCTTTCTGGCGCACGGTGAAGATGCCGAGCCCGCCATAGTCGACATAAGGTCGCCGGGCCGCGAAACAGGCATGGAAGATCGCCATCTGATGCCCGGCAAAGGTCGGCACCGCATTGATGCAGAGATCGGCGCGCTCGATCAGCGCCAGCATCGAAGCATTGTCGGTGACGTCGACCGCGGCCGGTTCGAGGCGCGCATCGCCGATTGCGGTACAGACCTGACGCGCACGGTCGAGCGTCGTATCGGCCACGATGACCCGTTCGACACCCTCGGACTGCGCCGACATCAGGTCGCGCGCGGTTCCGGAGCCCATCATGCCGGCGCCGCCCAGGATCAGGATTTTCATTGCAGGACCTTTTCTGATTCCGGATCAACAGGGCGCACGAACCGGGCGACACGCCGTCCGCCGGCGCGTCATCACATCACATGGCAGAGACGCAGCGCATCGTAGATTGCGGCATGAATGTTGCGGCTCTGGACCGCATCGCCGATGCGATAGAGCCGATAACGCCCGGCCAGATTGGTTTCGATCGTCTGCGACCTTCCGTCGATAAAGGCCGCATGATCGAGCTCGCCAAGATTCCTCGACCCCGGCTTGAGCGCGAAATAGAGATCGTCGACCGGCAAAGTGCCATGTTCCACCACGACCTGGTCGTAACGGCGCTCCTCTTTGGTGTTGGCATATTCGTTGTAGAGTACCGCCGCGAGCTTGTTGCCATCGCGCCGCACCGCGATCAGCCGTTCGTTCAGGGTGATCGTCACTTTGTGCTTCTTGAACGCGCGCATATAGGCCGGATGATTCATGCCGCCGAGCAGCGGCGCCACGATTCGCTCCGGCGTGACGAGATCGACCCGCGCGCCGGCCTGCGCCATCGCCTCCGCCGCCATCATCCCCTGATGCGCACCATTGTCGTCATAAAGCATGACATGCTCGGCCGCTTTGACAGCGCCGGTCAGGATGTCCCAGCTTGTCGTCACCAGCGCCTCGCCCTCGTCGAGAAAGCCGGTATTGGGCAGGCCGCCGGTCGCGACGATGACGATGTCGGGATTCTCGGCCAGCACCTCGGACACTTCGGCATAACTGTTGAACCGCATGATCGCGCCGGCACGCTCGGCTTCCGCCACGCGCCAGTCGACGATGCCGATGATTTCCTTGCGGCGAAGCAGCTCGGCGGCGATGCGGACCTGCCCGCCGGGCTCGTTGGCCGCCTCGAACAGGATCACTTCATGCCCGCGCTCGCCGGCAACGCGGGCAGCCTCGAGCCCGGCCGGGCCACCGCCGACGATCACGATCTTGTGGCGCGGGCCGTCACTGCGGGCGATCACATGCGGCATCGACCCTTCGCGACCGGTCGCAGGATTATGGATGCACAGTGCGCCGCCGCCCTCATAGAGCCGATCGAGGCAGTAACTGGCGCCGACGCAGGGCCGGATCCGGTGCTCATCACCGCGCATGACCTTGGCGACGATATGCGGATCGGCGAGATGCGGCCGCGTCATGCCGACGATATCGAGAATGCCCGAGGCTACGGCATGGCGCGCGGTCGCCACATCGCCGATGCGCGCTGCGTGCAGGATCGGTATGTCGGTCGCGCCGCGCACTTCCTTCGCGAGCTCGAGATGCGGTGCGGAGGGTGTGCCCATGCCGGGAATGACCCCGGTGAGCGAACCGTCGCTGTCGATATGACCCTTGATGACATTGACGAAGTCGATCATGCCGGAGGCGACCAGACGCTGCGCGATCTCGATTCCCTCCGCGCGCGACAGGCCGCGCTCCCAGTCCTCGTCGCAGACCATGCGTACGCCGACGATGTAATCCGGCCCGACCCGCGCGCGGATCGCGCGCAACGCATCGAAGGAGAAACGCATGCGGTTCTCGAGAGTGCCGCCATACTCGTCCTGGCGCTTGTTCGTGGCCGGCGACCAGAATCCGTCGAGGAAATGGCCATAACATTCGATCTCGACGCCATCGAGCCCGGATTCCTGGCAGCGAGCCGCCGCTTCGCCATAGTCCGTCGCGATGCGTTTGATGTCGTAATCTTCGGCCTCTTTCGGAAACGCGCGATGCGCCGGTTCTCGCACCGGCGACGGCGCCACGATCGGCAGCCATTCCCCGGTGTTCCAGCCGGTGCGGCGCCCGAGATGGGTGATCTGGCACATGATCGCCGCGCCATGCTCGTGCACGGCGTCGGTGATTTCGCGCAGCCAGCGCACGCTCTCGTCGCGATAGAGCTCGATATTGCCGAATGCCTGCGGGGAATCCTTCGACACGACCGACGAACCGCCGATCATCGTCAGCGCGATGCCGCCTTTGGCCTTTTCGACGTGATAGAGCCGGTAGCGCTCTTTCGGCAGCCCGCCCTCGGTATAAGCCGGCTCGTGGCTCGTGCTCATGAGTCGGTTGCGCAGGGTCAGATGCTTGAGCTGGAAAGGCTGCAGCAATGGATCGTTCGCGGCCATGCGCTTGCCTGTTCCTCTCGTTCCGGCGGGACCTTGGCGGTCGACGGATGCTAGCGCCGACCGCTCATGCGGTCGAGGCTGGCCGCTTCGGCGGCGCGCCCTCGGCGAGAGCGACGATCGCCTGCGCCGCCCGGTCGGCGCCGTTGACCGGTACCAGCTTGCGCGCGGCTTCCGACATCGTGGCACGACGCTGGGGATCGGCGAGCGCTTCGAGCCCCCGCACCAGTTTTTCGGTCTCGAGCGGCTTCATCGCG
>JAWXBK010000141.1:0-13586 GCA_034439975.1 Rhodospirillaceae bacterium | reverse complement strand
CGCGCCGGCGCGGCGGTGCCTTGCGCGTGGTCTTTTTCGTTACCCGTCGCATCGTGCGTTCTCCACCATCCAGCCGACCAGCTCGGGGAAACCGATGCCGCAATACTTCGCCTGTTCCGGCACGAGCGAGAGCGGCGTCATGCCGGGCTGGGTGTTGACTTCGAGCAGATAGAGCCCCTCGCTGCCGCGCTGGCGGTCGTCCCAACGCATGTCGGAGCGGGAGACGCCGCGGCAGCCGAGCGTGCGGTGCGCGATCCGCGCCATCTCCATCGCCGCTTCCGCGACGACATCGGGAATGGGTGCTGGAATCAGATGAGCGGTTTTGCCGTCGGTATATTTGGCGGTGTAGTCGTAGAAGCCCTGATGCGGCTTGAGCTCGGTCACGGCGAGCGGCCGGCCGGCCATCACCGCGACGGTCAGTTCGTGGCCGGGGATATAGGGCTCGACCAGCACCATCTCGCCAAAGGACCAGTCCGCCGGCAGCAGCGGCGCGTTGTCGCCTTCGAGCACGATGCGCACGCCGACCGACGAGCCTTCGTCGTTCGGCTTGATCACGAACGGGCGCGGCAGCGGATCGCCTTTCCGCAGTTCGCCAACGCTGGCGAGGCGGCCGTCGGGGCAGCGCAGGCCGGCGGCGGCGAACATCGTCTTCGCCATCGCCTTGTCCATGGCGATCGCCGAGGCGAGCACGCCCGAATGCGTATAGGGGATGCGCAGCAATTCGAGCAGGCCCTGCACGCGGCCGTCCTCGCCGTTCGATCCATGCAGCGCATTGAAGACCGCATCCGGTGCCGGATCGAGCGCCGCCACCAGCGCGCGGATATTCGCACCGACATCGATGGCGAACGCGTCATAACCGGCCTCGCGCAGCCCGGCGATGCAGGCCTTGCCGCTGGTCAGCGACACGTCGCGCTCGGGCGAGATGCCGCCCATGATGACCGCGACGCGTTTCATGCGGTCCTCCGGTCGGCGCTAACGCCGATGCGGCGGATTTCCCATTCGAGCTCGACGCCCGAATGTGCACGCACGCGTCGGCGCACTTCCTCGCCCAGCGCTTCGAGATCGGCGGCAGTCGCGTTGCCGCTGTTGATCAGGAAGTTGCAATGCAGTTCAGACACCTGGGCGCCGCCGAGCTTCAATCCACGACAGCCCGCCGCATCGATCAGTTCCCACGCCTTGCGGCCCGAGCCGTCGCGCGGGTTGGCGAAGGTCGAACCGCCGGTGCGGGTGCGGATCGGCTGGCTCGCCTCGCGCGCGTTGCGGATCTCGGCCATGCGCGCGCGGATCGCGGCCGGATCGCCTTCGTTGCCCTCGAGCGTCGCCGAGATGAAGATCGTGTCCGCCGGCAGCGCGCAATGCCGATAGCCGAAACCGAATTCGCCGCGCGTCAGGCGCCGGAGTTTGCCCTGGCCGTCGACGATCTCACCGTCGATCAGCCGGTCGCTGAGTTCGGTGCCGTAGGCGCCGGCATTCATGCGCATCGCGCCGCCGATCGTGCCCGGCACGCCGGAGAGAAATTCGAGACCGGCGATGCCGGCATCGGCCGCCTGCATCGCGACATTGATGTCGAGTGCGGCGGCACCGGCCGTCACGCGCGTGCCCGCAGTTTCGATCCCGGCGAAGCCGCGACCGAGGCGCAGCACCACGCCCGGCACGCCGCCGTCGCGAACCAAAAGATTCGAGCCGACACCGATCGCGATGACCGGCACGTCCGACGGCAGCCCTTCGAGGAACGCAAGCAGATCCTCGCAGTCGGCCGGGCGAAACATGATCTCGGCCGTACCGCCGACGCGGAACCAGGTGATGCCCGCGAGCGGCGCGTTTTCAGTCAGCCGGCCGCGCACCGGCGGCAGGCGATCGATCAGCGGTGTCATGTCGAGGCGGCGGGCGGCCATCATGCGGCACCCCCGTTGCGCGTGGCGGCCCGCGCGTCGAGTTCGGCGCGAAGCTGTTCGGGCAACGCATTCGCCCAGTAGGTGATCGTGCCGGCACCGAGGCAGACGACGAAATCGCCGGACGACGCCAGATCGGCGACCAGGCCCGGCAGCGCGTCGGCGCTCGCAAGCGGCGTCACATTGCGATGGCCGCGCTCCTGCAGACCGGCAACCAGCGCGTCGCGATCGATGCCGTCGATCGGCGCCTCGCCGGCGGCATAAACGTCCGCGACCACCACGTGGTCGGCATCGTTGAAGCAGGTGCAGAATTCTTCGAACAGGCTCGCGAGCCGCGTATAGCGATGCGGCTGCACCACGGCGACGACCCGGCCCGGTGCGGCGGCGCGTGCGGCACGCAGCACGGCGGCGATCTCGACCGGATGATGGCCGTAATCGTCGATCACCGTGATGCCGTCGACCTCGCCGGTTTTGGTGAAGCGACGCTTGACGCCGGCGAAGCCGGCCAGCCCGTTGCGGATCGCGGCGTCGGGAATTTCCATCTCCGCCGCCACCGAAATCGCGGCGAGCGCGTTCTGGACGTTGTGTGTGCCCATCATCGGCAGCACGACGTCGTCGAGGCGCCGCTCTTCGTTGCGCAGCCGGTCGGCGATGATCACGTCGAAGCGGCTGCCGCTGGAATCGATCCGGATATTGTCGCCGCGCACGTCGGCTTGCGGCGAGAGGCCATAAGTCACGATGCGGCGATCGGACAGTTTCGGGATCATCGCCTGTACGACCGGATGATCGAGGCAGAGCGTCGCGAAGCCGTAGAACGGCACGTTCTTCACGAACTCCTCGTAGGCATGGTTCATCGCGTCGACCGTGCCGTAGAAATCGAGATGCTCGGGATCGATGTTGGTGACGACCGCGATCGTCGCCGGCAGCTTGATGAAACTGCCGTCGCTCTCGTCGGCCTCGACCACGACCCAGTCGCCGGCGCCGAGCCGCGCGTTCGAGCCGTAATTGTTGATGATGCCGCCGTTGATGACCGTCGGATCGAGACCGGCCGCATCCAGCAGCGCCGCGACCAGCGAGGTCGTGGTCGTCTTGCCGTGCGTACCGCCGACCGCGATCGACCATTTGAGGCGCATCAGCTCGGCCAGCATCTCGGCGCGGCGCACCACCGGCAGGAAACGCGCGCGCGCCGCGACCAGCTCCGGATTGTCGCGCTTCACTGCCGAGGAATAGACGACGACCGAGGCTTCGCCGAGATTGGCGGCGTCGTGCCCGACGCTGACGCGGATGCCGAGCGAGGCGAGGCGTTTCACCGTCGCATTCTCCGACTGGTCGCTGCCCTGCACGCTGTAGCCGAGATTGTGCAGGATCTCGGCGATGCCGCTCATGCCGATGCCGCCGATGCCGACGAAATGGATGGTGCCGATGGTCAGCGGAAGCGCTCTCATGCCGCGCGCTCCTGCGATGCGAATGAATCGGCCGTCGCCAGCACGAGCGTCGCAAGACGGTCGGCCGCATCGCGCCTTCCGATCGCGCGCGCGCGTCCCGCGGCAACGCCCAAGGGTGACGGATCGGCAAGCCAGAAGCGCAGCCGTTCGGTCAGCGCCGCGGCGGTGAATGCGGGTTGCGCCAGAAGCCAGGCGGCACCCGACGATACCAGCGCATCCGCATTGGCACGCTGGTGATCGTCGGTCGCATGCGGATAAGGGATCAGCAAAGCCGGCCGTCCCGCAGCGGTCAGTTCGGCCACCGTCGAGGCGCCGGACCGCGCAATCACGAGCTGCGCTGCGGCAAGCCGCGCCGGCATGTCGTGGAAGAACGGTGCCAGTTCGACCGTCAAGCCGAGTTGCGCATAGGCCGCGCGCGTCGCGTCGAGATTTTCCGCGCGGCATTGCTGCACGAGGTGGATGCGGCTGCGCTCGGCTTCGGTGAGCTGCGTCATCGCACCCGGCACGATCGTCGAAAAGACGGTTGCGCCGAGGCTGCCGCCGAGAACGAGCACATCGAGCGAACCGCCCGGCGTCGGCGCGGGGTAGGGCAGGGTGGCGAGCTCGGCAATCGCCGGCCGCACCGGATTGCCAGTTAATGTCACGCGCGAGGCAACGCCCAACGGCAGCGCGCGTACGTTGTCGAACGACGTCGCGATCGCACTCGCGCGCCGCGCCAGCAGACGATTGGCGCGGCCGAGCACCGCGTTCTGTTCGTGGATTACGCTGCGGCGGCCGCTGCGCTGGGCCGCGAGCAGCGGCGGCACCGACGCATAACCCCCGAAGCCGACGACAATCGCGGGATCGATCGCGCGTATCAGCTTGCGCGCCTGCAGGAAGCCAAGGGCGAGGCGACAGACGCCGCTCGCGCGGTCCGTCAGGCCGGTACCCGCGATACCCGAAGCCGCGATGCGATGCACGTTTACTTCGGGCAGCCGGTCGCCGAATCCGCCGCCGCGCGCATCCGTCACCAGTGCGACAGAACGCCCGCGCGCGATGAGCGCCCGCGCCAACGCTTCGGCCGGGAACATATGGCCGCCGGTGCCGCCGGCGGCGAGCAGCACGGGGCGCCCGGCGGCGGTCATGCGTACTCTCCCATGCCGGGCCGGCGGCGCGTCAGCGCCAGCAGCATGCCCATCGCGAGCGAGAGGGCGATTAGCGACGAGCCGCCATAGCTGATGAACGGCAGGGTCATCCCCTTGGTCGGGATCATGCTGAGCGCAGACGCCATGTTGATCGCCGCCTGCAGGCCGAAGCTCACCAGCAGGCCGGCTGCGGCCAGCAGCACGAACAGATTCTGCTCGTTCAGGAGGCGCGCCATACCGCGCAGGATGACGAAGCCGAAGATTGCGACGATCAGCAGCGCGGTGATCGTGCCGAACTCTTCACCCAATACTGAGAACACGAAATCGGAATGTGCATCCGGCAGCACCAGCTTGACCGTGCCCTCGCCGGGGCCCTGGCCGAACCAGCCGCCATTCGCGAAGGCTTCGAGCGAGCGGTCGATCTGGTAGCGATCGCCGGCTGCCGGATCGAGGAACGAATCGATGCGGTCGCGTACATGCCCGAAGGCGAAATAGGCGCCGACCAGACCGGCGATGCCGACGACGACCAGCGCGCCGACCCAGACGATCGAAAGACCGGCAAGGAAGAACTGCGCGAACCAGGTCGCGGTCACCACCACCGCCATGCCGAGATCGGGCTGCAGCAGGATGAGGCCCATGACGAGGCCGTACAGCGCGATCGAGATCAGGTTGCCCGGCAGCCGCTGCGCGCCATGCTGCAGCGAGAACATCCAGGCCGAGACGACCGCGAAGCAGGGCTTCACGAATTCCGAGGGCTGCAGCGAGAACCCGCCGAGCGAGATCCAGCGCGTCGCACCCTTGATCTCGGTGCCGATGACCAACGTCGCTGCCAGCAGTGCAATGCCGCCCAACGTGCCGAACACCGCGAGGCGGCGCACACCGCGCACGTCGAGCAGCGAGGCGCCGACCAGCGTCAACCCGACGACCGGCAGCAGCGCGAAATGCTGGCGGAACAGGCTGAAACTATCGAGCCGGATGCGCGAGGCGACCGCCGGGCTGGCGGCGAGCGCCATCAGCGCGCCGAACGCGATCAGCACCGCGATCGCGAGCAGGGTCCAGCGATCCACCGTCCACCACCAGCGGCCGAGGATCGAACGATCGGTGCGGGCCATCGCCATCATGCGCGCACCGCCTGCCGCGCCAAGAGCAGCGTTGCAACCGCGTCGCGGAACGCATCGCCGCGCGCTTCGAAATTGGCGAACTGGTCGAACGACGCACAGGCCGGCGACAGCAGCACGACGGCCGGGCCGCGATCGCGACGGGCCGCGTCATAGGCGGCGGCGACCGCGACATCGAGCGAGCCGCTCTGTTCAGAGGGCACGCGACCGTCGAGCGCGGCTGCGAACGCATCGGCGGCCGTGCCGATCAGGAACGCGCGACGCACCCGCCCCCAGAATTGTTCGGTCGCGGCGAGCCCGCCTTCTTTCGGCAGCCCGCCGGCGATCCAGTAGATGTTGTCGTAGCTCGCGAGCGCTTTTGCGGCGGCTTCGCCGTTGGTCGCCTTGCTGTCATTGACGAACCGGATGCCATCGATCTCGCCGACGCGCTCCTGGCGATGTGCGAGGCCCGGGAAGCTCGCGATGCCGGCAACGATGGCAGCCGGCGCAAGCCCGAGCAGTCGCGCGGTCGCGTATGCCGCTGCCGCGTTCTGCCAGTTATGTGTGCCCGGCAAAGCGGCGAAGGAGCCGAACGCGGCGATTTGGCTCGCCTTGCCGTCCATGTCGTCGATCAGATTTCCGTCGCGCGCATAGATGCCGCCGGGCGCCACTGTCTCGACCGAGATCGGGACGACACGCGGATGCCCGCTCGCGACCAGCCGGTCGCGCAGCGCGCGGCTCGGCGCATCGTCGATGCCGACGATCGCGGCGCGCTCCGCATCCGATCCGGCGAAGATATGCGTCTTCGCGGCGATGTAACCGTCCATGCCGCCGTGACGGTCGAGATGGTCGGGTGTGATGTTCAGCAGCACGGCGACGCGGCAATCGAGCGACGGCGTGAGCTCGAGCTGGTACGAGGAAAGCTCGAGCACGTAACAACCGTCTGCGCCGAGCGGGGCGAGGCCGAGCGCCGGTGCGCCGATATTGCCGCCGGTCTGCACATTGCGGCCGGCCGCATTCAGCACATGGCCGATCAGCGCGGTCGTCGTCGATTTGCCATTGGTGCCGGTGATGCCGACATAGGTCGCATCCGGCTGCGCGCGCAGCAGCAATTCGATATCGCCGATGATCGGCATGTCGGCGGCGCGCGCGCGCGCTGCGACTGGATGCGGCGTCGGATGCGTATGCGGAATGCCTGGCGAAAGCAGCAGGAATTCCGGTTCCGAAAAGTCGCAGTAATTGAGGTCGACGAGGCGCAGGCCCGCGGCAGCGGCGCGACCGCGCGCGCGTTCGTCGTCGTCCCACGCCCAGACGCGCGCATCGCTCGCACGCAACGCCTGTGCCGCGACCAGGCCGGAACGGCCGAGGCCGAGCACGGCCGCGAAACGCTGCGCCATGTCGGGGATGAGGATGCGGTTTTCGCCGGTCATCGGCCTACCGCAGCTTCAACGTGGCGAGGCCGGCGATCGCGAGGATCGAGGCGATGATCCAGAACCGGATGACGATGGTCGGCTCCTTCCATCCCTTCTTCTCGAAGTGATGGTGCAGCGGCGCCATGCGGAAGACGCGCCGGCCGGTCAGCTTGAACGAGGCGACCTGTACGATGACGGAGGCGGTCTCGAGCACGAACAACCCGCCGACGATGGCGAGCACGATCTCATGCTTGGCGATGACGCTGATCGCGCCGAGCGCGGCGCCGCAGGAGAGCGAGCCGGTATCGCCCATGAACACCATGGCTGGCGGCGCGTTGAACCAGAGGAAGCCGAGGCTTGCCCCCACCAGCGCGCCGCACAGCACGGCGAGTTCGCCGGTGCCGGGTACATAGTTGATCTGCAGATATCCGGCGAACACCGCATTGCCGACCAGATAGGCGATCAGCGCGAAACAGCCCGCCGCGATCATCACCGGCACGATCGCCAGCCCGTCGAGGCCGTCGGTCAGGTTGACCGCGTTCGAGGCGCCGACCATCACGCACATCGCGAAGGGAATGAAGAACCAGCTGAGCTCGATCAGCAGATCCTTGAAGAACGGTACCGCGAGCGTCGTGTCGAGCGCGTCGGGCGCAAGCCGCATCACCAGCAGCGCCGCGACCAGCGCGATCCCAAGCTGACCGAGCAGTTTCAGCCGCGCCGGCATGCCACGGCTGGTGCGGCGGGTGAGCTTTAGATAATCGTCGACGAACCCGAGCGCGCCGAAACCGAGCGTCACGCCGATCACGATCCATACATAAGGGTTTGCGAGGTCGGCCCAGAGCAGCGTCGATATCGTCACCGCCATCAGGATAAGCACGCCGCCCATCGTCGGCGTGCCCTGCTTGGTGATGAGATGGCCTTCGGGGCCGTCGATGCGGATCGGCTGGCCCTGCGGCTGCTTCGACTTGAGCCAGGCGATGACGCGCGGCCCGAACACGAAGCTGATGATCAGCGCCGTCACCACCGCGCCGCCGCTGCGGAACGTCAGATAGCGGAACAGGTTGAAGAACGAGACGTCTTCTGCGAGGGGCGTAAGAAGGTTGTAGAGCATGCGGTGGCGACCCCTCAGGAACCGTTGACGACGCGGGGCAGCGCGTCGTCGCCGGTATCGAGCGCACGCAGCGTCTCGACGACCGGCGCCATGCGGCTGCCGAGCGAACCCTTGACCAGAACCACGTCGCCGGGACGGATCGCGCGGCGGACGAGCGGCGCCAGTGCGGCGCTGTCGGCGGCATGCGCGCCGCGCCGCGTGGCCGGCAGCGCTTCGTGCAGATGCGCCATCATCGGGCCGCAGCAATAGACAAGATCGATCTTGTTCTCTTCGATGTCGGCCGCGAGGCCGGCGTGCAGCAACGGTGCCTGCACGCCCAGCTCGCGCATATCGCCGAGGATGGCGATGCGCCGGCCGCCCTGCTTGATCGTGGCGCGGCCGAGCACGGCAAGCGCGGCGCGCACGGCGACCGGGCTCGCGTTGTAGCTTTCGTCGATCAGGTCGAAGCCGCCTTCGGGGAGAGCGACGCGGAAACGCTGGCCGCGGCCTTTCGGCGGCATCATGCGCGCGAGCGATGCGGCGGCATCCCCGACATCGGCGCCGACGGCCTGCACGGCTGCCAGTACCGAAAGGCTGTTCATCACCCAGTGCCGGCCCGGGACCGCGAGACAATAATCGAGCCGCGTGCCGCCGATCGCCGCCGTCACGGCGCTGCAGGTCGCATGCAGCGAGCAATCGATCAATCTTGCCTCGGCCGCGGCATCGCTGCCGAAGCCGACGATGCGGGCGAGGCCGGCCGCTTCGGCTTTCTTCGCGAGCCGCGCGAAATGCGCATTGTCGCGATTGAGCACGGCAACGCCGCCCGGGCCCATGCCCGCGAAGATTTCCGCCTTGGCATCGGCGATATCCGCGACCGATGCGAAAAATTCGAGATGTACCGCCTCGATCGTCGTAACGATCGCGACCTGCGGCTTCACCTGGCGCGACAGCGGCGCGAGTTCGCCCGCATGGTTCATGCCGAGTTCGAACACGCCATAGATCGTCTCGCGCGGCATCCGCGCGAGCGTCAGCGGTACGCCCCAGAGATTGTTGTAGCTGCCGACGCTGGCATGGGTCGGCGCCTGCGCGCCCAGTACGAGGCGCAGCATTTCCTTGGTGCCGGTCTTGCCGACGCTGCCGGTGACGGCAATACGTCGCGCCTCGGAACGCTCGCGCGCGGCCTGGCCCAGTCTTTCGAGCGCCGCCTGTGTATCGGGTACGACGAGCAGCGGCGCATCCGCCGCGACATTCTCCGGCCGGCGGCTCACGATCGCGGCCGCCGCATGGCCGCGCAGCGCATCGGCGACAAAGCCATGCGCGTCGCGATTGGGGCCGGCAAGCGCGACGAACAGGTCGCCGGGTTCGAGAGTCCGGCTGTCGATTGAAACGCCGGATGAAGTCCAGTCGCGGGAGGGGGCAGGGCAGCCCAGCGCGGTGGCAACATCAGCGGCGGTCCAGAGCGGCGTGCTCATGCAGCACCGCCCGAGGAAACCTGGGCGACGGCGGCGCGGGCAACCGCGCTGTCGTCGAAAGGATAAGTCTTGCCGGCGATGGTCTGGCCGGTCTCGTGGCCCTTGCCGGCGATGACCAGCAGGTCGTTCGCTTCCAGCATCGCGACGCCGCGGCGGATCGCCTCGGCGCGATCGCCGATTTCAATCGCACCGGGTGCGGCGGCCATGATCGCGGCGCGGATCGAGGCGGGTTCTTCGCTGCGCGGATTGTCGTCGGTCACGATCGACACATCGGCGAGCCGCGTGGCGACCGCACCCATCTCCGGGCGCTTGCCGCGATCGCGATCGCCGCCACAACCGAAAACCACGATCAGCTTGCCGGTCGTGTGCGGGCGCAAGGCGGTCAGCACGGTTTCGAGCGCGTGCGGCTTGTGTGCGTAATCGACATAGACCGGCGCGCCGTTGCGATGATGCGCGACCAGTTCCATCCGGCCATGCACGCCCTGCAGTTTCTCGACCAGCGGGAGGATGCGTGCGGCATCGACGCCACCGGCCATCACGAGGCCGATCGCGGCCAGCAGGTTCATCGCCTGGAACGCGCCGGCGACCGGGAAATCGACTTCGACGTCGCGGCCCTGGACACGCAAGGCGAGGCGCTGGCCGGTGCCATGCGGCGTTGTAGCGATCAGGGTGAGGTCGGCGCCGTTGCTTCCATAGGCGATGATCGTCTGCGCGCAGGCACGGCAGAGATCGCGCAGCGTCTCATATTCCGGCGCATCGGCATTCAGCACGGCAACGCCGCCGATGGGCAGCAGCGAGCAGAAGAGGCGCCGCTTTGCCTTGAAATAGGCGGCCATGTCCGGGTGATAGTCGAGATGGTCGCGCGAGAGATTGGTGAACGCGGCGGCGCGCAGCTTGAGCCCGTCGAGCCGGTATTGTTCGAGCCCGTGGCTCGATGCCTCGATCGCGAGATGATGGATGTCGGCATCCGCCAGCGCCGCGAGATCGCGATGCAGCACCACCGGATCGGGCGTCGTCAGCGCACCGGGCCGTTCGCCCTCGGGCGTCACGATGCCGAGCGTGCCGAGGCTGGCGGCGCGAAAGCCGAGCAGGGCCCAGAGCTGGCGCGTGAAGGCGGCAACCGACGTCTTGCCTGACGTGCCGGTGACGGCGGCGATGGTCGCGGGCTGGCGTTCGTAAAAGCGCGCGGCCATCTGTGCGAGGCGGCGGCGCGGATTCTCGTCCTCGATCAGCGCGACAGCGCCGGCCGGACGGCTGGTGCCGTTGGGTGCCAGCACCGCAATCGCACCGCGCGCCAGCGCATCGTCGATGAAGTCCCTGCCGTCGGCGTGGCTGCCGGGCAGCGCCGCGAACAGGAAGCCCGGTTCCACGGCACGAGAGTCCGCCGTCAGTCCCCGGATTTCCAAGTCTGCCATCGCCGATCCCTGCAACTTCCTGCCGTCATCGAGAAGCGCCGCAAGCTGCACGCTTCTCACTCCGTTGTACTGGCCTGCACGAGTAACGCGTTGCCTTCGTCCTCTGCAGGTTCCGGAACCGGTTCGATGCCGAGTAGCGGCGCCATGCGTTGGACGATCTTTCCAACCGCAGGCGCCGCTACCCAGCCGCCGGTCGCATAGCCATGAGAGAATTCGTTGGGCTTGGGTTCGTCGACCATCACGAACACGACGTAACGCGGATCGTTCATCGGGAACGCACCGATGAACGACGCGATGCGCGAGTTCTCGCTGTAGCCGCGACCCGCCAATTTGTCCGCCGTACCGGTCTTGCCGCCGACGAGATAGCCGGGCACGTCGGCATTGCGGCCGGTGCCGGTCTCGACCACGAGGCGCAAAAGCTGCCGGATCGATTCCGACGTCCCGCTTGTGATGACCGGGTTGCCTTCGAACACTTCGTCTTCGGCGCGCGCGATCAGCGTCGCCGGGCGCATTGCGCCGCCGTTGATCATCGCCGCCATCGCGGTCACGAGATGCAGCGGGCTCACCGCCACGCCATGTCCGTAGGCGATCGTCATCATGTTGATCGGCTTCCAGTCCGAGGGATACATCGGGAGGCCGGATTCCGGCAGTTCGATGCTGGTACGACGGAACATGCCGAGTTGCTCGAAGAACGCCTTCTGGCGTTCCGGACCGACCGCCATCGCCATCTTCGCGGCGCCGATGTTCGAGGAATAGACGATGATCTCCGGCACCGTCAGAACCATGTTCTTCGGCTTGTAATCGGAGATCGTGAAACCGCCGATCCGGATCGGCTGCGTCGCGTCGAACGAGTCGGCGAGCGAGACCAGCCCGCTATCGAGCGCCATCGCGGCGGTAAAGATCTTGAAGGTCGAGCCCATCTCGTAGATGCCGAGCGTCGCGCGATTGAAGCGCTGGTCGTCGCTCGCCGTTGCCGGATGGTTCGAATCGAAATCCGGCAGCGAGACCATCGAAACCACTTCGCCGGTCTTCACGTCGAGCACGAGGCCGGTGCCGCCGATCGCATCGAACGATTCGATCGCGTTCGTGAGCTCCTGACGGACGATGTGCTGGATGCGCAGATCGAGCGACAGGGTGACAGGGTGCGTACCTGCGCCCAGCACGTCGTCGAACGACTGTTCGATGCCGGCAAGTCCGCGCCCGTCGATATCGGTGAAGCCCACGACGTGGGCTACCAGCGAACCCTGCGGATAGACCCGCTTCTCTTCGTACTGGAAATAGAAACCGGGGATGCCGAGCCGGTTGACCTCGTATTGCTGCTGCGGCGACAGGTTGCGCTTGATCCATACGAAGCTGCTGTCGACCGCAAGCCGCGTCGCAAGCTGCGCTTCGCTGAGCTCGGGCAGAACCGAGACGAGCTGCCGCGCCGCTGCCGCCGCATCCGGCACCTTGCGCGGATCGGCATAGAGCGAGGCGGTGCGCACGTTGGTTGCCAGCACCACGCCGTTGCGGTCGAGAATGTCGGCGCGCTGCACGACGACCGGCGCTTCCGGTGTCGCCGCCATGGCCGGTTCCTGGTTGTGGCCGAGCCCGCCGACTTCGACCAGGCGGATCGCGATCGCGATGAACACCGCAAGAAACAGCGCACCGCCCATGATGATGCGGGCATGCCCGACATCAAGCGTGCGCTTGCGATGGCCGTCGATATGGCGGCGCGTCGTCGGTTCGAACGTCGCATCCAGCATCGGGCGGGCGCGATCGGTTTCGTGTGCGTATCCCCGGGCTTCGCTCATTGTGCGTCCTCGTAGACCGCCGGAATGGCTTCAGCGGGGCGCGGTTGTGGCACCGGCAAGGCAGCGTCATCGACGCTGCTGATGACGGGCTTCGCGGGCACCGCATCGAACTGGACGAGCTGCCCGGCGGCGACCGGCGCCAGCTCGAGATAACGCGCGGCGAGGGTGCCGAGCCGATCCGGCTCGTTCAGGTAGCTCCACTCGGCGCGCAGCACGCGGATCGTTTCTTCATGGTCCCGGATATCGCGGTTGAGCTGCGTCAGCTCTTTCTCCAGCGCCTGAACCTCGAACTTGATCTGGAACATGCCGTAGCCCGCGGTCGCGATGACCAGCGTCCAGAGCAAAAGGCTGAGCCCCCTCATGCGTGGCTCCCTTGCTGCCAGGCGGGTGCTGCGGTTCGTTCGGCCGCCCGCAGACGCGCCGAGCGCGAACGCGGATTGGCCGCAAGCTCGACATCGCTCGCGGTTGCCTCGTCCTTGTCGATGCGGCGGAAAGTCGGCGCGGGACCGGCCTTCGCGACTGGCAGATGGCGCGAGCCGCCCTGATTGCGGCCGCTGCGTTCGGCGAGGAACCGCTTCACGCGGCGATCCTCAAGCGAATGAAAAGAAACCACCGCGAGCCGGCCGCCGTCGTTCAGCAGTCGTTCGGCCGCGACGAGCGCGCGATCGAGCTCGCCGAGTTCGTCGTTCACCGCGATGCGCAAGGCCTGGAAGCTGCGCGTCGCGGGATCGATCCGGGCGGTGCCGCGTTCGCGCGCGGAAAAGGCACTGCGCACGATCTCGGCGAGCGCTGCGGTGCGCTGGATCGGTGCGTCCTGACGGGCGTCGACGATCGCGCGCGCGATCG
>JAWXBK010000140.1:0-11827 GCA_034439975.1 Rhodospirillaceae bacterium | reverse complement strand
CCTGGTCGTCGTCGGGCATGTTGAGCTCAATGAACAGGCTCGGCACGCCATGATGCAACAGTTCCGACGTCGTGTTGAAGCCCAGCGCCGAAATCGCCGCATCGAATGCCTGCCAGCATTCGGCCAGCGGAAAATAGGTGAACTCGACCAGGTTGCTGCCGTCGGCCGGCGACGGCCCGCGAAACAGCGGCGGCCGCGCGACGGCGAACAACCAGTCGGGGTGACGCGCGGTCTCGGTCAGCACCCAGTCGCGGAGCTCGCGATACTGCTTGTCGCCGCCGCCGCCGAACCCGACATAAACGATGAAGGCGTCGGCCGGCAGGCCGAGGCGCGCCCGCGCCTTCTCCCGTTCGATCGCCTCGTTGCGGCCGCGGATCATGATCGCATCGGTAAACACCACCGGCAGCCGCTCCGGGATCGGCATCGAGAACTCGTCCTTGCGGTGCGGAACCACCACCAGATCGTAGTATTTGTCGAGAATCGTAATCAGCGTCTCGTTGTGCCGGACTTCCTGATTCTTTTCTCGATAGATGAAGACGCGCCGGCATTTCTCGTGGCGCAGCATCGGCGTCAGCTCGCGCATCGCCCCGCGCGGATAGCTGTCGACCACGATGACGTCGGGATCGAAGGATTGCAACGTTGCATGAACGATCGCGCGATTGACCTCGCGCATCCGCTCATGCTCGGGTCGACCGCGCGCCGGCACAAACCGCGACATTAGTTTGACCGTCGCGAATCCTTCGTCCCAGGCCAGATGCGAGGCTTCGGAGTTGGTCAGGAAAATAAACTCTGCGTCCGCGACGCGCTTGCGCAACTGCCGCGCAACGGCGAGCGTACGCATCAGGTGGCCGAGGCCGAATCCGTTCGAAGCGTAAAAGATGACCCGCATGCGATGATGTTCCAGCCGCTGCCCCGCCGCAGGGCGGCAGTCTTGCCGCCGCGGCCGATACTGTCAAAGCGATTTGTCCGGAAGGCCGCCTCAGGCGTCGGCGCGCTTGATTCCCGAGATCGGCTTGGCCGCCCGCTTGGCCAGAAGATTGTTGAGCCAGTCGGGATCCATCTCCGGCACCGACGACAGCAGCAATTCGGTATAGGCGGGGTGCGGCGGCTGCAGCACTTCGTTCTTGAGGCCCTGCTGCACGACCTTGCCCTGATACATGACGACAATCTCGTCGGCGATCGCGCGAACCGTAGCGATATCGTGCGTGATAAAGAGATAGGACACGTTGAGCTCGCTCTGTAGGCGCAGCAGCAGTTTGAGGATGCCTTCCTGCACGATCTGATCGAGCGCCGAGGTGACTTCGTCGCAGATGATCAAATCGGGCTCGGCCGCGAGCGCCCGAGCGATGCAAACACGTTGCTTCTGACCACCGGACAACTCAGCCGGTAGCCGATCGTAAAAGCTTTCGTCGAGCTCGATCAGATTGAGCAACTCGATGACCCGCTTTTCGCGCGCCCGGCCCTTGAGGCCAAGATAAAGCTCCGCCGGTCGGCCGATGAGATCGCTCACCCGGTGTCGCGGATTCATCGCCGTATCCGCCATCTGATAGATCATCTGGATACGGCGCAGGCTATCTTTCGTGCGCTGTTTGAGCGCCGGCGGTAACGGCTTGCCTTCGAACGTCACCTGGCCCTTGCTTGGCGGCAGCAGACCGGTGATGACCCGCGCCAGCGTCGACTTGCCCGATCCGGATTCGCCGACCACCGCAACGGTACGGCCGCGCGGCACCTTGACCGTGACGTCGTCGAGCACCGTCACCGAATTGCCGTAGCTCGCGGTGACATGATCGATCGAGAGGATGATTTCCTTGCCGGCGCGCGGCGGATTCTCCAACTCGCGCACCGCCCACAGCGACTTCGTATAATCCTCTTTCGGGTGGGTCAGCATTTCGCGCGTCGGCGCCTGTTCGACTTCCTTGCCGTAGCGCAGCACCTTGATTCGGTCGGCCATCTGCGCGACCACCGCCAGATCGTGCGTGATGTAGATCGCTGCGGTATGGAACTGCTCGACGATGTCGCGGATCGCCGCCAGCACCTCGACCTGGGTCGTCACGTCGAGTGCCGTGGTCGGCTCGTCGAACACGATCAGGTCGGGCCGGCAGGCCATCGCCATCGCGGTCATCGCCCGTTGCAACTGCCCGCCCGATACCTGGTGCGGATAGCGATAGCCGATTTTGTCCGGGTCTGGCAGCCGCAGCCGCCCATAGAGCTGCTTCGCATCCGCGATCGCCTCGGCCCGATTGCGCATTCCCTCGCGCACGCCGGTCTCGATCGTCTGCTCGAGGATCGGATGGGCGGGATTGAAAGCGGCCGCCGCGCTCTGCGCGACATAGGCGATGCGCGAGCCCCACAATTTTCTCTTAATCTCCAGATCGGCCTTCATCAGATCGATGCCGTCGAAGACGATGGAACCGCTGCTGATGCGACAGCCGGGCCGCGCATATCCCATCGCTGCCAGGCCAATGGTCGACTTGCCGGCACCGGATTCGCCGATCAGGCCGAGAACTTCGCCCCGATGCAGCGTCAGATCGACACCCCTGACGATCGGGTGCCAGACATCGTCGCTCTGCCCTTCGATCTGCAGATTGCGGATCTCGAGTAGCGTTTCGCCCTTGGCGCGCGCCGGTGCCGTCTTCTGATCAGTCGTCATCGCGCAATCCGCTCGTCTTGTGCAGGAACCAGTCGACGACGAAGTTCACGGCGACCGTCAGCAGCGCGATGGCGCCCGCCGGCAGCAGCGGCGTGATGTCGCCATAGGAAATCAGCGTGGCATTCTCGCGCACCATCGAACCCCAATCCGCCGTCGGCGGCTGAATGCCGAGGCCGAGGAAGGAGAGCGCGCTGATCGTGAGAAACACGAAGCAGAAGCGCAGGCCGAATTCGGCGACCAGCGGCGGCAGGATGTTGGGCAGGATCTCGCGCCCCATGATCCATCCAAGCCCCTCGCCGCGCAGCCTTGCCGACTCGACATAGTCCATCACCACGACATTCATGGCGACGGAACGCGTCAGGCGGTAGACACGCGTGGAGTCGAGGATCGCGATGATCAGAATGATGTTCGTCGTCGACGGGCCGACGATCGACAGCAGCATCAGCGCGAAGATTAGGGCCGGAATGGCCATCACCACATCGACCCCCCGACTGACGAACTGGTCGGCCCAGCCGCGCATGATCGAAACGAGAATGCCCAGTATGCCACCGATGAGGAACGCCAGAATCGTCGTCGCGAATGCGATGCCGATTGTATTGCGGGCGCCGTAGATCATGCGGGTCAGCATGTCGCGCCCGAGCTGATCGGTGCCGAGAAGATGCTCACTGCTCCATGGCTCGAAGGCAGCACCGGTCGCTTCCGATTCCGGGAAGGGCGCAATCCAGGATGCGAACAAAGCCACGAACACATAGAGGAAAACGACGATGAGACCGAACCAGGCGGTCGGCGGGGCTTTCTTCAAGCCACGCCAGGCGCGGCTGCGGAAGCCGCGGCGACGGCGAACGATGGGCGGCTCCACCGCCATACCGGGGGTCTCGGCGCTCATCGCGGATGCAACAGTCTGGGATTGGTGACGATCGAAATGATGTCGGCCGCCAGATTGAGCAGGATATAGGTCACAGCGAAGATCAGGGCGCAGGCCTGCACCACGGGAATATCGCGCGCGGACACCGAATCGACCATGAGCTGACCGATTCCGGGATAGACATAGACCACTTCGACGACGACCACGCCGACGACCAGATAGGCGAGGTTAAAGGCGATGACGGTCGCGATCGGCGCCCAGGCATTGGGCAGCGCGTGCCGCAGAATTACCTGCATGCGCGGCGTGCCCTTGAGGTACGCCATTTCGATATAGGGACTGGCCAACAGATTGATGATCGCCGCGCGCGTCATGCGCATCATGTGCGCAACGATCACCAACGTGAGCGTCATGGCAGGAAGGGTCGTTCGGGCGAATCGCTCGAGCAGCGGTGTATCGGCGCCCACATTGGCGAGGGAGTAGAAGATCGGCAGCTTGATCGCCAGGAAGTACATCAGGATGTAAGCGACGAAAAACTCGGGAAACGAGATCGTCGTCAGCGTCAGCGAATTCACCACGCGGTCGAAGACGCTGTTGCGATAGAAGGCGGCAAGTATGCCGAGGGTCAACGCGAGCGGAACTGCGATGATCGCCGTGAAGCTGGCAAGGAAGAGCGTATTGTACAGCCGCGGCGCGATCAGACTTGCGACAGTTCTCTCCTGACCGCCGCCCAGGGCGCCGAGGCCAGAGAACGAAACGCCGAAATCGCCCTGAATGACGCCGAGGATCCAGGCGAAGTACCGTTCGACCGGCGCTTTATCCAATCCGACGGTGCGTTGGAAGGCAGCGACAGTGTCGGGTGTTGCGGCCTGGCCGAGGATGGCTTTCGCGAAGTCGCCTGGCAGAAGCTCGATTCCGATGAAGATGATCACCGAGACCACGAACAGCGTCACGAGGCCGAGCCCCAGTCGCTGCAACACGGTCCGTAGAACCGGGTTCACCGGCGGACACTCCGACCGGCTCCGGGGAGACGGTCTTCAGAAAAAAGTTTCTGTTGCGAGAAGCGCATCACGTCTGTCCACTTCGGAAATTGGGATCGGGGCGCCGGTCCCAAGACCGACGCCCCGCCCGATCTCACGATCAGACGCTTACGCGAACCACCAGCGTTCGGCGATCTTGAGGCCGTCGGCTTCCCAGTTCGCCGCCACCTTCCCGTGCGCCAACGTCTTCGAATTTGCGTCGACGAAGTTGTTGAAGACGAGGACAACAACGCCACCGTCGTCGTGGACGATCTGCTGCATCTCTCCATACATCGCGCCGCGGCTTTCTTCATCGGTCTCGGCGCGGGCCGTCAGGAGAAGTTCGTTGAAGCGCTCGTTCTTCCAGAACGTTTCGTTCCATGCTGCGTCGGGCGCATACGTGGTCGAGAACATCCAGTCGCAGGTCGGCCGGCCACTCCAGTAGGACGCACACCAGCCCTTTTTCAGCCAGACATTGTCCCAGTAACCGTCGTTCGGCTCGCGCACCACGTTGATGTTGATGCCGCAGGCTGCCGCATCCTGCTGCATCAGAACAGCAGCATCGACCGCGCCGGTGAAGGCCGCATCGGCCACCGACAGGTCAACATCGAGCGAAGACAGCCCCGCCTTGTTCAAGTGGAACTTCACCTTTTCCGGATCATAGTTATAGACCGGCTCCGGATTGATGGCGTGCTTCACGGTCGGCGCGATCGGGTTGTCGTTGCCCGCGGCGGCGTGGCCGAGGAAGATCTTGTCCACGATCTGCTGCCGGTTGAAGCTGTACTTCAATGCCTGACGTACGTCGACATTGTCGAACGGCGCCATGGTGCAGTTCATCGGCAACACATAGTGGCCATAGCCGGTCACTTCGGTGATGGCGATATCGGGATTGCGCTCGAGCAGGCTGAGCGTCTTCAGGTCGGCGCGGCCAATCCAGTGCACTTCACCGGTCGTGAGCGCGTTGGTGCGGGCCGCAATGTCGGTGATCGCCAGGAACTCGACCTCGTCGAAGTACGGCTTGCCATCCTTGAAGTAGTTGGGATTCCGCTTGAGCTTGGCGTTCACCCCGGGCTCGAACGATTCAAGCACGAACGGGCCGGTCCAGACGCCGGACTGCCAGTCGGCCGTGCCGTCGTCGTTCGCCTGCATGATCGGCTGGTGATAGTCGCTGGTAATATACGGAAAGTCGGCGTTGCCCGCGGCCAGCGTGAAGATCACCGTATCCGGCCCATCGGCTTCGACGCTCGTTACCGCTTCGAGCAGCGACTTGGCAGCCGACTGCGACTCCTCACCCATGTGGTGGTGGATCGAGGCGACCACATCGTTAGAGGTCACGTCGCGTCCGTTATGGAACGTGACGCCGGGCGTCAGCTTGTAGATCCAGCGCGTCGCGCCATCGGCCGACTCAAAGCTCGCAGCCAGATCGCCGACAACGTTGCCGTCTGCATCGATTTCCGTGAGCCCGTTCGCGGCTGCCCCGTAGAAGGCACACTGCATGAACGTGTCCGGCCAGGTGCCGGGGTCGAGTGAATCGGTTGTTGCGCCATGCGCCATACCGAAGCGGGCGAAGCCGCCCTGTTTCGGTTCCTGCGCCTTGCCGACTTCGGCAAGCATCGTCGTGGCGAGCGCGGTTGTAACGCCGAGTGCAGCGGCCCGACCCAAGAATTCGCGACGGCTGATCCGGCCCTTCGCAACCTGCTGCTGCCAATATCTGATTTCAAGCATGCTTGCCTCCCTGTGGCATCGTTAGTCCGCACAAACACATCGCGATGGCCTTCTTTATCGGGCCCGGCCGGGACATCGTCCCGTGCTCGGCATGCGCTTGCGGTCTGCCGCTACTTTATAGAGACCTTTGGAAGCGATCCAGTCGCTATTAGCGGGCGCCGCGCAGTGGCAGGCCGGCGCATGTCCGCCGGACGACGCGCCCGATTAAGGGGCTCTGCTGACGCAAGGAGTGCAAAAGCGGTCGCGCACCGGCGATTCTAATCGTCGGATCAACCCGGATCGCGCCGCGGCCCGCCCGTCGAGATGGGCGCCGCCTACCATGCGTCGCGTGCGGCCTGTCTTTAGCCCGTCATGTTTCGGTGAGGGATCGGCCGCAGCGGCGATATCGCCCTATGTCCAAAAAGTGAAGGCCGCTCCAGGGATCGCCCGGCGCGGCCCTCGCTGCCACCATCGAAAGCGGCGAGAGATGTCAGTCCTGGACGATGAGATTGTCCGCGGCAGACTTGCCGTTGCGGCCGGGCACGAGTTCGTAGGTGACTTTCTGGCCCTCGCGCAGGCTGCGCAGACCGGCCTTCTCAACGGCAGATATATGGACGAACGCATCTTTGGAGCCATCGTCGGGTTGAATGAACCCGTAGCCCTTCTCGGCATTGAACCACTTCACAGTTCCGGTAGCCATAAGCCACTCCTCTGCAGGTAAGCTACAGACGAGACACCTCCGTGAGCGACCCGCCCGGGTAACGTTCACAATGTCAGGGAGCAACCGTCTTGGCTGCCGGAGCAGCCGGGAGAGGTACGCGCGACAAACATGTAACGTCCGACAATAGATTTATGCGGGCCAATTTTCCCGTCAAGTCAAAAACCGGCGGTTCCCCGCCATCGCGCGCGTGATTTCGATGCACTGCAACAAAGCCCGGGTTCGTCGCCAAAGCCCTTGGACCAGCGCAGATTTTATAAAGACTTAGGGGTGTCTTCGGCCGACGAGCGTCACCATTCGAGCTGGGCCTAAGCGTCGGGATAGATCTCCCAGTGCTGCGGTTGAACCGAAACCGTGCCGAGCGAGCGCGCATTGAGCGCCGCCGGCAGATCGACCTCGATCCGGTGCCCGGCGTCGCCGACGGCGATCTCGACGCGGCGCAACGCACCATGACGCCGCGAGGACACCACCTTGCCGGTGATGCCGCCGCCGCCGGTCGGGTCGATCACGACGCCATGCGGTCGGAGAAAGAGTCGTGCCGGACCGTCGGGCAGCGCGGTTCCGGGCAATGCCAGTTCGCTGCCGTCGATAAGGATGCGACCGCCGCGGATCGAAACCGGAATGATGTTCGACTCACCGATGAAGCCGAAGACGAACGGAGAAGCCGGCCGGTCATAGACTTCGTCGGCGGTGCCGACCTGCTCGATGCGTCCCTGACTCATGACGACGACCCGGTCGGCAAGCTCCAGCGCCTCTTCCTGGTCGTGGGTGACAAACACCGTCGTGTGGCCGGTGCGATCGTGAATCTCGCGCAGCCAGCGGCGCAATTCCTTCCGCACCTTCGCATCGAGCGCGCCGAAAGGCTCGTCGAGAAGCAGCACCCGCGGCTCGATGGCGAGCGCGCGCGCCAATGCGACGCGCTGGCGCTGGCCACCGGAAAGCTGGTTCGGATAACGCTTCTCGAGCCCCGAGAGCTGGACGAGGTCGAGCAGCTCGGAGGCGCGACGGCGGACCTCCGCCTTTGGCGGCCGCGAAGAGCCTGGCCGCACCTTGAGCCCGAAGCCGATGTTCTCGGCCACCGTCATGTGGCGGAATAGCGCGTACTGCTGGAAGACGAATCCGACATTGCGTTCCTGTACCGATTTACGCGAGGCGTCTTCGTCGCCGAAATAGATCGCGCCCTCGGTGGGAAATTCGAGACCGGCGATCAGGCGCAGAAGCGTCGTCTTGCCCGAGCCCGAAGGTCCGAGCAGCGCGATCAGCTCACCAGATTGAATGTCGAGCGACACATCGTGCAGCGCAGGAAAGCGATCGAATTCCTTGCGGACGTTGACGACCCTCAGTTCCATGGAAATCTCCTCAATGACCCTTTCCGGCCGCGGCAAGCTGGTCGGCGTAGCGCCATTCGAACCAGGTTTTGATCACCAGCGTCACGAGCGCGAGACCCGCGAGCACAGCCGCCATGCTGAAGGCCGACACCTGTGCCAGGGCCCGGAACTCCTGGTAGTAAAGCTCGATCTGCAACGGCATGGTCACCGTCTCGCCTCTGAGCCTGCCCGAGATGACCGATACAGCGCCGAATTCGCCCATGGCGCGCGCGTTGCAGAGCAGCACGCCATAGAGCAGCGCCCATTTCACGTTGGGCAGCGTCACGAAGAAGAAGGTCTGCCAGCCGCTGGCTCCGAGCGACAGTGCCGCCTCCTCGTCGCCCGTTCCCTGCTCCTGCATCAGCGGGATCAACTCGCGAGCGATGAAGGGGAAGGTGACGAAGATCGTGGCGAGCACGACACCCGGCACGGCAAAGATGATACGAACCCCGAAATCCTCGAGAAGCCAGGCGCCGACAGGCGTGAATGGACCAAGCAAAAGGATGTAGACGAGACCGGCGACGACGGGCGACACCGAGAATGGCAAATCGATCAGCGAGATAAGGAACGCCCGACCGCGAAAGCGAAATTTGGCGATCGCCCAGGCCGCGGCGATTCCGAAGATGAGATTGCAGGGAACCGCGATGACCGCGACAAGAAGCGTAAGCAGGATTGCGGATATCGCATCGGGATCCTGAAACGTCGCGAGCGCCTGACCGAGACCAAGGTCCAGGGCCTGCACAAAGATGATGATAAGAGGCAGGACCAGGAACACCGCAAGAATCAGGACCGTGAGCGCAATGAGAACGATCCTGACCGGCCGCGCCTCGGTGAGCGCGGAGCGGAAGCCGCGCGCCGGTTGCGCGGAGGCGGCTGACAGCCCGCTCGCTGTCTCAGCCATTGCCGAACCTCCTCTGGCTCCACACCTGGATCAGGTTGATGAGCAGCAGGATGACGAACGACGCGGTGAGCATGACCGCAGCAATCGCCGCAGCGGCAGGATACTGACGTTCCTCCAGGCGAAAGACGATGAGCAGCGGCAGGATTTCGGTCTGTCGCGGAAGATTGCCTGCGATGAAGATGACCGAGCCGTATTCACCGACCGCCCGCGCAAACGCAAGCGCGAAGCCAGTCAGGATCGCCGGGATCAGCGGCGGTAATATGACGCGCAAAATTGTCGTTCGCCGCTTGGCGCCGAGCGTAGCAGACGCTTCCTCGACCTCGCGGTCGAAATCCTCCAAGACCGGCTGCACGGTGCGTACCACAAAGGGCAGGCCAATGAAGACGAGAGCAATCCAGATGCCGATCGGCGTAAACGCGATCGCAATGCCCAACGGTTCGAACAGGCGGCCGATCCAGCCCGCAGGAACATAAAGCGCGGTGAGCGCAATGCCGGCGACCGCGGTCGGCAGGGCGAAGGGCAGATCGATGATGGCGTCGAGGATGCGCCGGCCGAAGAAGCGATAACGTACCAGCACCCAGGCGATCATTACGCCGATGATGACATTGAACAAAGCGGCGAGCAGCGAGACGCCAAAGCTCAGCTTCATCGCGGCCAGAAAGCGCGGCCCGGTGATGATCTCCCGGAACGACGCCCAGTCGAGCTCGAACGTTTTGATGTAGAGACCGACGATCGGAATTATCACGATGAGCGACAGATAGAAAATCGTGAAACCGAAGGTCAGCCGGAAACCCGGAATAATAGTCGGCTCCCGGAATCGAATTCGCCCCATGAACCAGCCCCCCCGATACTTCCAAAAGTTGGCAGGCCGCACAAAACTCAGTTCAGCGAATAGATCTCGTCGAAGATGCCCCCATCGTCGAAATGAGTGGGCTGTGCCACGGCCCATCCGCCGAACACGTCGCCGACCGTGACCAGTTTGGCCTCGGGGAAGACAGCGAGGTCGGCCGCGTCGACATACTCCGGATGGAGCGGTCGATAGAAATTCCGGGCGAAGATCTGCTGCGCTTCCGGCGTGTAGAGCTGCTCGAGAAAGGCTTGAGCCACCTCGCGCGTTCCCTCGGCGTCGACATTCTTGTCGACAACGGCCACCTTGACTTCCGCGAGGATCGAGACAGACGGAACGACAATCTCGTATTCGCCCTCGCCGAACTCCTTGAGTGACAGGAGCGCCTCGTTCTCCCATGCGATCAGGACGTCGCCGACCTTGTTCTGAACGAACGTGTTGGTCGAGCCGCGGGCGCCCGTATCGAGCACCGCCACGTTTCGGTATATCGAGGCGACGAACTCCTGTGCTTTCTGCTGGTCGCCGCCGTTCTGCTCGAGGGCAAAGGCCCAGGCCGCGAGATAGTTCCAACGGGCGCCGCCCGAGGTCTTGGGGTTCGGCGTGATCACAACGACATCGTCCCGCGCGAGGTCGTCCCAGTCATGGATGTTCTTGGGATTACCGCCGCGCACAAGCAGGACGATTGTCGAGGCGTAGGGCGAGGACGCCGCCGGAAATTCGTCCTGCCAGCCCGGCTCGATGAGCCCGGTTGCTTCGATACCGCGGATGTCGCCTTCGAGCGGGAAGGTCACCACGTCGGCCGGCACCCCCTCGTTCACGGACCGGACCTGCGCGCCGGACCCGCCGTGGCTGTTGCTAATCTCGACCGTCCGCCCCGTCGTCTCCAGCCAGTACTCGGCGAAGTATTCGGCGTACTCCCTATAGAGTTCCCGGGTGGGATCGTAAGAGACGTTATTGATACTGTCCTGAGCATGGGCCGGCGCCAAGGTACTTCCCAAAACGATGACAGCGACAGCAAAGGCGCCGACCGCAAAACCATGAAGTATTCGCATAGCAGCCTCCCTGTGATCGAATACACGAGTATCTCTATCTATTTGGTCGACTTTGTCAAGACACTGCAAAATGTCGATTTGTCTTTATATTCCAATTCCTTGCATAATTTCAGCCTGAGCCGAACTCTTCGGTTTCTGCTCGTCGATCCCTGTCATCGCATCCTGCAGGGTCAATTTATCGAGTACGCGCCGGGTGGCCTCGTAGGCCTTATCGAAGACATGGCGGATCTCGCAGGCGTCCTCGTCAGGGCAATCGGGACAGCGCCGGTAAGCCGTCTGGGAGAGGCATGGCAACGGCGCGATCGGCCCGTCGATGATGCGCAGGACCGCGCCAAAGGTGATCGATTCCGGCGCCTTCAGGAGCGCATAACCGCCCTTCTTGCCGCGGCGGCTGGTCACCAGGCCCCGCGCCTTCAGATCGAGCAGGATATGCTCGAGAAACCGCTTCGGAACGGCCGCGGTATCGGCCAGGTCCTGGGTCTGAACGGTTTCGCCAACGGGCAAACGCGCGAGGGCGATCATCGCCCGGAGCGCGTATTTCGCTTTCTGACTGATCATGGATGGCACCCGATACTCGATTAAGTGGATCGAGTATAGGAAAGACACGCCCCGGATGGCGAGTGGGCCCCCGGCCGGACCCTGATCCGGCACCGCCCGGAAGTCGCCCCAATGTCGCGGTGGTCGATGGTCATACCGGCGGCCGCCGG
>JAWXBK010000139.1:0-61995 GCA_034439975.1 Rhodospirillaceae bacterium | reverse complement strand
CCAGCGCGGTTCCCGGTTTTCCTGCATGGCGAGCGCGACCATAACGGCCCGATGACCGGCGCATTGGAGAATCAGGCCGCGCTCGAAGCGGCGATCGCGGAGCGGGTCGAGGCCGGCATGCCCGCGAACCAGTTGCTGGTCACCGAGCTCTGCGATGTGCGCGGCGCGGACGGGCTCTATCGCAAATATGGCGTGTTCGTGGTCGGCGACCGCGTTGTGCCGCGCCATGTCTTTTTCTCGGGCGGCTGGAACGTGAAAGATGCGCGCAGCCAGCTCGGCGATCGGTCGGAAGCGGCGCTGATCGAGGAAGAGCGCGAATTCGTGCTCGCCAATCCGCATGAAGACGAGCTGCGCGCGCTGTTCGCCGTTGCTGGAATCGAATATGGCCGCGTCGATTACGGGCTGCGCGACGGACGCATCCAGGTCTGGGAGATCAACACCAACCCGCTATTGCTGAGCCCCGCCTTGCACCCGGGCCAGCCGCGCTTCGATCGCGTTGTGGCGCTGATGAACGAACGTCTGCGCGAAGCGCTGCTGGCGCTCGACGGGGCGACCGACGATCAGCCTTTCTGGATCGAGCCGGTCCGTGCGAAGCCGGAAGCCCGGGCAACCGGGCCGGCAAACCGCCGCCGCAACCGGCCTGGCATCGGCTGGCGCCCCCGTCTCTTGCGGCGCTGAATCGGGCCGCGCCTTGCTGATTCGCGCGTTGCTCTTGTGGCATACTCCAGCCGCTTCGAAACCACGCGATCGGTTCGCCGGCCCCGCCGGTCGCGATGCGAGGGCAGCCGGGATTCGGATTCCTCGATGATCACCTATTTCGTCAGCCGCGAAGGCCAGGATGCGATCCGTCAGAAACCGTCGGTGACGATCGGACCGGCGGCGGATCATTTCGAGATTGTCCTGTACCAGGATGCCCTGCAGCGCGACGACTGGCATGCCGGCACCTTTATCTTCTCCGACACCGAACGCCTCTGGAGTTCGGAGGTTCCGCTCGTATCGCGCCTCTGGCATCGCCTCAAGTCGGCGCCGGTGCCGGTCCATCTGATCAATCATCCCATCCGATCGCTGAAACGCTACGGGTTGCTGCGCGCGCTCCGTGAAAGCGGTCAGAATTCATTCGACGTCTATCGTGCCGACGAAGGCCGAAAGCCGCGATACTTCCCGGTCTTCCTGCATGGCGAGCGCGACCACAAGGGCCCCGTCGGCGGATTGCTGCAGGATCAGGCGGCGCTGGACGCGGCGCTCGATGCGCTGGTCGAGCGCGGCTTTCCGCTTGGCCTTATGCTGGTTACCGAATTCTGCGAGACGCGCAGCGCGGACGGGCTTTACCGGAAATATGGCGCCTACGTGATCGGCGATCGAATCGTGCCGCGGCATGTTTATTTTTCAAGCGAATGGTGCGTCAAGGATTTCCGCACCGGCATCGGTCCGGATACGCCCGAATCGGAACTTTTCGCCGAGGAACTGGCCTATCTTCATGGCAATCCGCATGAAGCCGAGCTCAGAAAAATCTTCGAGCTCTCCGGCATCCGTTACGGCCGGATGGATTATGCCATGCGGGATGGCCGGATCGAGTGCTGGGAGATCAATACCAATCCCCTGCATATGTCGCGCGACGTGCCGCCGGGTACGCCGCGCTACGACGAGATCTTCGTACCGTTCAACGACTGGATGCATGCGGCCCTGATGGAACTGCCCGGCGCTGCCGATGACGAGCCGTTCTCGATCGATCCGGTCCGGCCGTTGTCGGTGATTGCTGCCGCCGCTCCGCCACGTGCTGAACGGAAGGGCGATCGGCGCGGTGTCGCGCCGCATCGGGAGCGATGATCTATTATCTCAATACCGGACGCGGCGATCACACATTCCGCGGCAATGCGATCCTCGACGATCCGCGTCTTGCCGACCGCTTCGAGTTATTGACCTACGACGAGGCGTATCGCCGCCGGCACTGGCAGGGCGGCGCCATGATTTTCGCCGATCTCGACCGGCTGTCCTGGGGTGAGGCGCTGCGTGCGGCCTTGCTCTATCGCCGCCTGCGCCTTTCGCGAAAGCCCATCCGCCTGCTCAACCATCCGACGCGCACCTGCCGACGCTATGCGCTGCTGCGCCGGCTGCATGACGAAGGCGTCAACGAGCACGATGTCTATCGCGTCGACGAAGGCCGTCGCCCGCACCGCTATCCGGTCTTCATTCGCAGCGAACAACGGCATGACGGTGCCTATACGCGCCTCATCCCTGACGAAGAAACGCTCGATCGCGAAATCTTCTGGCTGACCAGCCTCGGTCTGCTGCCGCAGGATTTGCTCATCGTCGAGTTCTGTGACACGGCGGATTCGGACGGCATCTACCGCAAGGGCACCGCCTATATCGTGGGCGACGTGCTGTTCCAAAGGTACATGTTCTTCAGCGACTTCTGGGAGGCGAAGGCGCCGCGTCATGGTGGTGTCGCACAAAAACGCGCCGAGCAGCCGATGCTGGACGAGGAAACCGCCTTCATCGGCGGCGAGCAATTTATGCCGCAGTTGCGTCGCGTCGCCGAGATCGGCGGATTCGGTTTCGGCCGCATTGTTTTCGGCATGAAGGGCGGCCGCGCCGAAATCTGGGAGGTCAACACCAACCCGATTCCGACAGTCGGCCAGTTCGCGAACCAGGTCACCGAACGCGGCAAATGGATCGTGCCCACCGGCTGGCGGCAATTGCGCGATGCGCTGGCGGCGCTCGATGATGAAACGGCACATATGACGGATATCGAGATCGAACCGCCACCCGACACGCTGACCTGGTACGCCTGGTTCCGCGACGACGTGCGCCAGCGGACCGGCAAGTCCGCATGACCGCAACCCTGGTTTTCCGATGATCTATTACCTCGTCACCCGAAAGGGCGATCACACCTACCGGAACAATTTTATCCTCGACGATGCGCGCCTTGCCGGGCGTTTTCGCGTGCTCACCTATGACGAGGCATTCGGCCAGCAGAACTGGCAGGGCGGCGCCGTGATCTTCTCGGATGTCGACCGGCTGGCCTCGGGCGAGGTTTTGCAGGCGACCGTGCTCTACCGCCGGCTGAAACGCGCGCGCGGCCCGATCCGGCTCCTCAACCATCCGACGCGAACCTGTCGTCGCTACGCTGTGCTGCGCCGGCTGCACGATGCCGGCATCAACCGGCATAATGTCTTCCGCCTCGATGAAGGGCGCGGCGGCTGGCGCTATCCGGTCTTCCTGCGCAGCGATCTGCAGCATGAAGGCGCGTACACCCCGCTACTGCACGACGATGCGGCGCTCGATGCCGAAATCTGGCGCCTCACCAGCCTCGGTCTGTTGCCGCAGGATCTGCTGATCGTCGAATTCTGCGACACCGCCGATCGCGACGGCATCTATCGCAAGGCCACCGCCTACGTGGTCGGCGACAGGCTGTTCCAGCGCTACCTGTTCTTCGGCGACCACTGGGAAGTGAAGCAGCCGCGCAGCGGCACGGTCGCGGAGAAACGCAGCGAGCGCGCAATGCTGGATGAGGAGGGCGCCTATAACGGCGGCGATCACTATTTGCCCGTGCTGCGAGAGGTCGTCGACCGCACCGGGTTCGAGTTCGGGCGCATCGACTTTGACTTCAAAGATGGCCGCCCGGAAATCTGGGAGATCAATTCCAACCCCGATCCGGCGGTGATGCTCTTTGCCAATGCCGGCGAGCGCGCCGCCCGCATCGCGCCGCGCGGCTGGCAGCAGCTTCGCGAAGCGCTGGCCGCGCTCGACAGCGACGCTGCGCACAACGTGCGGGTCGAAATCGAACCGCCGCCTTCGACGGCAATCTGGTACGACTGGTTCAAGGAAGAGGTGCGCCAGCGCACCGGCAAGCCGACGGGGTGATAAGCGTCAGCCGCGCAGTTTCTTCCCGAGCCTGAGGCGCAGCGCGTTCAGTTTGATGAAGCCTTCGGCATCGCGCTGGTCGTAGGCGCCGGCATCCTCCTCGAAGGTGACATGCGCCTGGCTGTAGAGCGATTTCGGCGATTTGCGCCCCACGACCGAGACCGATCCCTTATAGAGCTTGAGCCGCACGGTGCCCTCGACATGAACCTGGCTCTTGTCGATCGCCGCCTGCAGCATCTCGCGCTCGGGCGAGAACCAGAACCCGTAATAGACCAGCTCCGCATAACGCGGCATCAGCTCGTCCTTGAGATGGGCCGCTCCGCGATCGAGCGTCAGGCTCTCGATGCCGCGATGCGCGGCATGGAGGATCGTGCCGCCCGGCGTTTCGTAGATGCCGCGCGACTTCATGCCGACGAACCGGTTCTCGACGAGGTCGAGGCGGCCGATGCCGTTCGCCCCGCCCAGCGCATTGAGTTTGGTGAGTAGTGCTGCGGGCGACAGTTTTTCGCCGTCGATGGCGATCGCATCGCCGTTCCTGAATTCGACCTCGATATAGGTCGCCTTGTCAGGGGCCTGTTCGGGTGAAACCGAGCGCGAATAGACATAGTCCGGGGCTTCCTCCCAGGGATCCTCGAGCACTTTCCCTTCGGCAGAGATATGCAGCAGATTCGCATCGACCGAGAAGGGCGCCTCACCGCGTTTGTCCTTGGCGATCGGGATCTGGTGTTTCTCGGCGAACTCGATCAGTTTCGTGCGCGAAGTCAGATCCCATTCGCGCCAGGGCGCGATCACCTTGATGTCGGGATTGAGCGCGTAATAGGACAGCTCGAAGCGCACCTGATCGTTGCCCTTGCCGGTCGCGCCGTGCGCGACGGCATCGGCGCCGGTCTTCTTCGCAATCTCGATCTGGCGCTTGGCGATCAGCGGCCGCGCGATCGAGGTGCCGAGCAGATAGACGCCTTCATAGAGCGCATTCGCGCGGAACATCGGGAACACGTAATCGCGCACGAATTCCTCGCGCAGATCCTCGATGAATATCTCCTTGATCCCGAGCATCTCGGCCTTCTTGCGCGCAGGCTCGAGTTCCTCGCCCTGGCCGAGGTCGGCGGTGAACGTCACCACTTCGCAGCCATATTCGGTCTGCAGCCATTTCAGGATGACCGAGGTGTCGAGCCCGCCGGAATAGGCCAGCACGGCCTTCTTGATGTCGCGCACCATGGAATGCTCTCCGCCGAATGCGCGGCGAGTATAGGGAAGGGCGTCGGCGCCGCAAGGAGGCGCTTGGACAGCGCTCGATCCGAAAAATTCGTCATGCCCGGGCTTGATCCGGGCATCCACTGTGCCGATACGCGGGGCGATCGCCCGATAAGCGGTGCCCGGCCGGTCCGTGGATCGCGCGCCGCGGCCGGCCGCGGCATGGATAGCCGGGTCACGCCCGGCGATGACGGGTATTGGGGCGGTGATGAGCCATCCATTTGCGGCCCCACAGCCTGCGGGTCTAGCATCCTCCCGGCAGGGCGGCGCTTTCGGGGATCATCCACTCAGGGGGAACATCCGATGCCCGCACAACAGAACTTCTGGAACGTCCGCTATTCGAGACTCGACCGGGCGCTTGCGATGATGCCGCGGCGCGTCGACGGTCATGTCGCCTGGGGCCATCTGCGCGTCGCCCATCTCGACACCGGCTACCGGCGCCATCCCGCGCTCGGCTTTCCGGCGAGCGCAACCGGCGATAGCCCGTGGGTGAAGCACACGCTGGGCCGCGATTTCTTCGACAACAAGACCGATCCGAAGGATCCGCTGGTCGTTACGCCCTGGCAGCCGCCCGGCCACGGCACGCGCACGGCAAGTGCGCTGACCGGCGACGATGCGCAGATCGTCGGTCTCGCACCGCGGCTGCCGATCGTCCCCTACCGCGTCAACGACCACAGCCTGATCGGCACGCAGGCGGTGCGCGCGATCGGCCGTGCGATCCGCGATGCGATCGACCGGAACAATTGCAAGATCGTCACGATCTCGCTCGGCTTTCCCGTCCTGTTCGAGGGCGACATGGGCGCGGCCGTCGATTATGCCTACGAGAACGGCGTGATCGTGATCGCGGCCTGCGGTCAGATGACGAACAAGGTTTCCTATCCCGGCAAGCATCGCCGCACGATCGGCGTCGGCGGCGTGTGGAAACGCCCGCCCGGCTACCGGCTCTATTACGAATACGAGAACTATGCGCGGGTCGATATCTTCGCGCCGGCCAAGGTTGTGTGGCGCGCCGACGTCGACTGCGATAACGATGGCAATTTTCTCGACTGGACATACGGCGAGGGCGACGGCACGTCCTATGCCGTGCCGCATGTGGTCGCGACCGCTGCGATGTGGCTGACCCATCGCGGGCCCGAGATCGATGCAAAATACGGCGCAACATGGAAGCGCGTCGAGGCGTTCCGCAAATTGCTGCGGCTGACGCAGCGCGTGCTGCTGTTCCAGGCGCCACCGGACTGCATGGCCCGCGCGCTCGATGCCGAGGCGTTGCTCAAACGCTCGTTGCCGACGGTCGACGATACGGATTTCGACGCCGACCGCGCGGAAGACGATCGGGTGTGATGCCAAATGAAACCCTCTCCCCGTCTTCGGGGAGAGGGAAGGGTGAGGGGCGTCGAAAATAAATTTGACCCTCAACCGGCGTGCTGGCGTACGCCACCCTCTCCCCCATGCGGGAGCGCGGGCGACGCTTTATTTTTTCCCGATCTACTCCAGCGAGCGCTTGAACGTGCCGTCAGGAAACCCGTCGCCACGGCCCCCGGGCGTCAGATCGAGCGCGTTCCACAGCGGCCACATCGTATCGACATGGCGATCGTCCTGGCCCGGTTCCGCCGGCACGAACAGCAGCTCGCTTCCCCAATGATGCCGGATCGTCCCGTCCTTCGCGCGGCGAAACACATTCATGATCGGCATCTGGCTGCCGTCCGCCTTCTCCGCGTGATAGTCGGCGTTGTACGTCGTATCGCCCGACGACAGAAATCGCGGGTTGCGCCAGTGCCGCTCGCACGCCCATTGCCGGATCGCGGCAACCGGCGCCTTCGCGACGACGGCGAAGGCGGCGCGGTCCTCGATCTGCGGCACGTTGCCCTGCAGCGCATCGAGCACCGAGGTGCAGCCGGGGCAGGGCTTGCCGCCGGCCTTTTGCATCAGGCTGTAGAGCAGCAGCGTGTCGTGCGCGCCAAACAGCGACGAAAGTTTCGTTTTCGTCTCCGGCCCGTCCACGGCGAGATCGCGCGGGCCCTCGATGAAAGCGTAGTCCTCCTTGAGTGCGCCGCCCGCGGGCAGCGCACGGCGTTGCGCCGCAAGCGCTTCGATCTGCCGGCGCAGCGCGATCTCGGCGTCGAGTAGCGCATCGCGCGCGCTGCGATACCCGGCGGTTTCGTTCGGAAAGCGTGTTTGATGCAGGGTCATGTCGGATTCCAGCCTGGAATGTTCGCGTGGGGGCCTTGCCGGGGTATGCGCCGGCTCTGTAGCGTCGCCGAGTTTCGCCCACCGCGAAAGAGGGAGTTTGTGCGATGCGTGTGACCGTGGCCGCGACCCAGATATCCTGCGGCTGGCATGTCGACGAGAATCTGGCGAAAGCCGAGCGGGTGATCCGCAAGGCGGCCGGCAAGGGCGCCAACATCGTCCTGTTGCAGGAGATGTTCGCCTATCACTTTTTCGGTTTCATGGACTGGAAGCCGGAGTATTTCGCTTTCGCTCATCCGCTCGAGGGCAATCCGATCGTCGCTCGCATGAGCGCGCTCGCGGCCGAACTCAATGTCGTGCTGCCGGTCAATATCTTCGAGCGCGCAAACCATGCCTATTACAACACGATCGTGGTGATCGACGCTGGCGGCAGCACGCTCGGCATCTATCGCAAGTCGCATATCCCGGTCGGCCCGCCCGGCTGCTTTGAGAAAGTTTACACCGCACCTGGCGATACCGGCTTTCGCGCCTGGAAGACGCGCTTCGGCACCATCGGCGTCGGCATCTGCTGGGATCAGTGGTTTCCGGAATCGGCGCGCATCATGGCGCTCAAGGGGGCCGAACTTCTGTTCTATCCGACCGGCATCGGCTCCGATTGTCACGATCACTGGCAGCGCGTGATGCAGGGGCACGCGGGTGCCAATCTCGCACCTTTGGTCTGTTCCAACCGTATCGGCAGCGAGAGCGGCGAGTTCGGTACGACGAATTTCTGGGGCCGCTCCTTTATCGCGGGGCCGCAGGGCGAGATCGCGGCCGAAGCGGGTGGTGCCGACGAAGAAGTCGTCACCGCGACGTTCGATCTCGATGCGATCCGCCAGATGCGCGCGAACTGGGGCGTGTTCCGCGATCGGCGTCCCGATCTCTATGGTCCGCTCTTGACGCTCGACGGCGCGGAGATGCGCTGATCGCTAGCTGCACTCTCGACAGTAACCTGACTTTGTCATCGCCGGGCTTGACCCGGCGATCCAGGGGTTGCCGCACTCGATCGTCGTCTTGCGATCCTGGATGCCCGGATCAAGTCCGGGCATGACAGCGGGAAGAATGCGTTGACGCGGCGCTGCTAATGGCCTCCGTCACCCCCGCGCCGCCTTCGCCAGAGCGCGCCACGGTGCGATATCCCAGAAACCGCGCGCAGCCCCCGATGTGGAGGGCAGCACGAAAATCTGCGTATCGCCGATGGTCTCTGTGTGCAGCCCGTAATCGCAGGCCGAACCGAGTATAAGCTGCCCCGCTGTCTTGCTCGTGGTCGCGAGAAAACGCGGTTTGAATGTCAGCACGCGCTGTCGTACGCCCAAGGGATCGTGCGCGGCTTTGCTCAGTTCGATATCGCGGCCGATCTCGGTCTTGTTGACGTCGGTCAGGCCGATGCCCCATTGCGGCAGCAGGCGAAACTCCTCGGGCGCGAGCAGACGCGGCGTGAGGCCGGTCTCATAGAGCGTCGGCCAGAAGCGGTTGCCCGGATGCGCGTAATAGGCCCCGCGCGCGGCTGATACCCGACTTGGTGCCATGCCGCAGAACACGATATCGAGGCCCGGCTGCAGAATGTCGGGAAGGATCGGCATTGACGAAAAACGCCGATCAGGTTGCGGCCGCTGCCCGCGCGCTTGCGCGTTCGCGGATGCTCTCGCTCTTGAGCTGGCCGCAGGCGGCCATGATGTCGCGGCCGCGCGGCGTGCGCACGGGTGCCGCATAGCCGGCATCGAACAGCATCTGGCTGAAGCGCTCGATCGTTTCGGGTGTCGAGCATTCGAACGGTGCGCCGGGCCAGGCGTTGAAGGGAATTAGATTGACCTTGGCCGGTACGTCCTCGATCAGCTTGATGAGGGCGCGGGCATCTTCCGGCGTGTCGTTCACGCCCTTCAGCATCACGTACTCGAAGGTGATGCGCCGCGCGTTCGAGAGGCCCGGATAATCGCGGCAGGCGCGCATCAGTTCGGCGATCGGATATTTCTTGTTGATCGGCACGATCGCATCGCGAATCTCGTCGGTCACTGCATGCAGCGAGATCGCGAGATTGACGCCAAGTTCCTTGCCGGCGCGCTCGATCATCGGCACCACGCCCGCGGTCGACAGCGTGATGCGCCGCTTCGAAATCGCGATACCCTCATGGTCCATCACGATCTTCAGCGCCTTCGCGACGTTCTCGTAGTTATAAAGCGGCTCGCCCATCCCCATCATCACGATGTTGGAGAGCTGGCGCCCGTCCGGCGGCGACGGCCATTCGCCGAGCGCATCGCGCGCCAGCATCACCTGGCCGACGATCTCGGCGGCCGACAGATTGCGCACCAGCCGCTGCGTGCCGGTATGACAGAACTTGCAGGTCAAGGTGCAGCCGACCTGCGAGGAAACGCAGAGCGCGCCGCGATCCTCTTCAGGGATATGCACGCATTCGACTTCCTGCGCATCGTCGAACTTGAGCAGCCATTTGCGCGTCCCGTCGATCGATTGGCGATCGACCGTCACTGTCGGTCGTCCGACGACATAGCGGTCGGCGAGCAGCGCGCGCAGCTCCTTCGCGAGCGTGGTCATCGCATCGAAATCGGTCGCGCCGCGATGATAGATCCAGTGCCAGAGCTGGCGGGCGCGGAATTTCGGCTGATCGAGCTCGGTCATCACCGCCTCGAGCTCGGTACGGTCGAGCCCGACAAGATTCGCAGCAGCGCCGGTCGCGGTGACCGGCGGCGCAAAGCTCGTGGCGTGAACGGCCGTGCTCATGATCTTGTCCGATACTCCAAACCGGCATGCCCCGGATCCGAGAGATCGGGGGCGTCAATCCGGTGCGTGCGAACGTCCGCGTCTGTGCGGGCGACGTCGCCGTCTGCTAGAGGCCGCAGGCTGCGGCGGCTGCCTCGTAGGCCCTGGTGAAGCCGATCAGCGAAAAAGTGTCGCGCGTCTCGGTGCCGCGCGCGGAAACGCCGACCACCACCATCTCGTTGCCACGCTTCATCGCATTGACGATGCGCGGATCGTCGTCGTCGTTCGCCCAGGCATTCTCGCCCTGCGCGAACAAATTGAAACTTTCGCCGCCGATCTCGAGGCGCGGGGTCGCTGCCGGGTCATAGGCATAGCCGGCGGCAATCGATACGACGCCGACTTCGCCGGCCGACGGCCGGTGCGTGACGAAGGCGGCGGTCGGGCCGCGTTCGGTGTAGTTGCCTTCCTGCTTTTCCGGCCGCGTCATCAGATAGCAACCGGTCTTGCCGTCCTCCTCGAAGGTGACGACTTCCCAATTTTCGAACTGCCCGATTCGTTCCGCGGCAAGGCCGGCGGAGGTACCGAGCATGACCGCCAGGGCGGCCGAGATCAGGGCTGAAGCAATGCGTTTCATGGCGGGCAATCTATCGTGAGGTCGGGTCCACGGGCAACGCCGCAATATGCCCCGCGATTGAGGCATCGGCATGGCAATTTCTTCAGCCTTCTTGCGCCGGACGGACGTTCGGGGCCGATCCGCGCCGGCATGCGCGGCACCCTATCGGGCAGCCTTCGCGCGCGCCTTCTGTTTGCGCTTCCAGACCGGGTCGCCATGCTTATGCGTCGGGCGGGGCGCTGTCGGGCCGCCGGCGCGGACCGGCCGCTCCGCGAACCGGCCGAGCGAGATCATGCGATCATACATCGCAATCGCGCCCGCGACCGACAGGTTGACGCAGAACCGGCCCGGAATGCGCACGATGAAATCGCAACGCTCGATCAGAGCCGGCGAGAGCGAAGCGCGCTCGGCACCCAGCACATAGGCCGCGCGCGTCGGATGGCGGAAGCTCGGCAGTGCGACCGCCTCGTCGACCAGTTCGAGCCCGACGAGCTGGCAGCCTTCGGGCAACATGAAATGCGCGAGATCGGGATAGACATGCAGCGGCACGCTCTGCTGGCTCGCCGCCGTGTCGGCATCGGCCGTGCGTTTGGCATCGAACGCAGCACCGATGGTGAACACGAAGCTTGCCCCGAACGCATGGGCCGTGCGCATCAGCGCCCCCAGATTGGCGGGCTTGCTGATCCCCTCGACGCCGATCCCGAAATAGCCGCGCATGTCCTGCCCCCGGTGCCGCACCGCCACGTTGCATCGCCGCGTGCCAGGAGGCAAGGTTCCGCCGCATCGGCTGTCCGGGGATTCGCCTCGTCCGACCCGGCCGGTCCCAACGAACCCGCGAGGTTCCATGAACGAAGGCCACTCGCATCGGCCCGAATCGCTGCAACAGACCGGCGTCGATCCGTTGCTGGTCGAGGTGACGCGCGGCAATGCGGTCGAGAGCCGGCATCGCGCCGCCATCGCGGTATCGGATGCATCGGGTCGCATCCTGCGGCAATGGGGCGATATAGAACGGCCGGTCTATGCGCGCTCGTCGCTGAAGCCGCTGCAGGCGTTGCCGCTGATCGAAACCGGTGCGGCCGATCGCTTCGGCCTTGGCGATGCCGAGATTGCGCTCGCCTGCGCCTCGCATTCCGGCGAAGAGCGCCATGTCGAAACCGTGCGCGTCTGGCTTGCGAAGATCGGTCTTACCGAAAGCGATCTCGAATGCGGTCCGCAACTGCCCTATCACGAGGCGGCGGCGCTGCGCCGCATCGTCGCCGGCGACGAAGCCGTCGCAATCTACAATAACTGTTCGGGCAAACATACCGGGTTTCTCTCGACCGCCATGCACAAGGGCGAGAAGACGAAAGGCTATATCAAGCTCGATCATCCGGTGCAGCAACGCATTCTCGGCACGCTCGAACAGATGACCGGCCTCGATCTCGGCCACGCGCCCAAAGGCATCGACGGTTGTGGCATTCCGGTGATCGGCATTCCGCTCCGCCATACCGCGATGGCGATGGCGCGGCTCGCAGATCCCGCCGCACTGCCCGATCATCGTGCCGCCGCCGCGCGGCGCATCGTTGCTGCGATGATTGCCGAACCGTTCATGGTCGGTGGCAGCGGTCGCTTCGGCACGCGCCTCATGACCGCGCTCGGCAATCGCGCCGCGCTCAAGGGCGGTGCGGAAGGTTTCTATATCGCAATCCTGCCACAGCAGGGGCTCGGCATCGCGATCAAATGCGACGATGGCGCGGGCCGCGCGGCGGAAGTGGCGATGGGCATGACGCTCTGTCATCTCGGCATCATCACCGAGTCGGAGCAGGCCGAGCTCGTCGATCTCCTGAGCCCGCCAGTTTTGAATCGCGCGGGTCTCGAAGTCGGGCGCGCGCGCCGCGCCGCCGAAAGTCCGTTCTGATCATGCGCGCCGTTATCGCCCGCGCCCTCGGTGGTATCGAACAGCTCGCACTCGAGGATCGCGCGCAGCCGGCCGATCCGGGGCAGGACGAGGTCACCGTCGAAGTCGCGGCCGCCAGCTGCAATTTTGCGGACCTCGTCTTGCTCGCCGGCCAGTATCAGGAACCGCAGACGCCGCCTTTCGTGCCCGGCATGGAAGCGGCCGGGCGCGTCGTGGCGGCCGGCAAGAATCTGCCGCGCGATCTGATCGGCGCGCGCGTACTGGTGATCGCAAAGGGCGCGTTCGCCGAATACATGACGGCGCCCGTGTCGCGAATCGTGCGACTGCCGGACAGCATGGATTTCGCGACCGCCGCCGGGTTCGCGATCGCCTACGGGACGGCCTATGGCGCGCTCGCCTGGCCCGGCCGGTTGCAGCCCGGCGAACGTCTGCTGGTGCTGGGTGCTGCCGGCGGTGTTGGATTGACGACGGTCGAAGTCGGCAAGGCGATGGGTGCGGAAGTGATTGCCTGCGCCGGCGATGCCGACAAGTTAGCGCTGGCTAAAGCGCATGGCGCCGATTTTCTGATCGACTATCGCAAGGAAGATCTGCGCGAGCGCCTGAAATTGATCTGCAAGGGCGGCCCGGGAGGCGATGGCCCCGATGTCGTGTTCGATCCGGTCGGCGGCGATACATTCGACAAGGTGCTGCGCCAGGCGAACTGGAACGCGCGTCTCGTCGTCGTCGGTTTTGCCGGCGGCAGCGTGCCGCAGATCCCGGCGAACATCCTTTTGGTGAAGAATGTCGCGGCGCTCGGTTTCAATTTCGGATCGTGGCTCAAAAACCGGCCCGATGCGATCCGCGACGCGATGGTGCAGCTCTTCGCCTGGTGGGGCGAGGGCAAGCTGAAGCCGCATATCTCGGCGCGCTACGACCTTGCGGATGCGGCGTCCGCGCTCGCACTGCTGCGCGACCGCAAGGCGACCGGCAAGATCGTACTGACGACCGGCCGGAGACTGGATTAGGCCGCCCGACAAGATGACAACGAACAAGCCGCAAGGCGACCAGGTCTGTGCGCAATACGAAGCGCATCCTTATCCGGCACGCGATCCGAAGGATGAGGCGAAACGCCTGGTCGAAGGCTCGCCCAGCCATCTGCTCGAAATGCGGCATTATCTCTTCGCCGGCGGTGCCGCAATGCCGAAGAAGCTGCGCGTGCTCGTAGCCGGCGGCGGCAGCGGCGACGGCACGATCATGCTCGCGCAGCATCTCAAGGATGCAAACTGGCCGGCCGAGATCGTCTATCTCGATATTGCCAATGCCGCGCGCGCGATCGCAACGGCGCGCGCCGAAGCACGCAAACTCGATACGATCCGCTTCGTCGCCGGCGCGATCGAGGATATGGCAACCCTCGCGCCGGGCCCCTACGACTATATCGATTGCTGCGGCGTGCTGCATCATCTGGCCGATCCCGCCGCTGCGCTGACGACGCTGGCGGCTCATCTCGCACCGGGCGGCGGCATGGGCATCATGGTCTATGGCGAGCTCGGTCGCAGCGGCGTCTACGACACGCAGGCGATGCTGCGCGCGATCGCCGATGCAATGCCGCTGCCGCAGCGGCTCGATCTCACGCGGCGTCTGCTGAAGCAGTTGCCGGCGACCAATCGGTTTCGCCGCAATCCGGCGATCGCCGATCATCTTGCGGGTGGCGATGCGGGGCTCCAGGATCTGCTGCTGCATGCGCGCGACCGCGCCTTTCTGTTGCCCGAACTAATCGAACTCGTCGGCGGCGCGCGGCTCGAAATCGCAGCACTGATCGAACCCTGGCGCTATCAGCCCGAGCGCTATCTCAACGATCCGGCCTTGCTGAAACAGCTCGCCTTGCTGCCCTGGCTCGAACGGGCCGCGTTCGCCGAAAAGCTCGCCGGCAACATCAAGACCCATATCGCCTATCTGGTGCGCGCCGGCGAATCGGCAGACCGCATCGCCTCGCCCGACGATCGTTCATTGATTCCGGTCCTGAAAGGATTCGACGGGCCCGCGCTGGCGCAGGGTCTGAAACCGGGTGCGGGCATCACCGTACAGGCCGATGGGCTCACGCTGAAATTGCCGCTGCCGTCGCGTGCCGGCCCGATCCTCGCTTTGGTCGACGGCAAGCGTTCGATCGGCGAGATCGTTGCGGCGGTCGCCCAGGGCAAGGATGTCGCGCGGGTCGAAGCGGATTTCCGCGCCACCTACGAGACGTTCAACGCACTGAACCGGCTTTTCCTGAAAGCACCGGGTCTCTAGCGCGCGGGCTTGCCGTCGCCTGGATCGCTGTCGAAGAAATCCAGCATGTCGAGCGGCGGCGGAACGGCGCCAAGCGCCGTCAGCATCGTGCAGGCCTCGCCGCGGTGGAAACTCTGGTGATCGAACAAATGCGCGAGCCCGGCGCCGAGTGTCGGCCGTCGTTCGACGCCTTCCGTGTCGCGAAAGACCAGCGGTTGCGACAGTGCATTCTCATCGAGCGTGGCGAGCCAGCCGACGATCGCCGCATCGATCGCGCGTCGTGTCGAGGCAAAATCGCCCGGGGACACGATCGCGCCGGTGCGGACCGGCAAAGCGCTCGCGCGCCCGCCGCGCATCATCCAGAGGCCGTCGATTTCGGCGATGTGCGTGAGCGTGTCGCACAGGTTTGGGAAGGCACCGGGTAAAGCGCGCGTCCAGTCAGCGTCCGACAGGTCGGCACAGCTTGCGGCAAGCCGCTCATTCGCCCAGCGATTGAAACGTGCCGTCCGGCGCAGCGCCGCGATTTCCATGTCGCCCTCCCTTACGCCGCCGGCGCATATCGGGGCGAGGCGGCATCGGCGCAACGCTAGACCGTCGCTCTCACTTCCGCCAGAATGGCTTGCCGAGCTCCTGCTTCACGTCGGCGCGGGTGAGGCCGATATCGCGCAGCAGCCGGTCGTCCATCGTCGCGAGCCCGCGCCGCATCTGCGCGCGTTCCTGCCAGACATCGAACGCGCCGAAGACGCGCGCGAGACCATCGCGGAGGATGCTCCCGGCCGAATGCGTGGCGTGATGATGGTGCAGGGTCGCGTGTCGCGTGGTCATGGTCGTGCTCCTTAACGTCTTGTCGTTGGGCTCTGGTCGTCTCGCGAAATGTCGCGCGCTGTCTGTTTCGTCTCTATCCGGCGCTTGCGCCCCCCGGAATATTCGGACGGCCGGACGAATGTCGGGTGATCCGCGGGATCGCCCGGGAAGAAAATCGGGTGACCTTTCGGTCACCCGGAAGGCAGGCCGGCAAAAGGGGATAAGCCGGCTGTCAGGGAACAAGATCCGGGGGCGCTTGGGACGCCCCGGGGACGGGCGCTTAGCCCATCCAGAAGGGTTTGCCCGATTCCGCCTCGACGTCGGCCCGGGAGAGGCCGATATCGCGCAACGCGCGGTCGTCGAACTGGCGCAGATGGAAGCGCTGGTTGGCGCGCTCCTGCCAGGCGAACAGGGTTTCGACACCGCGCGTGAGCGCGCTGGCGACGAGGCTGCCTACCGGACGACGCGCTGCCCGGACGGCGGGGCAATCGGCATGCAGGAAAGCCGGTTCGGCATGGTTCGTCATAGTCGATCTCCTCACAATTGACCCGGTCTCTCCGGGGGCTGAAAGGCCCGTGTTTCCGGCCTCGATGAAGGGAACATGACGGTTGACAGAGGCATCCACAAACGACATTTTCTACCTTCAACTGTTAGCCAATCTAACAGATGGATCGACCATGCAAGACTCGATACCCCCGTTAAAATCGCTGCGATATTTCGCCTGCGCGGCGCGCCATCTGTCGCTGTCGAAGGCGGCCGACGAGTTGAACGTCACGCACTCCGCGATCAGTCATCAGATCAAGGCGCTCGAAGAGGCGCTCGGCGTGAAACTGTTTCGCCGTCAGGGCCGCGGCCTGCGCTTGACCGAAGCCGGCCAGACCTATTGGCCGCAGGTGCAGGACGCCTTCGACCGGCTCGCCGATGCCTCGCTCAAGCTTTTGCGCCGGCGCACCGCCGGCCCGCTCACCGTCACCTGCATGCCGTCCTTCGCCGCGCGCTGGCTGGTGCCGCATCTCGGCAGCTTCCGCGCGCGCCATCCGGATATCGACGTGCGCATCGCCGCCGACGAGCGCATCGTCGATTTCGCGCGCGACGATGTCGACGTCGCGATCCGGCACGGGCTCGGCAAATGGCCGGGCGTCAGCGCCGAGCGATTGCTGGCCGAGAATCATTTCCCGGTCTGTTCGCCGAAACTGCTCGAAGGCGCCGATCCGATTCGCGAGCCGTCGGATCTCTTCAAGCACACGCTGCTGCGCGACTATGACTGGCGCGGCAATTTCTGGGCCGAATGGTTCAAGGCGGCCGGCGTCGACGAAGCCGATCTCAAGCACGCGCTCAGTTTCAACAATTCGGCGCTGATGTTGCAGGCGGCGATCGCCGGGCTCGGCGTTGCGCTGACGCAGCAGATTCTCGTCGCCGACGATCTCATCGCCGGCCGCCTGATCAAGCCGTTCGATCTGACGATCGAAACCGAATATGCCTACTGGCTGGTGATGCCGCCGCCCTATCGCGAGCGGCCGAAAGTCGCCGTGTTCCGCGACTGGATCATCGAAGAGGTGACCGGCGAGAAGCCGGGGCCGGCGCCCGCGGCAACAGAACGTAACATCGCGCCAGCCGTATCGGTGCCGACCCGCCGGAGCGGCAGCCGCGGCGCGTAGCCAGCCGCTATTTCTCTAAGAACGCCTCGAGCCGATCCATTGCCTTTGAGATGCGCTCGGTCGAGCAGGCATAACAGAGGCGGAAATGTTTCTCGCCGCCTTGGCCGAAGGCGCTGCCCGGTGCTAGGCCCACGCGTGCCTCGCGGACCATGCGCTTGGCGAATTCCAGCGTGTCGCCGGATCCATCGATCGAGAACATCTGATAGAAGGCCGCCGGTGCCGGCACGAGATGCACGCGCTTCATCGCGGAGAGCCGCTGGATCGTGAGATCGCGCGCGCGGCGGCAGCGCTCGACCATTTCGGCCACAAACCCTTCGCCCTGCTCGATCGCGACGATGCAGGCGCGCTGCAGAAATGGTTGCGCGCCCGAGGTATTGTATTCGATCAGTTTGTCGATCGTGGTGCCGAGTCGTTCCGGCGCGATCATCCAGCCCATGCGCCAGCCGGTCATCGCCCAGGCCTTCGAGAAGGAATGCACGACGATCAGCGGGTCGTCCTGTGCCGCTTCGGCCAGGAAAGACGGCGCCGAAGTCACACCCGATGCGCCCGGGGGCCGGTCGTAGACGAATCGGTTATAGACTTCGTCGGCTACGGCCCAGATGCCGCGCCGGCGTGCGAGATCCATGATCGCCTTGATCTCGTGGCTTTCCGCGAGCCAGCCGGTCGGATTGCCGGGCGTCGCGATATAGATCGCACGCGTATTCTCATCGCAGGCAGCCTCGAGCCGCGCAATGTCGAGCTTCCAGCCCGACGGTGTCGCATCGAGCCCGACCTCGCGCACTTCGGCGCCGACGATGCGCATGGCCGCCGCCGCATTCGGCCAGATCGGCGAGACGACGATGCCGTTGTCGCCGCGGCCGATGATCGCCTGGGTTGCCAGCATGATCGCGCTCATGCCGGCGCTGGTGACGATGACGCGCTCGACATCGACGGCGTGGCCGTGCAGCCCTTCGTGATAGGTCGCGATTGCCTGGCGTAGTTCCGGCAGGCCGCGTTTGTAGGTATAGAACGTCTCGCCGTTGGCGAGCGATTGCGCGGCGGCATCGCAGATGAATTTCGGCGTCGGCAGATCGCCCTCGCCGACCCACAGGCCGACAACGTCCTCGACCTCGAATCCGAGCTGCCAGACCGCGACGATATGCGATTCCGGCAGTTCCTCCATCTCGGGGCGGATCCGCGCGAGCGTCGGCGAACCGGTCGGGGCTGTGCGTTGCGTGTCGTTCACGGCGGGATGGCTTTCGAAGAATCGGATGGCGAGTGTCGAAGCGGGGCCAATCTACTGTGCGGGTTGCATCGCGGGCAAAGGCTTCGGCGCCTTGAGGACGATCACATTGCCGACGATCACCAGCAGCACGCCCACAGCCTCGACCCAGCCCCAGCGGTAATCCTCAAAGAGCACCGACAGTCCCAGTGCCATCACCGGGACGATGACGGGGATGTAGGCCGTGCGGTCGGCGCCGATCCTTTGCACCAGCGCAAGATAGGCGGTGAACGCGATGACCGTTACGGCCAGCACCAGGAACAGCAGCGATCCGACATAAGGCAGACGCGGATCGAAGGTGAAATCGGGCGCCACGACGAGCGCAATGAGAAAGGTGAAGATCCCGCCATAGGTCATGGCCCAGGCGGTCGTCGAAATCACCGGCAGGTCCGCCGCCTTGTGATAGACGCTCACCATGTTGCCGAGCGACGCGGCATAGGTCGCCCCAAGCGCAAGGCCGAGCCCGATCAACGCGCCCTGGCCCGCTTCGAAGCGGACGATTTCGGGCGAGAACACCAGCGCGATGCCGACCAGCCCGAGCGCGGCGCCGATGCCGACGGCGCGGTCGGAGCGGTGTCCGAAGAAGATCATGCCGTTCACGATGTTCATCACGAGGATCGTGGAGTAAATGACGGAAAGGAGCCCGCTTGCGAGATAAGACAAGGCATAGAAGAACAGCAGAAAGCAGGCCGTGAACAGCACGATCCCCTGCGCTGCAAAGGACAGATGCTGACGCGCCGTGAATGTCAGCTGGCGTCCGGTCGCGAGGCAGAAGAGCAGCATCAGCGCGCCGGACAACAGGAACCGGTAGGCGATCGATTGTTCGACCGGCACGACGCCGAGCTGGAACAGGATCGGGAACCACGACACGCCCCCGATCAGGACGGCGACGATGTAGAGAAACGATGTGGGCACGGGTCTACCTGCGGGGGCGGCCTTCGCCCGGGCGGCATTCTAGGGAAGCGCCTGCGAATCGTCCAAGCCCGGCCAGACAATGACATCGATGCGGGTTGCGATTGCACGCCGCGAAAATCAGGGTCGCGCGAGCCCGGCCGCCGGCAGGGATCTCGGTCGCCGCAGCACGATGATGTTGCCAACGATGACCAGCAGCACCCCGACGACCGCCGGCCAGGTCCAGTGGTAACCCTCAAAGACTGTCGAGAGCGCCAGCGCGATCACCGGAAAGAGCACGGTCGCATAGGCCGCCCGGTCGGCCCCGATCCGCTGCACCAATGTGAGATAGCCGGTGAAGGCGACAACCGACGCCAGCAGCGAGAGGTACAGCATCGAAAGGACATAGGGCGCCCGCGGATCGAACGTGAAATCCGGTGCCACGAGCAGGGCATAGACCAATGTGCCGAGCCCGCCATAGATCATGCCCCAGGCGGTCGACGAGAAGACCGGAACGGACGACGCCTTGTGCCGCACGCTCACCATATTGCCGAGTGAGGCGGCATAGGTGGCTGCGAGCGACAGGCCGAGACCGATCAGCGCGCCATGGCCGGCTTCGATGCGATCGAATTCCGGCAGGAACAACAACCCGATTCCGGCGAGACCGAACACGGCGCCGATGCCGACCGCCCGCTCCGAGCGGTGACCGAACAGGATCATGCCGTTGAAGATGTTCATCACCAGGATCGTCGAGAAGCAGACGGCGAGAATACCCGTCGGCAGAAACGGCAGCGCGTAATAGAACAAAAGATAGTTCGTCGCGAACAGCAGGACGCCCTGCGCCGCGAAGGCGAGATGATCGCGCGCCGGAAATTTCAGACGGCGTTTGGTCGCGAGACAGAAGACCAACAACAGCGCGCCGGCCAGCAGGAAGCGATAGGCGATCGACTGTTCGACCGGCACGACGCCCACCTGGAAATACATCGCGTACCAGGAGCAACCCCAGATCACGACGGTGATGAAGTAGATCAGCGGTATGGGCACGGATCACCTTTGCGGCGGCCGGGCGGCATTCTAGGGAGGCGCCGCAACGCCCACCAAGCCGCAGTCCGCATGGCTGCCTTGCGAGCAGCGCCGGCCGGGCGCTGACGAACAGACTTAAAAACCTCTCCCCCGAAACGGGGAGAGGGCTCGTCTATCCCCGCGCGGTGTCGGCGGCGAGGCGCTCGGCGATCGCCGGCATGATCTCGGCGGCGACATTCGCAAACGCAAAGCGCAGATACGATTCCTGGCCCGCGCCAAACATCGAGCCCGGCAGGCTGAGCAGGTTCTGCTCATCGGCAAGGCGCCGTGCCACCTGCGCTGCCGGGCGTTCCCCGAACGGATGCGCGACATAGGCGAAATAGGCGCCGGCCGAGACGATGCGATAGCCGTTGTCGTTGCGTCGCATCGCCGTCTCGAATGTCTCGAGCCGGGCGCGCATCATCATGCGGTTGCCGACGCGCCACTCGCCGAGATGCTGCAAACCCCAGAGCGCTGCCTCCTGGCCGATACGCGGCGCGCAGATCGCGATTGTGTCCATCGCCTTGGCGATCTGCGCGATCAGCGCGCGGTCGGCGACGACCGCGCCGACGCGATAGCCGGTCAGGCAAAAGACTTTCGAGAAACTGTAGAGATGTACCAAAGCCGCGGGCCAATCTGCGTCGCGGAAGAGATCGTGCGAACGGCCTTCGTGGCCGAGAAAGTCGCGATAGGTCTCGTCGATCACCAGCGCGATGTTGCGTTCGCGCGCCAGATCGAAGAAGGCGCGGATCGTTTCGGCCGGATAGAGCGCGCCGGTCGGGTTATTCGGCGAGATCAGCACGATCGCGCGCGTCTTGTCGGTGATCGCGGCCGCGGCATCGGCGACATCGGGCACGCCGCCCTGCTCGGGCCGGAACGGCAGCGGCACCGCCGTGACGCCCTGCATGTCAAGCCACATCTTGTTGTTGAAGTACCAGGGCAGCGGCAGGATGACCTCGTCGCCCGGCTTCGCGAGCGCGAGCAAGGTCAGGCAGAAGGCCTGGTTGCAGCCGGCCGCGATCAGCACCTGCTCGGGCGCGACCGGGCCGCCATAGGCGGCGGAGATGTCGCGCGCGAGCGCCGCGCGCAGCGGTTCGATGCCTTCGATGTCGGTGTAGCGCGCGGTGACGGGCCGCTTCACGACCTGCGCCAGATGATCGGTCAGCGCCTCGGGCGGTGGATAGCCGGGCACCGCCTGGCAGACGTCGATCAGCGGTTTCGCACCGGGAAAGCTTCTTCCATCGACCCAGCCATAGGCTTCGGCGATCGGCGGCTCGACCACGCGGCCGAGATTGGGATTGATGGCGAGCGTCATGGTGCCGCGAGATTGCCCGAGCTTGGCCCGGGATACCAGCCTGCGATGCCAGCCTGCGATGTGGGCCTGGTTTCTCGCGTATCGGCGCGCCATCCTTTGCCGCTAATCTCGGTCGCCATTGCTGCGCAGTATCGCAGCCAGGTTCTGAAGGGGATCGTTCGATGCAGGATGGCGCCGTTGCGATAACCGGGGCTTTGGGGATGATCGGGCAGGAGACCAGCCGCCTGCTCGCGCCGACGCGCGCGCTGCGGCTGCTCGACATCGCGCCGCCCTCTGTCGCGCCGGGCAAGAGCGCCGATCACCGCCAGGCGGACGTGATGGCGATCGACACGCTGCGCGAAGCGTTCAAGGGCTGCAGCGCGGTCGTTCATCTGGCCGCGCTCCAGATCCATCCGCGTCAGGACGAAATCTATGCGCTGAACACCGTCGGCACCTGGAACGTGCTGCAGGCGGCGAGGGAGGCCGGTATCCGGAAGGTCGTCCTGCTGTCGAGCGAAAGTGCGGTCGGGCTGATGAACCTGTCCGATGCGCCGCCCATCTGTCCGCTCTATCTGCCGATCGACGAACAGCATCCGCTTTTGCCGGTCGACGGGTACGGCGTCAGCAAGCTGGTTGTCGAGGAACTTGCCCGCGCCTTCGTGCGCCGCGGCGACATGCAGATCGTCGCGTTGCGTCCGACCAGCGTCTACGTGCCGGGCATGGAAGATCTGATGCGCACGCGGCGGGAGGAAGGCCACGATCCCTGGTTCTGGCTCTATGTCGAGGGCCGTGATGTCGCCGAGGCGATCCGCCTCGCACTCGACTATGACGGACCGGCTTACGATTGTTTTTTCATCGGCGCGCGCGACATGTATGCGCCGGAGCCGACGCTGACCCTCGTCGAACAAAAATTCGGTCGGCTGCCGGAGATCCGCAACCCCCTGCTCTATAGAAGCAATCCACACGCCTCGATCTACGATATCTCGCGCGCCGAACGCATTCTCGGATTGACGCCGAAGAGCGACTGGCGCCGGTTCATCGGCGGCTAGGCGCCCGCGCGCCCGCTATCCGTCGCGCTGCAGGCTCGGCTCGCATCGCACCGGAAAATTGACCGAGTTCGCGATGAAGCATTTCTCATGCGCGGTATGATGAAGCTGTGCCGCGACGGTCGGATCGACATCGCCGCGCACAATTACCGTCGGGTGCAGGACGACCTCGGTAAACCGTCCGGCGCCGTCTTCGTCCTCCGCCATCGTGCCGCGCGGTTGATCGCGGTAATCGGTCACGACGATCCCGGCATCCGATGCGAGATGCAGGAACCACAGCATGTGGCAGGACGCGATCGCGGCGACCAGCATCTCTTCGGGATTCCACCGCGTGCGATCGCCGCGAAAAGCCGGATCGGAGGATGCGGCGAGCGGCGCCTTGCCGGCTGCGGTGATCTCGTGATCCCGGCGATAGGCGCGATAATCCACCGTGCCCTTGCCGTCGTTGCCGGTCCAGTTGAGACCGATCTCGTAGCGATGCGTGCGGCCGCTCATGGATTTTCTCTCAGTGACGGGGCGCGCCTAGCGACCCAGTTGTTCCATCACCCAGGTGATCGGCCGCAGCGCCCCGCCGATCTCCTGGTGCACGAACAGGTTCCAGGCGATCCAGAGGCCGAGCGCCAAGATGATGCCGATGATCCAGTGTCGAAAGCTCATGCGTTTTTCCGGAGCGAAACAGCAGGCCTGGTCCGATCTTAGGCCGTCCCGATGCCATGCGGGAGGGGCGGTCGCCCTTTGCCGGCTCGGGCCGAGCGCCGCGAACCTCCGGCGGCCCTCGCCGCGGGCTCAATCCTTCAGTTGCGGCAGATCGCGAAACAGATCGAGCGCTTCGGGATTGGCGAGCGCCTCGCGGTTCTTGACCGCGCGCCCATGGACCACGTCGCGCACCGCAAGCTCGGTGATCTTGCCCGAGCGCGTGCGCGGAATGTCGGCGACGGCAACGATCTTCGCCGGCACATGGCGCGGCGTCGCATTGGCACGAATGCTGTTGCGGATATGATCCGCGAGCGCATCGGTGAATTTTTCGTTCGGCTGCATGCGCACGAACAGGACGACACGCTGATCGCCCTCCCAGTCCTGTCCGATTACCAGGCTCTCGGCGATCTCGGGCAGTCGCTCGACCTGGCGATAGATCTCCGCGGTGCCGATTCTGACACCGCCGGGATTGAGCACCGCATCCGAGCGGCCATAGATGACGATGCCACCATGCGCCGTGATCTCGGCATAGTCGCCGTGATGCCAGATGCCGGGGAAGCGCTCGGAAATAGGCGGCGCGATATTTCTTCCCGTCATCGTCGTTCCAGAATCCGATTGGCATCGAGGGAAAAGGCGCGGCGCAAACCAGTTCGCCCTTTTCCTCATGCACCGGCTGGCCCTCGTCGTTCCACACTTCGACCTTCATGCCGAGCCCGCGCGCCTGGATCTCGCCGCGCCAGACCGGCCCGGTCGGATTGCCGAGCACGAAACAGGAGACGATGTCGGTGCCGCCCGAGATCGAGGAGAGGCAGACATCCTGCTTCACATGCTCGTAGATGAAATCGAAACCCTCCGGCAGCAGCGGCGAACCGGTCGACGCGATCGCGCGCAGTGCCGAGAGGTCGTGCGTCGATGCGGGGCGCAGCTCCGCCTTGTTGCAGGCATCGATGAACTTCGCCGACGTGCCGAAGAAACTGCAGCCTTCGTCGGCGGCGAAATCGAACAAAGCATGGCCCGACGGGTGAAACGGCGATCCATCGTAGAGCAGCAGCGTCGCACCCGACGCGAGCGCCGAGATCAGCCAGTTCCACATCATCCAGCCGCAGGTCGTGAAGTAGAACACGCGATCTTCGGCGCGGATGTCGCAATGGAGGCGATGTTCCTTCACATGCTGGAGGAGCGTGCCGCCCGCGCCATGCACGATGCATTTCGGAACGCCGGTCGTGCCCGAGGAATACATGATGAACAACGGCGCATTGAAATCGCCGCGCCGGAATTCGATCGCATCGCCTTTATGCGGCGCAATGAATTCGGCGAGCATCATCGCCTTTGGGCGCAGCTTCTCCGGCAAGGCCCCAAAGGCTGATCCCGAGGGCGGGTTGTCGCGCGTATAGGGCACGACCAGCACCCGCTCGACGCTCTTCAGGCTCGGCAGGATTTCGCCGACGCGCGCGAGGCTGTCATGCGCCTTGCCGTTATAGAAATAGCCGTCCGCGCAGATCAGCAGTTTCGGTTCGATCTGGCCGAACCGGTCGAGTACGCCCTGCGGTCCGAAATCGGGCGAGCAGGACGACCAGACCGCGCCGATCGCGGCGGTCGCGAGGCAGGCGGCGATGGTTTCGGGCATATTCGGCAGATAGCCGGCGACGCGATCGCCCGGCTTGATACCCATCGCGCGCATGGCGGCTGCGAGCTGCGCCACCAGTTTGCGGAAGTCGCGCCGCGAGAGCCGGCGCTCGATTTTGTTCTCGCCGCGAAAGACGATCGCATCGCCCTCGGGATCGAGCTTGTCGATGCCGGCAAGCAGATTTTCTGCGTAGTTGAGTTTCGCCTTCGGGAAGAACCGCGCGCCCGGCATCCTGTCGCCGTCGACCAGATAAGGCTCGCTGCCCGGATCGCCGACGATGCCGGCGAAGTCCCACAGCTCGCGCCAGAAGATCGCCGGATGCTCGACCGACCATTGCCAGAGTGAATCGAAATCCGACAGCGCGACATGCTGGCGATGCAGCAACTGGCCGATGAAGCGGGTCGTCTCGGCCTCGCGCAGCCGTGTCTCATTTGGGCGCCACATCGGCTCACCCGGCGCATGCACCGTCGGCGGGTTGCCGGGCGGGTTGGTGCCCGGCGGATTGGCCCCCGGATTGGGCTTGCTGGGGCTCGCCATCGGATCTCCCGGTGCATCGTCGATAAAGGGCCGGCAATATGGCGGCGCGCGGCTGAGCCGCGCAAGCGGCGGAAAGTGGCCTCTCCGGCCGCCCCCTATGGTCAGAACCGGCCCGGCAGGCCCCGGTTCCCCCGGCTTGACCCTCTGACCCCCGCCGTCTAAGTTCCGCCCGCCTTCCGGCAAGAACCCCTGTTCTTCCCGGTCCCGAGGGGCCCCGCCCGTCCGCGAGTATCGCGCACGGGCGCGTTCTGCATTTGGGCGGACGGTTTTTGGTTTTGCGCCGGCTGACCGGCGCGCCGCGAGTATCGCGCACGGGCGCGTTCTGCATTTGGGCGGACGGTTTTTGGTTTTGCGCCGGCTGACCGGCGCGCCGCGAGTATCGCGCATGGGCGCGTTTTGCACTTGGGCGGACGGTTTTTGGTTTTGCGCCGGCTGACCGGCGCGCCGCGAGTATCGCGCACGGGCGTGTTCTGCGTTTGGCATAACGCCGGCCGTAATGTTGGCCGGCGCTCGGGAAACAAGGCAGCGGACGGAGTACGGAGCGAGCATGTTCGAAGCGTTGTCGGAAAAACTGACCGGGGTGTTCGACCGCCTGACGCGGCGCGGCGCACTCGCGGAATCCGACGTGGACGCAGCGCTCCGCGAAGTGCGCATCGCGTTGCTCGAGGCCGACGTGGCGCTGCCGGTCGCACGTGATTTCATCGCAAAGGTGGGCGAGGCGGCGGTCGGCGAGGCCGTGCTGAAGAGCATCACGCCCGGCCAGATGGTCGTGAAGATCGTGCACGACAACCTGATCGAGGCGCTCGGCGGCACCGGCGAGGCACTCAATCTCAATGCGCCCGCACCGGTCGTTGTGTTGATGGTCGGATTGCAGGGCTCCGGCAAGACGACCTCGACGGCGAAGCTCGGCCTTCGCCTCACATCGCGCGACAACAAGCGCGTGCTGATGGCTTCGCTCGATACCAGGCGGCCGGCAGCGCAGCATCAGTTGGCGGTGCTCGGCGAACAGACGAGTGTCACGACGCTGAACATCGTGGCCGGCGAACCGCCGCTGTCGATCGCGAAGCGGGCGCTAACCACGGCGAAACTCGGCGGGTTCGACATCCTGCTGCTCGACAGCGCGGGGCGGCTTCATATCGACGACGATCTGATGGACGAGATCGCCGCGATCGCCGATGCGACAAAGCCGACCGAAACGTTGCTCGTCGCCGATGCGATGACCGGCCAGGACGCGGTCACCGTCGCGCAGAACTTCAAGGAACGGGTCGGCGTTACCGGCATCATGCTGACGCGCGTCGATGGCGATGCGCGCGGCGGTGCGGCGCTCTCGATGCGCGCGGTCACGGGTGCGCCGATCAAGTTCATCGGCACCGGCGAAAAGGTCGATGCGCTCGAACCGTTCCATCCCGAACGGATCGCCGGCCGCATTCTCGGCATGGGCGACGTCGTTGGCCTGGTCGAACGCGCGGCCGAGACCATCGAACGCGACGAAGCCGAAAAGCTCGCGCGCAAGATGCAGAAAGGCGAATTCGATCTCGACGATCTCGCCCAGCAGCTTGACCAGCTCGAAAAAATGGGCGGGCTCGGCGGCATCGCGGGCATGCTGCCCGGCGTCAAGAATATCCAGAAGCAGATGGCGACGCACAAGGTCGATGACGGTGCGATCCGTCGCCAGCGCGCGATCCTCTCGTCGATGACGCGCGGCGAACGGCGCAAGCCGGACCTGATCAAGGCTTCGCGCAAGCGCCGCATCGCGTCGGGCTCGGGCACGACAGTCGCCGACGTGAACAAGCTCCTGAAACAGCATCAGGAGATGGCACGGTTGATGAAGCAGATGGGCAAGCTCGGCAAAAAAGGCCTGATGCGTTCGGGCCTCGGCGCCCTGTTCGGCGGCGGCGGCGGAATGCCCGGCGGTGGTATGGGCGGCGGCATGGGCGGCGGCGCAGGCGGCAGTTTGCCACCCGGATTCAAGCCGGGTGGCAATCGATGATCGCGCATCTCTCGCTCGGCGTCGCCGATCTCGAACGCGCGCGCCGCTTTTACGATGCCGTGCTGCCGACGCTCGGCTATGCCCGCGTCTACGATGTCGATGGCGGGTGCGGTTACGGCGCGAAGCCGGACGAGCCGGTCTTCTGGATCAATCTGCCGCTCGACGAGAGCCGCGCGGTGTCGGCCAGCAACGGCACGCATATCGCCTTTGCGGCCTCGAGCCGCAAAGCGGTCGACGAATTTCATGCAACCGCGTTGCGCCATGGCGCCAAAGACAATGGCAAGCCGGGCCTGCGCGACTACACGCCAACCTATTACGCCGCGTTCGTGTTCGACCCGGATGGGCACGCGATCGAGGCGGTCTGTTTCGAACCGGAATGAATCAAATCAGCGAACTCAATCGAAGAGGAGTGACTAAGCAATGTCGTTGAAAATCCGCATGGCGCGCGCCGGCGCCAAGAAGCGTCCATTCTACCACATCGTGATCGCCGAATCGCGCAGCCCGCGCGACGGCCGTTTCATCGAGCGCATCGGCAGCTACAATCCGATGCTGCCGCGCGGCGACGAGAATCGCGTCGTGCTGAAAGAGGATCGCGCGAAGCATTGGCTCTCGAACGGCGCGACGCCATCCGAGCGCGTTGCATATTTCCTCGCGGCGAAGGGCCTCGGCGAGAAACCGAAGCAGCGCGTGCAGACGACGAAGCAGCTGCCGAAGGCGAAGGCGCAGGAGCGTCTGAAGGCCACGGAAGATGCGAAGGTCGCGGCCGAAGCCGCGAAAAAGGCCGAACAGGCAGCTGCCGTCGAAGCGGCAGCCGCAGCGGCTGCCGCCGCAGAAGCCGCCGCCGCAGCCCCCGCCGAAGAAGCACCCACCGAAGAAGCGCCGGCTGAAGAAGCGCCGGCCGCCGAAACGCCCGCTGCCGACGAACCGGCCGCGAGCTGAGCTACGAACGCGGCACCGGTTGCTGACGGATTGCGACGATGGCGGATCGCGTTCTGCTCGGGCGGATCGCCGGCGCACATGGCGTGCGCGGCGAGGTGCGGCTTGCGAGCTTCACCGAACAGCCTGAAGCGATCGCCGCCTACGGGCCGCTCTCCGACAAGAGCGGCAAGCGTCAGTTTGCGCTGGTGCTGAAGGGTCGGGTGCGCGGCGACAATCTGGTCGCCGCGATCGTGGGCATCGGGGATCGCAATCAGGCCGAAGCGCTCGCCGGTACCGAACTGTATGTCGATCGCGCGCAACTGCCGGCGATCGACGACGAGGGCGCGTATTACCATGTCGATCTCATCGGCCTCAGCGTCGAGGACGAAGACGGTCGCGCGCTCGGGCGGGTGATGAACGTCGCCGATTACGGTGCCGGTCCGATGCTCGAGATCCGGGGCGAGGACGGCGAAATGCTGCTGCCCTTCACCGATGCGGTCGTCCCGACGGTCGATCTTGCGGGCAAGCGGGTGGTCGTGGTGCCGCCGGCCGAAATCGAGGCGCGGCCGCCCGCGGGGCGGCCTGAAACCGACGACGAAACCGACCCCGAAACCGACGACCAAACCGACGGCGAGCCATCGGAACAGGCGGCGGAGGGGGATGAGGCGGCCGGATCGGCCAAATCTGCCCAAAACAGGGGCCGGGGGCGGCGATGACCGGGGCCGAAACCAGCCCGGGAATCTTGGGTCAAACGATGGCACCCTGGCGGGCCAAGATACTGACGATCTTCCCGGATATGTTCCCGGGACCGCTCGGCCAGTCGCTCGCCGGACGGGCGCTTCAGGCGGGTCTCTGGTCGCTGGAAACGGTGGACATTCGGCGGTTCGCGCGCGATAAACACGCCTCCGTCGACGATACCCCTTTCGGCGGCGGGGCTGGCATGGTGATGCGGCCGGATGTGGTGGATGCGGCTCTGGCCGCGGAAGCCGAAGGCCGCACGATCTATCTGAGTCCCCGCGGCCGTCTGCTCGACCAGTCTCTGGTTCGGGCGCTGGCGGCCGAACCGGTGCTGACGCTGTTATGCGGTCGCTATGAAGGGGTGGACGAACGGGTGATCGAAGCGCGGTCGCTGGAGCTGGTAAGCCTCGGCGATTTCGTGCTCTCGGGCGGCGAGCCTGCCGCGATCGCCCTGATCGACGCGGTGGTACGGCTTCTGCCGGGCGTGGTCGGCGCACCGGAGGGGCTGGAAGAGGAGAGTTTCGAAACGGGATTGCTCGAATATCCCCATTACACGCGACCGGCCGAATGGCTCGGACGCACCGTGCCGGAGGTACTGCTCTCCGGCCATCACGAACGCATCCGCGCCTGGCGGCGCGAGCAGGCGGAACGGACCACGAAGGAACGCAGGCCCGATCTCTGGACGCGCTATCTGGCGGACAGCGGTGCCGACGGCAAGAAGGACAGAAAAGGATGACGGCGATGAGCGTGTTGAAAGAGCTGGAGGCGGCCAACGAGGCCAGCTTCGCTGCAAAGAAAACGATTCCCGAATTCGCGCCCGGCGATACGGTGCGTGTGCAGGTGAAGATTGTCGAAGGCGACCGCGAGCGGTTGCAGGCCTTTGAAGGCGTGTGCATCGCGCGGCGCAATGCCGGCGTGAACTCGTCGTTCACGGTGCGCAAGATTTCGTACGGCGAAGGTGTCGAGCGCGTGTTTCCGCTCTACAGCCCACTGGTCGATGCGGTCGAGCTGGTGCGTCGCGGCAATGTGCGCCGCGCGAAGCTCTATTACCTCCGCGGCCGCCGCGGCAAGTCGGCGCGCATCGGCGAGAAGACTCGCGGCGTCGGGTCAAGTGCCGAGGGCGACGAGACCGGCGATACCGCCAAGTCCTGAGCCGGGCCCCGATCGGTAACAGTGCATCGGTAACGGATTGATATGGCCGAACCGCGCACGCTGTTCGACAAGATCTGGCAGAGCCATCTGGTCCATCGTCAGGACGATGGCACCTGCCTCATCTATATCGATCGTCATCTTGTCCATGAGGTGACCAGCCCGCAGGCCTTCGAAGGCCTGCGCATGACCGGTCGCAAGGTCCATCGGCCCGAAGCGACCCTGGCCGTCGCCGATCACAACGTGCCGACCAGCGATCGTTCGAAGGGTATCGTCGATACCGAATCGCGCATCCAGATCGAGACGCTCGAAATGAATTGCGCCGAATTCGGCGTGCCGTACTTCTCGATGGACGACATCCGCCAGGGCATCGTGCATATCATCGGGCCGGAGCAGGGCATGACCCAGCCGGGCATGACGATCGTCTGCGGCGACAGCCACACCTCGACGCATGGTGCATTCGGCGCGCTCGCGTTCGGCATCGGCACCTCGGAGGTCGAGCATGTGCTGGCGACCCAGACGCTGATCCAGACGCCGGCCAAGAACATGCGCATCTCGGTCAACGGCAAATTGCCGCTCGGCGTCACCGCGAAAGACGCGATCCTTGCCATCATCGGAAAGATCGGCACCGCCGGTGGCACCGGCCATGTCATCGAGTATGCCGGCGATGCGATCCGCGCGCTCTCGATGGAAGGGCGCATGACCGTCTGCAACATGTCGATCGAGGCGGGTGCGCGCGCCGGCCTGATCGCGCCGGACGACACGACGTTCGATTATCTGAAGGGTCGCCCGATGGCGCCGAAAGCCGGGCAGTGGGAACAGGCAGTCGCCTGGTGGCGCACGCTGCCCTCCGACGAAGGCGCACATTACGACCGCGAGATCGTACTCGATGCAGCCCAGATCCCGCCTCAGGTCACCTGGGGTACCAGCCCCGAAGACGTGCTGCCGATCACCGGCAGCGTGCCGCATCCCGAGGATGCGAAGGACGAGGGGAAGCGCCGTGCGATCGAACGTTCGCTCGATTATATGGGCCTGGTCCCCGGCACGAAGCTGACCGACGTCAAGGTCGACCGCGTGTTCATCGGCTCCTGCACCAACGGACGGATCGAAGATCTGCGTGCGGTCGCCGCGATCTCGAAGGGCCGCAAGGTCGCCGCCAGCGTGCAGGCGATGGTGGTGCCGGGTTCCGGTCTCGTGAAGGAACAGGCCGAGCGCGAAGGCATCGACAAGGTGCTGATCGAGGCGGGCTTCGACTGGCGCGAGCCGGGCTGCTCGATGTGCCTTGCAATGAACGCCGATCGGCTCGAGCCGGGCGAACGCTGCGCCTCGACCTCGAACCGCAATTTCGAGGGAAGGCAGGGTCGCGGCGGGCGTACCCATCTGATGAGCCCGGCGATGGCCGCGGCCGCGGCGTTCACCGGCCATCTCGCCGATGTACGCGAGTTACAGTAGGGCGCGAGCTGCAATAGCAATGCGCCGCCTCCGCTCACCGGCGCGGCCTCAATCTGGCCATGGTTTGGCTGGAAAGATCACGATAGCGGCTATGGGAGATGCGCGATGAACCGATGGATTTCGCTTTCGGCGTATCGTCGGCTTGTTGCCGGTGCGGCGCTCCTGATCGCCGGTGCGGGATTTGCGATTGCCGCCAACGCACAGGAAACCGACGCGAGCGACGAAGCGGTCGAACAGCTTTCGAGCGACTACACCGCTATCGCGGGCGGCTGGTGGCTCGAACAGAAATGTCGCAAGCTCGCCTTCGAACAGAAGATCGCCTTCGAGTGGAATATCGGTCAGCTGACCGATGCGATCACCAACGAGCTGGGCGCCGCCTGGGTTGCCGCACGCCAAAAGTCCGCGAAGGAAATCGCGCTCGAACTGCCCTGCGACGATGCCGCCGTCTCGCTGATCGGCGATTCGGTCACGCTCGCGCATGTGGTGACCGACCAACTCACCGGCCTCGTCTACGAAGCGGGCGTTACCGACCGCGATTACCTCACCGACCGTTACGCTTCGATGGCGCAGGGCCTCGCGGTCGCCGATCGCTGCCGCTACGGGACCGACGCGTCGCGCGCCGAATTCAAGACATGGATCGAGCAGATCGGTGCGGCGCTCGATCAGCGCTATCCGGGCGTCAATTTTCCCTCGCTCGCGACCGATGCGCGGCTCGAGATCGACGCAGCGACCGTCACCTGTACGCCGGAACTCGATATGCGCATCCAGTCGTTCCGGGCCGCGACGCGCGCGCTCGGAATCGATCTCGGCGTGATCGCACCGCCGCAGGGCTAGGGCTCGGCCCCGGCGGCGCGCTCGACCCGCGTGCGGCCCACGTCGCATGAGCATCGCCTTTACCGATATGCCGGACGATAAACACGATCCGCGGCCGGACGATCGCGGCAACGGCGCCACAGCCGCGCGCGTCGAGGCGATGCTCGAAGCGCTGGCGGCCTGCACCGTCGCGCTCGCGGCGAGCGCGCTCTGGCGCGAGGCGATCGGCGATATCCTGGCGCGGCTCGGGCGCGCCAGCGAAGTGAGCCGCGTCACCTTGTTCGAAATTCATCCGGGCCCCGACGGGGCGCCGGTCGAAAGCTGCCGCTTCGACTGGGCCGAGCCGGGTCTCGCACCGATTTCCACCGATCCGCGCTATGCCAATATCCCGGTCACCGATCCGGCGACCGGCGCGCTCGACGACTGGGGCCGCCGCCGCGCCGCCGGCGAGATCGTCGCCGCGCTGCGGCGCGAGACCAGCGGCGACGTGCGCCGCATTTTCGAGGAACACGGCACGCTCTCTTTCCTCTCGGTGCCGCTCCATGTCGACGGTGTCTGGTGGGGTTTCCTCGGCTTCGACGATTGTCGTTTCGAGCGACCATGGACTGCGCTCGAAACCGGCCTTCTGCGCGCGGCCGCAACGATGATCGCCGGTGCGATCCAGCGCGAGCGCATGGAACAAAGACTGCGCCAGAGCGAAGAGCGTTATTCGCTGGCGGCGCGAGGCGCCAATGACGGGCTGTTTGATTTCGATCTGGCGGCGGGAACGGCGTTCTGCACCGAACGGGTGCGCGAAATCCTGTGCGCCGATCTCGATGTCGGTTGCGGGCCAGCCGCGCTTGCCGATTTCTTCGTACCCGAGGATGCGCGTAGCTTCGCAACAAGACTTGCGGGTGTTTTCCACGACCATGTCGAGCAGTTCGATTTCGAGGGCCGCCTGTGCGCGGGCGAGCGCGATATGCAGCACTGGATCGTGCTGCGCGGCCTCGTTCTCTATGGCGCCGACGGCACCGCGCAGCGCGTGGTCGGTTCGCTGCGCGACATCACTGCGCGCAAGATCGCCGAGTCCGACCTGGCGCAAGCGCGCGGCCAGCTCGCCGAAGCGGTTGAGGCTATCCAGGACGGGTTCGTTGTGTTCGATGCCGAAGACCGGATCGCGCTCTACAACACGCATTATGTCGAGAGCTTTTCGGCGCGACCCGAATCGGTGCGGGTCGGCATGTCGATCCGCGAGTTGCTCGAACTCGAGGCCTCGGTGCGTTTTCCGCGGTTCGACCAGCGCGACGAGTATGAGGGCTGGGTGGCCGAGAAGGTGGCTGAGCACAAGACGTTGATGCGCGATTTCGTGCATCGCCGGCATAACGGCCGCTGGGCGCGGCTCAACGAATATCGCACCGCCGATGGCGGCATCGTCGGCATTCTGACCGATGTGACCGATCTCAAGAATCGCTCGATCGAACTGAAACGCAGCCGCCAGCTTCTCAAGGCGGTCATCGATGCGGTGCCGGCGCTGATCAGCGTCAAGGATGCCGAATCGCGCTATCTGATGATGAACCGTTTCCAGGCCGAATTGTACGGCACGACAACCGGCGATGCGGTCGGTCGCACCGCGAGCGAGATCATGGGGGCCGATTACGGCGAACAGGCTCGCACGCTCGATCGGCGCGTTCTCGAGACCGGCGAACAGGTCTCGCTGATGGAACATGATTTCGTCGATGCCAGCGGCGGCGTGCATGACTGGTACACGATCAAGCTGCCGCTGCATGGCGAGGCGAATGTGCCCGAGGGCATCGTCACTGTCGCGCTCGACGTGACGCAGCTGATCCGGCTCGAACGGGCGCGTGCCAATCTCGCGCGCTATGTGCCGCCATCGATGGCGACCATCCTCGCCGAAGCCGACGAGCCGATGGGCCCGCCGCGTGAACAGGCGATCGCAGTGCTGTTCGTCGATATCGTCGGGTTCACCGCGCTCGCCTCGGAAGAGCCGCCGACGGAAACATTCGCGCTGCTGCGCGGCTTTCAGTCGCGCATGGCCGATGCGGTCTTCGCGCATGGCGGCACGCTCGACAAATTTACCGGCGACGGCGTGATGGCGACATTCGGCACACCCGATACCGGGCCCAGGGATGCTGGCAATGCGCTGGCCTGCGCGCGTGCGATTGATCGCACGATGGCCGCGTGGAACGCGGAACGCGCCGCATCCGGTGCTGCGCCGATCCGCGTGGTCATGGGTCTCCATTTCGGGTCTGCGTTGCTTGGCACGGTCGGCGACGAGCGACGGCTCGAATTCGCGGTGATCGGCGATACGGTGAACGTTGCGGCACGGTTGGAATCCCTCGCCCGCGAACTCGATGCCGTCATGGTCATGAGCGGCGCGCTTTACGAAGCGGTCGAACGCGAGATCGCATCCGGCGCCGGCGATTTCGCATCGCTGCTCGACAGGCTCGAACGACGGCCGGCGCAGACCCTGCGCGGGCGGCGCCAGCCGATCGAACTCTGGGTGCTGCCGCGATAGCGGGACCGGCGTATTTTCAGTTCGCAATTAAGAATGATTTGCATTATTAACTCTCCTGCATGGCCGGATCAGAGGCAGTCTCCCGCCAACGATCCGATCCGCAGGAAGGGGCGTGCCACCTCTCCTGCACAAGGACGACGCGGTACCGGGCTTCGGCAGGGACACCGGTACCGCGTTGGCTCTGCTAATCTTCCCCGGAAATCGATGCTCGCCGGCTTTGGCCGGTTCATGACGGCAACCGCCTTTGTGGCGCGCCGTGCGGGGAGAATTTCATGATCTATGCGCGGATCACCCAGCGCGTGATGGCGCTTTTCGTCGACGGCATCGTGTTGCTGGTGCTGACCGGCTTCCTCGAGGTGATCGGCCTGCCGGTCTATGACCACCCGCTGCTCGCCGATGGCAGTGCTGGCCCGGTCCTGACTTGGTCGCCGCTCGGCATCGCGGTCAGCATCCTCACAGCAGGGGCCTATTTCGTCGGGCTCGAATGCTCGCCCTATCAGGGCACGCTGGGAAAGGTCGCACTCGGCCTGCGCGTCACCGATCTCGAGGGCGGGCGGATCCGGCCGCTGCGCGCGACGGTGCGCTATTTCGCCAAATATCTGTCGGCCGCGATCCTGATGATCGGGTTTTTCATGGCGATCTTCACGCGCCGCCGCCAGGCGCTGCACGATCTGATCGCGGGCACGGTCGTGATCGGCCGCGGGATCTGAGTTGGGGGTGGCGCCGGCCTTGGCAAGCGCCGGCCCCTGCGACTATACCCACCCCCTGTTTTCGATGACGTTTCGACGGCCGGGCCCGATCGGCGGGCGGCTGCGGCGGCAGGCACGCGGAGTTCGTTCGATGGAAAAATTCACCCGGCTGCGTGGCATCGCCGCACCTTTGCCGATGATGAATGTCGACACCGACATGATCATCCCCAAGCAGTTCCTGAAGACGATCAAGCGCACCGGGCTCGGCAAGAACCTGTTCGACGAGATGCGCTACGAGCAGGGCGGCAAGGAGAAGCCGGAATTCGTGCTCAACAAGCCGGCCTATCGCGACGCGAAGATCCTCGTCGCCGGCGCCAATTTCGGCTGCGGCTCGTCGCGCGAGCATGCGCCCTGGGCGCTGCTCGATTTCGGCATAAGCTGCATCATCGCGCCGAGTTTCGCCGACATTTTCTACAATAACTGTTTCAAGAACGGGATCCTGCCGATCGCGCTGCCGGAAGAGCAGGTCGCGAAGCTGATGGACGATGCCGAGCGTGGCGCCAATTCGATCGTCACCGTCGATCTCGAATCGCAGGAAATCACCGGGCCCGATGGCGGCCGCATCCGTTTCGATGTCGAACCGTTCCGAAAGCATTGCCTGCTGAACGGGCTCGACGATATCGCCCTGACGCTCGAGAAGTCGGCCTCGATCGACAGCTTCGAGAACAAGAATCGCGGCACGCAGCCCTGGCTGTGGCGATAGCGGTCGCGTTCGAGCGCCAGGCGCTTTATCTGAAATAGATTCATCACAGAGACACAGAGCACAGCGACGCCTCTTTTTTCTGTGCCTCTGTGGTGAGCCTTCTTCGCTTCGCAAGGGAAACTCATGGCCAAGAACCGCAAAATCCTGATCCTCGCCGGCGACGGCATCGGTCCCGAAGTGATGGGCCAGGTGACGCGCGTGATCGACTGGTTCGCAAAGAACCGGTCGCTCGAGTTCGACGTGTCCGAGGGCCTCGTCGGCGGTGCGGCGATCGACAAGCACGGCGTGCCGGTCACCGAAGAGACGATGGCGGATGCGATGGCGGCCGATGCGGTACTGCTCGGCGCCGTCGGCGGTCCGAAATGGGACGATCTGCCCTTCGAGATCAAACCCGAACGTGCGCTGCTGCGGCTGCGCAAGGACATGGAGCTGTTTGCGAACCTGCGTCCGGCGATGGTGTTCGGCCCGCTCGCCGAAGCCTCGTCGCTCAAGCGCGAGCTGGTCGAAGGGCTCGACATCGTGATCGTGCGCGAGCTGACCGGCGGCGTCTATTTCGGCGAGCCGCGCGGCATCGAAACATTGCCCGACGGCACGCGGCGCGGCATCAACACCCAGGTCTATACGACGCCCGAGATCATCCGCGTCGCACGCGTCGCGTTCGATCTCGCGCGACTGCGCGGGCGCAAGGTCTGCTCGGTCGAGAAGGCGAACGTGATGGAAAGCGGCGTTCTGTGGCGCGAGGAAGTGCAGAAGCTGCATGACAGCGATTACAAGGATGTCGAGCTGTCGCATATGTATGCCGACAATTGCGCGATGCAGCTCGTGCGCAAGCCCAAGCAGTTCGACGTGATCGTGACCGACAATCTGTTCGGCGACATTCTCTCCGATTGTGCCGCGATGCTGACCGGTTCGCTCGGCATGCTGCCTTCGGCCTCGCTCGGTGCGGCCGATGCGACCGGCCGGCGGCGCGCGCTCTACGAGCCGGTGCACGGATCGGCGCCTGACATCGCGGGCCAGGGCCTCGCGAATCCGCTCGCGACATTGCTCTCTTACGCGATGATGCTGCGCTATTCCTTCGAGCGGCTCGATGATGCGGCGCTGCTCGAGGCCGCGGTCGGGGACGTGCTCGCCTCGGGCGTGCGCACGGCCGACATCATGACGCCGGGTGCGACCCAGGTTTCGACGGCGGCGATGGGCGAGGCACTGCTCGGCGCGCTGGATCGCCGCGCACGCTAGGGCACCGCGCGCGATAAAACGCCGACAAGGTTGGTGGCTGCCTGCCCGGTTCAGGCCGGCGCGTTCTTGCGCAGCACTTTGAACAAAGCGGCGATATGCTCCTCGCCATGACCCGCGGCGATGACGCGCCGAAGCAGCGCCATCGTCAGGTCGAGAAATTCGCTGTCGATCCCGGTGTCGTTGGCCCCGCTGCGGATGCGCTCGAGCCCTTCCGACCAGACCTGCACGGTGGCGCCGGGGTTCTCGTAGGCGTTCGTCCGTATCGTCTCCAGAAACAGGCGGACCGGTTCGCCGTTCGCGAAAAGCGATGCGTAGAGAGCGACGTCCACGCCTTCGGCTTCGCACAGTGACGCTCCCTGAGCGGCGCCCACATACATGCCGAATCGTTCGGATAACCAGGCCAGATCGAGCGCGGACGGCGCACCGACATTGTCGCCGAGATAGCGAACATCGCCGCCGAGCGGTTTCATGAGCGCCCTGCAGGATGCGAAGGCAGCATCCGATCCGGCGAGAGGGATGATGGCGCGCTCGGTGCCGATATGCACCGGGCTGCACAACAGCGCGCCGTCGATATAGAGGCCGCCGTTCTTCTGCATCCACGCTTCGGCCGCGCGCGCTTCTCGTGGCGTCCCGGTGCTCAACTGAACGAGTGTGCGACCCCGGAGATGCGGCGCGACGTCGTCGGTCTCGAGCAGTTGCGCGGTCGTTCGATAATTGTCGATGCAAACGATGATGACCGGACTCGCACGCACGGCATCGCGGACGGAAGCGGCACCGGACGCGCCCAGAGCGAGAAGCGGTTGCATCCTGGCGGACGATCGATTCCAGACGGTGGTCTTGAATCCGGCCTGCAACAGCGCACGGGCCAGTGCCGAACCCATGGCGCCGAGACCGATGATGGAAACATCCGTCATGAAAATGGTCCTGCTTTCTGAAACGATGACACCGGGATGAGGTTTGAACGGATTTTAGCCGTTGCGCGCTCTACTTGACCCCATCCCCCCTCGATCCTAGCTTCAAACAAGATCGGCGGGAGAACGCCCGGATGCGCAAGGCGACAATCTTTTTGGCTGCGGTCGTGGCGATCGGCGTCACCGGCTCGGCGCCGGCCGAAGACCAGACGGCCGACCCGGCCCTGAGCGAGGATGCGACTCCCTGCGGCTGCGGCGGCCCGAAGGCGATCTATGCCGCCAAGTATGGGACGGTCCAGCCGCCGGCCCTGCAGCAGAGCAACCCGATTGTCCGGCCCGAGGCTGAGCAGCCTGCGGCGACCGAAGAGCCCGAAACCGATACAAATGCCGGCGGCTGAGCGGCCGACGGCTCGTGAATCGACAGGATCGGCCCGGCCGGATATGATTTGGCTAGGGATTGGGGCCGATCGGACCTGAAAGGAGGCATCTCTTGCGCCTTTTCTCGATTTTGACGCTGTCGCTGCTGCTGGGTGCGGGCCTTTTGGCCCCGTCGCTCGCGGCTGCCGATTGCGCCGGTCATGGTGTGACGGCGTCGAGCAAGCCCACCGACACGGTCGCGGAAGCGCCGGGCCAGACGCCCGCGCCGACGACGACCACCACGACCCCGACAACGGGCGGCTGACGCACGCGCACTTAAAAAAACGCAACGTCAGGGCCGCCCTCCGGGGCGGCCCTTTTCGTTTCAGGGGATCGCGAGACGAAGAGAGAAGCGACGGGACAGATAGAGACAAGTTCAGGCGATGCCGTGCCGCGCATATTCCCGGTCGAGCCGGAAGGTGAGCCAGAGAGCGAACATCCGGTAGTCGCTCCAGATCGACCAGAGCGGATGGCCGAAGGTGGCCGGGCGGTTGCCTTCGATCAGGAAATGCCCGGCCCAGGCCGGGAGATACCCCGCAAGGGGAACGAAGAGGAGAAGCCAAAGGGGTCCATGGATCAGGGCCCAGAGCAGGAGAAGGGGTGCGAACAAGCTGCCGAGATAATGCAGCCGCCGGCTGCCCTCCTTCCGGTGCAGCAGCAGATAACGCTGCCAGAAGGCGGGATAGTTGTCCGGGCCGGCATTACTGCCGATCCGGGGTTCGGAAGGGTCTCGCTCGGTCATCCTGCTCGCTTGCTCTCCAACTGGTTGGGGCCTATGTGATCGCGGCCCCAGCCTGGCTCAAGACTGGCCGGCTCAAGACCTCAGCGATCATCGGTTATCAGGGTTCCGAACGGAACGGGTAAGAAACGGAAGGGTCATCATGGGTTTCAGGGTTGCGGTAGTCGGCGGCACGGGCAATGTCGGACGCGAAATGCTGGCGACGCTCGCCGGTCACGAATTTCCCGCGGACGAGGTCATCGTGCTCGCGTCTGCGAATTCGGCCGGCCTCGAGGTCTCGTTCGGCGAAGAGAAAACCCTGAAGGTCAAGGCGCTCGACAGCTTCGACTTCAAGGGCATCGACATCGCGCTGTTTTCGCCGGGTGCAAAGGTATCGGCCGTGCATGCGCCGCGTGCGGCGGCGGCGGGCGCGATCGTGATCGACAACACCTCGCAGTTCCGCATGGAACCCGATGTGCCGCTCGTCGTGCCGGAAGTGAATGCCGATGCGATCGCCGGCTATACCAAGCGCCACATCATCGCCAATCCGAACTGCTCGACGATCCAGATGGTCGTCGCGCTGAAGCCGCTGCACGATCTGGTGCCGATCAAGCGCATCGTCGTCGCGACCTATCAGTCGGTCTCGGGTGCGGGCAAAGACGGGATGGACGAGCTGTTCAACCAGACGCGCGCCATCTACATGAACGGCCCAGTCGAGCACAAGAAATTCACCAAGCAGATTGCGTTCAACGTGATCCCGCATATCGACGTCTTCCTCGATGACGGTTCGACCAAGGAAGAATGGAAGATGGCGGTCGAGACGCGGAAGATCCTCGATCCCGATATCAAGGTCTCGGCGACCTGCGTGCGCGTGCCGGTCTTCGTCGGCCATGCCGAAGCGGTGAATGTCGAGTTCACGGACAAGATCACCGTCGAGCAGGCCCGCAACGCGCTGAAGAAGGCGCCGGGCGTCATCGTCGTCGATCACCGTGCGGACGAAGGCTACGTGACGCCGCTCGAATGCGCCGGCGACGAGGCGGTCTATGTGAGCCGCATCCGCAAGGATCCGACGGTCGATCACGGGCTGTCGCTGTGGATCGTGTCCGACAATCTGCGCAAGGGGGCGGCGCTCAACGCGGTGCAGATCGCCGAAGAGCTGGTCGCCAATTATCTGCCGAAGCGGTAATCGCGGGCGCGGAAGAGATCGCGCGAATCAGCGCAGTTTGACGAGTTCGAATGCGGGGGCCGATCTTTTGTCGGCCCCCGTTTCGTTGCCGCGTCCATCGCCCCCGCCCGGAACCAGCAGCAATTCGCGCCGTCCGGCGGCGACGGTCGCGGAGACGACCGCCTGCGTGTCGGCGGTCGCAGCGACAAGGGCGGTCGGCAGATCGGCGCCGAGCAGGACATGGCCGGTCAATCGCGCTGCGAAATAATCGCCGGTGCCATGCGCCTCGAGTTTCTGGCGGGCGACATCGATCCGCCAGGCGCCGCGCCCATCGACAGCGATGGTCGTGAGCGTCGTACCATCGGAATCGATGCCGGTGACCAGGATCGCGAGATCGTGTTTGGCGGCGTGGCGCAATGCGTCGGCTGCGGCCAACGATTGCTCGATCGTGTCGGTCGGCATGCCGGCGAGCCAGCCGAGTTCGAACTGGTTCGGGATCGCGATATCGGCGTGCGGCAGCAGCGCATCGCGGATCGCGGCTGCAACCGGTTCGGCGACATAGAGCCCCTCGCCGCGTTCGCCCATCACCGGATCGAGCACATAGAACGCAGCCGGATTGTGCCGCTTCACGCGCGCGACCGCGTCGGCGACGAGCGCTGCGTTCCCGACATCGCCGAGATAGCCGCTCAGCACGCAATCGCACTCGCCGAGCGCGCCGATCGCCTCGAGCCCGTCGAGCAAGGGCGCGAGTGTCGCCGGCGCGTGGCGCATGCCGCGCGCCTCGGGATAGCCGAGATGGCTCGAGTACGAGACCGTGTCGATCGGCCAGGCCTCGATGCCGAGCCCGTGCAGTGCCGGCATCGCGACCGCGTTGCCGACATGGCCGTAGACTACGCGGGACTGGATCGACAGCACGGATTTCGGGTGAGGCCGGGGGTTTTGCGGCGTGTTGGTGGGCGCATCCATCGACGCGAGCTAATCACGAGGCCCCGCCGCAGCGCCAGAGGCCGCTATTGCCTTCGGGCCCCTCCCGGTTGCACGGCGGGTCCGATTGCCTATAGTCGCGCCGGTTTCGGGCCTCTGGATCGACGGCCACAAAGGCGATCCGGCGGCGATGATCGGGAAGGATGAACGCTCATGTATCGCGGCAACTGGCCCCGCCGTTCGGCGCTCTACGTGCCGGGTTCCAATGCCCGCGCGATCGAGAAGGCGCGCACTTTGCCGGTCGACGTCGTCATCCTCGATCTCGAGGATGCGGTGGCGCCGGATGCCAAGCGCGATGCGCGCCAGGCGGTCTGCGATGCGGTCAAGGCGGGCGGGTTCGGCGAGCGCGAGGTGGTGATCCGCGTCAACGGGCTCAACACGCCCTGGGGCTATGCCGATCTGGTCGCGGCGAGCAAGGCCGGCGCCGAGGCGCTGCTGCTGCCCAAGACCGAGAACGTCGAATCGGTGCGCCAGTCCGAGATGGTGATGGCGGCGAACGATGCGCCGTCGGAACTCTCGATCTGGTGCATGATGGAAACGCCGCGCGCGGTTCTGAATGCCGAGGCGATCGGCGGCGCGAGCCCGCGGGTCCGCTGCTTCGTCATGGGCACGTCCGATCTCGCCAAGGACCTGCACGCGCAGCATACGCGCGACCGGCTGCCGATGATCACCGCGCTCGGGCTCTGTCTCCTGGCGGCGCGCGCCTTCAATCTCGCGATCCTCGACGGTGTGCATCTCGATCTCGAGGATGTCGAGGGCTTCCAGCTCGCCTGCGAGCAGGGGCGCGATCTCGGCTTCGACGGGAAGACGCTGATCCACCCGAAAACGATCGAGGCGGCGAACCGTATCTTCGCGCCGCAACCCTCCGAGGTCGAATGGTCGCGCCGCATCATCGCGGCCCATGCCGAGGCGTCGCGTCAGGGCAAGGGCATCGTCGTGGTCGACGGCAAGCTGATCGAGAACCTGCATGTGCTGAACGCGCGCCGCGTCGTCGAACTGGCCGACACGATCGCCGCCAAGGAACAGGCCGAGCGCGACCGGATCAAGGCGGCACAATGAGCGGCAAGACCGATCCCGGCCGTTTCTTCGAGAATTTCCGGCTCGGCGAGCGGATCGTGCATGCGGTGCCGCGCACGCTCTCCGAAGGCGATGTCGCGCTCTATATCGCGCTGACCGGCTCGCGCTTTGCGCTGCATTCCTCGGATTCGTTCGCACAGTCGCTCGGTCTGCCGCAGGCGCCGATCGACGACGTGCTGGTGTTTCATATCGTGTTCGGCCGCACTGTGCCCGACGTGTCGCTGAATGCGATCGCCAATCTCGGTTATGCTGCCTGCCGGTTCGGCGTGCCGGTCTATCCCGGCGATACGCTCGCGACCGTCTCCGAGGTGATCGGGCTCAAGGAAACCTCGAACGGCGAAACCGGCATCGTCTATGTGCATTCGACCGGCACCAACCAGATGGGCGAGATCGTGCTCGACTATGTGCGCTGGGTTCTGGTGCGCAAGCGTGACAAGGCGGCGCCGCCGCCGCCGCCGGTCGTGCCCGAGCTGCCCGATGCCGTCGCGGCCGATGATTTGCTGGTGCCGGAAGAGCTCGATCTTGCGGGCTGGAGCGACGATCTCGCCGGCACGCGCCATCGCTGGGAGGATTACAACCCGGGCGAGCGCATCGACCATGTCGACGGCATGACGATCGAAGAATCCTGTCACATGCTCGCGACGCGGCTCTATCAGAACAATGCGCGGGTGCATTTCAACCAGCATGTCGAAGCCGGTGGAAGGTTCGGCCGGCGCATCGTCTATGGCGGCCATATCATCTCGCTGGCGCGCGCGCTGAGTGCGAACGGTCTGGCCGGTGCGTTCCGTCTCGCCGCGATCAATGGCGGTCGGCACTCGAATCCGAGTTTCGCCGGCGATACGATCTATGCCTGGAGCGAAATTCTCGATCGCGCAACGATCGCCGGGCGCGACGATCTCGGTGCGCTCAGGCTGCGTACGATCGCCTGCAAGAACTGCAGTGCTGCGGACTTTCCCGACAAGGACCAGGACGGCAAGGCCGATGCGTCGGTCGTGCTCGAGCTCGATTACTGGGTGCTGCTGCCGCGCGAAACCTGATCGACGCTCCCCACGCGATATCTGGTGGGTCGCCGATTCCAAACCCCAAAATCAGGTTGATCCGGCGCGAATCCGGGTGGTAATGAGAGAGGCGTCAGGTGCGCCGAGCCCGAAGAACTCGCGCAACGCATCCCGAAAGGATGCTCCTGACGCCTCCCGGAAGCCGCTTGCGACCGGCTCCGACACGAAAAAGCGGCAGGGTGCTGCGATCGTCAGCCCCGCCGCGCCGTCCGAACACCGAACGCGTTGCCGCGTCGGCGTCCCGCCGGGCGATCGGGCGTGACGTACGGACCCCCGCGAAGGGGCCCACAACAACCCGACGGATCAGCGGCACGAATTCCCGACCGGCCACCGGCGGTATCGCGCGATCTGCGACCGAAATCGCAAACCGTGACGCGGCCGGCGCGGCTGGTCCGCTTTGCCCGCAGGCATTGCCAGGAACGGCCCGCTTATCCATCCCGGTTCGAGCGCCGCAGAACGGCGTCCGTTCCGGCACCGATCCGGTCTGAAGGCGTTGCCGCCGTCAATCCGGTTCGCGGCCTTGGGTCCGCATCGCCCCGGGTGCCGGCAGGAACGGAGGTTGCTGCCGAAATCGGGAGCCAGCGCGGACCGCCGACCGACGCTTTCGCGTGCTGCCGAAAGCTTGAGATCATTTCGACAGAGCGGCAATGCGGATTCGCGGCGCGCACCGATTTTCCTGTGTAAAACCGGTTGGGTCTTGCACAAACCGCAAACCGATTTTCCACCGAACCGTCCACATTTTGTGACAGTGCCGACAGTTTGTTTGCACTGCAGCACGCGCGTTGACTAAGCTGGCGGCGGGGCTTACATCAGCCTTGGCACGGAATCACAAATCCTCAGCGGGGATTCATGGGCGCGGACGGCCGCGACGAGAACGATCGGTCCATTCCATCGGATCCGGCGCAGCCACCGGCGCACCATCCGGCGCGGCCGCTCTCACCGCATCTGCAGATCTATCGGCCGCAACTCACCACGGTCCTGTCGATATCGCATCGCATCACCGGCATCGTGCTGGGCGCGGGTGCGGTCGCTCTGGTCGTGTGGCTGGTCGCGGCGGCCTACGGGCCCGAAGCCTTCGCCTGCATGCAGGCGCTGGCCGGTTCGATCCTCGGCCGCGTGCTGCTGTTCGCCTTCACATTCTGCCTCCTCTATCACCTGCTGAACGGTATCCGGCATTTGGTCTGGGATACCGGTCACGGCCTCGAACTCGATGCGGTCTATCTCTCGGGCAAACTGGTCGTCGGCGGCACGATCGTTCTCACGATTGCGATCTGGATCGCCGGCATCGCCGCGCGGGGTGGTTTCTGATGCGCGGCCTGCGCAGCGAACTGGGGCGCGTCCGCGGCCTCGGTTCGGCCAAGGAAGGCGTGCAGCATTGGTGGCTGCAGCGCGTCACGGCGGTTGCCCTGGTGCCGCTGCTGGTCTGGTTCCTGATCGGGCTCATCGCGCATAGCGGTGCCGATCATCAGGCGGTTATCGCGTGGCTCGGCCATCCGCTGACGTTCGGTTTGTTTCTGCTCCTGCTCGGTGCCGGGCTCTGGCATCTCGCACTCGGTCTGCAGGTCATAATCGAAGACTATGTGCATGGCGAAGGCCTGCGGCTCGCGCTCATCCTGCTGGTCAAGTTCGGCTGCATCGCGCTGGCGCTGACCGGCGCGATCGCGCTTTTCACCATCGCGTTTGGAAACTAGCGATCATGGCCACCACAGCATCATCGACCGAAGCCGGGGCGCCTCGTATTAATGGCGACGCCTACCGCATCGTCGATCACGATTACGATGTTGTGGTGGTCGGTGCCGGCGGTGCGGGCCTGCGCGCGACTTTCGGCATGGCGCAGAAGGGATTGCGCACCGCCTGCGTCACCAAGGTCTTCCCGACGCGCAGCCACACGGTTGCAGCCCAGGGCGGCATCGCCGCCGCGCTCGGCAATATGGGCGAAGACGACTGGCGATGGCATATGTACGACACGGTCAAGGGCTCCGACTGGCTCGGCGACCAGGACGCGATCGAGTACATGGTGCGCGAGGCGATGCCGGCGATCATCGAGCTCGAACATTATGGCGTGCCGTTCAGCCGCACCGCCGAAGGCAAGATCTATCAGCGGCCGTTCGGCGGCATGACGACCAGGTTCGGCGAAGGCATCGCACAACGCACCTGCGCCGCGGCCGACCGCACCGGGCACGCAATCCTGCACACGCTTTACCAGCAGGCGCTCAAGCACAGGGCCGAGTTCTTCATCGAGTATTTCGCGATCGACCTGATCATGGACGAGGCCGGGCATTGCCGCGGCCTGATCGCGTGGAATCTCGAGGACGGCACGATCCACCGGTTCAATGCGCAGCTCGTGGTGCTGGCGACCGGCGGCTACGGGCGGGTCTATTTCTCCTGCACCTCGGCGCATACCTGCACCGGTGACGGCAATGCGATGCTGCTGCGCGCCGGGCTGCCGCTGCAGGACATGGAGTTCATCCAGTTCCATCCGACAGGCATCTACGGCGCCGGCTGCCTCATCACCGAGGGTGCGCGCGGCGAGGGCGGCTATCTGACGAATGCGGCCGGCGAGCGTTTCATGGAACGCTATGCGCCGCATGCGAAGGATCTCGCCTCGCGCGACGTCGTCAGCCGCGCGATGACGATCGAGATTCGCGAGGGGCGCGGCTGCGGCCCGCTCAAGGACCATATCCATCTGCATCTCGAACATCTCGATCCCAAGGTGCTGCACGAGCGCCTGCCGGGCATTTCCGAGACGGCAAAAATCTTCGCCGGCGTCGAGGTGACGCGCGAACCGATCCCGGTGCTGCCGACCTGCCATTACAATATGGGCGGCATTCCGACCAACCATCGCGGCGAGGTGGTCGCCCCGAAGAACGGCGATCCCGATGCGGTGGTGCCGGGCCTGATGGCGATCGGGGAGGCGGCCTGCGTTTCGGTCCATGGCGCTAACCGGCTGGGATCCAACTCGCTGCTCGATCTCGTGGTGTTCGGCCGTGCCGCCGCGATCCGCGCCGCTGAACTGGTAACGCCGGGCGAGGCGCTGCGACCGCTGCCGAAAGATTCGGCCGAGCCGGCTTTGGCGCGGTTCGACCGCCTGCGTCATGCGAGCGGCGGCACGCCGACGGCGAAGCTCCGGCTCGACATGCAGAAGCTGATGCAGGTCGATTGCGCGGTCTTCCGCACCCAGGAAACGCTCGATGGCGGCATGGCGCGGTTGCGCGCGCTCTGGGGCCAGCGCGCCGATATCCGCGTCACCGACCGTTCGATGATCTGGAATTCGGACCTGGTCGAAACGCTCGAGCTCGACAATCTCATGGCGCAGGCGATGGTCTCGCTCGAATCGGCGCGCAACCGCACCGAAACCCGCGGCGCGCATGCCCGCGAAGACCATCCCGAGCGCGACGACGACAACTGGCTGAAGCACACGATCGTGCGGCTGGACGAGCAGGGCACCATGCCGATCGAATACCGCCCGGTGCATCTCAATCCGCTGTCGAACGACGTGCAATCCTTCCCGCCGAAGAAACGGGTGTATTAACGGGCAATCCGAGAGCGGCCGATGATCAATTCCACGGATGGCCGGTTTTGTCTCGAATGCTGGTTTGACGAGGAATCCGAAGACGAACCTGACGTGGTCGAGTTTTCCGACGATCTGCGCGAACTGACCGACCGGATGAATGCCGTTGCCAAGGCCGGACGGTTCGAATTTATCCAGCTTTCCCGCTGGGAAGGTTTCGATAGCGACGACGAAGAGTGCTGGTCGGTGCTCGAGGAATGGTCCTGCGATGACGAGTAAGAAATAGACCCATGGCCCAATTAACGCTCCCTGCCAATTCCAAGGTAAAGCCCGGCAAGCGTTTTCCCGCCGAAGCGGGCGCGACCGAAATGCGCGTCTTCAAGATCTATCGCTGGGACCCGGATACGGCCGAGAACCCGCGCATCGACAGTTACGAGGTCGATCTCGCGCAATGCGGCCCGATGGTTCTCGACGCGCTCATCAAGATCAAGAACGAGATCGACGCGACGCTCACCTTCCGGCGCTCCTGCCGTGAGGGTGTGTGCGGCTCCTGCGCGATGAATATCGACGGCACCAACACGCTTGCCTGCACCATGCATACGCGCGCGGTGAAGGGCGAGGTGCGCATCTATCCGCTGCCGCACCGGCCGGTCGTGAAGGACCTGGTGCCCGATCTCAGCACCGCCTATGCCCAGCTCGCCTCGATCGAGCCCTGGCTCAAGACCGAGACGGCGGCACCCGCGCGCGAGCGGCTGCAGTCGCCGGAAGAGCGCGCGAAGCTCGACGGGCTCTGGGAATGCATCCTCTGCTTCTGCTGCCAGACGGCCTGCCCGAGCTACTGGTGGAACGACGATCGCTATCTGGGCCCTGCGATCCTGCTGCAGGCCTATCGCTGGATCGCCGACAGCCGCGACGAACATACCGGCGAGCGGCTCGACAATCTCGAAGACCCGTTCCGGCTCTATCGCTGCCACACCATCATGAACTGCACCAAGACCTGCCCGAAGAGCCTCAATCCGGCCAAGGCGATCGCCGAGATCAAGAAGCTGATGGTCGTACGGCGCTAGGCGGCGCGTTGGGGCGCATCCGTTTTTCCAATCGTCATGCCCGGGCTTGACCCGGGCATCCACCGACCCGCTCACACCATCTTCGTTCTGCAATGCCGGTGCATCGGCATGATGGATCGCCGGGTCAAGCCCGGCGATGACGGACGAGTGGTGGATCGCAGCAGCCTGCTCACGCCAGCTTGATATCGTCCTCGACGACATGTTCGAGGCCGATCGAATCGACCGTCAGCACCATCCGAGCGCGGACCTTCTTCTGACCGGCCAGTTTGCCGTCGTCCTCAGCCTGGCGCACGGCCTCCTCGAGCGCGCGCTGCGAGGTCACGCCGACCTGCTTCAGGAACTGGCGCAGGCCCATATTGAAGACATCGTCGTCCATGATCGCTCTCCTCGTTCGGGCTGCTCTCCCGTTTCACGGCGCCTATACTATCGCGGGGTCATGCTATCGCTGCGGACGGAAATACCAAAACCGGAGATGCGATGAACGATCGGCCGACCGAAGCTGCCGCGAGTGATGTCGCCGGAAGCGCCGTCGCCAATGGCCCGCGCGCGGCCTATGCGGCGCGCATCGCAGCCGACCTGATCCAACCCGATCCCGCACAGACGCAGGCGGTCGCGCGGCTGCAGGCCCTGCACGAGGCGCTGGCCGATTACGTGCCGGCGCGGCCTCGCGGGTCGTTTCTCGGTCGGCTTTTCGGACGCGACGCCGTCGCGTCCGGTCCACCCGATTCGGCGCCGCGCGGCATCTATCTCGTCGGCGACGTCGGGTGCGGCAAGTCGATGCTGATGGATATGTTCTTCGCCGATGCGCCGGTCGCGGCCAAGCGCCGGGTGCATTTTCTCGCCTTCATGCAGGAGGTCCATGGACGGATCCACGCATGGCGGCAGAGCCATCAGGGCGATCCGGTACCGCCGATCGCCGAAGCGGTCGCGGCCGATGCGACGCTGCTCTGTTTCGACGAATTTCAGGTCACGAACATCGCCGATGCCATGCTGCTGGGCCGGCTGTTCGAAGCGCTGATCGGGCGCGGCGTGGTGATCGTCGCGACCTCGAACCGGGCGCCACAGCGGCTCTACGAAGGCGGGCTGCAGCGCGAGCGGTTCCTGCCGTTCATCGCCCTGATCGAGGCGCATCTCGACCTCGTCGATATCGGCCGGGGCACCGACTGGCGCCGGATCCGCGTTGCCGGCCAGCCGGTTTACTTCGTGCCGCATGACGAGCGGGCGGCGGCGCAGTTGCGCGAAATTTTCGCGCTGCTGACCGATCGGGCCGAACCGAAGGCGGTGTCGATCGAGTTTCTGGGACGGGTGTTATTCGTGCCGCGCGCCGCCGAAGGCGTCGCCTGGTTTGGTTTCGATGCGCTCTGCCGGCAGAATCTCGGTGCCGCGGATTACCTGGCGTTGGCCGCCAATTTTCACACGCTGTTGCTCGAAGACGTGCCGGTCATGGGCGACGAGGAACGCAATGAAGCGCTGCGTTTCGTGGCCCTGATCGATGCGCTGTACGAACATCGGACGCTGCTGGTGATGAGTGCAGAAGCCGAGCCGGACGGGCTCTGTCGCGCGCGCGATGTCGCCGCCACATACCGCCGCACCGCCTCGCGGCTGATCGAAATGCGCTCGGCCGAGTATGTCGCCCGGCATCACCAGCGATAGTTCTTGACATTTTATTATCCCCACACTTGCTCTGGGGGTTGAAAAGGAGTAGTAACACTAGACCTAGTATGGCGGCGGTATGGGGTAACCACCCTGCGCGGCCATGAAACGAACGGCCGGTACGTGACCGGACATGGGGCCGAACGGCGGATCGAAACGGGGATGGCGCGTAAGAAGATCGCCCTGATCGGTGCAGGAAATATCGGCGGCACGCTGGCGCTGCTCGCCGGTCTCAAAGACCTCGGCGACATCGTCATGTTCGACATCGCCGATGGCCTGCCGCAGGGGAAAGCACTCGACATCGTGCAGGCATCGCCGATCGCAGGTTTCGATGCGGTCATTGGCGGCGCCAACGATTATCGGGCCATCAAGGGCGCCGACGTGGTGATCGTCACCGCTGGCTTCCCGCGTAAGCCCGGCATGAGTCGGGACGACCTGCTCGGCAAGAATGCCGAAGTGATTTCGAAGGTCGGCGCCGCCATCAAGAAACATTGTCCCAAGGCATTCGTCATCGTCGTCACCAACCCGCTCGATGTGATGGTGTGGGTGATGCGCGAGGCATGCGGCCTGCCGCATTCGCGGGTCGTCGGCATGGCCGGCGTGCTCGACAGCGCGCGGTTCCGATATTTCCTGGCCGAGGCGATGAAGGTGTCGGTCGAAGACGTGACCGCCTTCGTGCTCGGCGGGCACGGCGACACCATGGTGCCGCTGGTCCGCTATTCGACGGTGGCCGGGATTCCGCTGCCCGATCTCGTGAAGAAGGGGTGGCTCACCAACGAACAGCTCGATGCCATTGTGCAGCGCACGCGCGACGGCGGTGCGGAGATCGTCGAGCTGCTGAAATCCGGTTCAGCTTTCTACGCGCCCGCTGCGGCAGCGATCTCGATGGCTGAATCCTTTTTAAAGGACAAGAAACGCGTGTTACCCTGTGCTGCCTGGCTCAACGGGGAGTACGGGGTTAAAGGACTCTATGTCGGCGTGCCGGTGGTGATCGGTGCTGGCGGCGTAGAGAGAGTGGTCGAAATCGATTTGAACAGGTCCGAACGGGCCATGTTCGATAAGTCGATCTCGGCCGTAAGGGGCCTCATCGATACGGTGAGGAAAATTCAGAGAGGAGATAAACGATGAAGAGGACTGGGAAGCGGACTGCCCGGGCCGCCGCGAAGCGCGCGGCACCGAAGCGGAAGGCAAAGTCCAAGGCGAAGGCCAAGCGTAAGTCGGCCAAGCGGAAGACCGCGAAGCGGAAGGTCGCCAAGCGGAAGACCAAGGCGAAGACGAAGCGTAAGGCGAAGCGCAAGACCAAAGCGAAAGCGAAAGCCAAGCGCAAGACCAAGCGCAAGACCAAGCGCAAGACAAAGCGTCGGGCCAAGAAGGCGGCCCCGGCCCCGGCGCCGGCAGCGGCCAAGGCGAAGTCACGGCCGCGTACCCGTCGCGCGAAGTAAGAAACGGTCTACTGATCGCCTTTCAGCGCGCTGCTCCGCATAGTCTCCGCCCTCGGGCGGCGGACGTTGCGCGGGCGGCGCGCTGATGCGATCCACGGCTTGCGTCGGCGGCGGGCGGGTCACGGCACGGATTTTCGTGGGGCGTGCCTTGAACCCGGGCTTGAAGCTGTTAGATTGAAGCTCAGCCTCCGTTCGCGGAGGCCCGCCCGCCGCCGCACATTCACGATTGCGCAAGCCGACCAATGAATATTCACGAGTACCAGGCGAAGGAACTCCTCGCCCGTTTCGGCGTTGCCGTTCCGCGCGGTTACCCTGCGTTCACCGTCGACGAGGCGGTCGACGCCGCGAAAAAGCTGGGCGGCACGATCTGGGTCGTGAAGGCCCAGATCCATGCCGGCGGCCGCGGCAAGGCGGGCGGCGTCAAGCTCGCCCGGTCGCTCGACGAAGTCCGCGCCATCGCCAAAGAACTGCTCGGCAAAACCCTGGTCACCAAACAGACCGGGCCGCAGGGGCGCGTCGTGGGCCGCCTCTATGTCGAGGAAGGTTGCGACATCGCGCGCGAGCTGTATCTCGGCCTTCTGATCGATCGCGCGACCAGCCGCATCACCGTCATCGCCTCGACGGAAGGCGGTATGGATATCGAGGAAGTCGCGGTCCATCACCCCGAAAAGATCCTGAAAGTGACCATCGATCCGGCGACCGGGCTCATGCCGCATCACGCGCGACGCATCGCGTACGCGCTGGATCTCGAAGGCGACCAGGTCAAGAAGGCGGTCAGGTTCATCGACGCGATCTACAAGGCGTTCGTCGATCTCGATGCCTCGGTGATCGAACTCAACCCGTTGATGATCACCAAATCGGGCGACGTGGTTGCGCTCGATGCCAAGATCAATTTCGACGACAACGCGCTCTATCGTCACAAAGAGGTGGCAGAACTGCGCGATGAGGACGAGGAAGATCCGGCCGAACGCGAAGCCGCGCGAAACGAGCTCAATTACGTGAAGCTCGACGGCAATATTGGCTGCATGGTCAACGGCGCCGGGCTCGCGATGGCGACGATGGATATCATCAAGCTCTATGGCGGCGAGCCGGCGAACTTTCTCGACGTTGGCGGCGGGGCGACGCGCGAACGGGTGACGGCCGCATTCAAGATCATTCTCTCCGACCCGAACGTGAAGACCATCCTGGTCAATATTTTCGGCGGCATCATGCGCTGCGACATCATTGCCGAAGGCGTGGTCGCGGCGGCGCGCGAACTCAGCCTCAAGGCGCCGCTGGTGGTTCGGCTCGAAGGCACCAATGTCGAACTCGGCAGGAAGATTCTCGCCGAGTCGGGCCTGCCGATCCTCTCCGCCTCCGATCTCGCCGATGCCGCCGAGAAAGCGGTCAAGGCCGTGCGGGAGGCTGCCTGATGGCGGTGCTCGTCGGTCGCAACACGCGCGTTATCTGCCAGGGTTTCACCGGGTCGCAGGGCACGTTCCATTCCGAGCAGGCGATCAAATACGGGACCCGGATGGTCGGCGGCGTGACACCAGGCAAAGGCGGCACGAAGCATCTCGATCTGCCGGTCTACGATACCGTCGCCGAAGCGGTTGCCGAGACCCGGGCCGATGCGAGCGTGATCTATGTGCCGCCGGCCTTTGCGGCCGATGCGATTCTCGAAGTGGTCGCGGCGTCGTTGCCGCTGGTCGTCTGCATCACCGAGGGCATTCCGGTGCTCGACATGGTGCGGGTCAAGCGCGCGCTCGAAGGCAGTGCGACGCGGCTGATCGGACCGAACTGTCCCGGCGTTATCACGCCCGGCGAATGCAAGATCGGCATCATGCCCGGGCATATCCACAAACGCGGCCGCATCGGCATCGTCTCGCGCTCGGGCACGCTCACATATGAAGCGGTCGCCCAGACGACCGCCGTCGGGCTCGGCCAGACGACCTGTATCGGCATCGGCGGCGATCCGGTGAACGGCACCAATTTCATCGACTGCCTCGAGCTGTTTCTTGCCGACCCCGAGACCGAAGGCGTCATCATGATCGGCGAAATCGGCGGCAGCGCCGAGGAAGAGGCGGCCGATTTCGTGCGCCGCGCCAAGACCAGGAAGCCTATCGTCGGGTTCGTCGCCGGCGTCTCGGCACCGCCCGGCCGGCGCATGGGCCATGCCGGGGCGATCATCGCGGGGGGCAAAGGCGGGGCGGGCGACAAGATCGATGCCCTGAAATCTGCGGGAATTCTGGTTTCGGACTCGCCGGCCCGGCTCGGCGATACCATGTTGGGGGCGATGAAGGGCTAAGATTTCGACGGCGGCGAATCTGACCCGCCGCCCGCCGATTCGCCGGAGCCCGTGCGGGGCCAGCCCGGGTCGCCAACGAGGAGCAGCATCAGACGATGGAGCGCGACGAACTCTCTTTCCTGTCCGGTCCGAACGCCGAGTTCATTGCCGATCTTTATGCCCGATATGTGAACGATCCGGGTTCGGTGGAGGCGAGCTGGCGGGAGTTTTTCGCGAGCCTCAATGACGACAGCCGCACCGTGCTCGACGACATGCAGGGCGCGAGCTGGACCCGTCGCGACAATGGCGGCGTCGAGATCATGATCGACGAGGCGCCGTCGATCGCCGGCTCAAGAACTGAATCACCGCTGCGCTCGGTCGGGATCGACGAGATCCGCGCGGCCGCCACCGATTCGGTGCGCGCGCTGATGCTGATCCGGGCCTACCGGGTGCGTGGCCATCTCGAGGCCGATCTCGATCCGTTGAAGCTCAAGCCGCGCGACAAGCATCCTGAACTCGATCCGACGAGTTACGGCTTCACCGATGCCGACATGGATCGGCCGATCTTTCTCGACGGCGTGCTCGGATTTCAATATGCGTCGCTGCGCCAGATCGTGCAGATCGTCCGCGAGACCTATTGCGGCAAGATCGGCATCGAGTTCATGCATATCCAGGATCCGGCGCAGAAGGCATGGATCCAGGAGCGCATCGAGAGCATCCGCAACCACACGCAATTCACCGAGAAGGGCAAGCGCGCCATTCTCGAACGGCTGACCCATGCCGAAGCGTTCGAGCGGTTTCTCGACAAGAAATATACCGGCACCAAGCGATTCGGCATCGAGGGCGCGGAGACGACGATCCCGGCGCTCGAACAGATCCTCAAGCGCGGCAGCCAGCTTGGCGTCACCGAGGTCGTGCTGGGCATGGCCCATCGCGGCCGGCTGAACGTGCTGGCGAACGTGCTGGGCAAACCCTTTACGGCGATCTTTTCCGAGTTCCAGGGTAATCCGGCCAATCCCGAAGACGTGCAAGGTTCGGCCGACGTCAAATACCATCTCGGTACCTCGTCGGACCGCGAGTTCGACGGCCGCCGCGTGCATCTCTCGCTGACCGCCAACCCCTCGCATCTCGAGGCAGTCAACACCGTCGTGCTGGGGAAGGTGCGCGCGAAGCAGGCGCATAAGGGCGATATCGATCGCAACCAGACAATGGCGATCCTGCTGCACGGCGATGCGGCGTTCGCCGGGCAAGGTCTCGTCGCCGAGACGCTCGATCTGTCGGACCTCAAGGGCTATCGCGTCGGCGGCACGATCCATTTCATCATCAACAACCAGATCGGTTTCACGACCGACCCGGTCAAATCGCGCTCGGGTCCCTATTGCTCGGAAGTCGCCAAGCTGATCCAGGCACCGATCTTCCACGTCAACGGCGACGATCCCGAGGCGACGGTCCATGTCGCCCGCATCGCGATGGAGTATCGGCAGGAGTTCAAGCGCGACGTCATCATCGACATGTTCTGCTATCGCCGGCACGGCCATAACGAAGGCGACGAGCCGTCATTCACCCAGCCGCTGATGTATCGGCGGATCGCGGAGCATGCGACGACGCGTGCGCTCTATGCCGAACGGCTGATCGAAAAGGACATCGTCTCCCGCGAGGATGCCGACCATATCGCGACCGAGTTCCAGGCCAAGCTCGAAGAGGCCTTCGAATCTGCACCCGGCTACAAGCCGAACAAGGCCGACTGGCTCGAAGGCGCCTGGGCCGGGCTTGCGGTTGCGACCGGCGACGACCGGCGCGGCGAGACCGCCGTCGAGCCCGACACGTTGCGGCTGATCGGGCAGGCGCTCACGTCGGTTCCGGAAGGGTTTACCGCGCATCGCCGACTGCTGCGCATCCTCGAGGCGAAGCGCGAGCGGCTCGAAAGCGGCAACGACATCGACTGGTCGACCGCCGAGTCGCTGGCCTTCGGCAGCCTGCTGCTCGAAGGCTGCAAGGTCCGGCTGTCCGGCCAGGATTGCGGCCGCGGCACGTTCAGCCAGCGCCATGCGGTGCTGATCGACCAGGAGAGTATGGACGAATACGTGCCGCTGAATGCGGTGCGAAAAGGTCAGGCGCTCATCGAAGTGATCGACAGCCCGCTTTCCGAAGCGGGCGTGCTCGGTTTCGAATATGGCTATTCGCTGGCCGAGCCGCGCGGCCTCGTCGTCTGGGAGGCACAGTTCGGCGATTTCGTGAACGGCGCGCAGGTCATCATCGACCAGTTCATTGCTTCGGGCGAGAGCAAGTGGCTGCGCATGTCGGGCCTCGTGATGCTGCTGCCGCACGGGTACGAAGGACAGGGGCCCGAACATAGTTCGGCGCGCCTTGAGCGGTTCCTGCAGCTTTCGGGCGAAGACAACATGCAGGTCGTGAACTGCACAACGCCGGCCAATTACTTTCACGCGCTGCGCCGTCAGATGCACCGCAATTTCCGCAAGCCGCTGATTGTCATGACGCCGAAATCGCTGTTGCGTCACAAACTCTGCGTGTCGCGCCTGCAGGATATGGGGCCGGGCACGTCGTTTCATCTTGTGATGTACGACGATGTCAAACTTTGTAACGACGAGAACGTGCGGCGCGTTGTGCTCTGCTCCGGCAAGGTCTACTACGATCTCTTCGAGGAACGTGCCAAGCGCGAGATCAAGGACGTGGCTTTCCTGCGACTCGAACAGCTCTACCCGTTCCCGCACAAGGCGCTGAAGGCCGAGCTGGCTCGTTTTCCGCAGGCCGACATCGTGTGGTGCCAGGAGGAGCCGAGGAACATGGGTGCGGCGTTCTTCGTCATGCCGGAGATCGAGGCGGTGCTGACCGAACTCGGCCATTCGGCCGGCCGCGCGCGCTATGCCGGACGGCCCGCGGCGGCATCGCCGGCGACGGGCCTGCTCAAGCGCCATCTGCGCGAACAGGCGCTTCTGGCCGATCAGGCCTTGAGCGTCGAGTAAAAGGAAGAAGCCGATGGCGAAAGATATCGTAGTACCGCAACTCGGCGAATCGGTGACCGAGGCGACGATCGCCAAATGGATGAAGAAGGTCGGCGACAGCGTCGCGCAGGACGAGATACTGCTCGAACTCGAAACCGACAAGGTGACGCTCGAAGTGAACGCACCCGTCGCGGGGCGTCTCGCCGAAATCACCGCCCAGGAAGGTGCGACCGTCGAAGTCGGTGCGATCGTCGGCCGGCTGGCCGAAGCCGGCGAAGCGGTGAGTGCGAAGGCGCCGACGGCGAAGCCGGAGCCTGCCAAGCCAGCAGCCGCGGCAACGGCACCAGCGCCGAGTGCTGAAACGGGCAAGCCGGCGGTCGGTCCGTCCGGTCCGGTGCCCGATCTGACGCGCAAGATTTCCGATGAGCAGCGCGCGCAGGCGCGCCCGACGATGGGCGCCCGACACGAGGCGGGCGCGCCGCCCGAGGGCGAACGCGCGACCGGCGTCGACGCGCCCGAAGACGAGGCGCTCTCGCCCTCGGTGCGCAAGCTGATGGAAGAGAACGAGGTCGTGGCGGGCGAGATCGCCGGCAGCGGTCCGGGCGGGCGCATCACCAAGGGCGACGTGCTCGATTATATCGGCAAGGAAGTGAAGAAGGGCGCCGGCGAGCCGTCGTCGGACCCGAAGAACGCACCGGCCGAACAGCCGGGCGCCGTAGAGCCCGAGCCGCGCACGAGCCCGGCGCCGTCCGCCCCGCCGCCGCCGGCACCGTCCGAGGCCGCGCCCGCGCAGGCGGCATCACAGCCTGCCGCGAAACAAGCGGTGCCGTCGCGCCCGGCACCGGTGGTGCGACCGGTGGAGGGGGACGGCGCAACGCCGCGCGAAGAGCGCGTGCGCATGTCGCGTCTCAGGAAGCGCATCGCCGAGCGGCTCAAGCAGTCGCAGAACACCGCCGCCATGCTCACGACTTTCAACGAGGCCGACATGAGCGCGGTGATCGCGGTGCGCAAGCAGTATCGCGACATCTTCGAGAAGAAGCACGGCATCAAGCTCGGCTTCATGTCGTTCTTCGTGAAGGCGGCGATCGTCGCGCTGAAGGAGATTCCGGCGGTCAATGCCGAGATCGACGGCGAGGATATCGTCTACAAGAATTTCTACGATATCGGCGTCGCGGTCGGCATCGACCAGGGCCTGGTCGTGCCGGTGCTGCGCGATTGCGACCGGCTGAATTTTGCCGAGATCGAAACGAAACTCTCGGAACTCGGGCGCAAGGCGCGCGAAGGTAAACTGGCGATCGACGATCTGACCGGCGGGACGTTCACGATTTCGAACGGCGGCGTTTACGGCTCGCTGATGTCGACGCCGATTCTCAATCCGCCGCAATCCGGCATCCTCGGGATGCACAAGATCCAGGATCGGCCGATCGCGGTCGGCGGCAAGATCGAGATAAGGCCGATGATGTATCTCGCTTTGACCTACGATCACCGGGTGATCGACGGGCGGGAAGCGGTGACCTTCCTCGTGCGCCTCAAGGAATGCATCGAGGATCCGCAGCGTATCCTGCTCGACATGTGAGGACCGTGCCGATGGACGCACAATCGCCCAAGCAGGCCACCGACGGCAGCATACGGCCGGGCGCCAAGACACCCGGCGCCAACATGCGGCGCGTGCCGTATTGGAATCAGACCACCGATTTCACCTGCGGGCCGTCGGCCGTGATGATGGCGATGAACGCCTTCGATCCCGATGTCGGCATGACGCGGCCGCTGGAATACACGCTCTGGCGCGAGGCGAACTCGGTCATCATGCGCGGCAAGGGGCCGGCGGGTTGCAGCCCGCTCGGCCTTGCGCTCGCGGCGCACCGGCGCGGTTACGAGATCGAGACCCATATCAATCACCGGGACGCCGTTCTGGCCGACCGCGCGCGCAACCCGAAGAACCGCGAAGTCGTCGAGATCGTGTTCAAGATGGATCTCGCCGAGCTCGAGGCGGAAGGTTTATCGGTCATCCATGACTGGCCGGGCGTTGCCGGCATCGAGGCGAAGTTTTGCGAAGGCTGGCTGCCGGTCGTGCTGGTCAGCACCCATTTCGTCCATGGCGACCACACGCCGCACTGGATCGTGGTAACGGGGTTCGACCCCGACCGGGTCTACATCAACGACCCTTGGATCTCGCGGAACAAGGGCCAGAGCGAAATCGACGTGACCGACCGGCCGATCCCGCGCGCCGATTTCAACCGGATGGCCTGCTACGGCAAGCGCAAGGAGCGCTCGGTCCTGTTCCTGCGCCAGCGCGGCGCATAAAAAGACCGGCGCAGAGACGGGCTGCGGGCGCGCGGCGCCGATAACGGGCAGAAGGCGGCAATCACATGGCGGACCAGTATGACGTGGCGATCATCGGCGGCGGGCCGGCGGGCTATGTCGCCGCGATCCGGGCTGCTCAGCTCGGCATGCGGACCGTCTGCATCGAAAAGCGCGGCGCGCTCGGCGGCACCTGCCTCAATGTCGGGTGCATCCCCTCGAAGGCGCTGCTGCATGCCTCGGAACGCTATGAGGAAGCGAAGGGGCATCTCGCCCCCTTCGGCATCAGGATTGGCAGCGTCGATCTCGATCTCGCGGCGATGCTCGCGCACAAGGACAAGGTGGTCGGTGGCCTTACCAAGGGCATCGAATCGCTCTTCAAGAAACACAAGATCGACTATCTCAAGGGCAGTGGACGTCTCGCCGGTTCGGGCCGCGTCGATGTGGCGCTCGCCGATGGCGGAAAGACGAGCCTCGCGGCGATTTCGATCGTGATCGCGACCGGTTCCGAGCCGACGTCGCTGCCGGGCATCGCGATCGACGAGAAGCGCATCGTCTCCTCGACCGGCGCGCTGACCTTGCCGACAGTGCCGACGCATCTCGTGGTGATCGGCGCCGGTTATATCGGGCTCGAGATGGGATCGGTCTGGCGCCGCCTCGGTTCCAAGGTGACGGTCGTCGAGTATCTCGATCGCATCCTGCCCGGCATGGACAAGGAGATCGCAAAACAGTTCCAGCGCATCCTCGAGCGCCAGGGCATGAAGTTCCGCCTGGCGACCAAGGTGACGGTGGCTTCATCGTCGAGCGAAAGCGTCTCGCTCACGCTTGAGCCGGCGGCGGGCGGTGCGGCGGAGACGTTGCTCGCCGATTGTGTGCTGGTGGCGGTCGGCCGGCGGCCCTTTACCGACGGGCTCGGTCTCGAGGAAGCGGGCGTCGCGCTCGACGACAAGGGGAGGGTGCGCACCGATGCGCATTTCCGGACCAGCGCCGCCGGCATCTATGCGATCGGCGATGTGATCGCCGGTCCGATGCTCGCGCACAAGGCGATGGACGAGGGCGTAGCCCTGATGGAACGGCTCGCGGGCCAGGCGGGCCATGTGAATTACGAGACCGTGCCGGGCATCGTGTTCACCTGGCCGGAAGTCGCCTCGGTCGGCCGTACCGAGGAACAGTTGAAGGACGCCGGCATCGAGTATCGCGTCGGCAAGTTTCCCTTCATGGCGAACAGCCGCTCGCGCACGACCGGCGAAACCGACGGGTTCGTCAAGTTACTGGCGGATGCGAAAACCGACCGGCTATTGGGCGCGCATATTCTCGGCCCCGATGCCGGCACGATGATCCACGAATGCGTGGTAGCCATGGAGTTCGGCGGTTCGGTCGAGGATCTGGCGCGCTCGTTCCACGGACATCCGACCTTGTCGGAATCGATCAAGGAAGCGGCACTCGCCGCCGGCACCGGCGCGATCCATATTTGAGGGGCGCTCGCGGGCGCCGCAGCCGCTCAGAGTTTTACGACCGGAATGCTCATCCAGGTGAGTTCGCGGATCCGCTCGGCGCCAAGGCTTTCGTAGAAATTGAAGGCGAGCCGGTTCGGGTCGTAGACATTCCAGACCAGTTCGCCGGCATCGAACTCGCGGGCGATGCGCGCCACGTCCGCCATCAGCGCGCGGCCGACGCCATGCCGCCGCGCTTCCTCGCGCACCCAGAGATCGATGATGTAAAGCAGCCGCAGGCTGCGATCGACGTCATAGCCGATATGGAACAGCAGATAGCCGGCGGGCCGTCGGCTGACATGCGCGATGATGCCGTCGAAGGCGCGTTTGGGCCCGAAGCCGGCTTCGCGGAAGGCCTTCGCATCGAAATTGAGCGGCGCCTTGTCGCCGAGCGCGCGCAGATATTCGGCGAACTCGCGCGACATCGCGATGACATCCGCCGCGTCGTCGGGCGCGATCGGCCGGATGGTCGGCTGAATTTTTTCCGCTGCGGCAGCCACGGTGCTTAACCCGGGTCGGGCAGGAGATACATCCACGTATAGTCCGTGACGTGATTGGCCCCGAGGCTGGCATAGAAATCGAACGCCGGCCTGTTGGCGTTGTGCACGCACCAGACCAGACGAGGTGCGCCGAACTCGGCGGCGAGCCGGCTGGTCTCCGCAATGAGCAGACGGCCGATGCCGTGACGACGCATCGCCGGGCGGACCCAGAGCTCGATGATGTAGAGGAGGCGCATCGCGCGGTCGATATCGTAGCTGAAATGGAACAGCAGGTAACCGGCCGGCTCGTTCCCGACATGGGCGACGATGCCGTCGAAGGCCCGATATGGCCCGAACCCGTTCTCGCGATAGGCCGCCTCGTCGAAACTGAATTCGGTCTCGTCGCCGAGCGAGCGGAGATGGGCGGTAAACTCCCGCCACATCTCCAGAATGTCGGGCGCGTCGTCCAGCGCGATCGGCCGGATGACGGGCGAAGCGATTATGGGTGCACGATTTGCAGCCAAGAGAACCTAGT
>JAWXBK010000138.1:0-14169 GCA_034439975.1 Rhodospirillaceae bacterium | reverse complement strand
GGCGCGCGCGCCCGCAAGCTCTTCGCGAACCACGGCGAGCTCGTCGCGCAGCACGGCCAGGGGATCGATCGCCTCTTCCTCGTCGAGCGCAAAAGGCGCTTCGCCGCTGGAAACGGAATCGCCCGCCGCAGCGCGCGCCGCAGCGCCTTGCTTTTGCGCGCCGGGCGTTTGCGCGCCAGCCTCAGCCGGCCCATCGGACGCGGGGCGCTCGGCGCCGGTCACGCTGTCCTCGCCGCTTTCATTGTCGAGCGGATTGTCGGTCGGTTCGGATTTATTGTCCGGCATGATTCCTGCCCGGTTCCTTCCTGAATATGTCTGACGATTTTCTCGCAACGATCAACCGACGAGGCGGCCGATCATCTTGGCGGTGTAGTCCACCATCGGAATGATGCGCGCATAGTCGATGCGCATCGGCCCGATCACGCCGATCGCGCCGACCACGCGGTCGCGCCCGCTGCGATAGGGCGCGATCACCAGCGAACAGCCGGTCAGGCCAAACAACTCGTTCTGCGCACCGATGAAAATGCGGATGCCGTCGGCCTGTTCGGCCGCACCCAGAAGCCGCGCGAAGGCGTCCTTGGTTTCGAGCGCCGCGAACAGGCCGCGCACGCGCTCGAGATCGGCGATGCCCTGCACGTCGTCGAGCAGATGCGACTGGCCGCGCACGATCAGCACGCCGCCGCTGTCATTGCCGCCATCACCCCAGCTCGCAAGCCCGGCCTCGACCACGCGCGCCGCGAGCTGATCGAGCTCGGCGCGCTGTTGCGTGATCTCGGCAAGCACGTCGGCGCGAGCCTCGCCGACGGTGCGGCCGGTAAGCCGGCTCGAGAGATAATTGCCGGCCTCGATCAGCGAAGCGGCCGGCAGGCCCATCGGCAGATCGATCAGACGGTTCTCGACCTGATTGTCTTCGGTCACCAGCACGACCAGCGCGCGGCCCGGGCCGAGGCGAACGAACTCGATATGCTTCAGCGCGCTTTCGGCCTTGGGTGCCACGACCAAGCCGGCACAGTTCGAAAGTCCGGAGAGCATCGTGCTCGCCTGTTCCAGCATCTCGGGGAAGGTACGACCGGCGGCGTTGCATTGCGCATCGATCGACCGGCGCTCGTCCTCGGAGAGATCGCCAAGCTGGAGCAGCCCGTCGACGAAAAGGCGCAAGCCCAGATCGGTCGGCAGCCGTCCGGCAGAGGTATGCGGCGCCTGCAGCAGCCCGGCATCCTCGAGATCGGACATCACGTTCCGGATGGTCGCCGGCGACAGGCCAAGGCCCAGCCGGCGCGAGAGCGTGCGCGAGCCAATGGGCTCGCCGCTTTCGACATAGGCGTCGACGATATGCCGGAAGACCTCGCGGGCACGCTCCGAGAGCCCGCCGATCAAATTCTCGGTGGATGGTTTCTGCACATTCATGGCCTTGACCATCGGATGGTGCGCAAAACTTAGTAACGACCCCCCGGAGCGTCAATGAGCCCGCAATAAATCCAGCGTTCCGGCGCGCCAGTTTCCGGGTCGCAGCGGCAATGCTGGACCCTTCGTGTCGCGCGAGCTAGCTTCCGGGCCCGTATCGCCCGCCTGTTGCCGGCGCCATCCGGGCGATCCACAGGGAGAATTCGATCCATGCGCCCCTCCGGCCGCGCCGCCGACGCACTTCGCAGCATTTCGCTGGAAATCGACGTCAACAAATACGCCGAGGGCTCCTGCCTCGCGCAGTTCGGCGACACGAAGGTGCTGTGTCTCGCCACGGTCGAGGATCGCGTGCCGCCCTTTCTCAAGGGCACCGGCAAGGGCTGGGTCACGGCGGAATACGGCATGCTGCCGCGCGCAACCGATACCCGGACCGAGCGCGAGGCGGCCTCGGGCAAGCAAAGCGGACGCACCCAGGAAATCCAGCGGCTGATCGGCCGTTCCTTGCGGGCCGTCACCAACATGACCGGATTCGGCGAACGCCGCGTCCGGCTCGATTGCGATGTGCTGCAGGCCGACGGCGGCACGCGGACCGCCGCGATCACCGGCAGTTTCGTCGCGCTCCATCTTGCGTTCGCGCATCTCAAGCGAATCGGCCTCGTGCCGTCCGTACCGCTGCGCGATCATGTCGCCGCCGTTTCCTGCGGCATCGTGAAGGGCGAGGCGGTGCTCGATCTCGACTATGCCGAAGACAGCACCGCAGAGGCCGATGCGAATTTCGTGCTGACCGGCAAGGGCGGCATCGTCGAGATCCAGGCGACCGCCGAGGCGGCACCTTTCGAACAGGCGCCCTTCGACCGGATGCTCGAACTCGCCCGCCACGGCATCGCGCAGCTTGTCGACGCGCAGCGCGCCGCGATCGCGCAGGGATCGTGAACACGCATATCGTCTGCGAACCCGATCCGCTGCAGCGCGCGGGCATCTGCCGCGACATTCTTGCGACTTTGCCCGACTGGGTCGGCATTCCCGAAGCGGTCGAGAACTACATCGTCGAGGCGGCGGCCTTGCCGATGCTGGTCGCGCGCGACGAAACCGGTGCGGCGATCGGTTTTGCGACCATCACCGTCGAAAGCGCCGACACGATCGAATTGCATCTGATTGCGATCCGGCCGCACGCACATCGACGCGGCATCGGCCGGACATTACTCGAAGCGGTCGAGGCGCTCGCGCGGCAGGGCCAGTACAAATTTCTCAGCGTGAAGACGCTGGCGCCCTCGATGGAGGATGAGAATTACGCGACAACGCGGGCCTTTTACGTCGCGAACGGTTTCGAGCCGCACGAAACCTTGCCCGATCTCTGGGGACCCGACACGCCCTGTCTGGTGATGCGCAAGACGCTGCGCTGAGCAGCGCTCCTAAGCGTGGGCGCGATCAGCGGCCGTGCGCGGCGAGCCAGTCCGCGACGTCGAGATCGGCTGCTTCGCGAAGGTCCTGCGGCAGTTGCGCGCCGATCTGTTCCGCGGCTGTGGTTGCCTCGAGATCGCCGCTGGCCGCCGCAATGCGATACCAGGCATAGGCCACGATCGGATCGGGTTCGACGCCGCCGCCGGTTTCGAAGATGTAGCCGAGATTGTATTGCGCATCGACGACGCCGGCCTCGGCCGCCTTCGAAAACCAGTTGATCGTCTCGTTGATGTTCTGCTCGACGCCGGTGCCTTCGAGATAGAAATGGGCGAGCGTGTGTTGGGCCGGCGGGAAACCGAGATCGGCCGAGATCCGCACCCATTGCGCGGCGGCAACGGGATCGGGCCCGGCACCGCGGCCCTCGAGAATCATCATGCCTATATTGTAAGTCGATTGCGGATTGCCCTGTTCCGCCGCGCGCTTGTACCAGGCCAGCGCCATCGCATTGTCCTGCGCGACGCCCAGCCCCTGCTCGTACATCACGCCGATATTATGCTGCGAGAGCGAATCGCCGGCTTCGGCCAGCGGCGTGAAGAGCACGAGCGCGGTCGGAAAGTCGCCGCTCTGAAAGGCGACCACGGCATCGTCGAACGGCGTTGCCGATGTGGCGGGCGCGAACAGCATCAGCCCGAACACGGTCGCCAGTGCCGCCAGCCCGCGGGCAAACAGGCGCCCAACCGTCATGCGGGCGATAACATGGGGGGCGTGCGTGCGCATGGGGCTCGGCCTTTCTGACGGTTCGAACGATCGGATCCGAGGCCGGGGCTTCTGCCGCCGGCTCATATCGCGCAATTTAGACCAATCTTCCGCCGAGGGAGCAAGGAACGAGAGAATGACCGATCGCCCGCAGCCCGTCCGATGCCCCGCTCCGGTTGCGGCTATGCCGCGCCGGCTTGCGGGCGGCAGGCTGGTCATCGCGAGCCACAATCCCGGCAAGCGCGACGAGATCGCCGCGTTGCTCGCGCCATTCGGCATCGATGCGGTCTCGGCCGGCGCGCTGGGCCTCGCCGAACCCGAGGAAACCGGCGCGACGTTCATCGCCAATGCCCGGCTCAAGGCGGAACTCGCAGCCAAGGCGTCGGGCCTGCCGGCGCTGGCCGACGATTCAGGCCTCGCGGTCGCGGCGCTCGGCGGCCAGCCGGGCATTTATTCCGCGCGCTGGGCCCTGTCCTCCCACAATTCCGATCGCGATTTCGGCCGCGCCATGCGCCGGATCGCCGAGGCGCTCGAGTATCTCGAGACCGAGGACCGGCGCGCACGCTTCGTCTGCGCCCTCGCGCTCGCCTGGCCCGATGGCCATGTCGAATGTTTCGAGGGCAGCGTCGAGGGCATCCTGGTCCGGCCGCCGCGCGGCTCGAACGGTTTTGGTTATGACCCGGTCTTTCAACCGGCCGGATTCGACATCACCTTCAGCGAGATGGACCCGATGAGAAAGCATGCAATGAGCCACCGTGCGGATGCATTCCGCCAGCTCGTCGCGGCATGTTTTGGAACGGCATAAGTCGTATGCGCCCAAATCGCGCGCTGCACGTGCCCCCCACCCTCACCCTCACGCCGCGGTCGGCCGCGGCAGACCGCGGCAATGGGGGAGGGAGCAATAAAGAGCTTACATCCACCGAACCCGGCTTCGGCCTCTATGTGCATTGGCCGTTCTGTTTGTCGAAATGTCCGTATTGCGATTTCAACTCGCATGTGCGCGCCTCGATCGATCACGATCGCTGGCGCGCGGCCTTGCTGCTTGAGCTCGATCACTATGCGGCGCTGACGCCTAACCGAAATTTGACCAGCATCTTCTTCGGCGGCGGCACGCCCTCGCTGATGCATCCGGAAACCGTCAGCGCCATCATCGAGCGCGCCGCGCAGCGTTGGGGCTTTGCCGACGGTGCCGAGATCACGCTCGAAGCCAATCCGACGTCGGTCGAACGGGAAAAATTCGGCGACATCGCGAAAGCCGGCGTGAATCGCGTGTCGCTCGGGCTGCAGGCGTTCGACGACGATGCGCTGAAATTTCTCGGCCGCACCCATTCCTTCGCCGAAGGGCTGGCGGCCCTCGATACCGCGATGGGTGCATTCCGCCGCGTCAGTTTCGATCTGATCTACGCGCGCCCGGGCCAGACGCGATCGGCCTGGGAAGCGGAGCTGACCTGTGCGCTGATGTTCGGCACCGAACATCTTTCGCTCTACCAGCTCACCATCGAATCGAACACGGTATTCGAGGGCGCGCATCGGCGCGGCGAGCTTGCGATGCCGGACGAGGATACGACGGCCGCGCTCTACGAGACGACGCAGGCGATGTGCGAAGCGGCGGGGCTGCCGGCCTACGAGATTTCCAATCACGCACGGCCCGGCGCCGAATCGCGGCACAATCTCACTTACTGGCGGTACGGCGATTATGTCGGCATCGGCCCCGGCGCGCATGGGCGCGTGACCAAGGGCGGCGTCAAGCATGCGACCCGCCAGCATCGCGCGCCCGAGGCCTGGCTCGACAATGTCGAGCGCAACGGTCATGCGACACGCACCGACGAACCGCTCGATGCGACGACGCGCCTCTCTGAAATGATGCTGATGGGGCTCAGGCTGCGCGAGGGCATCGCGCGCGACCGCTTCATTGCCGAAACCAAAAAGGCGCCGGAGGATCTGTTCGATCCGCGGCGCCTTGCGATGCTGGTCGAGGGTGGTCTTCTGGCGGTCGATACCGCCGGATTGCGCGCGACCGATGCGGGCCGCCAGCGCCTCGATGCGCTGACGGCCCGTCTGCTCGGTTAAACGTCTGCTCGGTTAGATATTGTCGGGTCAGGCCGCGTTGGCGGCGTGGTTGTCGTTGGCCCGACCATTCCCGCGGACCCGACCCAGCGCGTCGATCGCCCGGTAGGCGGCGACGCTGAGCCACATGTCCCCGCGATCCCGACGGTTCTCGTTCACCGCTTTCGGAGCCGCGCTGGAACCGTAAACGGCCAGCAAGCCATCAAAAAACCGGATCATCTCTGCTCTCCTTATCATTTTCTTTCGCCCGGGGCCGCGGTAAAACCGTAACAATTCTTAACCGGTGCCTTGGCGACATCTCTAAAATAGGCTTGAAATAGGCCACCAACAAACGATATTAACTATCCATACAGATTACTTTAATTAATGTGAACCCATGAAACGCCGCCTTCCGCCCTTGAGCAGCTTGCGCGCCTTCGAGGCCGCCGCCCGGCATTTGAGCTTCGCCGACGCCGCGGAGGAGCTGGCCGTGACCCCGGCCGCCGTCAGCCATCAGGTGAAGCGGCTCGAGGAGTATCTCGGGGTCAAACTGTTCCGCCGGCTGAACCGCCAGGTGCTGCTGACCGATGCCGGCCAGCTTGCCCTGCCGGACGTGCGGGCCGCCTTCGACCGGCTGTCGACCGCCATGGACCGGGTCGCGCGCCGCCGCGACGACAAGATCCTCACTGTCACATCGACAACCTCGTTCGCCGGCAAATGGCTGGTGCCGCGACTCGATCGCTTCCGCAAGCGCCATCCTGAGATCGAGGTGCGGATCGATGCCGCCGATTATCTCGTCGATTTCGAACTCGAGAACATCGACATGGGCATCCGCTACGGCAAAGGCGGCTATCCGGGTCTGCGCCAGGACCGGCTGTTCTATGGCGACATCTTTCCGGTCTGCTCGCCGACGCTGCTCGAGGGACCGCATGCGCTGAAGCGGCCGGCCGATCTCAAATGGCACACGCTCCTGCATTCCGACTGGGATCTGAAAGACGACAGCGAGCCGGACTGGCGCATGTGGCTGCGCGCGGCCGGCGTCACCGACATCGATCCGACGGCGGGACCGAAATTCTTTCCCGAGACGATGACCTTGCAGGCGGCGATCGAGGGGCATGGCGTCGCGCTCGGCAACACGACATTGGCCGGCGCCGATCTCGCTGCCGGTCGCCTCGTCAAACCGTTCGAATTCGTGATGCCGGTCGATTTCGGCTATTTCGTCATCGCGCCGGAAAAGAACGCGGAACTGCCGAAGATCGTCTGGTTTCGCGACTGGCTGCTCGAGGAGGCAGCGGCCCTGCATCGCGAGGTCGCGGCGGCGTGATCGCGCGACCGCGCGCGACGGTCCCGTTGCTAATCGCGCATGGCTGGTACCGCGGCAATGAGGCACCGGTCGCCGAGCACGACGAGCGGTTCCGCGACATAGCTGGCTTCCGAGAGTGCGGCAAATTCCTCCGCCAAAGTGACGGTGAAATCCTCTTTCGAGAGAATGCGCGCGACGCGCTCGGCATAAGGCGGTTGTCGCACGTCCGGCGTCCATTCGCAGAGTGCGTTCCAGACTGCCTCATGCGGCAGTGCGAACAGATCGTGTTTCGCGCGCAGACGTTCGCCATATAGCAGGATGCCGCCGGCTGCGAGATGCGGGCGGAGCTGCGTCAGCACCTGCATCTTGCTTGCGCGCGGCAGTTCGTGCAGCACCTGCAGGATCACGATCGCATCGTAGCGTTTGCCGCTCAGCATCCCGGCATCGAACGACGTCAGATCCATCGAAAGTTGGCGAAATCGGGCGCCGTGGCGCCGAAGACGTTGGGCGGCCTGCGTCATCATCGGCTGCGAAAAATCGACGCCATCGACCTGTGCCGAGGAAATCGCATCCAGCATGCGATCCGTGACCAGCCCGGAACCCGAACCGATCTCGAGGATCGCAACCGCGCGATCGCGCACAGCCAGACGCTGCAGGACGGCGATCACCAGCGCGATCATGAACGGGCGCGCGGGGCTTCCGGCAAGCGGCGATGCGTCCCACGCCGCCGCGAACGCGGCGTCGATCCAGTCGTCCTTCATGCGTCGGTCGGACGAGGCGCTAATAGATCGCGTCCTCGAAGCGCGCCGGTGCGGCGTCCTTGGTGACGATGCCGCCATATTGCAGTTCCATCACCGCCAGTCCGCGCTGCACCGAACCGTCCTGCTGGAAGCGGAAAATGCCGTCGATGCCGGCGAATCCGTCGATCTGGGTGATCGCGGCGCGATCGTAAAAGACGCCGGCGGCAGCCGCTTCGGGCCCGGCACCGCGCGCAAGCGCCGCGGCGAGCGCGGTCGCATCGTAAGCGAGACTCGCAAGGCGCTTCGGCGATTCGCCATAGAGCTGGCGATAGCGCGATTCGAAACGCTGCCAGCTTTCCCGCGGCGGCGCCGCAAACCATGCGCCGGCGATTCCGGGTTCGGAACCGAGCCGCGTATCGTCCCACAAGGTCGAGCCGAGAATCCGGACCGTCCCCGGATCGATATTGTAGAACGGCAAGAGCGGTGCAATCAGCCGCAACCGATCGCCCGCTTCGGGTATCAGCAGCGCATCGTAGCTGTCGCTGGCGCCGGCAATTCGCTGCACATAAGGCGCGAGGTCGGTCGTGCCGGTGTCGTAATACTCGACACTGGAGACCGTGCCCGCGCCGCCGCCGGTCGCGAGATTGAGCGCCTGCACGACATTGCGGCCGTAGGTCGAATTCGGCACCAAGGCCGCGTAGCGCTGCAGGCCTTGCGAAGACGCATAAGTGACGACGCGCTCGATCTGCAATTCCGGCAGAATGCCCATCACATAGACATCGGGTCCCGCGACGCTGCGATCGGTCGAGAAACTGATGACCGACACGCCAGCCTGGCGCGCGATGGGCGCAACCTGACCGACCTGGTTCGCGAACAAAGGTCCGAGAATAAGTTGCGCGCCCTCGGCGATCGCCTGTTGTGCCGCCATGCCAGCACCGCCCGCGGTCTCGGTATCGCGCACCACGAGCGCGAACTGGTCGTTGCCGGAATCGAACAGCGCGAGTTCGGCCGCGTACTGCATGGATTGACCGAGCGCCGCATGCTGGCCCGACAGCGGCAACAGAAGAGCGACATGCACGCGCCCGTCGCCGGTCACGATCGGTGCCTGCGCGGTCGGTACGGGTGCCGGGATCGGGGTCGGCGTCGGGGTTGCGGTTACAGGGGGCGTCACGGGCGGCGTCGCTTGCTGCGGCGGCGCGGCCGGCGATACCCTCTGCTGACAGGCGCCCAGCGCAAAGGCGGCGACAACCAGCAGCATGGAAAGCGTGACGGCCGACGGGGCGGCCCTGAGCCATCCCGTGCCCGTCCGGTTCAGCGATGAGCGGAAGATCGAAACGGCGCGGCGCAGGGCCAGCATCGGCGACATCCCCTGTGAAATTCCCTGGCCCCGAAAAGAATCCGGGCCCTCATACATCCGTAACCGAGCCTAGCGGCGGGTCCGGCGCAAGTACATGGCCGCAGGACGCAATCGGTGACCGGCGCAAGGCGGGCGCGACGACCGGCACGCTTGCCATTGTCGCGACGCCGATCGGCAATCTCGGCGACATCACCCGACGCGCGATCGAAACCCTGGCCGCCGCCGATCTGGTGCTGTGCGAAGACACCCGCGTCACCGGCCGGCTGCTGTCGCATCTCGGCCTGAAGCGTCCGTTACGCCCCTATCATGACCATAATGCGGCGCGCATGCGCCCCGAGATCCTGCAGTTGCTGGCGATGGGGCAGACCGTCGCGCTGGTCTCCGATGCGGGCACGCCGCTGATCTCCGATCCCGGCTACCGCCTCGTGCGCGATGCGATCGCGGCCGGTCATACGGTGACGCCGCTGCCCGGCGCCTCGGCGTTGCTGGCGGCGCTCGCCATCGCCGGCTTGCCGACCGATCGGTTTCTGTTCGCCGGCTTCCTGCCGCCGAAGAGTGCGGCACGACGCACGGCGATCGCCGAATTGCGGACCCTGCGCGCGACTTTGCTGTTCTACGAAAGCGGCCCGCGGCTGGCCGGGATGCTCGCCGATCTCGCCGACCTGTTGGGCCCACGCGAAGCCGCGGTCGCCCGCGAGCTGACCAAGCTCTACGAGGAAACGAAGCGCGACCGGCTCGATGCGCTCGCCGCCCATTATGCCGCCGCCGGCGGTCCCAAGGGCGAGATCGTAGTGCTGGTTGGCCCGCCCGACGAGGATGCCGCAATCCTCGACGACGCGGCGCTCGATGCGATGCTGACCGAACGGCTCGCCCGCCTGCCGCTCAAGACGGCGGTCGATGAGGTCGCCGGCGCCAGCGGCCGGCCGCGCCGCGAGGTCTACCGCCGCGCTCTCGCCTTGCGCGACGCGACATGACCGGCCGCGACCGGATCCAGACGCGGCGGGTCGGGTCGTCTGTGCCGGGCCGCCGGGACAATCGCGGTCGCTCATTCGACGCGGCTGACGAACAGCGCCGCAAACGTCAGCACAGCCAGGGGCGCGGACAGCGCGGCGAGTGGCTCGCCGCCTGGTTCCTGCGGCTCAAGGGCTATCGCATCCTTGCCCGCGACCTGCGCTGTCCGGTCGGCGAGATCGACCTGGTCGCGAAGCGGGGTCGTACGCTCGCCATCGTCGAGGTGAAGGCGCGGCCCGACCGGACGCTCGCCGCCGAATCGATCTCGCCCCGCCAGCGCCAACGCATTCTGGCCGCGCTCGGCTGGTTTCTCGCGCGCCATCCCGAGCGGGCGCAGGACCGCATCCGCTTCGATGTCGTTCTCGTCGTTCCGGGCCGACTACCGCTGCATCTGGAAGATTGCTGAGCAGGCTGCACATACCAGTTGAGGTAAATCTGCCCGGTTGAGGCGAATCTGCGGTAGAATGCGGTTCTCGATTCGTCAGCGGGCAGATCGGCTGAGTTAATGGGGCTCGCCCTCGCAGTATGCCGGCATTGGCACCGGCCGCATTTCGCCTGTGTCGTCGCGGCCGCTTTGGCCGTCGCCGGCCCTTTGACCCTCGCCGGCTGCACCCTGCCCGGGATCGCGATCGGCGTTGCCGCCAGTGCGGCGACCAAGGCGACCGAAGAACGTGGCTTCACGACCTCGGTCTCCGACGACGCTCTGTATCTCGACATCAACCGCCGGCTGCTCGATCAGGACGGCGATCTGTTCAGCGCGGTCAAACTTCAGGTGCATGAAGGTCGCGTGTTGCTGAGCGGCGAAGTCGAAACGCCGGAATCGCGCATGGAAGCGGTCAAGATCGCCTGGCAGCCGGATGGTGTTGCCGAAGTGATCAACGAAATGACGGTGACCGGCGCCGATCCGAACGGCTGGCGCGATTTCTGGATCATCAAGAAGATCGACGGCAAGCTGCTGCTGGACGGCGAAATCCGGTCGATCAATTACAGCGTCGAATCGGTCGACGGGGTCGTGTATCTGATCGGGATCGCGCAGAACGAGGACGAGCTCAACCGCGTTATCGACCATGCGCGCGACGTTCAGTATGTTCGCCGAATCGTGAGCTACGTCCGCATCAAGACCCAGGCCGCCAGCGCCGAATGACCGACCAGGAAGCCGCCATGACGGCGCTTGCGAAGGCGGCAGCGCTGCCCGATCGGGATATCGATTTGGCCGATACCGCTTTGTCGCTCGCCAGTTTCGACCGGCCCGGTGTCGCGCTCGATCGCTATCGCGATCATCTTGCCGTCATGACGCGCGACACCGCCGACCGCTTCGCCGCAGCCGGCACCGCGGACACGCTGGAGGGTCGCATCGCGTCGCTGAATGCCGTGCTCTATGAGCAGGAAGGCTATCGCGGCGACGAGGCGACCTACGACGATCTGCAGAACGCCAATCTGATGCGCGTCATCGACCGCCGACGTGGCCTGCCGGTTGCGCTCGGCATTCTGTTCATCCAGTGCGGTCGCAATCAGGGCTGGGATGTCGAGGGCATCGCCTTTCCCGGTCATTTCCTTGTGCGACTCGATCGCGAGGGCGAGCGCGCGATCGTCGATCCATTTGCGGAAGGAAAAATCTGCGCGGCCGCCGATCTGCGCGTGCTGATCAAGGCTGCCGCCGGCAGCGAGGCCGAACTCACACCCGACTATTTCGAGCGCGTCAGCAACATCGATATTCTGTTGCGGCTGCAAAACAATCTGAAGATCCGCAACATCCGCATGGGCGAGCTTGAAAAAGCCGGCCGCGCCGTCGAGCGCATGACGACGCTTGCACCCGAGCGCGCGGAGTTATGGCGCGATTCGGCGATGATCCAGCTTCGCCTGGAAAATCTGCAGCGTGCCGCCGAGGCTTTGGAGCGGCATATCGCGCTCGAGACGCGCGACAGCTACAAGCATCAGTCCGCGCGCATTCTGCAGGACGTGAAGAACCGTCTGAACTGAGCGTTGCGAAGGCCGCCACGGCACCGCGAAAGTCGCGGTGCAGCAACGTTTTTTCATTTGAAATCAAAGAATTAAAAGATTCAATTTTGCGCTGCAGCAAAACCGCTATAATGGCGCTTCCGCGGCGATACGCACCCGATACATGACATCCCCCGATCTGAACGACGGCCGTCACGATGACGCGCCGTCCGCATCGACCCACGTCGAGCCACATCGTCAACGTCTCCCGATCCTCGCCGTCGGTGCGCTCGGCATCGTCTACGGCGACATCGGCACCAGCCCGCTCTACGCGCTGCGCGAAGCGCTGCGGGCGACCGACACACCGGTGTCGGAGACCAGCGTGTTCGGCCTCCTCTCGCTGATCTTCTGGTCGCTGCTGCTGGTCGTCACCGTCAAGTACATCGTCATCGTGTTACGCGCGGACAATCGCGGCGAAGGCGGCATCCTCGCGGTCGGCGCACTGATCCTGCAGGACGCCACTTTATCGCGCCGGTTCGGCGCGGGTGTCGTCGCGCTCAGCATCGCCGGTGCGGCGCTGTTCTACGGCGATTGTCTGCTGACGCCGGCGATTTCCGTACTCAGCGCCGTCGAAGGGCTGACGGTCAGTGCGCCGGATTATCATGTCCTTGTCGTGCCGGTGACGATCGCCATCCTGATTGCGCTCTTCCTCGCACAGTCGCGCGGCACCGGCCGCGTCGGCGCCTTCTTCGGCCCGATCATGGCGCTCTGGTTTACCGTTTTGGGAACGCTCGGTGCGATCGAGATCGCCGGCAATCCCGCCGTGCTGGCCGCGATCGATCCGCGCTACGGCATCGTCTTCCTCGCGCATCACACGACGGTCGGTCTCGTCGTGCTTGCCGCCGTGTTCCTTGCCGTCACCGGCGCCGAGGCGCTTTATGCCGATATGGGCCATTTCGGCCGTGTGCCGATGCGGCTCGCCTGGTTCGTTGTCGTCATGCCGGCGTTGCTGCTCAATTATTTTGGCCAGGGCGCGCTGCTGCTGCGCGAGCCGGACGCGATTGCGAATCCGTTCTTTCTGCTCGGGCCCGAATGGTCGCGTCTGCCGCTGGTCGCGCTCGCCTCGGCCGCCACCGTGATCGCCTCGCAGGCCGTTATTTCCGGCGCCTTCTCTATTACCCGACAGGCGGTCCAGCTCGGCTATCTGCCGCGGCTCGAATTCCGTCACACCTCGGCGCATCAGATCGGCCAGATCTATTCGCCGCAGGTGAATTACGCATTGCTGATCGCGGTGATCGCCGTTGTGCTCGCTTTCGGTTCCTCATCGGCGCTCGCCGCCGCCTACGGTCTCTCGGTATCGGCAACGATGGTCATCACGACGATGCTGGTGGTGATCGTCGCGCGCCGCTGCTGGAATTGGGGGCCGCTCACTATCGCCGGCATTCTCGGACTGCTGTTCGCGATCGATGCGGTCTTCCTCGTGGCCAACGCCGTCAAGATTCCCGAAGGCGGCTGGTTTCCGCTCTGCATCGCCTTGCTGCTCTATGTGACCATGACGACCTGGCGTCGCGGTCGCGCCGAGCTTGCCCGCCGTATTGCCGCCGATGGCATGAAGATCGAAACCTTCGTCGCGCATCTGAACCCCGAACGGCCGGTGCGCGTGCCCGGTACCGCCGTCTACATGAGCGGCACCCCGGACGAGGTGCCGCGCGCCTTGCTGCACAATATGAAGCACAACAAGGTGCTGCATGAGCGCGTCGTGCTGCTGACGGTGAGCACAAAGGGTGTGCCGAAAGTGCCGGCCGCGGAACGCATCGCCGTCGAGCAGCTCGGCAAGCGTTTCTACCGGGTGCGCGTTTCCTATGGTTTCATGCAGACGCCGAACGTGCCGCGCGCACTCGAGCTCTGCCGCGAGCACGGGCTGGAGTTCGACTTGATGGAAACCTCGTTTTTCCTCGCGCGGGTGGCGCTCAACCCGGGCCGCGCAATGCCGCGCTGGCGCCAGCAGCTCTTCGCCGCCTTGGCGCGCAACGGCTTCGGGGCGACCGAATTCTTCCGCTTGCCGCCGAACCGCGTGGTCGAGCTCGGATCGCAGATCACGCTCTGAGGCGCTGTCGGCCCAAGGCGGACGGGTCAAGAATCCGCTGCCAAGCGGCGGCAACGCGCATTATGATCGCGCCCGCTAGGATCGCGGCGGGCGATCGCCCGCCGCG
>JAWXBK010000137.1:0-5814 GCA_034439975.1 Rhodospirillaceae bacterium | reverse complement strand
CCGGGCGTGACCCGGGCATTCACTGTGCCAATACGCCTGACCATCGATAGATGAACCGAACCCTGCCAAACTGTGGATCGCGCGGCGCGGCCGGCCGCGGCAGGGATCGCCGGATTCAAGCCCGGCGATGACGATTCAGTGTTCTTCCGGTCGGTGCGCAACGCATCGTCGAGGGTGCACGCAGCCACCTCACTGCGTCAGATAGTCGTAGGCCGACAGCACATGCGTGCGCATGACGTGCAGAAATTCCTCGATCTCGACATGCTCGTCGGCGCCGCCCATGCCGCTCGGAACCGGCCCGTACACATAAGCGGGCACACCCGCTTTGCGCCATAGCCGCGCATCGGTACCGCCGAGACTGACGATCGGTTTCGGCCGCTGGCCGGTCATCTTCTCTACGTTGTTCTGCATGAAGCCGATCATGGTGCCGTGCGGATCGCACCAGTAGCCGGCGGTGTGGTTGATCTCCTCGACGCTGGCTTCCGGATGCCGCGCGACGATCGCATTCACCTCGCGCATGACTGTCTCGCGCTCGACCCCGAGCGGCAAACGGATATCGAGCTCCAGCCGGCATTCGGCCGGAATCATGTTGACCTTGAGACCCGCGTCCATTTTGCCGACATTGAGCGTGACGCGGTTGACGATGTCGGTAGCGCCCGCGCCAAGTGCCCGATCCATCTCGACGCGCGCCGCCTCCATCAGCGGCGCGAAGTTATGCGAGACCGGTGCCTTGATCTTCTCGATCGCAGCCAGTTCGCCGACGATCTCCGCTGCGATCCGGCTCGCGCTCTTGCTGAGATGCACATAGGCGCCGTGCGCGCCGCGCGTTTTGACGGTGACGGCAAGCCAGAGCAGGCCGCGTTCGCCGAAGCGGATCGTTTCCGCGCCCGAGGGTTCGCCGTTGAGACAGCAATCGCCGAGCACTTCGTCGGGCATATGCTCGATCAGATAGCGCGCGCCCCACGGCCCGAATGTCTCCTCGTCGGAAACGGCGGTCAACGTGAGCCGGCCCTTCAGCTTGTCGCGGATGCGATGCAGATAGATGTAGGTGAAGATCGAACAGCTCGTGCCGCATTTCATGTCGCTCGCGCCGCGGCCCCAGACCTTGCCGTCGGCGATGACGCCGCCCCAGGGATCGTGCTTCCAGGTTTCGGTGCCGACCGGGAACACGTCGATATGGCCGTTCAGCACCAGATGCGGGCCGGGCGATGGTCCTTCGAATGTTGCGACGATATTGGGCATGGTCGGCTGCGGGTCGACGATCTTGTACGCGATGCCTTCCGCATCGAGCAGCTTGCGCACATGCGCGGCCGCCGCCAGCGTATCGCCCGGCGGGTTCGGGCTGCGGGCGCGCACGAAGCCCGAGAGAAACTCGACAAGGCGGTCGCGGTCGCGCTCGATTCCGGCCAGCAGCGCGTCTTTTGTATCGGGCAAGGCAACACTCCCTGAAAACCGGCGGGGCCGGATGCTTGAGACGGCCATTACGGCCGTGATCGAGCGACTATAGGCAACCGCTCGCCGGGTTGGCTAGGATGCGCGGCTGCAGGGAAGATGCCGGCGGAGGAGACGGAACGGCCATGGCGATTGCGCAGCCCTATCTGATGTTTCTTGCCGACTCGCCCGATCCGCTGGCGGCCAAGACCGCGCAGGGGATCGTGCATTGGCGCCCGGAATGGTGCCTCGGCCAGCTTCGCCTCGAAGGCTGCAAGGCCGATCTCCGCATTCCGGACATGACTGTCGAGGCGGCGGCGAAGGCCGGCGCCAAAACCATGATCGTCGGTGTCGCCAATCGCGGCGGCAAGGTCGGCGGAAGCTGGCTTGCGGCGCTCACCGAGGCGCTGGAGCGGGGCCTCGATCTCGCCAGCGGCCTGCATCGACGCCTCTCCGATATCCCAGAGCTGCGCGAGCTCGCTGCCCAGCGCGGTCGCACACTCTATGACGTGCGCCATCCGACACGCGATTTCGATGTCGCCAATGGCCGGAAGCGCAGCGGCAAGCGGCTACTCACCGTCGGAACCGACTGTTCGGTCGGCAAGATGTACACGACCCTCGCGCTCGAGAAGGAAATGAAGAATCGCGGCATGAAGGCCGATTTCCGCGCCACCGGCCAGACCGGCATCTTCATCGCCGGGTCGGGCGTTTCGATCGATGCGGTGGTCGCCGATTTCATTTCCGGCGCGGTGGAGTGGCTGTCGCCGCCGAACGACGCCGATCACTGGGATCTCATCGAAGGTCAGGGCTCGCTGTTCCACGCCTCTTATGCCGGCGTGTCACTTGGACTGCTGCATGGTGCGCAGGCCGACGCCCTTGTGATGTGTCACGAACCGACGCGGCCTCATATGCGCGGTCTGCCGGATTACAAACTGCCCGATCTCGCCGCCTGTATCGAGGCGAACGAACGCGCGGCGCGACTGACCAACCCGGCGGCACGCTGCATCGGCATCTCGATCAACACGGCCGGGCTCGAGGCCAGCGCGGCGGATGAATGCCTGCGCAAGGCCGAAAAAACTTATGGTCTGCCCGCGGTCGATCCGTTCCGCACCGGCGTCGCCCGGATCGTCGACGCGCTCGGCTGAGCGCGATGCGTCGCCTCGCCGTCGGGGTTGAAACCTGGCCGATCGCCGGCCGCTTCGTCATTGCGCGCGGCGCCGTCACGGAAATCACCGTCGTCACCATCGGCATCGCCGAAGCGGGCCGTATCGGTCGCGGCGAATGCCGGCCCTATGCGCGTTATGGCGAGGCGCCCGAGACGGTGATTGCCGAGATCGAAGCGCAGCGCGCCGCGATCGAAGCGGGGCTCGACCGGCGGGAACTGCAAAGCCGGATGGAGCCCGGCGCCGCGCGCAACGCGATCGATTGCGCGCTCTGGGATCTCGCGGCGAAGCAGTCGGGCAAGCGCGTGTGGGAGTTGGCCGGCCTGCCGGCACCGCGGCCGGTCGAAACCGCGTTCACGATCAGCGTCGGCACGCCGTCCGAAATGGCGGCGGCCACCCGCAAGGCATCCGATCGCACACTGCTCAAGGTGAAGCTCGCCGGGCATGGCGATCTCGAACGGATCGAGGCGGTACGCGAGGCAGCACCCGCGAGCCGCCTGATCGTCGATGCCAACGAAGCCTGGACGGCCGCAACCTATCGCGATCTCGCACCGCGCATGTCAGCCCTCGGCGTCGCACTGATCGAACAGCCGCTGCCGGTCGACGATGACACCGCACTTGGGATGCTGCCACATCCGGTCCCGCTCTGCGCGGACGAAAGCGTGCATGATCGCAAGGGACTCGAGGCATTGGCGCGGCGCTACGACGCGATCAACATCAAGCTCGACAAGACGGGTGGGTTGACCGAAGCGATCGCACTCGCGCGGGCGGCGCGTGGTCTCGGTCTCACGATCATGGTCGGCTGCATGGTAGCGACCTCGCTCGCGATGGCACCGGCCTTGCTGCTGGCGAGCGAGGCCGCGTTCGTCGATCTCGACGGTCCGCTATTGCTCGCGCGCGATCGCGAGCCGGGGCTCACCTATGAAGGCAGCCTGGTGATGCCGCCGCCGCCGGAGCTCTGGGGCTGATTCGCAAGGCCCTTTCGCGACGACCATGCCCGAGTCGCGGTTGTGGGCGAAAATAGGATCGGTCGGGATGGTTGTATTACTGCCACAGGTGGGGCACCCCTCCGTGTGCCCACGTGATCCAATCGCGCGGCTTCCAGGCCAAATCCGGTCGCTGCTGCGATAGTCGGTTCCTCCGAGGAAATACCGTTCACCATCGGCAAAGAGGCCCGGGCGTTGCCGGCTTGATTTCCCCCGTCGAGGGGTTATTTGATCCCATGCGGTATGAAAATGCTGTCCCCCCGGACCAAGTTCATACCGTCTACGCCCCCATGGGCGTTTCCTCCCAGACTCGGGTCGCGCTTTCGGGCGCGACCCGATTTTTTATGTGCTTTGGCGCGACATGATTTTTGTGCGGGGCGTCTTTTGCGGACGGGGCATCGCGCCGTCGATGCGCGCGCGTTCAACGCACCGGCAATGTCGTGTCGCCGGGCCCGAGTGCGCGTTGCATCAGCACGCTGTCGAGCCAGCGGCCATGCTTGAATGCGACCGAGCGAAAGACACCGGCATGTACGAAACCCTGCCGCTCATGCAGCGCGATCGAGGCACGGTTCGCTGAATCGCCGATCACCGCAACCATCTGCCGCATCCCGAGCGCGATGGCGCCGAGGATCAGTTCGGCCAGCAGCATACCGCCGACGCCGCGTCCCGCTTCGTCTGCCGCAACGTAGATCGAGTTCTCGACCGTGAAACGATAGGCGCTGCGCGGGCGATAGGGCGTCAGATAGGCATAGCCGACGATCCGGCCCTCGCGTTCGGCCACGAGATAGGGCAGGTCCTGCGCCAACACGGCGGTGCGCCGCCGCTCGATCTCGGCCTCGTCGGGCGGGATTTCTTCGAAGCTGGCGGAGCCGTAAAGCACATGATGGGCGTAGATCGCCTGGATCGCTGCAACATCCGCAGGCCCGGCCGGCCTGAGGACCGGATCGGACTGCGATGGCGCCGTCACGGCAGGAACGCCGATCGGTCGATCGCGGCGAGCGCCAGCACGACGTCGTCCATATGCGCGGCAAGCTGGCCGAGATTGTCGGTCGGCCGGATCGCCACCTCGTCCATGTAAAGCGCGCGGTTGATCTCGATCTGGATCACATGGACGAAATCGAGCGGCCGTCCGTAATGCTGCGTCACGAACCCGCCCGAATAGGGATCGTTATAGGCGCAGCGATAGCCGAGCCGCTCCAGCGTTTCGCGTGCGCGTGTGGATACGATGTTGGCGCAGGCGGTGCCGAAGCAATCGCCGATCACGATATCGGTGCGTCGCGTGCCGCGATCGCGTTCGCCCGGCCCGCCAACCGACGGCATCGAATGCGCATCGATCAGGATGCAATAGCCGAAACGTTCGCGGGTTTCGACGACGAGTTCGGTCAGCGCCGCATGATAGGGGCGATAGTATCGATCGATCCGCCTGGTCGCCTCGGCGAAGCAGAGCTTCTGGCCGTAAATCTCTTCGCCGCTGGCGACGACGCGCGGGATCGTGCCGAGCCCGGCGGCGACGCGTGGCGAGCGGGTGTTTGCCCAGGCCGGCAGCGGATCGTTGAACATCGCCGGGTCGAGCTCGAAGGCCTCGCGGTTGGGATCGACATAGGCGCGCGGAAAATTCGCCTTGAGCAGCGGCGCACCGAGCACCGGCGCGCGGGCAAAGATCTCATCGACGAACGCATCCTCGGAACGGCGCAGCCGGTCGCGGTCGAGCCGGGAGGCGGCGAGGAACTCGGCCGAATAATCGGTGCCGCTATGCGGCGAGGCGACCACGACCGGCAGCGTCTGGGAGGCCGGTGCGGCGATTTCGTAGGGCGAGGTTTTGGCGATCCGGGGGTGCTGGGCGAGGTCCATCGTCCCCGGGTTTATCGCATCGTCCGCTGGCTGTCACCGGAGAGACGGCAGGGTCTTTCCGGCACAGGATCGGCGGCGGCGGGCTCTGCCCGACGGGATCTGTCCGCGCGGTGCGGCGGACAGCCGATCCGGCCGTCCGGGGCTTGTATCGGGCGGGCCCGGATGGTAATTGGCGGCACCTTCGAGACGCCGGTTCGATCGAGCCGGTTGCCCTGCGGTCGGTCCCTCCGGGACGCGGATTGCAAGCCGGGCAGGGGCGCGTAGCTCAGCGGGAGAGCACTACGTTGACATCGTAGGGGTCACAGGTTCAATCCCTGTCGCGCCCACCATTTTGTTTTCAGATACTTAACGGTCGTTTGCGATGCGCCGCGATGCAGAGTTTG
>JAWXBK010000136.1:0-22655 GCA_034439975.1 Rhodospirillaceae bacterium | reverse complement strand
GACCGCGATCGCGGTCGTCGCAACCGGCTTGCTCTGGTATGTGCGACCCGATCCCGGTTCGCTCGCCTTCGCGCTGATCGCGGTCGGTATCGCAAGCTTCGGCTTCGAACTCGCTCTCGTTTTCTATAACGCGATGCTCTTGCAGGTGGCACCGCCCTCGGCGATCGGCCGCGTCTCCGGTTGGGGCTGGGCTGCGGGCTATGCCGGCGGGCTGCTCTGTCTCGCGGTCTCGCTGGTCGTCTTCGTGCAGGCCGACCCGGCGCCGTTCGGGCTCGATATGGCGATGGCCGAACCGGTGCGCATCGCCGGCCCGCTGGTCGCGCTCTGGTTTGCCTTGTTCGCGCTGCCTTTGTTCTTTTTGGTGCCCGACCGACGGCCGACCGGTCGGGGTTTCGCCGATGCAGCGAGCGTCGGCATACTCTCGCTCTGGGTGACGCTGCGCCAGGTACGCCGCTACGGCAACGCGGCGCGGTTCCTCCTCGCGCAGATGCTCTATCTCGACGGGCTGCACACATTGTTCGTGTTCGGCGGCATCTATGCCGCCGGCAGTTTCGGCATGAGCTTCGACGAGATCCTGATTTTCGGCGTGCTGCTCAATATCGCTTCGGGCGTCGGCGCCGTGGGGTTCGCCTGGATCGACGACCATATCGGGTCGAAGCCGACCATCGTCATCGGGCTCGTTGCGCTCATCGCACTCGGCATCGGGATCCTGCTGGTGACCGACAAGACCTGGTTCTACATCCTCGCGATCGCGATCGGGATTTTCCTCGGACCCGTCCAGTCGGCCAGCCGCTCGATGATGGCGCATCTCGCTCCCATCGAACTGGCAACGCAGTTTTTCGGCCTCGCGGCTTTGGCGGGGAAGGCGACCGCATTCATCGGGCCGATGATGGTCGCCTGGTTGACGGTCGGTTTCTCGAGCCAGCGCGTCGGCATGGCGACGATCCCGATCCTGCTCGCGATCGGGCTCGTGCTGCTGCTGTCGGTTAAAATGCCGAAGCGCGAGAGCGCGGAACCGCCAGCGCTCTAATTCGAAAACTCAGCCGCGATAAGCGATCAGGATCGCGCCGCCGGTGATAAAGAGGATGCCAATCCAGTTGGCGCCGGAGAGATGCTCGCCGAGAAAGATCGTGGCGAACAATGCAACCAATACGACGCTGAGCTTGTCGATCGGTGCGACGCGCGCGGCATCGCCCAGTTTGAGTGCACGAAAATAGCAGAGCCACGAGGCGCCGGTTGCGCAACCCGAGAGCAACAGAAAGAGCCAGGTCTGTTGCGGGATCGCCGGCCAGGGCTGGAACTTACCCGTTGCCAAAAGAATCGCCGCCACCATGATCACGATGATGATTGTGCGAATGAAGGTCGCAACATCGGGGTCGATCTGATCGACGCCCGCCTTGGCGAAGATCGCGGTCATTGCCGCGAAGGTCGCCGACAGGACGGCCCAGAACTGCCAGTGCAGCAGCATCGCTTTCATCGTCGCCTCCCGTTCTTACGGCGATCCGATGCCGGACCGCAACGCCGGGCGTCGATCGTGACGCGCGGCTAATGCCGGAAATGCCGGATGCCGGTCATTACCATCGCGAGCCCGGCTTCATCCGCCGCCTTGATGACGTCGTCGTCGCGCATCGATCCGCCGGGCTGGATGACGGCAGTCGCGCCCGCGTCGATCGCCGCCTGAAGCCCGTCGGCAAAGGGGAAGAACGCATCGGACGCGACGACAGATCCTTCGGTCCGGCTGGCGCTTTCGCCGGAAGCGCGCTGCGCCTCGCTCGCCTTATGAGCGGCGATGCGCGCCGAATCGACGCGGCTCATCTGCCCGGCGCCGATACCGACCGTCGCGCCATTCTTCGCATAGACGATCGCGTTCGATTTGACATGCTTGGCGACGCGGAAGGCGAACAGCAGATCGTCGAGCTCGCGCGCCGACGGCTGGCGCTTCGTCACGCATTTGAGATCGCCGCGCGCAACACGGCCTCCATCGCGCGATTGCAGCAGGAAACCGCCGGCGAGCGATTTGAACGCGAGGCCGGATGCGGCCGGATCGGGCATGGCACCGGAAGCGAGCAGCCGCAGATTGCCCTTGGCGGCGAAGATCGCCTTTGCATCGTCGGCAATCTCGGGCGCGATTACCACTTCCAGAAAGAGCTTAGTGAGCTGTGCAGCGAGCGCCGCATCGAGCCTTCGGTTGACCGCGACGATGCCGCCGTACGCGCTCACCGGATCGCAGGCGAGCGCCCGCGTCCAGGCAATGGCAAGATCCTCGCCCTCGGCAACGCCGCAGGGATTGGCATGTTTGACGATGACGACGGCCGGGCGCTCGAACTCGGCAACCAGTTCAAAGGCCGCGTCGGTGTCGTTGAGATTATTGTAGCTGAGCCCCTTGCCCTGAAGCTGCGTCGCGGTCGCGACACCGGGCCGATTATCCGCCGTGCGATAGAATGCGGCCTGCTGATGCGGGTTCTCGCCATAGCGCAGCACGGATGCACGCCGTCCGGCGATCGTCACGCGCTCGGGCAGCGCATCTTCTTCCTGCTGCGCCATCCAGGATGCGATCGCGGCATCGTATGCGGCGGTATGTGCATAGGCCTGCTGCGCCAAGCGCCGCCGCAATGAAGGGTCGATCGAGCCGCCGCTCTTGCGCATCGCCGCGATTACCGCACCATAGTCGGCCGGGTCGGTAACGATCGCGACGAACTCGTGGTTCTTTGCCGCCGCACGGATCAAAGCCGGTCCCCCGATATCGATGTTCTCGACACAGGTGTCGCGGTCGGCGCCGTTCGCAACGGTCGCCTCGAACGGATAAAGATTGACCACGACGAGATCGATCGGCGCGATGTCGTGCGTGGCCATCGCGGCGCGATGTTCGTCATTGTCGCGGCGCGCGAGGATGCCGCCGTGGATCGCCGGATGCAGCGTCTTGACGCGCCCGTCCATGATCTCGGGAAAGCCTGTATGGGTGGCGACTTCGGTCACCGCGATGCCGGCATCGGCAAGCGCTTTCGCGGAGCCGCCAGTCGAGAGAATTTCGACGCCGGATGCGGCGAGGAAGCGACCGAGCTCGACGAGGCCGGTCTTGTCGGACACCGATACCAGCGCGCGCGCGATTTTGGTCATGTCACGTCCGCCGCTTCTCCGGCATGAGGCGCCAGAGATAGCGTTGCAGCATCCACATCAGCGCGAGTGTGCCGGCGAGAGCGGCCATCGTTTCGCCGCGCGCGGCACCCAGCGCGAGCACGATCGTTACCGTGCCGGCGAGGAACGTCGCCATCAGCATGCGGCGGCGATCGCGGCCGCGTCGTTCGGCTTCGACATAGAGGCCGTGCGGTCGATCGTCGTCCTTGCGCTCGGGCCCGCGTTCCGCCGTTCCTGCGTGCATCAGCCAGATCGCGATTTCGAGCGCGGCGGGTGCGGCAAGAATGACGGCCGGTACATAGAGCCCCTGTAGGGCGAGATCGCCGAGCAGCCAGGCGGTCAGAACCGAGGCGGCATCCCGCGCGGCATTGGGCATTATCTTGGCGCCGAACGGTTTGCACATGACCAGCATGCCGAGCACGATGCCGGCGATGAGGGTCGGCAGGTTGATCGGCGCACCCCACAGCAATCGGTCCGCCGCGAGCGCCGCGACGCCGAGCAGCACGCAGACGAGCTGTGCGCCGCCGACGCCGGCAACACGATTGGTTTCGCTGCCGGCCACAACGAACGCGACCATGGCCGCAGCAACGGCAATGAAGATCATAATCTCCGCGGTACCCGTGAGCGCGTCGTCATGGACGAGTGCCAGCAGCAGGATCGCGAGTGCGATGGCGGCCAGCCGCGTCGTCCAGGCCCGCGATGTATCGGGATCGGTGCCGCCGGCGAGCGGGACGAGGGCGATGAGCCCGACCGCGGCCCAAGGATAATTGTCGCCTCCCGCGGCGAACACGATCGAGAACCACCCGCCCGCCAGCAGGATCGGCACGCCCAGCGCCTCGAGGCGGCTACGGGTGACGATGGCACTGACCAGAACGCCGGCGATCAGAAGAAGGAGGACGGCGACCCATTGCATGGCCGCCTTTATAGCAGCGAACCGGGGATATCGGGCAATCGGGATTGCGGCCTCGGCCGGGGTTGGTTTCAACCCGGGGTTTGGACCGGGATAGTGGGGCTCGGTTGACAGCGAAGGGGGGCTGGCGGAAAGAAAGCCTGCTCCCTTCGCCCGATTGCGCGGCCTTCCCGCTCTGCGTGATCCCGAACCTCAAAGGCCTCGCCGATGCCGCAGAAAAACGAGACCCCGACCCGCGTGTGCGTGATCGGGCTCGGCTATGTCGGCCTGCCGCTGGCGGTGGCGCTCGCCCGCGCCGGGCACGATCTGCTCGGCTTCGATACCGATCCGCACCGTATCCGCGAACTGCGCGATGGCAACGACCGCACGGGCGAGGTCGACATGGACGCGGCCGATGCGTCATCGCTGGCGCTGACCGGCGACGAATCCGCACTGGCCGACCGCGACATCTACATCGTCACCGTGCCGACGCCGGTCGATGGCGAGAATCGTCCCGATCTCGAAGCCGTGCTGGCGGCCTCGGCCAGCGTCGGCCGCGCGCTCGCGAAATCGAAGGCGCGCGCATCTCTGCCGATCGTCGCGTTCGAAAGCACGGTCTATCCCGGCGTCACCGAAGATATCTGCGGGCCGGCGATCGAGGCGGCCTCGGGGAAGAAGCGCAGCCGGGACTTCCTGCTCGGCTATTCGCCGGAGCGGATCAATCCGGGCGATCGCACGCACGGGCTCGCGCAGATCGTCAAGGTGGTGGCCGGCGAGAACGAGGATGCGACGCGCCGGCTCGAGCGGCTCTATGGGAGCGTGACTAAAGCTGGTGTGTTCGTCGCGCGCAACATCCGTACCGCCGAAGCGGCGAAGGTGATCGAGAACGCACAGCGCGACGTCAACATCGCCTTTGTCAACGAGATCGCGATGATCTTCGCCAAACTCGGTCTGTCAGTCGACGACGTGCTCGAGGCGGCGCGCACCAAGTGGAATTTTCTCGATTTTCGCCCGGGGCTGGTCGGCGGCCACTGCATCAGCGTCGATCCCTATTATCTCGCATTTTGCGCGGCCCAGCTCGGACACGAGGCCGAGATCATTCTCGCCGGACGGCGCATCAACGATGACATGGGCGCGTGGATCTCCGACCGGATCGCCGACGCATACGAAGGCGGCGGTGGCGGTACCGGCGACGCGGCCGGTCGCAGCGAATCCGCGGCGAATGTGCGACCGCCGCGCACCCTGGTGCTCGGTCTCGCCTTCAAGGAGAATGTTCCCGACATTCGCAACACGCGGGTCGAGCTTTTGGTAACACGACTGGCAACGCGCGGCCATCAGGTCGAGGTGCATGACGCACTCGCCGATGCGACCGAGGCGAAGAATTTCTACGGCATCGAATTGTGCGATGCGCTCGATGCGACAGGAGACGCGGGGGGCGGCGCGCCGTTCGACTGTCTCGTCGCCGCCGTCGCGCATAACGAATATCGCGCGCTGGCCGACGAAGACTTCGTGCGGCTGGTGCGGCCGGGTGGGCTGATCGCCGACGTGAAGGGCATCTGGCGCGATCGCGCGTTGCCCGGCAATGTCCGCCGCTGGCAGCTCTAGGTCAGCGCCAGATCAGCGCCAGATCAGCGCCGGATCAGCGCCGGATCAGCGTTTTTGGCGTTTCTTGGTGTCCTTGCGCATCAGCGCCCAGCGTAAAATCGTTTCGTCGCCCTCGAGCGGACCGGATGCCACGACCTGCATCGTGCGCTGGACCTGGCCGCGTTTGCCGAGATAGGCGCTTTCCTCGATCGACAAGGCGCCGCCGCCGATGCGCAGCCGCCAGCCCTGGCCCGACGGCAAACGCAGCAAAGCCGCAGTGCCGCTCTGCGCGAGCGACGCATCGACATCGGGGTGGAGATGAAAGCGCAGTGCGAAATTCGCGCCGCCATGACCCTCGACGATATCCTCGCCGCGCAGATCCTCGCCGTCCGGCGTCAGATAGAGCCTGCGCCGATGGGTGACGCCGAGCTTCGGCAGATAGCCGTCATGGCTCGCATCGATCCAGATCTGGCCGTCGAGTTCCTCGCGCCGGCAGACGACATGCATCGGCCTGCGTCCAAAACTTCCGTTGGCGCGGATCTGGCTCGAACTCGTGTCGTCGATGACCAGGGTCGAATGCGCCGCGCTGTAGCGCTGTGCCTGGCGCCAGTCGGGGTGAAAGGGATGGGCGCCGCAATTCACGATCAGCCGTTCGCGTCCGCTGCTGACTTCGAGTGCGAGCGTACCGGCATGGGCATGTGCATCGAAATCCGGCGGCGCCGGCCTTCCTGCATCGAGGATCGCAACGAGGCTGCCACGCGCAAGGCGCTGGAACCCGCCGCTCGGTGCCTGGTCGAGCGCAGTGCGTCCACCGCCGATCGCAGACAGGACGCGTTCGACCGTGCCGGTGCCGGTCTCGGTCGAATCGTTGAACAAAGCGAGTCCGCCATCGCCGTGCCGGAACATCATCAGGGCCGGGATCATCGCCTGCACCGCGGCGCTCAGCGCCGGCGGCACCTTGCGTCCCGCCATCGCGTGCGCGGATGCGATCTCGGCGAGATCGCGCAGGACGGCAAGCTGCAAGGCCGGGCTGCGCTCGATATGCATGCCGTCGGGCAATAATTGCTGCGCGAGTGCCGAGTCGAGACGGCGTGTCGTGCGGATGCGCAGGCCCTCGTCGTCCAGCGCCAATGCGCAGAACAATAATCCCTTGAGCGCCGCGATCGTGCCGCTGCCGGCGGGTGCGCTCGCGATCGTCGCGGCCAGATGGTTCTTGTGCAGATGCACGCTGCGCAGATAGCGGGCGCGAAAATCGGCCGGTACGGGAGCAAGGAAAATTCCCTGCCATTGAATCCAGTGCGCGAGCCGTCGCCCCGCAATGTCGGGCCGCCAGGCGAGACCGGAAGAAAGCGGGTTCTCGGCGATCCAGCGATCGACGAGCTGACGGGCCGGCTGGCGCGCGGCGGGACCAAGCTCGGCGAGATCGGCAAGCCAGCCGAATCCGTCGAGCCATATTCGCCAGCCTTCGCTCGCACCCGGCGGGTCGGCGAGCGGCGCCGGCTTGTCGATGCGTTCGCCATCGCGCTCGAACAACAAGGAGGCAATCTGGCGGCCGATCCGCTCGTCGCCCGGCATGATCGCAACGGCGAGCGCACCCGGCTCTTTGTCGGAACCGTTGCGACCGAGCCACCAGCGATAAAGCGGGCTGCCATGCAGCGGTGCGAGGAGCCTGCGTTGCAGAAAGCTGCGCGCGCGCACCGGCAATGATTCGAAACAGGTCGATGCCCGGGCGAGGAGGTCCGTCGCCCGCCGCCCCGCGCCGCGGGCCGGCCGGAGCATCATTCGCCGCGCAGTCGCTTGATGTTGCCGGCGTAGCGTCCGACGCCGCCCGCGAATGTCGCCGTGCCGGCGACCAGTACGTCGGCGCCGGCTTCGATCACCTGCGGCGCGGTTTCGTCGTTGATGCCGCCATCGACCTCGAGATCGATATGGCGGCCGGGTTGATCGGCGAGCAGCGCGTCGATGCGCCGGCGCACCGCGCGGATCTTCTCGAGCTGGCTCGGAATGAAACTCTGTCCGCCGAAACCGGGATTGACGCTCATCACCAGCACGAGATCGATATCGTTCAGGACTGCATCGATCGCCTCGACCGGCGTGCCGGGATTGAGCGCGACGCCGGCCTTCTTGCCGAGCGATTTGATGAGCTGGATCGTGCGATGGAGATGTGGGCCGGCTTCGGGATGCACCGTCAGGATGTCGGCGCCGGCATCGGCGAAGGCGGCGATATAGGGATCGACCGGCGCCACCATCAGATGCACGTCGAACGGCAGCGTGCTGTGCGGCCGCAACATCGCGACGACCGCCGGGCCGATGGTGATGTTCGGTACGAAATGGCCATCCATCACGTCGAGATGGATGTAATCCGCGCCGGCCTTGGTGACGGAGGCGAGCTCCGCGCCGAGCCGGGAGAAGTCGGCGGCGAGCATCGACGGTGCGATTCGGACGGGCTCAGCCATGTCCGACTTGATAGCAGGCGGCCCCCGCTTTGGTAAGCCGGACAAGACGATTCGGCCGGTGACAAATCAGCGGCGGCGGAGCCGGGCCGCGTAGAACCCGTCCATGCCGCCGAGCCGCGCCAGATGGCAGGGCAAAGTGCGCAGATCGCCGGCCGGCGTGACGCAATCCTCGAGCCCGCCGATTTCTTCCGGATCGATCGGTTCGCGCACGATGCCGGAACCCTGCGACAGGACGGCCTCGATCCGGGCCGGCCCTTCCTCGGGTTCGAGCGAGCAGACGGCATAGACCAGTGTGCCGCCCGGCTTGAGCATCGAAAGCGCGTTACGCAGCAGCGCGTCCTGCAGGGCGATCAGCGTCGCGAGATCGGACGGCCGCTTCAGCCAGGGCAAATCGGGATGGCGCCGGATCGTGCCGGTTGCCGAGCAGGGCGCATCGAGCAGCACGGCATCGACCGGTTTCGGCGGACGCCAGCTCGTGGCGTCCGCGATGATCGGGTGCGCGCCGAGACCGAGCCGTTTCAGATTCTGCGCCAGCCGCAGCATGCGATCTTTCGAACGGTCGACCGCGACCACGTTGGCGCCGGCCGCGGCGAGCTGCGCCGTCTTGCCGCCCGGTGCGGCGCAGAGATCGATGATGGTGCGGCCGCGTACATCGCCGAGCGTGGCTGCGAACAAGGTTGCGGGCAATGCGGCCGCCACGTCCTGCACCCACCATTGTCCGTCGCGGAAACCCTGCAATGTTTCGACCGGTGCGGTTTCGAGCCGCAGGCTGCCGGTCGGCAGCATCCGAGCCTCGAGCCGGCCGGCCCAGGCCTGCGGGTCGCCCTTTATCGTGATATCGAGCGGCGGATCGGCGAGATGCGCCTCGGCGATCGCGAATGCGGTCGCTTCGCCATAGGTGTTGACCCAGCGCTGCCAGAGCCAGTTCGGCGTGTTGGTCGGAACCGGCTGGATCGCCTCGCGCATCGCCTCGGCGTCGCGAGCGATGCGGCGCAGCACGGCGTTGATCAAACTGCGGAACGGTTCGATTGTGCCGGTCGCGAGTTCGACTGTCTCGCTGACAGCGGCATGCGGTGCCGTGCGCATGAAGAGAAGCTGAGCGGCACCGAGCCGCAGAAGATCCTGTGCGCCACCGGCTTGCGCTGGCAGCGGCTTTTCGAGACAGGCCGAGAGGGCAACCTCGATCTGGCCGAGGCGGCGGAACACGGTCGCCGATAGTTCGCGCGCGAAGGCGCGATCGCGCACTTCGAGCTTCGCAAAGCCGGCATCGCTGGCGAGCGCCTCGTCGAGCGATCGGCCGCGCCGCAGCACGGTGCCGACGAGATCGCGCGCGACGGTCCGCGCGGAGCGTGTCGGTGCGGCATCGTCGCCACGCGCCTCGCCGTTCGCCTCGCCGTCGGGCGCCGTCGCTGGCGATGCGGCTTTGCGGCGGGAGCGGGGTTTTTTGGGTGCGGGCGCGGCGGGTTCGGGCGACGCCTCTGCAGTGCGGCGCGGTTTGCGCTCGGATTTTTCGGCCATGAACGGGGTTATGCCCGATCGAGCCGGATTTGGCCAACCCGCTTGATCGGGGACCGCGGAATCGAGCGGTCGGTCCCGCCGGTACGCGCGATTAGCCCCACGGGCGGGGCGTTGTCGGAATGGCCGGTTCCAGGCTCTGGCCCATCCGCGCCGTCATCTCCCGCAGGTGCTGGATCCGGCTTTTGAGGCTCGGATGCGTCGCGAACAGGCTGTCGACCTTGTGGGCGTGCAGCGGGTTCACGATGAACAGATGTGCCGTCGCCGGATTGCGTTCGGCCATTTCGTTCGTAATGCGGCCCGAGGCCTGGCCGAGTTTCTCCAGCGCACCGGCGAGCCAGAGCGGCTTGCCGACGATTTCGGCGCCGATCCGGTCGGCCTCGTATTCGCGTGAGCGGCTGATCGCAAGCTGCACCAGCATCGCCGCCAGGGGCGCAAGGATCATCATCAGGATGAGACCGACCACGCCGAGCGGATTGTTGCGATTGCCACCGAAGAAGAACGCGAAATTGGCCAGCATGCCGATCGCGCCGGCAAGGGTCGCGGTGATCGTCATCACCAGCGTGTCGCGACTTTTGACATGGGCGAGTTCATGCGCGACGACCCCGGCGATCTCGTTCTCGTCGAGCAGCGCCATGAGGCCGGTCGTCACGGCGACGGCGGCATTGGCGGGGTTGCGCCCGGTCGCAAAGGCATTCGGTTGCTTGTTCTCGATCAGATAGACGCGCGGCATCGGCAGTTCGGCGCGTTGTGCCAGCTCAGCCACCAGCGCATGCAGGTTGGGCGCCGTTGCCGGCAGCACCTCGCGGGCGCCGTACATGCGCAGCAGCAACTTGTCGGAATTCCAATAGGCGAACAGGTTGAGCCCGCAGGCGAAGACGAACGCGATCGCCATGCCGGTCTGGCCGCCGATCATCCAGCCAACGGCGAGAAAGAGGCCGGTCATGGCGGCAAGCAGCAAGGCGGTACGGAAATATCCCATGCTCGTCGGTCTTGCGGGTCTTTCCCGGAAATGAGGCCCCGGATGGTGGGGCAGAATGCGCGGGTTTCAGCGGGCGCGGGCGGCCCGAACCCTGCAAAGATTGGCTCGCGAACCGCTGCGTTCAAGATCGGTCGGCCGCCGCCCCAGCCTTGCCCGGGCGGGCGAATCCGGCCATATCCCTGTGCATGAGCGACAGCAAAGGCGGCCAGCCGGTAGAACCGTTGCGCAGCGCCGGCGGCAAGAAGGCAGCGTCGAAGCCGGCGCCGGCGACCCGTCCCAAAGAGATCGGCGGACCCGAGGGGCCCGAGCCGACGCGCTATGGCGATTGGGAAAAGAACGGACGCTGCTCGGATTTCTGATCGCGGCAGGTGTGATGCTGCCCGGCCTCTGAAGTTCGTTTTCCCGGTTTCCAGCGCCGTCGGCAAACGGCAAGATCGTCCGACGAATTTTTTTGCGGAGTTTCGTTCATGCGTCGCTCGCTCATCGCTGCATTGGCGGCGTTCTTCATTGCAACGCCGGCCACCGCGGACGATCTCGTCGAATCATGGAGCGTGCAGGGTTGGGAAGGCGGTGCCTACAGCAACGCCAGCACCGGCGAAATCTATTGTGCGCTCTGGGAAGATTATGGCGCCGGCGCCGGCATCTGGTTCGGCTGGGATGCGACCGGCTTCTATATGAATGTCACCGATCCGGAAGGTTTCAACTTCCAGCCGGACACGACGTTCTGGACATCGATCCGCGTCGACCAGATCTATCAGGTCGATGTCGAGGCCTATGTGATAGATCCCGCCACGCTCAACATCGATTTCGCACAGAATCGTCAGGCGATTACCGCGATGCGGTCCGGCGACAAGCTTTACTTCGACGCCTGGAGCATCTGGTACACGCTGATCGGCAGTGGTGCCGCCGTCTCGGCAATCGAGAACTGCTATGCCAACTACAACTGATCCGGCGAGCGAGCGGCCGGCGGAGCGCCTGCGCCGCGATCAGATCAGCGCGTCGTACGCTGCGGTAAAGCCCTTGAGCGAGACAGGGATCGGAATCGGCTGACCGTTCGGGCCGACGAGTGTGATCGTCGCCGCGACGCCGCTCTTGAAACGCTGCACCAGCTCCGGCGGCAGATCGATCTGCGAGCGGCAACCGGGTTCGATGCAGATCTGGAACTGCATGCGGCTGACTTCCTGCTGATCGATCGCGACCGCCAGTCCCGGTACCAGCATGACGCCGAGCGGCGTCGTCACGATGATCATCGGGCGCGGCATCTTCACCACCGTCACCCGCATGATCGACTGATCGGTACCGTCGGCAATGATGTCCTGGAACATCAGGCATTCCTGCTGGCCGGCCTGGTTCGCCTGGCAGCCGATCGTCCAGTCCTCATAGGCCTGGGTGGTGCCCTGGGCGGTTTCCTGCGCCCGGGCGGCGCCCATGGCCGAAGCCGCCATGAAAGCGAGCGCCAGCGCGGCGGTGCGCAAGCCGGCAAACGGAAATTTTCCTGTCGATGCACGCATGGGATCGGGATCCTTTGTCGCGTCGGATGACGTGGGGAGGCTGTGACCGCGGTTCAATATGTCCGGAAGCGTCATCATTCTTTGACGGCCTTCAGCGAATAAGCGAGCGGAATCGTCGGCAGATTGTCCGGCAGGCCGAAGAAAAACTCGTCGCGTTCGATCATGGCCGGGAATGAACGCCATGCCAAATAGGGATGTTCCTTGTAATAGGCGAGCCGCAATCCGGCGCCGATCAGTGCGCCAATCACTTCGCCCAGCCCGTGATTCCATTCCCAGGTCGCGTTGTGTTGGAGGGGCGTCGCTTCGTCGGCATAGTCGGTCGCGGTTTCCCAGCGGCGCGCCTCGGCCTTGCCGACCATCGGATAGCGGATCGCGAGCATGCCATTCGCGCCGGTCTCGTCGATGTCTATTGCCTGTGCCAGCGGATGAAATTCGGCGAGATAGAGAAACCCGCCCGGCTTCAGCACATGCGCGACCGTGCGCGCCCAGGCCGTCAGATCGGGCAGCCAGTTGAGCGCGCCCCAGGTGACATAGGCCATGTCGAATTTCTGCGCGATCCTGGCCGGCGCTTCTTCGATGCGCGATTCGACGAACGTGCCCGGTACGCCACTTTCGACCGACAGGCGTCGCGCGGTTTCGATTCCCTTTGGCGAATAGTCGACGCCGGTCACGGTGGCGCCGAGCCGCGCCAGCGACAGCGTGTCGAGGCCGAAATGACATTGCAGATGAATCAGCGATTTGCCCGCGATGTCGCCGATCTCCGAGCGCACCAGCGGATCGAGAATGCAGGCGCCGCCGAGAAACTGCTGAACGCGATAGGCGTCGCCCTCGGCATGCAATGCGGTCAACTGATCCCAGTAGGTCATATTGACCCGATCGAATTCGGCGCGCTCGGCGTCGGCTTCGGCTTCGGGGCGGCTGTTCATGGGGGCGTCTTTCGGGCGGGTTTTTGCCAAAGGCAATGCGGGCGGGGGTATAGCGCAGCCGTCGGTCTGGCGCCAGCCGGGCGCCACCGGCACGAGGGGTCAAAGATCGGGCGAGGAGCTCGTTATGTGAAACCGCCCGGCCGGTTTGTTTCCCGACCGGCCCGGAAAGGGCGCAAGGCTCGGCCTTTCGCGGGCCCGGTGAAGGGCGCCCGGCTTCGCCTTATTTGTTCATCCGGTTATCGACCAGCTCCTGCACCACGGCGGGGTCGGCCAGGGTCGAGATGTCGCCGAGATGGCTGTGATCGTTCTCGGCGATCTTGCGCAGGATACGCCGCATGATCTTGCCCGACCGCGTCTTGGGCAGGCCCGGCGCCCACTGGATCAGATCGGGCTGCGCGATCGGTCCGATCTCGTTGCGGACCCACAGCACGAGTTCTTTGCGCAATGCGTCGGTCGGCTGCTCGCCGGCGATCAGCGTGACATAAGCGTAGATACCCTGACCCTTGATGTCGTGCGGATAGCCGACGACCGCGGCCTCCGCGACTTTGGGATGCGCGACCAGCGCGCTTTCGACTTCGGCGGTGCCCATGCGATGGCCCGACACGTTGAGCACGTCGTCGATGCGCCCCGTGATCCAGTAATAGCCGTCCTCGTCGCGCCGGCAGCCGTCGCCGGTGAAATACTTGCCGGGATAGGCGGTGAAATAGGTATCGGCGAAGCGCTTGTGATCGCCGTACAGGGTGCGCATCTGCCCGGGCCAGGAATCGAGAATGCACAGCACGCCCGAACCGGCACCGGAAATCGGCTTGCCGTCACCATCGACGATTTCGGGACGAATCCCGAACAGCGGCCGCGTCGCCGCGCCGGGCTTCAACGCGGTCGCACCGGGCAGCGGCGAAATGAGAATGCCGCCGGTCTCGGTCTGCCACCAGGTATCGACGATCGGTGCGCGACCTTCGCCGACCACATTGTAATACCAGAGCCAGGCTTCCGGATTGATCGGCTCGCCCACCGAACCGAGCAGGCGGATCGACGAGCGGTCGGTCTTCTTCACCGGCCCGTCGCCGTCGCGCATCAGCGCGCGGATCGCGGTCGGTGCGGTATAGAAGATATTGACCTTGTGCTTGTCGCAGACCTGCCAGAAGCGCGACGAATCGGGGTAGTTCGGCACGCCTTCAAACATCAGCGTGGTCGCGCCGTTCGCCAGCGGTCCATAGACGATATAGCTGTGACCGGTGACCCAGCCGACGTCGGCGGTGCACCAGTAGATATCGCCGTCGTGATAGTCGAACACATATTGATGCGTGAGCGAGGCGAACACGCCGTAGCCGCCGGTCGTGTGCAGGACGCCCTTCGGTTTGCCGGTCGAGCCGGACGTGTAGAGGATGAACAGCGGATCTTCGGCGTTCATCTCCTGCGGCTTGCAGTCGGCTGAAACATTTGCGCAGGCTTCGTGATACCAGACGTCGCGACCTTCGACCCATCCGATGTCGCCGCCGGTCCGTTTCACAACGATGCAGGTATCGACACCCGGGCATTGCTCGAGCGCCTCGTCGGTATTCGCCTTCAAAGGAATCTTGCGCCCGCCACGCACGCCCTCATCGGACGTGATGACGCAGCTCGATTCGCAATCCTGGATGCGACCGATCAGGCTGTGGGGCGAGAAGCCGCCGAACACCACCGAATGAACGGCACCGATCCGCGCGCAGGCGAGCATCGCATAGGCGGCTTCGGGGATCATCGGCATATAGATGGTGACACGGTCGCCCTTCCTGACACCGCGCGCCTTCAGCACGTTCGCGAGCCGGCAGACCTGCTCGTGCAGTTCGCGATAGGTGATATTTTTCGAATCCTTCGGGTCGTCGCCCTCCCAGATGATCGCGATCTGATCGCCGCGCTTCGCGAGATGGCGATCGATGCAGTTGGCTGCGAGGTTCAGCGTGCCGTCATAGTACCAGCGGATCCGCACGTCGCCGGTATAGTCGGTGTCCTTCACCTTCGTGAATGGCTTGATCCAGTCGATCCGCTTGGCCTCGTCGGCCCAGAATTGCTCGGGGTGGCGAATCGAGCGTTCGTACATCTCGAAATACTTTGCCTCGTCGATCCAGGCCTTCTTGGCCCATTCTTTCGGCACCGGAAAGACGTGCTGGTCGGTCATGAAAATCACCCGTGCGGCTCGGTTGGACGATGCCGGCCGCTGGGATCGGCGGCCGGAAGGCGGGATTATGGACTCCCGCCGCAACGTGCCTCAAGAGAGAGCGGCTCCGAAAATGAGCGAGGCGGCGCCTGCCGACCATGACCGGTCGAAAGACGCCGCCTCTTGCCCGCCCTGTAACGAACGTGGCGCCCGAACGACCGGCTATTGTTGTCAGGCGCTGGCGGACATCCCGGCGACGGCGGGGCTGCCGGGGGAGCGGGTTGGCAGGCCGAGCCGGTACCAGTCGACATTGCGCGTCGCGTACATGACGGCGGCGAGCGCAAGGAAGAGACCAATGCTGCCGATCAGCAGGCTCAGATCCTCCTGCTGCAGCAGCAGATACATGAAACCGCGTACCAGCCCGAGCAGCAGGGCTACGACCATGCCGGCCATGCGGCTGACGGTGCGGCCGACATAGAGCGCGACCGCGGCGAGATCGAGCAACGCGGCCGCCGAATAGGCGATCGGGAAGGCGACATGTTCGGCGAGTGCCAGCAGCATCAGATAGAAGAGCGTGATCGAACCGCCGACCAGCAGATACTGCACGGCGTGGGCGCGCAGATTGCGCAGCACGCCGACGACGAAGATCGCCGCGAAGGTGAGCCCGATGACGACGATGCCGTATTTCAGAACCCGGTCGACCTGGGCATAGACGTCGATCGGCGTTTCGAGCCGAACGCCGAGCCGGTCGGTCGCATAGCCTTCCATGGCCGTCGTCACCACGCTGCCGTCGATCATGGCCGAGGGAATGGTGCGCGCGAGGCTCGCCACCTGCCAGCGCGCATCGAACCCGGTTGCGGTGATCTCCCGTTCGATCGGCAGGAAGCTGCCGTCGAAATTCGGATGCGGCCAGTCGCCGGCAATATGCACGCTGGTCTGCGCGCCGAGCGGCACCGTCGAGATCGAAGCCATGCCGTTGAGGCTCAGCGACACGAAGATATTGCGCGTCTCGCCGAACCCGCCGTTGCGCGCAGCCTCGAATCCGGCGTGAAATCCGGCGACGCCGCTGGTTCCGGGCGCGAAGCCCGGTTCGACAGCACTGCCATTGCCGTCGATGCGGATCGTCGCGCCGCGCAGCGCACTCGGATCGGCGATCGCGACCGCGACCACCGCTTCGTCCCACAGAAATCGCACGTTCTCGATACCGAGCGCGCCGAGATCGGGCAAGGTGAATCCGGCGCGGAGTGCGACCTCGGCGCCGTAGACCGGAATATTGTAGGGACCCTTGCCGCGCGTTTCGGTCGCGATCTGCGTGTCGACCGACAGCGTGTCTGGCAGGAACTCGAGCATGTGCCGGCGTTCCTGCGAGACTGGCTCGTTGTTCCGCGTGACCGTGATCGTCTCGATGTAGGGAACGCGAATGACCGGGCCGGCGATCGTCTGTTCGGCGCCCCATTGTTCGGCGATCAGCGTTTCGACTTCCCATTGCCGGCCGGTGCGATCGTCGAGAACGTAGCGCACCATGCCGAGCGGGATCGCAAGTAGCAGGACGAGAAGGCCCAGAAACAGTAATCGCGGCAGCGCGCCGCGAGTCAGCGCCAGATACAGGCCGGATGGCTGTGCGGGCGTCGGTTCCGGCCGGGCGTAGTTCGGCGCAGTGGCGTCGTGATCGGACATGAGAAACCCCCTGATGAATGATCCCCTGAGACGGGACGGAGGTTCGCGTGCGATCCCGACCGGCCGATGGCCGCGGTTCAGCGCCAGCGCGGCAAATTCGGGGCGTTTTGGGGGCGGGGGAACATGCAATCGGCGCGTCTGCCGGCCACGCCGCCGCGTCGTTTCAGTCCGGAATGACCAGCAAAAGCGCGTCCCCGTCGCGTTCGACGATCAGTGCCGTCAGGTATTTTCCCTTGCACGGACCGGTCGTGCACAGCCCGTCATGCAGGCGGAACTGCGCGCCATGCGTGGTGCAGAGAAACCGTTTGCGGTCGCGGGTCATGAACCGGTCCGGGACCAGTTCAAGCGGCGTCCCCTGATGCGGACAGCTGTTGCGATAGGCAACGACGGTTTCGCCGCTTCGGTACACGAAGAGGTCGAGGCGCTGCGGGTCGTCGGGGTCGCCGGTTTCGACGACGAAGCCGCGCGCGGTGCCGTCGGGAATCTCGTCGAGACGGCAGAGGGTCGCCCGCGTTCGCACACCCGCTGACATGCGTCCTGCGAATTTCAGGCGGCGACGCCGCCCAGCTTGCAGATATGGCGCCAGGATTCGGCATCGACCGGCGACACCGAAAGCCGCGACTGCGTCACCAGCGGCAGATGGCGAAGCTTCGGATCGTCCTTGATCTGCGCAAGCGTGACCGGGGTCTTGAACGGCTTGACCGGCGCCACGTCGACCATGCCGAAGCGGCCGGTCGCGTCCGACGGATCGGGGTAATAGGTCTTCGCGATCTCGGCGATGCCGACGATCTCCAGCCCCTCGTTCGAATGATAGAAGAAGATCTTGTCGCCCTTCTTCATCGCTTTCAGATTGTTAGCGGCCTGATGATTGCGCACGCCGTCCCAGCGCGTCCGCTTGTCTTTTTCAAGTTGCGCCCAGGAATATTTGAACGGCTCGGATTTCATCAGCCAATAGGCCATTACGGCAGAACCTTCTTCCACGGCCGAACCGTGACGCTCGCGAACAGGCCCGCCTTGTTATAGGGATCGTCGGCACAGAAGCGCTCCGCCTCGGCCCGGTCTGCCAGCTCCATCATCAGCAGGCTGCCGATCATCGAGTTGCCGTCCTCGGTCAGCAGCGGGCCGGCGACGATCACCTTCGAGATCCAGCCGCTCTTCAGATAGTCGAGATGAGCGGCGCGGTTGTCGGCGCGGACATGGGTATGGCCGGGCTTGTCGAGGCAGTAAATCATGAATTGCATCGGATTCTGGTTCCTGTTGGTGGGGGGCCTGCCGGTGCGTCGCGATCATGAGGGCGCAGTGCGCTGGCGAGCCTAGCGCAAAGCGTCCTGCGGCTCCAAGCGGTCGCTCGCGTCGAATTGACGGGGCCGAATCGGCTCTGTGCAAGGCATTTCCGTCCTGATCGGGATATTTAGGTTGTATTGCGGGCGGGAACCCCCAACATTGTTGGTTGACTGCGCGGAGGCGCAGATTTCCGCCGCTCGCTGCTTTGATGCGTTTCTGCGTTTCGGCGATCCCCTCCTCGAACAGAAGCGGGCCGCCGAATCATGAACCAGTTATCTCCTGACTTGGGTCTGTCCGATGTTGCTCCCGCGCCGACATCGTTCGGCGCCGAGCCCTCCCGACGATCGATCCTCAACGAGTTCCAGGTACCCAGTCTCCGGCGCAGCATCGCGCAAATGGCCACCTCCTTCGGTGGTTTTTTTGCGGTCTGCGTTGCGATGTACTTCGCAGCATCGATTTCGTTCTGGCTGGCGCTGCCGCTCTCGCTGCTGGCCGCCGGTTTCATGGTGCGCATCTTCATCATCCAGCATGATTGCGGCCACGGCTCGTTCTTCGAATCGCAGCGCGCCAACCGGCTGGCGGGGCGCCTTTGCAGCCTGATCACGCTGACGCCCTATGCCTCGTGGCGCCGCCATCATGCCGGCCATCATCGGATCTGGAACAACCTCGATCAGCGCGGCAGCGGCGCGGACATCTATTCGTCCTGCATGACGGTCGACGAGTATCGTGCGCTCGACCGGCGCGGCCGCCTGCTCTATCGCACGGTCCGCCACCCGCTGGTGCAGAACATCCTGCTGCCGCCGCTGGTCTTCCTCGTGCTCTATCGTTTGCCGTTCGATTCGCCGAAGGCATGGCGTCGCGAGCGGATGGGAATCTACCTCACCAATCTTGTGCTCGTGCTGATGTTCGGTGGCCTGTTCTACCTGCTCGGCTGGACCGTAGCACTGGTGCAGCTTCCGATCATGGTGTTCGCTTCGATCATCGGCGTGTGGCTGTTCTCGGTGCAGCATCGCTTCGAGGCGAGCTTCTGGGCGCGCCAGACAAACTGGACGCATGAGGCGGCTTCGATCGAAGGTTCCTCGCATCTGCGACTGCCGAAACTGCTGCAATGGTTCACCGGCAATATCGGCCTGCATCATATCCATCATCTCAATCCGCGGATTCCGAACTACCGGCTGCAGCGCTGTCACGATGCGAGCCCGGGCTTGCAATCCGCGCCGGAACTCACGCTCTGGCAGGGGCTGAAGCAAAGCCGCTATGCGTTGTGGGACGAAAATCGCGGCCGCATGGTGCCGTTCCGCGGCTGTCTCAAGGATCTGCCGCAGGCCGCCTGACGATCGGTTCAGGCCTTCACGCCGGCGCCGCCGCGTTTGGGCGCATCGGGATCGAGCGGCCAGCGCGGCCGCGGCGCGAAATCGAGCGCCGATATGTCACCGCGTTTGAGATGTTCGATGCCGGCCCAGGCGATCATCGCCGCATTGTCGGTGCAATGTTCAAGCGGCGGCACGACGAAGCGCAACCCATTGCGTTCGGCGACCGCGGCAAGCGCCGCGCGCACCGACCGGTTGGCGGCGACGCCGCCGGCAACGACGAAGGCGCCCGGCTTTTCAGCGCCTTGCCTGGCGACATGGATCGCAGCCTCGCTGCGATCGGCCAGGGTCTCCACCACCGCATTCTGGAAGGCGAGCGCATAGGCTTCGCCCCAGTCGGCATCGATCGCCCCCCCGATCCCCTTTGCCCCGGCGCGCGCCGCGACCAAGTGGCGCAGCGCCGTCTTCAATCCCGAGAACGAGAAATCGGGCTGCGGCCGGCCCTTCATCGGGCGCGGCAGATCGATGCCCGATCCGGTTTCGCCGCGCGCCGCTGCACGCGCCGCGGCGCGTTCGATCGCCGGGCCGCCGGGATAACCGAGGCCGAGCAGTTTCGCCGCCTTGTCGAAGGCTTCGCCCGCCGCATCGTCGAGCGTGGTGCCGAGCCGTTTGTAGCTTCCGACATCCTCGACCATCAGAAACTGGCAATGGCCGCCCGAGACCAGCAGCAGCAGATAGGGAAACTCGAGTGTGTCCGAAAGCCGCGCGCTTAATGCATGGCCTTCGAGATGATTGATTGCAAGGAACGGTTTGCCGGCGGCGGCCGCAATCGCCTTCGCCATCGTCACGCCGACGATCACGCCGCCGATCAGGCCGGGTCCGCCGGTCGCGGCGATGCCATCGAGCGCGTCATAATCGATACCGGCCTTGCGCATCGCTTCATCGATCAGTCCGTCGAGATGTTCGAGATGGCTGCGCGCGGCGATCTCGGGCACGACACCGCCATAGGGTCGATGATCGGCGAGTTGCGAGAGCACCAGATCGGCCAGGATCGTGCCGTCGTCGCGCACGATCGCGGCGGCGGTCTCATCGCAACTGGTTTCGATGCCGAGGACGATCACCGTGAACAGAGCTCCCAAGGATCGGATTCGAGACCGATTCGTGCAGGATCGGGCATGGCCTTGCCGATCCGCGGCTCAATCTAGTGACGCCGCCGGGCCACCGCCAGCATGGCGGACCCGATCCGATATCGGGACCGACGCCGCACGATTGCGCCATATCCTTGCACCGCTGGCGCGGCCCCGCTAATCCTGCCGCATGACCCTCAACTCCGAACAACGCGGCGTATTGCGCATCGGCACGCGCGGCAGCCGGCTGGCGCTGATCCAGGCGGATTCGGTGCGCAGCGCCCTGCTGGCGGCCCATCCCGAATGGCGCGCGCCCGGCGCGATCGAGATCGTCGAAATCCGCACCACGGGCGACCGCGAACAAGATCGCCGGCTTGCCGATATCGGCGGCAAGGGTCTCTTCACCAAGGAAATCGAGGACGCGCTCGCCGATCGCCGCATCGATATGGCGGTGCATTCGATGAAGGACGTCGAAACATATCTTCGGCCCGGCATGGCGATCGCCGCGTTGCTGCCGCGCGAAGATCCGCGCGACGTGCTGATCGCAAAGACCGCGTCGTCGATCTCAGAGCTGCCACGGGGTGCCGTGCTCGGCACGGCGTCGCTGCGCCGACAGTCGCAGGTTCTGGCGCAACGGCCCGATCTCAAGGTCCGGCTGTTGCGCGGCAATGTCGAAACCCGGCTGGCCAAACTGGCCGATGGCCAGGCCGATGCGACCTTGCTGGCGCTGGCGGGGTTGAAACGGCTTGGGCTCGATCCGCTGCCGGGCACGCCGCTTTCGGCCGACGACATCCTGCCGGCGCCGGGCCAGGGTGCGATCGGCATCGAGATCCGGGCCGACGATGCCGATCTCGAAGCGCTGCTGGCCGCGGTCGATCATGCGCCGACCCGGCTCGCGGTCGAGGCCGAGCGCGCCTGCCTGGCCGCGCTCGACGGTTCCTGCCGGACCCCCATTGCCGTCTATGCCGAACCTGCCGATATCGGAGGCGACCGATGGCGGATTCGGGCCCTGCTGGCGTTGCCCGATGGCAGCGAAATTCATCGGATCGAGGATCACGCCGATGCCGCCGCCGCGGTTATGATGGGGGCCGAGCTCGGCCGCCGCCTCAAGGCCAAGGTCGGCGCCGCGTTTCTTGCCAGACTGGAGACTTCATGAAACGGACCGTTCTTATCACCCGCCCCGAGGAAGACGCGCTGCCGCTGGCGGAAACGCTGCGCGCGCGCGACCTGCGCGTTCTGATCGAGCCGATGCTGCGCATCAAGCCGATCCGCGATGTGGCCTTCGACGTGACGGGCGTTCAGGCGCTGCTGTTCACCTCGTCGAACGGCATCCGCGCTTTTGCCGCCCTCGACCGGCGACGCGATCTGCCGCTGTTCACGACCGGCGAGGCCTCGGCGCGCGTTGCGCGCAATCTCGGTTTCAAAAATGTCGAAGCGGCCGACGGCGACGTCGCAGGGCTCGTGCGCATGGTGCGCCATCGTCTGAAGCCGGAAGACGGGCCGCTGTTTCACGGCGCCGGTTCGGTCGTCGCGGGCGAACTGGCAACGCAGATCGCCGATGCCGGATTCGATCTGCGCCGCGAAGTCATTTACGAGGCGGTGCAGGCCGATGCGCTCTCGCCACAATTGCTGCAGCGGCTGAGCGAACGGCAGATCGACATCGTGCTGCTGTTCTCGCCGCGCACGGCCGAGACCTTCGTCAACCTGATCAAGGGGCTCGGCGATCAACGCGAGGCGGTCGAACGCGGCCTTGGCGGTATCGTCGCGCTCTGTTTCAGCCCAGCCGTTGCCGATGCGGCGCGTGCACTGCCCTGGCGCAGCGTCGATGCCGCCGAACGACCCGATCTCAGTGCCATGCTCAATCTGATCGAGCGTGCGAATGCGACGCTCGATGCCGAGGCTGCAGCCGAGCCCGTGCCGGAAGCCGTGCCGGTGCCGGAAGCGCGTCCCGCTGCACCGGTCGCCGATCCGCGTACGCCCGATCTTTCGCCCGCATCGGTGCGCGATGCGACGCTGCCCTCGCGCCGCGCGCGCGGCTGGGTCTGGGTATCGGCGGCCGTCATCGCCGGTTTCGTCGTGCTGGCGGCATTGGCGACCATTCCGGCCTGGAGTCCGTGGACCG
>JAWXBK010000135.1:0-3285 GCA_034439975.1 Rhodospirillaceae bacterium | reverse complement strand
GTAGAGCTCGTCGAGCTCGCCGGCGCGGCCGCGGTTCACCCAGTGGATGTACTTCCAGCGGTCGGTGCGCACCGCCTTGTACGTCATGCCCACCAGCCAGGGCATCGCCTGCTCCGCCCAGTATTCGATCAGGAAGGACTTGCGCCAGCCGGCGCGGCTGCCCGCGCGCGGCGGCTTTTTGCCACGCGCGAACAGCGGCAGCAGCGAGCGACCCTGGATCTGCGGACCGGGCTTGCCGCCCGCCAGCGCGATCATCGTCGGCGCGATGTCCTGGCAGATGACGAGGTCGGTCAGGCGCAGGCCGGCGTCGACGCGGCGCGGATAGCGCACGAGAAACGGCGAGCGGATGCCTTCCTCATAAGCGAAGCGCCGCTCCGGTCCCAGCGCGTGCTCGCCGAAGAAAAACCCGTTGTCGCCGAGGAAGACGATGAAGGTGTTGTCGAGTTCACCTTGGCGCTCCAGCGTGTCGAATATCGCCCCCATGCCTTCGTCGACCGCCGCCATCATCCGTGCGCGGAGCCGGATCTCCTCCTGCGAGCACGAGCGCAACGCCGCCAGGATCGCCTGCGATTGCTCACCCGACCGGAGCGCCAGGCACTCGGCCCAGGCGGGCTTGCTCTTCGACACCTCGGCGACCGACAGCATGTTCGGCTTGCGCGGAAAGATGGCGTTGCGATAAAGATCGCGGTGCCGCTCGGCGACGACATAGCCGCCCTGCGCGGAGATCTTCAGCGACCCATCCGCCGCCTGCTCGGCATCCGGATGCACGGCCTTGTGCGCGAAGAACAGCGAGAAGGGCTTCTTCCGCTTGCGCTGCAGATAATCGACGGCGAGTCCGTTCATGATGTCGGTGATGTAGCCCTCGTGCTCGACATACTTGCCGTCATGGTTGAGCCTGGGGTTCATCAACTTGCCGTGACCGTCGTAACTCACCCAGTGGTCATAGCCTGGCCGCGGCATGCCGTCGTTGCCCATGTGCCACTTGCCGATATGCGCGGTCTCGTAGCCCAGTTTCTGCAGTTCCAGATGGTAATTCGGCAGCCGATGACTCATCGCGCCGCGGGCGACGTTGTCGATGATGCCGTGGCGGGTCGCATACTGGCCGGTCACGATCGACGCACGGTTGGGCGAGCAGATCGGCGTCGTGTGGAAAGCGCGTTCGAACAACGCGCCCTCACGGGCGAGCCGGTCGGTATTGGGCGTCTTCATGTACGGGTGGCCGCCGGCGCCGAATTCGTCATGGCGCAGGTCGTCGATCAGGATGACGAGAAGATTGGGTTGGCGTACGGGCATCGGCGGGTCTCGGAGTCTGAAGGGGAAGGGCCAAGCATACCTGTGCGGCGGCCTGCTGCGGGCCAAGCATATCTGTGCGGCGGCCTGCTGCACCGCCCGAAGTTTCCTGCGATAGCCTCAACGCTGATCCCGCGCCGCCGTATTACCTGGACATCTGCATCTTCGTCGGCGAAACACCGAATCCGGGGCTACGCACGGCAAGGGCCACGTCGCCGCGAGGTTGTGTAGGAAGTAGGCCGACAAGCAATGAGGGATCGCGCCGATAGCTTGCGTACGCGATAACTGTCAATGTCCGCGCAGCGGTCGACCGGTCTTCGGCGCTCCATCGCCGCTTGACCGACATCACGCAAACCCAAGTACCCGGCTTCGTGCGGTTGGATTCTCTATCCCTCAGTCGCGCATGCCGAACCCTCAAGAATGTGCGCAGCTATCCGCGCATGTAGTCAATCGAAAGGAGAAAGACATGGCAGAGGTGTACGACAAAAAGAGCCCGCCGATGTGGGTATGGATCGTTGGCGCGATCATCGCGCTGATTGTTATCTTTTTGATCTGGAACTGGATGCGCCCGATTGCGCCGGTCGTCACTTCGCCGCCGATGGTGACAGCCCCGGCGCCCGCGCCAGCCCCTGCAGCATCGACGGCGCCTGCAACCACCGCCGTCGCGCCGGTGGCATTGATCGTCGCGGTGCCGGCCGACTACTTCGATCGTGACGTTTCCGGTACGGCGCGCGTGGCCGATGTGCCGACCGATCGGGGCTTTTATCTGGAAGAAAATGGCCGTCGCATGCTCGCCATCCTGGGCAAGGATTTCACCGAGAAGCAGGTGAACGTCAATGCCGGCCAGATGGTTCGCGTGTCCGGAGTGGTGCGCGCTTCATCAAAACTGGATGAAGCGGAAGTCGGCTCACTGCAACCGGCCACCCGCGACCTGATCACCAAGGAACCGGTGTACCTCGTCGTCAAACAGGTAGAGATCCTGGCGCGTCCGTAGCGAGAATTACGAGGCGCCGCGCGGAAACCGCGGCGGTCGCCCGCGCGCGGCACGCGCCTTGCTGTGGTGGGCGCGACCCTGCATAAAGAATCAGGCCAAGGTTGGACGATTGGAACTCATTCACTTGGGGGATGATCATGCACAGCGTAAAAGAACTTCAGAGTTTCACGATCGCGGCAACCGACGGCGAGATAGGCGCAATCGACGCGGTTTATTTCGACGACGAGAAGTGGACGATCAGGCATCTGGTCGTCGATACGGGCGGGTGGCTCAGCGGACGCAAGGTCCTGATCTCGCCGCGTTCGGTTGTCGGCGTCAACGGGCCGGACGAGGTCGTGCGGGTCGACCTTACCCGACGGCAGATCGAGGATAGCCCCGACATCGACTCCGACAGACCGGTTTCGCGTCAGCATGAGACCGAGTTCGACATTTACTACGGCTATCCCAGTTACTGGGCGGGTCCCATGCTGTGGGGGTATGCGCCTCTTCCGTTACTCGGAGGGGCTCTGCCGATCGAAGACTCGGGACGGCAGGAAGTGCGAGAGCGCATCGAACAAGAGCGCGACCACCATTTGCGCAGCAGCAAGGAAGCCATTGGCTACGACGTTCAGGCAACCAACGATGCGATTGGCCACGTCGACGATTTTCTGTTCGACGAGAAGGATTGGTCGATTCAAATGATGGTCGTCGCCACCAGCAACTGGTGGCCGGGCAAGCACGTGCTGATTTCACCGCGGCGGATCGACTACGTGAGTTGGAACGAGAAGAACGTCGTGATGAAAATCACCCGCGAAGAGATTGAAAACAGCCCGGAATACGACGCGCAGCACCCGCCTTCGCGCGAGACGCAACGCGACTTGTATCGGCACTTCGACCGGATGACGTAACGTACTTCGGCACCTTTACCTTCGATCCAGTTGTCGAAGAACGCCGCAGCCGGCGCGCGGCACAACTAGCCCAGAACAGCGCGCGTCTTGCGTTCCACCAGTTCATCCGTTCAT
>JAWXBK010000134.1:0-14320 GCA_034439975.1 Rhodospirillaceae bacterium | reverse complement strand
GACCGCGCAACCAAGGACCTGAAGGGCACGGAGGCCCGGGGGGATGGATCCGCCAGATCGGGTGCAAGTCGCGGCTCCGGACGCGCGAACCGCCAGGCCCTGAAAGCCCGGCACCCTGTGAAGTCCCCGGTACCCGTCGCACATCGTGCTTGGGACCGCGGCACCGGATGGCGCGGCTCTGCCGTGCAGCGATCGACCGACAGACGAACATCGTAACGCCATGAAAGGAGGAACCGTCGCCATGAGCATCCAATAGATTTCCGCCCGCTGGACTCGCGCCCCGGCCCGGCCCATATCGGTAATCGCATCCCCTAGGGAGTGAGCCATGGACCAGAAAACGCAATCCGAACTGGAGGCGGCCGCCTTCCGGCGTCTCGTTCAGCATCTGCGCGAGCGCAGCGACGTGCAGAATCTCGATCTGATGAATCTCGCCGGCTTCTGCCGTAACTGTCTCTCGAAATGGTATCTCGCCGCCGCCCAGGAACAGGGCGTTGCGCTGACCGATCCGCAGGCGCGCGAAATCGTCTACGGCATGCCGTACGACGAATGGAAGAAAAAACACCAGACCGAGGCGAGTGATCCGGCGAAGCAGAAGCTGGCTGCCGATCTGGCCGCCGATCTGGCCGCCGATCTGGCCGCCGATCTGGCCGCCGATCTGGCCGCCGATCTGAAAGCAAAACCGCACCAGCATTAGGCCGGCGCGCGTCGGAAATCCCCGCCCGAATCCTTACAGGAACGCCGTTCCGGCGGGCCGCTTGCCCGCCCGCTTGTCCCCTTGGGGGCCGGTCGATATTGTCGCCGCCGCATTGACCGGAACTCCGAAGGATCAAGGAAAACGATGGCTGACACGGGTGGGATCGCCGGGGAGCGACTGCGCTCCTTCATCGAGCGGATCGAACGGCTGGAAGAAGAAAAAGCGGCGCTCGCCAGCGACATCCGCGAAGTCTTCTCCGAGGCGAAGTCGGCCGGGTTCGATACGAAAATCATGCGCCAGCTGTTGCGCCTGCGGAAGCTCGACAATGCCGAGCGGCAGGAGCAGGAGGCGCTGCTCGATCTCTACAAGCAGGCGATCGGTCTCGCGGGATAGCGTTGGCCAGATAGAGGCGAATTCGATGGCGTTCTATCGGGAGGACGAATCGCTTGCCGCATCGGCGTGCGACCTCAAGGTGCGCGTCGAAAGCGAGTTCGCGCTCGGCGCCGACGATTGGGCGTTCACCTGGGTCCTGCACAAGAAGCCGCTGTACGCGAACCAGGCAACCGATCCCACCGCATTCTGGGCGGCCAGGCCGGCCGGCGCGACGCATCGCGGCTCGGTGCCGTTTTATCCCGCGAGCGTGCCGAAGCTCTTCTGGCTGGTCGCACTCGAAGCCTGGCTCGAAGCGGGTACGTTGCAGGAAAGCGCGATGATCGAGCGCGCGCGCCGCGACATGATCGACTGGTCGAGCAACGAGGCGACCAACTATCTGATCGACGTCATCACCGGGACGACCAGCGGGCCGGAACTGCCCGACATGGAATTCTCGAAATGGACGCAGCGCCGCTTCGCCGCCCATAAATTCTTCATGGGCTGGCAATGGCCCGAACTGGTCGACATCAATCTGGTGCAGAAATTCTGCGACGACGATCGCTACGGCCGCGAGCGCGAATTCGTCGGCGCGAATGGCTGGAACCATAACCGGCTCACGACCGATGCCGCATCGCGCATTCTGATTGCGATTCTGGGCGGGGTTGCGATATCGCCCGCGCGCAGCGAACGCATGGCCGCGATCTGCCACCGTTCGCTCGATCCGGACGATCGCGCCGCCGATCCCTCGAACCAGGTCGACGGTTTTCTCGGCGAAGGGCTGCCGGCGGGCGCGAAGCTTTGGTCGAAGGCGGGACTGACCTTGTGGACACATCACGAGCCGGCGTCCTGGCGGCGGCACGATGCCGCCTATGTCGAGTTGCCGGGCGGGCAAGCCTTCACGCTCACGGTTTTCACGCAGGGCCGCGCCCAGGCCGAAAACAAATCCCTGCTGCCTTTCATCGGGCGATGGGTGGCGGCGCGTGTCGAAGACGGGATCTGAACCGGCGGCATCCGGGAAACCGCATGGCGGGATCGCCTACGCGCCGCTGATCGTGGCGGGGCTGGTCATCGTGCTGTGGGGTGCAACACCCGTCGTCACGAAACTCGCGACCAACGGTATCGACGGTCTGACCGTCGGTGTTGCGCGCACGCTGCTGGGCGGGCTGGTGGCCGCGCCGCTCGCGATCCTGATGCGTCTCAAGCTGCCGCGCGGCCGCGCGCAATGGATGTTTTTCCTCGGTGCCGCGGTTCCAGGCTATGTCGTGTTCCCGGTGCTGTTCTCGATCGCGCAGCGCGAGACCTCGGCGCAACACAGCTCGCTGCTGCTGGCGCTACTGCCGCTCTTCACCGGGCTCATTGCAACAGGACTCGAGCGCCGCTTGCCGCGCGGGCGCTGGTTCATCGGTGCTGCGATTGCCATTGTCGGCGAATGTCTTCTGGTGTTCTCGCGCGGCAGCATGGAAACAGGCGGTGCGACGCTGCTCGGCGATGCGCTCGTCCTGATCGCGGGCATCACCGCGACCATCGGCTATGTGTCGGGTGCGCGTTTGTCGCAACTCGGCTACAGCGTCTGGGGCACGACCTTCTGGGGCGTCGCGCTGGCCGCCTTCATTCTCCTGCCGGCCGCGCCGTTTGTCGGGTTCGATGTCGCCCTCGAAACTGGCGGGCTGATCTCCTGGTCGGCCGTTTTGTTTCTCGCCTATATCACGACGATCGTCGGCTATGCCGGCTGGTATTGGGCGCTCGGCCAGGGCGGCATTGCGCGCGTGGCGCTGCTGCAATTTTTTCAGCCGATCAGCGGATTGATCCTCGCCGTGTTCCTGCTCGGCGAACCGCTGACCTTGAGCCTGCTGCTCGCGGCCGCGATGGTGCTGCTCGGCGTCTGGATTGCGGCGAAGCGGTAAAGTTTATTCGGCGGCTTGCGGCGTTTCGCGGCGCCCTTCATAGCGCGCCAGAAGCTGCGCCTCGCGGACTTTCGTTTCTTCAACATTGGCGGCCTTCACATGACCGAAGCCGCGCATCCGCACCGGCAGGGTCGCGATCTCGATCGCGAGCGCATGGTTCTCGCTTGAAAGGCCGTTGAGCAATCGCTCGACCGTCGCTTCGTAATCCGCAATCAGACGGCGCTCCATTCGCCGTTCCTCGCTGCGGCCGAAAATATCGAATGCGCCGCCGCGCAGGAACTTCAGCCGCGCGAGGATCCGGAACGCCGGCAGCATCCACGGCCCGAAGCTGCGCTTCTGCAGATGTCCGGTCGACGGATCGCGATTGGCGGCGATCGGCGGCGCCAGATGGAAGTTCAGTTTGAAGTCGCCCTCGAACTGGCTTGCGATCTTGTCGGCGAAGCGGCCATCGGTGAAGAGGCGCGCAACTTCGTATTCATCCTTGTAAGCCAGCAGTCGGAAGTAATTGCGCGCGACGGTTTCGGCGAGGCCGGCGAAGCCCGCTGCCTTTGCGCGCTCGGCCGCGACCACGCGCGCGATCAGCGCCTTGTAGCCATCGGCATAGGCCGCATTCTGGTACTCGGTCAACTCGGCGGCGCGAACGGCAACGATATCGTCCAGGGTCTCGGCCAGCTTCTCCGGCTGCAATTCCGGTGCCGCTGCGCGCGCCGCCGCTTCGACTGCCTCGGGGTCGTGCGCCATGCGCCGGCCCCAGCGGAAGGCGCTGCGATTGAACCCGACCTGCGTGCCGTTCAGTTCGATCGCACGTTCGATGGCCGCGACCGTGATCGGCAGCAGACCCTTCTGCGCGGCATAGCCGGCGAGGAACATGTTGGCAGCGATCGAATCGCCGAGCAGCGAGGTCGCGATGCGTCCGGCTTCGACGAAATCGCAACGGTCCTTGCCGGCCGTGCGCGCGAGCGCCGCCTCGAGCGCGTCGATCGGAAAATTCATGTCGGGGCTGCGCGTGAAGTCACCGGTGACGGTCTGTTGCGTGTTGGCGACAATCCGCGTCCGATCGGGATCGATCTTGGAGAGCGCATCGGCGCTCGCCGCCACCACGATGTCGCAGCCGAGCAGCAATGCCGCACCGCCGGTCGCGATCTTGACCGCGTGTAACGCGGCGGGGTCTTCGGCGATCCGTACATGGCTCACGACCGCGCCGCCTTTCTGCGCAAGACCGGTCATATCCATCGTCGTGCAGCCTTTGCCTTCGAGATGCGCCGCCATCGCGAGCACCGCGCCGACCGTCACGACGCCGGTGCCGCCGACGCCGGTCACGAGAATTCCGTACGGGCGCTGCGATGCGGCGACCATCGGCTCGGGCAGCCCGTCGGCCGGATCGGCGCCCGCCGCCGGTTTGCGTTTGCGCAATTCGCCGCCCTCGATGGTGACGAAGCTCGGGCAGAAGCCCTTGAGGCAGGAATAATCCTTGTTGCAGGACGACTGGTCGATCGCGCGCCGTCGGCCAAACTCGGTCTCGATCGGGACGACCGACACGCAGTTCGATTTGACGCCGCAATCGCCGCAGCCTTCGCAGACCAGCGGATTGATGAACACGCGCCGTGCCGGATCGATCATCGTGCCGCGCTTGCGCCGGCGCCTTTTCTCGGCCGCACAGACCTGGTCGTAGATCAGCGCGGTGACGCCCTTCACATTGCGCAGATCCTGCTGCACCTGATCGAGCGCATCGCGATGATGCACGGTCACGTTCGGTGCAAAAGCACCGTGCGTCGGGTACTTGTCTTCCTCGTCGGTCACGACCGCCGTCCTGACCACGCCTTCGGACCAGAGCTGCCAGCTCATGCGCGGCACGTCGAGCGGCCCGTCCATCTTCTGGCCGCCGGTCATCGCGACCGCATCGTTGTAGAGAATCTTGAACGTCATGGTGACGTCGGCCGCGACGGCGGCGCGGATCACCATCGAGCCGGAATGGAAATAGGTGCCGTCGCCGACATTCTGGAACACATGCGGCGTTTTGCTGAACGGCGCCTGGCCGAGCCAGGATGCGCCTTCGCCGCCCATCTGCGTGAAGCTTTTCGTGTTCCGGTCCATCCACTGCGCCATGTAATGGCAGCCGATGCCGGCGAGCGCGCGGCTGCCCTCGGGCACCTGCGTCGAAGTCGAATGCGGACAGCCGGAACAGAAATAGGCGATGCGGCGGATCGGCGCCTTGTAATCGCTCAGGGACCGTTCGCGCGCCTCGAGCCGTTCGAGTCGCTGTTCGATGGCGCCGATCTCGGCGAAAGCTTTGAGCCGTTCCACGATGATTCGCGCGATCCGCGTCGGCGACAACTCGCCGACGCCGGAGAGCAGCGGCCGGCCTTTCTCGTCGGTCTTGCCCGTCACCCATGGCCGACGATCGGCCGGCAGATGGAACAAAGTTTCCTTGATCTGCTGCTCGATCAGGCTGCGCTTTTCCTCGACGACCAGCACTTCGTCGAGCCCTTCGGCGAAGGCGCGCATGCCTTCCGGTTCGATCGGCCAGACCAGCGCGAGCTTGAGCAGCGAAAGACCGAGCCGGCCGGCCTCGATCTCGTCGATGCCGAGATCGTCGAGTGCCTGACGCACGTCGAGATAGGATTTTCCCGTGGTGACGATGCCGACGCGGCGGCGCGGGCCGCCGAAGATCACGCGGTCGAGCCGGTTCGCGCGCACGAACGCGACAGCGGCCGGCAATTTGAACTCGTGCAGCCGCGCTTCCTGTTCGAGCGCCTGGATCTGCGCAAACGGTGCCGACGGCCATTGGATGTTGCGGCCGCCCGGCGGGTCGGCGACATCCTGCGGCAGCCGGATCGCGATGCGTGACGGATCGATGTCGACGGCGGCCGATGCTTCGGTCGTTTCGGCAACCAGTTTCATCGCGGTCCAGCAGCCGGAGAAGCGCGACATCGCCCAACCGTAGAGACCGAAATCGATGAACTCCTGCACGCCGGCGGGATGCAGGATCGGAATCGCGGCATCGATCAGCGCGAACTCGCTCTGATGCGCGGTGGTCGAGGACTTGCAGGTATGGTCGTCGCCGGCAAGGGCAACCACGCCGCCGTGGCGCGCCGTGCCGGCGAGATTGGCATGCTTCAGCGCATCGCCCGCGCGATCGACGCCGGGCCCCTTCGCGTACCAGAGCCCGAACACACCGTCATACCGGAAATCGCCGAACAGATCGGATTGCTGGCTGCCCCAGATCGCGGTCGCCGCGATCTCCTCGTTCACGCCGGGCTGAAGCCGGATGTGGTGCTCGTCGATGAAATGCCCGGCCTGACCGATCGCCTGGTCGAGCCCGCCGACCGGCGAGCCGCGATAACCGGAGATATAGCAGGCGGTGTTCAGCCCCGCGGCGAGATCGCGCCGACGCTGCATCATCGGCAGCCGGACCAGCGCCTGCGTGCCGGTTATAAACACGCGCCCGGTTTCGAGCGCGTATTTGTCGTCGAGCGAAACGCGCGCGAGGGAGGTCGGGGCAGGGACGGGCGCCATGAGTGTCAGATTAGGGACGGCGCCGGGCCGGCGCAATCGAGCCCATCGGCCGGTTCGCATCGATGGGCAAAGCCCCGTCGTGCAATGTGGTTCTAGGCGGGCTATAGATGCGGCCATGCATGTCCTCGTCACCGGGGCCGCCGGGTTCATCGGCTATCATGTTTCGCAGGCGCTGCTGGCGCGCGGGGACCGCGTGACCGGCATCGACGATCTCAACGCCTATTACGATCCGACGCTGAAACAGGCGCGGCTCGGTCGGCTGCTCGTCCGGGCGGGATTTGAATTCCACAAGCTCGATGTGGCCGACCTTGCGGCGATGCGCGGTTTCGCCGCCGGCGGAAACACCGATGGCGGGATCGACGGGATCGTTCATCTCGCCGCACAGGCCGGCGTCCGTCATTCCCTGAAACATCCCGAAGATTACGTGCGATCGAACATCGAAGGGCAGCTTTCGATCCTGGAACTCGCGCGCGCCATTCCGACTTTGCGGCATCTCGTCTATGCGAGTTCGTCGTCGGTCTATGGCGACAATACGAAGCTTCCCTTCGCCGTCACCGATCCGGTCGAACGGCCGGCCTCGTTCTACGGTGCGACCAAGCGCGCCGGTGAGATCATGGCGATCTCATATTCCCGGCTCTATGGCATTCCTTCGACCGGGCTGCGGTTCTTTACGGTCTACGGGCCATGGGGCCGGCCCGACATGGCGGCCTGGCTGTTCGTCAAGGCGATCTTCGAGGGAAAACCGCTGCAGCTCTTCAATGCGGGTAAGATGCAGCGCGATTTCACCTATATCGATGACATCGTCGCCGGTGTCGTTGCCGCGCTCGACCGGTCGCCGCCGCGCGATGCCGGTCACGCGAGCCACCGGCTCTACAATCTCGGGAATCATCGATCCGAGGACCTGCCGCGCTTTCTCGCCATCCTCGAGAAGTCATGCGGCCGCAAGGCGATCATCGAGCATGCACCGATGCAGCCGGGCGACGTGCGGGCCACCTATGCCGACATTGCGGAATCGAAACGCGACCTCGGATTCGAACCGAAGACATCGATCGACGAGGGCCTGCCGCGTTTCGTCGACTGGTATCGCGATTACCACCGCGCGTGAACCGGGGCGCGCTGTGGCGCGACCCATGCAACGTTGCGAAACGCTCGCCTGAACGAATCTCCCAATCGTCATGCCCGGGCTTGACCGGGGCATCCACTGCACCGTCTGTCCGGGCCAACGTTCCGCATGCGCAGCGGGGCCGTACGGCGGGCACGCCGTGCCTAGCGCGTGTAAAGGCCTGCCAGCTTCGCCCCGAATCGTTCGCGGATCTTGTGGCGCCGGATCTTCATCGAGACGGTCAGCATGCCGTTTTCGGTCGTGAAACCCTCGTCGGCGACAACATAGCGGCGGATCTTTTCCAGATTCGATAGCATCGCGTTGGCGCGATCGATGGCGGGCGAGAGCGCCTGGTGGAGCGCCGCATTTCCCGCAAGTTGTGCGAGATCGCGCGAGCCGCCGTTTTGCGACGCCCACTGCGCGACGAACGTTTCGTCGGGCACGATGAGCGCCACCAGATGCGGATGCTTGTCGCCATCGACCATCGCCTGGGCGATTTCCGGCTGTAAGGTCAGCATCCCTTCGACGCGGGCGGGCGAGATATTGTCGCCGCCCGACAGTACGATGATGTCCTTCTTGCGATCGGTGATGCGCACATAACCGTCTTTGTCGATCTCGCCGACATCGCCGGTGTGCAGCCAGCCGCCTTCGAGCGCGGCGGCGGTTGCCGCCTCGTCGCCCCAATAGCCTTTCATCATCGCCTCGCCGCGTACCAGAATCTCGCCGTCCGGCCCCAGGCTGAGCTCGACATCGACCAGCGGTTTTCCGACCGTGTCGATGCGGCAATCGTGCGGCGGGTTGCAGGAGACGACCGGCGCGAACTCGGTCTGGCCATAGCCCTGCAGGATGCGCAGACCGAGTGCCGTGAAATAGATGCCGACTTCGTAATTGAGCGCGGCCCCACCCGACACCATCGCCTTCAGCCGTCCGCCGAACCGCTTCTTCATCTTCCGGCGCACCAGAATATCGGCGAGGCAATCCTGAACGCGCTCACCGAGCGTCAGCCGTTCGCCTTCATACTGCTTGCGGCCCAGTGCGACCGCGCGTTCGAACCAGCGGCGTTTCGCATCCGGGAGCTTCGTCATCTGCCGTTCGATCCGCCCGCGCATCGCTTCGTAGAGACGCGGCACGGCCGTCATGATCGTCGGCCGCGCTTCGGCGGCATTCTCGAGCAATTTGTCTGCGCCCTCCGCGAACCAGACCTCGGCGCCGATCGTCATCGGGAACATCTGCCCGACCGTATGCTCGTAGGAATGCGAGAGCGGCAGGAACGACAGAAAGACTTCGCGGCCGAGTCCGAATTCCTTGAGCAGGTGATAGGCGCCTTTGCAGTTGGCGAGGATGCCGCCATGAGTGAGCATCACGCCCTTGGGCAGACCGCCGGTGCCCGACGTATAAATGAAACAGGCTGTATCGGTACGTTTGATGGCGGCCATGCGGGCCGCGACAATGGGATCGTCTTCCTTGCCGCGCTCAAGCGCCGCATCCCAGCGCAGGAGGGTAAAAGGCGGTGCCTGGCCGATTCCGGTATCCTCGATCGCGATCAGGAAACGCAGATTGCCGGTCTTCAGCCCCGCCTGGACGATCCGCTCCGCCAGCGTGCGGGACGAGACGATGGCACCGACTGCGCCGCTATTGCCGAGGATATGTGCATGGTCGGCGATCGTGTTGGTGGTGAAGGCCGGCACGGTGATTCCGCCCGCCGCCATGATCGCCAGATCGGCGATGGTCCATTCCGGGCGATTCTCGGCGATCAGCGCGACCCGCTCGCCAGGCTGGAGGCCAAGCTGGATCAGCGACGACGCGAAGCGGCTGACCACGCTCGCGACCTCGCCATAGGTCCGGCTGTGCCATGTGCCGTCGCGCTTGTCGCGCAGATAGGGCCGCGCCACGTGACGGGCTGCCTGCTCGAAGAACATTTGTGGCAGACTCTGCCATGCGTCGTACCGCATCGATGGGGCTCCCGAAGCCTTGGCCTGAAGCCGGTTCGACCTTATATCGCCCCGTACCAACGCTCGCCAGATTCAAGCAAGCCAGACGAAGGACCGCAACTGCCATGGCCCATCCCGCCGAAAATGCCGCCGACGTTGCCGACGCCTTCCCCGTATGGGATCTGGATGACCTTTATCCCGGCATGGAATCGCCGGAGCTCCGGCAGGACCTCGAGCGCGCGCAACGCGAGGCCAGGGAGTTTCGCGGGCGCCATGAGGGCAAGCTGGCGGCGCTCGACGGCGCGGCGCTGGCCGCCGCCGTCTCGCAGTATGAGCAGATGCAGGAGCGGCTCGGCCGGATCATGAGCTACGCACAACTCGTCTATGCGCAGAACATGACCGATCCGGCCCACGCGAAATTCTACCAGACGATGCAGGAGCGCACGACCGACATCAGCGTCGAAACCTTGTTCTTCACGCTCGAGATCAACCGAATCGACGATGCGCGGCTCGAGACACAGTATCGTGCGCCGGCGCTGGCGCATTACCGGCCCTGGATCGACCAGATTCGATCCTACCGGCCACATCAACTCGCCGACGACATGGAGCGGCTGCTGCACGAGAAGAACGTGACCGGGCATGCCGCCTGGTCGCGCACCTTCGACGAGACCAACGCCGATCTGAGATTCGATATCGGCGGCGAGACGATGACCGGCGACCAGGCGCTCAACCTGATGACCGATCGCAATCCGGCGAAGCGCAAGGAAGCGGCGCTCGAGATCGGGCGGGTCTATGGCGAGAACCGGCGGCCCTTTTCCCTGATCACCAACACATTGGCCAAGGACAAGGAGATCGAGGATCGCTGGCGCGGTTTCGCGCGCGCCGATTCCTCGCGCAATCTGTCGAACCAGGTCGAAGACGCGGTGGTCGATGCGCTGTCCGCCGCCGTGCAGGGTTCCTATGCCGATCTGTCGCACCGTTACTACAAACTGAAGGCCAAATGGTTCGGCGTCGAACAGCTCGATTACTGGGATCGCAATGCGCCGCTGCCCGACGATGCCGACCGCGTGATCGGCTGGCCGGAGGCGACGCAGATCGTGCTCGAAGCCTATGGCCGCTTCTCGAAAGACCTTGCCGCGGTCGGCGAGCGCTTTTTCGGCGGCGGCTGGATCGACGTGTCGCCGCGGCCGGGCAAGGCGCCGGGCGCCTTCGCGCATCCGACGGTGCCGTCGGCGCATCCCTATCTGCTGCTCAACTGGTATGGCAAGACGCGCGACGTGATGACCCTGGCGCACGAGCTCGGTCACGGCGTGCATCAGGTCCTCGCGGCCGGGCAGGGCCCGCTGATGGCCGATACGCCGCTCACGCTGGCGGAGACGGCGTCGGTGTTCGGCGAGATGCTGACCTTCCAGAGCCTGCTCGCGCGCGAGACCGATGCGAAGAAGCGCCGCGCGCTCCTTGCCGGCAAGGTCGAGGACATGCTGAACACGGTCGTGCGTCAGATCGCGTTCTACGAGTTCGAGCGCCGCGTGCATGAAGAGCGGCGCGAGGGCGAGCTGATGCCGGAGCGCATCGCCGAACATTGGATGGACGTGCAGAGCGAAAGCCTCGGGCCTGCAATCCGCTTCGACGAAGGCTATCGCTGGTTCTGGTGCTATATCCCGCATTTCATTCATACGCCGTTCTATGTTTACGCCTACGCGTTCGGCGATTGCCTGGTGAACTCGCTCTATGCGGTCTATCGCCAGTCCGATGCGGGCTTCGCCGAGAAATATCTCGACATGCTGCGCGCGGGCGGCAGCAAGCGGCACAAGGAATTGCTCGCACCCTTCGGGCTCGATGCGTCGGATCCGGCGTTCTGGCGCCGCGGTCTGTCGCTGATCGGCGAAATGATCGACGAGCTGGAGCGGCTCTGAATTGGCGCGCAAGCCCGACGACAACAGCAATGAAACCGAACGCAACTCGATGGCCGGCCGTGTGCGGCGTTATGCGCGGGTCGGCGGCGCGGTCGGCGGACTGGCGGCGCGGGTCGCGGGCGCGCGTTATCTCGGCACCACACTCGATCGCGGCAAACACGCGGCCGATCTGACGGCGGCCCTGGGCGGGCTCAAGGGCCCGCTGATGAAGGTCGCGCAGATCATGTCGACCATTCCCGACATGCTGCCGCGCGAATACTCGGCAGCGCTGGCGCAGCTTCAGGCCGATGCGCCGGCGATGGGGCGACATTTCGTGCGCCGGCGCATGGCGTCGGAACTCGGCCCCGACTGGGCCGCACGATTCCGCTCGTTCGAAGAGGAAGCGGCGGCTGCCGCGTCGCTTGGTCAGGTGCATCGCGCCATATCGCTCGACGGCCGCGATCTTGCCTGCAAGCTGCAATATCCTGACATGCAATCGGCGGTCGAGGCGGATCTGCGCCAGCTTCGTTTGATCTTTTCGATCTACGAACGCTACGACCGCGCGATCTCGACCAAAGAAATTCATGCCGAGATCGCGGCGCGCCTGCGCGAAGAGCTCGACTATGCGCGCGAGGCAAAGCACATGGCGCTCTATCGGCACATGCTTGCCGACGAGACAGAGGTGCATGTGCCGGAGCCGCTGCCCGCGCTGTCGACAAAGCGTCTTCTGACGATGCGCTGGCTCGAGGGCGAGCGGCTGCTGCCGTTCGTCGCCGCGCATCCGTACGATATCGAGATGCGCAACCGCGTCGCGAAGAACATGTTTCGCGCCTGGTACGTGCCGTTTTACTTCTACGGCATCATCCACGGCGATCCGCATCTCGGGAATTACACGATCCGGCCGGATGGCAGCGTGAACCTGCTCGATTTCGGCTGCATCCGCGTCTTTCCGCCCGGGTTCGTCCGCGGCGTGATCGATCTCTATCGCGCGATCGAGCGCGGCGACGAGGCGCTGGCGGTTTCGGCCTACGAGCGTTGGGGATTTCGTAACCTCAATCGTGAGACGATCCGCGTGCTCAATCGTTGGGCCGCGTTTCTATACGGGCCTCTGCTCGAGAACCGGCCGCGGCGGATCCAGGAAAACGAAGGCGAGATCTACGGCGCCGAGGTGGCGGCGGGCGTGCATGAAGAATTGCGCCGGCTCGGTCCGGTTACGCCGCCGCGCGAGTTCGTGCTGATGGATCGTGCTGCGATCGGGCTCGGCTCGGTCTTCATGCATCTGAAGGCCGAGATCAACTGGTACGAGGTGTTCCAGGAACTGATCGGCGGGTTCGACGAAGCGGCGCTCGAACAGCGCCAGACCCAGGGGCTCGCCGATTTCGGGATCGATGTCCCCAAATAGGGCAGCCCGTTAGAAGTTGGTGCCCCAGACCGCGATCGCCACGGTCGCGAGATTGTTCACGACATGCAGGACGATCGGCGGCCAGATCGAGCGCGACCAGACATAGAGCCAGCCGAGCAGCATCCCGAGCACGAAGATCTGCCCGGTGACGAAGAGCCCGACGCCCGGATCGAGCACCAGAAAATAGAAATGCACGGTCGCGAACAGGAGGGCGCTGATGACGATCGCCGCCCAGGCACCCATGCGCTCCTGCAGCCAGCGCAGCACCATGCCGCGGAACAGCAGCTCTTCGGCAATTGGCACCATGATGCCGAGCGAGAGCATCGCGAGCAGGATCTGCAGCAGCGACGATTGCGGCGAGATGAATTGCCCGGCCAGCTCTTCGGTCAGCGTCCCGTCCGGATCGAGTTCGAGCGTCTTGACCAGATAGCCATCGAGAATGATGTAGATGAGGAACAGGAGCACCGCGACCGCGCAGGGTGCGATCGTCGTCGGCCGGATGCCGAGATCGCGCCAGGCGAGATGGCGGCGCCGTCGCAGGATGTCGATGCCGAGGAACATCGCGAGGCCGGAGCCGGTAACGGCGACCAGGATCACATACTGGGAGGCGGGCGAGGTCGGATCGGTCAGGATCGCGCTGTCGAAGAGCAGGCTCCCGATGCCGGTCAGGATGCCGGGCACGACCTGCGCGAGCAGCAGGATCAGCGCCAGCCACAGGAGATCCCATTTGCGGAACAGCCGCGCGGCGCGGGGCGATGGCTCGCCATCAAACTCGGGAATCGTCATGCGCGCTCCGCGGCTGGTTGTCCTTCCTGCCACAACCGGCGGCGGCCCGACAAGCGGGCGAGGCTGCGCTCCACGATTTCGCTCATCGATGCGCGGCATGCGAAGATCCGCCGGGCTTGAGCTTTACGGGGGGCTCCGGCATTGTTGGCGCCGCCAGTTTTTGGGGGCGGCTCCGGTCGAATCAATGGACGGGACGGAGGCGATGAAGATCGGCGTACCGAAAGAACGCCGTGCCGGCGAAACGCGCGTTGCGATCTCGCCTGACACGGTCAAAAAATATGTCGATCTCGGTATCGAGGTCGCAGTGGAAACGGGTGCGGGCGATGGCTCGAACATCCCCGACCAGTTGTTTCAGGCGGCAGGGGCGACGATCGCGCCGGATGCGGCGGCCGCCATCGGCAATGCCGATCTCGTTCTCAAGGTGCAGCGGCCTTTGACGGCGGCCGAAGGCAATGACGAGCTCGCCGCCATGAAATCCGGCACGGTGTTGGTCGCGATGCTGGCACCCCATGCCGCCGGCGATCAGATCAAGGGCTATGCCGCGAAGAACATCGTCGCCTTCGCGATGGAGATGATGCCGCGCATCACGCGCGCCCAGGCGATGGACGTGCTGTCCTCGCAATCGAACCTCGCCGGCTATCGTGCGGTGATCGACGCGGCGCATGAGTATGGTCGCGCCTTCCCGATGATGATGACGGCAGCCGGCACGATCGCGCCG
>JAWXBK010000133.1:0-5852 GCA_034439975.1 Rhodospirillaceae bacterium | reverse complement strand
GTCCTTGCGCGCAAGGACGTGCGGACTAGCTATCATCTTGCTGTCGTCGTCGATGACGCATTGCAGGGGATTACGCTGATAACCCGGGGTCGGGATCTCTATGCGGCAACGCATGTGCACCGCCTCCTGCAGGCGCTTCTCGGCCTGCCCGCACCGCAATATTATCACCATGCATTGATCACCGATGCGGCGGGCCAGCGCCTGGCCAAGCGACACGATGCAATGGCAATCCGCGCGTTCCGCGCCGCCGGCGAGGCGCCGGAAACGATACGAGCGATGATCGGCGGCGGTCTGGCGCTAAGCCGAAAAAGTCTCTAAACCTTTCCGCTCCCTGCAAGAACCGACGCACCCAGCATGTTCTCTGTCGCCGAACTCAGCGCCCTCCTCCAAGTCATCATGGTTGACCTCGTGCTGGCTGGCGACAACGCCATCGTCGTCGGCATGGTGGCTGCGAGCGTTCCGCGCTATCAGCGCACCAAGGTCCTGATCTTCGGCATTCTCGGCGCCACCATATTGCGTGTCGCCTTCGCACTGATCACGACACAGCTTCTCGCCGTCATCGGATTGATGCTGGCCGGCGGTATCCTGCTGCTCTGGGTCTCGTGGAAACTCTGGCGCGACATCGAAGAACAACGCCGCGAACGCAACGCGATCCGGACTGCCGAAGCAGCCGCCGCGGCCGCGGCAAAAGATGGCGTCGTCGATCACGCGGCAGCGCCCGATCCGGTTGAGCCCAAATCGCTGAAGAAAGCGATCGTCCAGATCATCATCGCCGACGTCTCGATGTCGCTCGACAATGTGCTGGCAGTCGCCGGCATCGCACGCGATCATGAGTGGGTTCTGATCTTCGGTCTCGCCCTTTCGATCGCGTTCATGGCGGTTGCCGCAACGTTGATCGCGCGGCTTCTCAAGAAGCATCACTGGCTCGCCTATGTCGGCCTTGCGGTGATCTTCTATGTCGCCTGCGCCATGATCTGGGACGGATCGATCGACGTCATCGACAAGACCACGATCGAAGAGTTCCTGACGCAATAGCGATCGATCGTCAGCGATCTAACGTCGCAGGCCCCGCACGATCTCGACATAGTCCGCATCCTCCGGCGTCAGAAAGCCGTGGCGGACCAGAAAGTCGATATTCACCAGCACGACGTTGAACTTGAAATCCTCGGTTTCCGCCATCCGTTCGATCACATCCGCGATCGGCCAGAGCTGATATTCGTCGATCTCTCCGTCGGTGTTCCTCGGTTCGAAATCCGCCGGCAGTTCGAGATCGAAATTGAACAGAAGGTCGTTGCGAATGCCGCCGTCATGCTCGATCAGGTAGGAACAGAACCCGGCCGGCCGCGCCCGCCGTACCAGCCGTTCCGCCATATCGGCTTCTTCGCGGCTCTCCTTGATCAGCGTATCGAACAAGCCGAGCCCGGACGGCTGGCCGCCCGCCACCAGATTGTCGAACTTGCCGGGCGCGACCGACTTGTCCTTCGCGCGCCGCCCGACCCAGAGTTTCATCGCATCGCCACGCCCGACATGGCCGTTCAGATGGACGCCGCAGGCGCGCGTGCCGAAATGCGGGACGGCACCGCGATCGAGCGCCAACAGCGGCGGCGATCCAGCCGACATCGAGACCGGAAATGTCTCGCCACGAATTTTGCGAATGATTCCGGCCGCATGCAGCGTCGCAACGACCGCGGCAACGGCATCGCTCCGCATCGCCGGCGTCGTGAGACGGGGATCGAGCGCGACCTGGTGATCCTCGACCAGAAAGGCATCGGGAAATTCCCGCAGCATTTCGGCGAACGGGTGCCGCATCCAGCCGAGCGTCGCGCCGTCGATGCGGAACGGCCGCAGCCGGGCGAAATCCGGCGGACGAAACGAACGAATGCGATCGACGAGCGCCATCAGCGACGCAGCCCGTGCCCGATCTCGACATAATCGGGATCGTCGGGCGCAAGAAATCCGTGCCGCATCAGAAAATCGATCGTGACGAGCGCGGAGTCGAACACGAAGTCGTCGCTGCCGGCGAGCCGCTCGATCACCCGGGCGACCGGCCATAACTCGAACCATTCGACCTCGCGATCGGCGGCGACCGGAACGAAATCCGCCGGCAGCGTGAGGTCGTAGGAAAAGATCATGCCGTTATCGATACCCTCGATGGTCTCGGTCAGAAACGTGACATAGCCGGCAGGTCGCGCCTGCTGCGCGAGGGCCGGCGGAATGCCCGCCTCTTCGCCGCATTCCTTGATCAGATTCTCGGTGAGGCCGAGCCCGATCGGCTGGCCGCCGGCTGCAATATGATCGAGCTTGCCGGGCCAGGTCGCCTTGTCGGCGGCCCGGCGCGAGACCCAGATCCGCATATCGTCGCCGGTGCCGACATGGCCGTTGCAGTGAACGCCGTAGGTGCGGATGCCGAACTGCGCCGCGGCGCCGCGATCGATCGAAAGCAGCGGCGCGTCGTGGAACTGTCGCCCGACGGCGTAGGATTCGCCCCGATAGCGCGCGACGGCACCCTCCGCAACGAGCGCTCGCACGACGGCGTCCACCGCGCTGCTCCGTTCGGCAAAATCACCGAGCCCGGCCACCAGCCGAACCTCGCTATCGTCGACTTCGAACACCGTGGGATGCGGGGCAAGACGCGCGGCGAATTGGTGCGGGATCCATCCAACGATCACGGTGTCGACGCGCCAGGGCCGCACGCGCGAAAAATCCAGCGGTCGGACGTCCCGGATGCGATCGACGAGCGCCATCGGTCGCGTTAACGAGCAGGGCGCAGCGCAGCAGCGGGACCACGCTTGGACGCCGCGTTACGCCGGGCCGCAGCGAGGGCGAGACCGGTCCAGCGCAGGAACGCCGTTCCGTCCACGTCCTCTGCTTCGGGGAACGACCAGTACGACATTTCGACGGCGCGATTCTTGCCCGCATAGACGAAGGCGCAACTGCTGGCCGCCGTAAATAATGGCTTCGTCTCGCCGTCGACCTTGAGCCAGATCCGATCGTCGGCACCGATCGCGAACATGAGACCGTCCAGATAGATTCCGTAACCGCCGAACATCGGCCGCGCCACGACCGGCCCGAGCGGCGTCGCCTGGCGGACGAAACGCTCGACGCTGGCCGGCAGCGGTTTCGCACCGGCGCGGCGGACGACAGGTCGGGAAGCGGTCATTTCCGCATTGCTCCGGGGTTACGATGGACGATCCTAGCGCGGCGCGGCTGAGCCGTCTGCGGCCGGACCGTGCCGGCTCTGGTATAATCGAGGGTGGCCGATTCGTCCGGGAGGAATTCGATGCGCAGCCGGCGTTTTTTGATCCTGCTTGCCGGGGCGATCGCCGCCGGGGCGGTGATCGCCTGGCTGGTCGGCCGCTATCCGCAGACCCTCGACGACCGCGGCAATGTCGTGCAGATCGTGGTGCTGCTCGGCTGGCTGTTGCTGGTCGGCGGTGCACTCTGGGGCTTTGTCCGCGCACAGCCGGGCACGGCATTGCGCAACATGTTCATCTGGATCGCGATCGGCCTCGTGCTGGTCATGGGCTATACGCTCAAGGACCAGATCACGGGCGCTGTCATGCCATCGGCCGGCACCAGCGGCGCCGACGGGTCGATCGAGTTCCAGCGCGCCAATGACGGACATTTTCGTGTCGACACCGAAGTCGAAGGCGTACTGATCCGCTTCCTGGTCGATACCGGGGCCTCCGAGGTCGTGCTGAGCCAGGCGGATGCCGAGCGGCTCGGATTCGATATCGAGGCGCTCGAATACACGCAGCGCTATAACACCGCGAACGGCATCGTCTGGGGCGCCCCGGTTCGGCTCCGCGAAATACGGCTCGGCGACATCGTGGTCGAGGACGTGCGTGCGTCGGTCAATTCCGGCGAGATGGACGGCTCGTTACTCGGCATGAGTTTTCTCTCCAAGCTTTCCGGATTCTCGGTCGAGGGCGACCGTTTGATCCTCAATCCCTGAAGGCGACGTGTATGACCGACCATCCGTTCGAAACCGTCGACGTGTTCACCGATCGCCTGTTCGGCGGCAATCCGCTGGCCGTCGTGCTCGATGCGCGCGGGCTGAGCGACGGCCAGATGCAGGCAATCGCCCGCGAGTTCAATTTTTCCGAGACGACCTTCCTCCTGCCGCCGACAGACCCGGCGAACACCGCGAAGGTGCGGATCTTCACGCCCGGCGTCGAGGTGCCGTTTGCCGGTCATCCGAATGTCGGCACCGCGTTCGTTCTGCACCGGCTCGGGACGATCTTCGGCAAGAAGATTGCAACGCCGCTGCGTTTCGAGGAGCAGGCCGGCCTCGTACTGGTCGATGTCGAGCCGAACGGCCGGGCGATCGTGACGGCGCCGCAGCGTCTTTCGATCGGCACGACCGTGCCGGCCGCCGTCGCCGCGCCCTGTCTGTCGCTCGAGGCGAGCGATATCGCGACGCGCGCGCATAATCCGACGGTGGTTTCGGTCGGCCTGCCTTTCCTGATGGTCGAGGTCAAGAGCCGCGAAGCGCTGGTAAGAGCGCGGATCGACGGGCGGGCCTTTGCCGAACATCTGCCGCTCGATATCGCCGCCGGCATCCATTTTTATTTCCGCGCCGCAGCGAGTGACGAGGTCGATCTGCGTGCGCGCATGTTCTCGCCGATCGACGGCGTCGGCGAAGACCCGGCGACCGGCAGCGCCAATGCGGCGCTTGCCGGTTTCCTCGCGGCGTTGACACCGCAGGACGACCTGACGCTTTCGCTGCGTATCGCGCAAGGTGTCGAGATGGGCCGCGCGAGCCTGATCGATGCCGAGGTCATCAAGACCGGCGGCCGTATCGAGCGCGTGCGGATCGGCGGTCAGTCGGTGGCGGTCATGGCCGGGACATTCCATGTCTCGTGAGGCGTCGGGGATGCGGCGCGCGCTGGCAATTCTCGTACTGCTGATGGCAGCCGCCTGCAGTAGCGACGGGGCCAGCATCGAGAGCGGTACGCCGCCGCAGCTATCGGCCCTGCCCGCACCGGCCCCGCCACCCTCGCCCAATTCTCGGATGCAATGCGTGCCTTATGCGCGCGCCGCGACCGGCATCTTCATTCGCGGCGATGCCTGGACCTGGTGGCATTCGGCCGGCGGGCTTTACAGCCGCGGCAACGTTCCCGAGCCCTATGCGCTGCTGGTGCTCGCCAAGACCGACCGGCTCAAGAGCGGGCATCTTGCGGTGGTCACCGGTATCGAGGGCCCGCGCGAGATTCTGGTCAGCCATGCCAACTGGCTGAACGACGAGCGCATTCTCGAGCATGTGCGTGTGCTGGATGTGTCGGAAGCCAATGACTGGTCGGCTTTACGTTTCTGGAATCCGCAGACCGGCGATTTCGGCAAGGTCTATGAGGCTTACGGGTTCGTCTATCGCAATCCCGAACCCGCCGGTGCTTGAACGTCCGCATCAGAGCGCCCGCGTTAGAGCGCCCGCGTCGAAGCGCCGGGCTCGCTGGACAGAGCTTGGCAGCGGGCGCTAGTTTCCTATCCGGCCCGACATATGACTGGACTTGCTTCTGGGGAGACGCACCATGGCGACGGCAAACGTGATCTATCCCGCGTTCGACAAGCCGCTTTCCGACGATGCGGAGCGATCATGGACGTTGCCGGCACGCTATTACATCGACCCGGCCATCTATGGCGCCGAGCGCGAGAAGATCTTCTTCAAGAGCTGGCAGTATGTCGGCCACAAGAGCCAGGTTGCGAACCAAGGCGATTTCATCACCGGTTACATCGTCGACCAGCCGGTCTTCGTGGTGCGCGACCGCAAGGGCGAGCTCAAGGCCTATTACAATGTCTGCCTGCACCGTGCGCACGAACTGCTGAAGGGGACAGGCACGCTGCGATCGGCG
>JAWXBK010000132.1:0-3879 GCA_034439975.1 Rhodospirillaceae bacterium | reverse complement strand
GGCATCGGTTTCCCCGAGCTGGTCGGCTGGATGGTGGAGAACGCACGATGCGACGGGTAACGAAAAAGACCACGCGCAAGGCACCGCCGCGCCGGCGCGCGCCGCGTCGCATGCCGCCGCGCACCGTCATGATGCTGGGCGGCGGCGGATCATTGCTGGCAATGACGCTGGGCGGCTGGCTGTTCTGGCCGACCGAATGGCTGACGGCGCAACAGGCCACGCTCGAAGCTGATGCGCTGGCGTTCAGCGCCGAGATCGGCCTGCGCATCGATCGCGTCACCGTCGAAGGCCGGCACGAGACGCCGGCGGAAGTTCTGATCGCCGCTGTCGAACACGAAGTCGGCGAACCGATCCTTGCGGTCGATGCCAACGCGCTGCGGCTGCGGCTCGAGGAACTGCCGTGGATCCGCCGCGCCATGGTCGAACGGCTGCTGCCCGGCGAGATCCGCCTCACCATCGAAGAGCGCGTGCCGATGGCGCTGTGGCAGCGCGAAGGCCGGTATCATCTGGTCGACCGCTACGGCGACACCATGCCGGTCGCGGATGTCTCGAAATACGCCGGCATGATCGTGCTGACCGGCACCGATGCACCGGCGAATGCGCAGGCGCTGCTGGCACTGCTGGCGCTGGAACCCGAACTCGGCGCGCGCGTCGTCGCGGCCCAGCGGGTCGGCGCGCGGCGCTGGAACCTGCGGCTCGACAACGGCGTCGACATACGCCTGCCGGAAGAAGAAGCGGCCTCGGCCTGGCGCGCGCTCGCCGACTTGGAGCGCGACGAAGGGCTGCTCGACCGCGACCTCGTAATGATCGATTTGCGGACACCCGACCGTCTCGTGGTCCGGCTGTCGCCAGCAGCGGCTGAGCTCCGGCGGACACCGGGCGACGACACCTGATCGGGACCAAATGGGGGAGATGACGAAATTGGGCAAAAAGAAACCGAAAATCGCGACACGGCACGGCGTGATTGCCGCGCTCGATGTCGGCACGACCAAGGTCTGCTGTTTCATCGCCCGCCTCGACGAGGACGGCAACCCGCGCGTGACCGGCATCGGCCACCAGATCTCCGACGGCGTGCGCGGCGGCACGATCGTCGACATGGAAGCGGCCGAGAGCGCGGTGCTCAGTGCGGTCCATGCGGCCGAGCAGATGGCGGGCGAGACCATTCACGAGGTGGTCGTCAATATCTCCGGCGGCTATCCGACCTCGCACACGGTCGGCGTCGAAGTTCTGATCGCCGGCCATGAAGTATCGGACGGCGACCTGCGCCGCGTGCTCGACCAGGGCAACATGCTCGACGGCACCGGCGAGCGCAGCCTGATCCATTCGATCGCGGTCGGCTATACGATCGACGGCAGCCGTGGCATCCGCGATCCGCGCGGCATGTTCGGCGAGCGGCTGGGCGTCGACATGCATATCGTCACGGCGGCCTCCGGTGCCGTGCGCAACCTCGCGAACTGCATCGGCCGCTGCCATCTCGACATCAAGGCGATGGTCGTCTCGTCCTACGCGGCGGGGCTTGCCTCGCTGGTCGACGACGAGCGCGATCTCGGTGTCACCGTTGTCGACATGGGCGGCGGCGCCACGACCATCGCGGTCTTCTTCGACGGCAACGTGGTCTATACCGACATGGTGCCGGTCGGCGGCGCGCATGTGACCAACGACATCGCGCGCGGTCTGTCGACGCCGCTCGCGCATGCCGAGCGCATGAAGACGCTCTATGGCAACTGCATGCCCTCGCCGAGCGACGAGCGCGAGATGATCACCGTGCCGCTGGTCGGCGAGGAAGATCTCGCCGCCGCGAACACGATGCCGAAATCGATCCTGACCGGAATCATCCAGCCGCGACTCGAGGAGACCTTCGAGCTCGTGCGCGGCCGCCTCGAACAGAGCGGCTTCGACCGGCTTGCCGGCCGTCGCGTCGTTCTGACCGGCGGTGCAAGCCAGCTTCAGGGCGTGCGCGATCTCGCGGCGCTCGTGCTCGACAAACAGATTCGTATGGGACGCCCGCTCCGCGTGAGCGGTCTGGCCGAGTCGACCGGCGGCCCGGCCTTTGCCACCTGTGCCGGCCTCGTTGTCTACGCGCAGCAGACGGCCGACCGGCCGCCGCTACCCGCAGGCATGGGGATGAGAGACGAACCGAACGGCCTGATGGGCCGCGTCGGTCACTGGTTTCGCGAAAATTTTTGAGAGGGGACGGACCCGGAAGCCCGAAGCATCCGGGCGCGACGTAACGAGCGGCGATTTCGCCGAAAGTTTATCGACGTAGAGGAGACGGAGGCCTCGCTATGACACTGAACCTATCGATGCCCAACAAGGCGCATGAGATCAAGCCACGGATTACCGTGGTTGGCGTCGGCGGTGCCGGCGGTAACGCAGTCAACAACATGATTCGCTCCAACCTGGAGGGGGTGGAGTTCATCGTCAGCAACACCGACTCGCAGGCGCTCGCACAATCGCTGTGCGAACGGCGTCTGCAACTCGGCACCACCATCACCCAGGGCCTCGGCGCCGGTTCAAGGCCCGATGTCGGACGGGCGGCGGCGGAAGAGTCGCTCGAATCGGTGATCGAGAATCTGAGCGGCAGCAACATGGTGTTCATTACCGCAGGCATGGGCGGCGGCACCGGTACGGGTGCAGCACCGGTCATCGCCCGGGCCGCGCGCGAGCACGGCATCCTGACCGTCGGCGTCATCACCAAGCCCTTCCATTTCGAGGGCATGCACCGGATGGCGATCGCGGAAAGCGGGATCGACGAGCTGCAGCAATATGTCGACACGCTCATCATCATCCCGAACCAGAACCTGTTCCGGATCGCGAACGAGAAGACGACGTTCGCCGACGCCTTCGCGATGGCGGACCAGGTGCTCTATTCGGGCGTGCGCGGGGTCACCGATCTGATGGTGATGCCGGGCCTGATCAATCTCGACTTCGCCGACATTCGCGCGGTGATGACCGAGATGGGCAAGGCCATGATGGGCACCGGCGAGGCCAGCGGCGACAACCGGGCGATCGACGCGGCGGAAGCGGCGATCTCCAACCCGCTGCTCGACGATGTCTCGATGAAGGGCGCCCGCGGCGTGCTCATCAACATCACCGGCGGCCCCGACCTCACCTTGTTCGAGGTCGATGCGGCAGCGACCCGCATCCGCGAGGAAGTCGATCCCGACGCCAACATCATCTTCGGCTCGACCTTCGACGAATCGCTCGACGGTAAGGTCCGCATTTCGGTGGTGGCAACGGGCATCGAGGCGATGGCATCGGCAATGCCGCGGCCCTCGAGCCTCGCGCTGGTCGCCGATCGCGGTCGCGTCACCCGCACGCCGGCACAGCCGGTCGGCGAGGCCATGCGTCGGCCGCAGCCGGCACCGGTCGTCGCATCGATGGAGATGCCGGCCGAACTGCCCGTCGAACAGCGGGCAGAACCGGCACGTCCGGCGTCGGCTCACGATGCGGTCATCGCAGCCGAAAGCCACGAGGAACCGCGTCTCGAACCGATCGGCGAACCGGCGGCGGAACAGTACGATCCGATCCCGCAGCTCGAGCCGATGGCACCGGCCAATCAGCCGCTCACCGCAGTCGAACCCGAAGTCGCGAGCGATCTGCCGCGGCGTCCGGCCTTCCTCACCCGCGCACCGGTCGTTCCACCGCTGCGGGCCGAGCGGGCCGAACCGTCGCCGCAGCCTGCTGTTGCTCCGGCACCGGCAGCCGTCGCTCGTACGGCGGATGGCGGACCGGCGGCGGAAGCACGGCGGATCTCGAACCTCTTCTCGCGCGTGACCGGCACCACGGCCCTGTTCGGCCGCGGCGCGCCGGCGCGTACCGAGACCGCGGCACCGGCAGCGGACCGTGCGGCCCCGCGCGAGTCGGCAATGCCGCGGC
>JAWXBK010000131.1:0-57817 GCA_034439975.1 Rhodospirillaceae bacterium | reverse complement strand
TGCGCCGGACAATATCCAGGATCGTGCCGCCCGAGAGCGGCAGCGCTACGGCTGTAGCTAAGCCACGCGCGTCCTTCGCAGCGCCGCCGGCGGCGCTGCCGGTCGGTGCTGCCGAGTTCGCGGCCGCGATGGATGCGGCCGAACCGTTTGAAACCGCACCGGATGTTGCGATCGCCGTCTCCGGCGGTTGCGACAGCATGGTGCTTGCGCTGCTTGCGCGCGACTGGGCATCGGCGCTGGGCGGGCGTGCGATTGCGCTCACCGTCGATCATGGCTTGCGCACAGATTCTGCTGCCGAAGCGCGGCTGGTCGGAAAGCGGCTGCGTGCCGCCGGTATCGAACAGCACATCCTCCGCTGGAAGGGCCCGCATCCTGTGTCCGGCGTTCAGGAAGCGGCGCGCCAGGCGCGCTATGCGCTGCTCACCGAATGGTGCCGGCAGCATGCGGTGCTGCATCTCCTGCTCGCGCATCAGCAGGACGACCAGGCAGAAACGATCCTGATGCGGCTCGCTCATGGCAGCGGCGCCAGCGGTCTCGCCGCGATGGCGGCCGTGTCGTTGCATGAGGGTGTGCGGCTGCTGCGGCCGCTGCTCGCGCTGCCGCGGACGCGGCTTGCGGCAACGCTGGAAATCCGGGGCGTCGCTGCTGTCGAAGATCCCTCGAACAGCAACCCGCGCTTCGAGCGCGTGCGCTGGCGCCGCGCCCTCGGCGACGTTGCCGATGTGGATCGGACGCGCAGCAGCCTTGCCGCCGCCGCGAGCGCGATGGGCGATACGCGCGCGGACAGCGATCGTGCGGTCGCCGATCTGCTGACCGGCGCAGTCCTGCGGCCGGAAGGTTATCTTTTGCTGCCGACGGCATTGCTGAGCGGTGCGACCGCGGGTCTCGCGCAGGCGGCCTTGTTGCGCTGCCTGCTTGCGATCGGGGGCGACGCGCATCCGCCGCGCCGCGAGGGGCTGGAGCGCCTGCTCGGTCTGTTGCGCCACGCCGACCGCCTGCCGGGCCGCACGCTCGGCGGCTGCCGGGTGATGAACTGGCGCGGCCATGTGCTGATCTGTCGCGAGGCCGCCGCCCTTGTGCCGGCGATCCCGATCCGGGCAAAGGCGCCGCTCGTCTGGGACCGGCGGTTTCGCCTGAGTTTGGAGGGAGGGCGTGCCGGAGGCTTCGTGGTCAGGCCGCTCGGTGCTGCAGGGCGGGCGACGCTGGGGGCGGACGCGGCGGCCCGGGCGGCCTTGCTGCCCGGACCGGTTCGGGCCACCCTGCCGGCGCTCTACGACCGGCAAGGCCTTGCTGCCGTGCCGCATCTGGGCTGGCGGCGCGGGCCGAACGGGGCCACTCTGCGGCTGGACGGCTGGCAACCCCGCCATCCTTTGGCCCCGGCCGGTTTTCGCCCGACAGGGGAGAGTTGTTTTACGGCGTTCGCAGATTATTTAGAGTGATATCAAAGTTTTCCCGGCCGCCCGCTGTGGCGGCCTTTGGGTGAGGAACAAGACCCCGTGAATCTGACCAAGAACTTCATGCTCTGGATCGTGATCGCGCTGCTACTGATCGCCCTGTTCAATCTGTTCGATGGCGGATCGACGCGGGGGCCGGAGAGCGAGATCAGCTATTCCCAGTTCCTCACCGAGGTGGATACGGGCCAAGTCTCGGATGTGACCATCAAGGGCCGCACCATCAATGGCCATACCAGCGATGGGCGGGCCTTCACGACCTATTCGCCGGAAGATCCCAATCTGGTGGCGAAGCTCGCCGAGCGCGGCGTCTCGATCACCGCGGCGCCGATCGAATCCACCGTGCATCCGCTGTTGTCGATCCTGATCTCCTGGTTCCCGATGCTGCTGCTGATCGGCGTCTGGATCTTCTTCATGCGCCAGATGCAGATGGGCGGCGGCAAGGCGATGGGCTTCGGCAAATCGCGCGCGCGGCTTTTGACCGAGAAAGTCGGCCGCGTAACCTTCGCCGACGTCGCCGGCATCGAGGAAGCCAAGGCCGAGCTGCAGGAAATCGTCGAGTTCCTGAAGGATCCGCAGAAATTCCAGCGGCTCGGCGGCAAGATTCCCAAAGGCTGTCTGCTGGTCGGCCCGCCGGGCACCGGCAAGACGTTGCTCGCGCGCGCGATCGCCGGCGAGGCGAATGTGCCGTTCTTCACCATTTCGGGTTCCGACTTCGTCGAAATGTTCGTCGGCGTTGGTGCGAGCCGTGTGCGCGACATGTTCGAGCAGGGCAAGAAGAACGCGCCCTGCATCATCTTCATCGACGAAATCGACGCGGTCGGCCGCCATCGCGGTGCCGGCCTCGGCGGCGGTAACGACGAGCGCGAACAGACGCTGAACCAGTTGCTGGTCGAGATGGACGGGTTCGAGGCGAACGAGGGCGTGATCCTGATCGCCGCGACCAACCGCCCGGACGTGCTCGATCCGGCGCTGCTGCGGCCCGGCCGGTTCGATCGTCAGGTCGTTGTGCCGAATCCCGACATCAGCGGCCGCGAACAGATCCTCAAGGTGCATATGCGCAAGGTGCCGCTGGCGCCCGACGTCGATCCGCGGGTTATCGCGCGCGGCACGCCGGGCTTTTTCGGCGCCGATCTCGCGAACCTGGTGAACGAGGCGGCGCTGCTCGCGGCGCGGCGCAACCGGCGCGTCGTCGCGATGGCGGATTTCGAGGCCGCGAAGGACAAAGTGATGATGGGTGCCGAACGGCGCTCGATGGTCATGTCGGACGAAGAAAAGCGTCTGACGGCCTATCACGAGGCCGGCCATGCGCTGGTCAATCTGAACGTGCCGGGCAACGATCCGCTGCACAAGATCACGATCATTCCGCGCGGCCGCGCACTTGGCCTCACGTTCTTCCTGCCGGAAAAGGATCGCTACGGCTTCAAGAAGAGCGAACTGCTGGCCAGTCTCGCGACGGCCTATGGCGGCCGGATCGCCGAGGAGATCGTCTTCGGGCCGGAGCACATCACGACCGGCGCCGGCGGCGACATCCAGCAGGCGACCATCATGGCGCGCCGGATGGTGACCGAATGGGGCATGTCCGAAAAGCTCGGTGCCATTCGCTACAACGACAATCAGGACGAGGTTTTCCTCGGCCACTCGATTGCGCGGACGCAGAGCGTCTCCGCCGAGACGGCAAAACTGATCGACCAGGAAGTGAAGCGAATCTGCGACGAATCCGAAGATCTCGCGCGCAAGGTTTTGACCGAGCATCTCGACGATCTGCATATGCTGGCAAAGGCGCTCCTCGAATACGAGACGCTCTCGGGCGACGAAGTTCGCGGCCTGCTGCGCGGCGAGCCGATTCACCGCGACGAAGACGGCGGCGCGAGCGCACCGAACAAGCCGCGTGCCTCGGTGCCGACGACCGATGGCGCCGACAAGCCGGGCCGGCCGCGCCCGGGCGGCCTCGAGCCGGAGCCGCAGCCCGGCGCCTAGACGGAATCGAAATCCCGGGCGCCTGCGAGCGGGCGCCCGAAGGCGCAGGGATCGGGGGACCGCGCCCGAATGGCGAGCAAGATAGATGTGTCGATCGGGGGCGCGGCGGAGAAATCTGCTGCGCCCGCGATTTTTACCGGCATCGCACTCGGCGAGCCAATCGTCATGGGCATCCTCAATGTAACGCCCGACAGTTTTTCCGATGGCGGCGATCTGCCCGATCCGGCGGCAGCGATCGCGGTCGGGCTCGCGATGCGCGAGGCGGGTGCCGCAATTCTCGATGTCGGCGGTGAATCGACCCGGCCGGGTTCCGATCCGGTGCCGATCGGGGAAGAGCAGCGCCGCATCGTGCCGGTCGTGCGCGGCCTTGCCCAAGCCGGCGCCATCGTCTCGATCGACACCCGTCATGCGTCGGTGATGCGCGCGGCGATCGATGCGGGCGCGCGGATCGTGAACGACGTGACGGCGCTCACCGGCGATCCGGATAGCATGCGCGTCGTCGCCGACAGTGGTGTCTCGGTCGTGCTCATGCATATGCAGGGCGAGCCGAAGACGATGCAGCAGGATCCGCATTACGACGACGTGGTGCGCGAAGTGCGCGACTATCTGGCGGCGCGGGTCGACGCATGCGTAGCGGCTGGTATCGCGCGGAGCCGGATCGCGATCGATCCCGGTATCGGATTCGGCAAGACGCTCGATCACAATCTGCGTTTGCTCAACGAACTGGGGGCGTTTCGCGAACTCGGCTGCGCGATCCTGATTGGCGTGTCGCGCAAGAGCTTTATCGGACGTGCCGCCGGCAACGCGGCACCGAAGGCCCGGCTCGGCGGTTCGCTGGCAGCGGCACTGGCGGCGGTCGACCGCGGCGCCCGCATCGTCCGGGCGCATGACGTGCCGGAAACCGTGCAGGCGCTGAAAATCCAGGCCGCGATCGGCCGCGCCGGGGACTAAAACCGCAGGCTTGCGGCGCCTGTTGCCGGGCGCTCTGCGCGCCTAGAATGGCGGTCGGAGGGTTTCGATGACGCGACGTCTGTTCGGCACCGACGGTATCCGCGGCACCGCCAATCGCGAGCCGGTCACGGCAATGACCATGCTGCGGCTGGCGATGGCGGCCGGCGCGCATTTCACGCGCGGCGCGCATCGCCATCGCGTCGTCATCGGCAAGGACACGCGTCTCTCGGGCTATATGCTCGAGCCGGCGCTGACGGCGGGGTTCGTCGCGATGGGCATGGATGTGATCCTGCTCTCGCCGCTGCCGACCCCGGCGGTTGCGATGCTGACACGCTCGCTGCGCGCCGATCTCGGCGTGATGATTTCGGCCTCGCATAATCCCTACGAAGATAACGGCATCAAATTGTTCGGCCCGGACGGCTACAAGCTTTCCGATGCGGCCGAAGCGACGATCGAAGCGCGTATGGCAGACGAGAAGGCTTTGGTGCCGGCGGTGCCGGCCGCGCTCGGCCGGGCCCAGCGGCTCGAGGATGCGCGCGGACGCTACACCGAGTTCGTCAAGAGCAGCGTCGCGAAGGGCCTGAGCCTCGATGGCTTGAAGATCGTCGTCGATTGCGCGAACGGTGCGGCCTACAAGGTTGCGCCGACGGTCTTGTGGGAGCTCGGCGCCGAGGTCGTGCCGATGGCGGTGTCGCCGGACGGCTTCAACATCAACCAGGATTGCGGCGCGACCTCGACCGACGCCATTGCGCGGCGCGTGGTCGACGAGAAGGCCGATCTCGGTATCGCGCTCGACGGCGATGCCGATCGCGTCATTCTGATCGACGAGAAGGGTGCGACGATCAACGGCGACCAGATTCTGGCGGTCATTGCCGGCGCCTGGGCGAAAGCCGGGCGCATCAAGGGCGATCGCGTCATCGCGACAGCGATGTCGAATCTCGGTCTCGAACAATATCTGGCGACGATCGGGTTGCAGCTCGAGCGCGTGGCGGTCGGCGATCGCTATGTCGTCGAGCGCATGCGCGAAGGCGGATTCAATCTCGGCGGCGAGCAATCCGGCCATGTCGTGTTCGGGGATTTCGGCACGACCGGCGACGGGCTGATGGCGGCGCTGCAGGTTCTGGCCGTCACCGTGCCGATGAAACAGCCCGCCAGTGTCGCGTGCCGGCGCTTCACGGCGATGCCGCAGCGGCTCGAGAGCATCCGCGTCGATGGCGGCGATGTGCTGGCGCGGCCGGTCGTACAGCGTGCGATCCGCGACGGCGAAGCGGCGCTCGGCAGCAAGGGCCGGATTCTGGTGCGCAAATCCGGTACGGAGCCGGTCGTGCGGGTGATGGTCGAAGGCGAGGACGAAGCGCTGATCGGCAAGATCGTCGATAGCGTGTCGGCCGAAATCCGCGCGGCGGGCAAGGCGGCATGAGCATCGCGGACGCAGCGGGGAAGAATGTCGGGCGCGCGTTGAAAGACGCCGGCTCGGTCGCGATCCGTAGCACGAGTGGCGCATCGGATATCGAAACCATCCGCACGCTGTTTCTGGAATATGCCGGAACGCTCGATTTCAGTCTCTGCTTCCAGGGCTTCGACGAGGAACTCGCGATGCTGCCGGGCGATTATGCGCCCCCGCAGGGCGGATTGTGGCTCGCCTCGGTCGACGATGCGATCGTGGGCTGTCTTGGCATGCGGCCGGTCGATGACGGCATCTGCGAGATCAAGCGGCTCTATCTGCGGCCGGCCGCGCGCGGGCTGGGGCTCGGACGCTGGCTGACGGAGACCGCGCTCGAATCTGCCCGGTCGCGCGGTTATCGCGCCATGCGACTCGATACGGTGGATGCGATGGTGGCGGCGCAGTCGCTTTATCGTGCGCTGGGCTTTCGCGAGATCCCGCCCTATGGCGAGCACCGCCACCCGCGGCTGCGCTATTTCGAACTGGCGCTCGCGCCCGCGAGCCGCTAGGAAAGCCGCGTCCCGCTCAACTCCGAACGAACGAAACCAATGACCTTCGTCAAGGAAGATGCGTTGCTGCCCGAAGGGTTCCGCGACCTGCTGCCGCCGGACGCGGGGCGGGAAGCCGTCGTGGTCGAAGGGCTGATGGGCTCGTTCGCGCGGTATGGCTATGACCGCGTGAAGCCGCCGCTGATGGAGTTCGAGACCAGCCTGCTGACCGGCGCGGGTGCGGCGATGTCGGCGCATATCTTCCGGCTGATGGATCCGGTGTCGCAGCGGATGATGGGGCTGCGCGCCGACATGACACCGCAGGTCGCTCGCATAGCGGCGGCGCGTCTTGCCGGCGTCGCGCGGCCCTTGCGGCTTTCCTATGCCGGCCAGGTGTTGCGCGTCCGCGGCACGGCGCTGCAGCCCGGCCGACAGCTCGGCCAGGTCGGCGCGGAGCTGATCGGTGCCGAAGGGCCCGCCGCCGATGCGGAAGCGATCGTCGTTGCGGCCGAAGGTCTCGCCTCAGTCGGCATCGGTGCGATCACGGTCGATCTCAACATCGCGACATTGGTGCCGGCCGTTGCCGCGTCGCTCGGCCTCGCAGGGGACAAGGCGGCGGCGCTGACGCTCGCACTCGACCGGCGCGATGCCGGCGAATGCCGCCGGCTGCTGGGGCGCGACGTTGCGCTGATCGACCGGCTGCTGGCGGTTTCGGGCGAGGCGGGTGCCGCGCTCAAGGCGCTTGCGACAATCGACCTGCCGGCGGATGCCGCGGCCTCGCGCGAGGAACTCGTCGCGGTCGTCGATGCGGTGCGACGCGCGGCGCCCGAACTGACGTTGACCGTCGATCCGCTCGAGCATCGCGGTTTCGAATATCACACCGGCGTCGGGTTCAGCCTCTTTGCGCCGAGCGCGCGCGGCGAGCTCGGGCGCGGCGGCCGGTATCTGAGCGCGGCGGGCGATCCGTCGACCGGCTTCAGCCTGTATCTCGATGCCGTGCTGCAGGCGCTGCCGGCCGCGGCACGAATGCGCCGGATCTATCTGCCGGCCGGCAGCGATCGCGCCAAAGGCGCGGCGTTACGCGCGGATGGCTGGATCACCGTCGCCGGGCTTGCGCCGTCGCGCGACAATGCGGCCGAAGCGAAGCGACTCGGCTGCGATCACTGGCTGGACGGCGACCGGCCGCTTCCGGTCTGACGTATCGCGAACGAAATGGGGCAATAGGTCGATGGCGAATGTGGCAGTCGTGGGCGCCCAGTGGGGCGACGAAGGCAAGGGCAAGATCGTCGACTGGCTCTCGGAGCGCGCCGATGTCGTGGTGCGTTTCCAGGGCGGACATAATGCCGGCCATACGCTCGTCGTCGGCGACCAGACCTACAAACTGAGCCTGCTGCCGTCGGGCGTCGTGCGGCCGGGCAAACTCGGTATCATCGGCAACGGCGTCGTTGTCGACCCCTGGGCGTTGCTGAACGAGATCGAGACCGTGCGCAAGCAGGGCGTCGCCGTGACGCCGGACAATCTCATGCTGGCCGACAACGCATCGCTGATTCTGCCGCTGCATAGTCAGCTCGACAAATTGCGCGAGGAGCAGCGCGGGCCCGACAAGATCGGCACGACCGGCCGCGGCATCGGGCCGGCCTACGAGGACAAGGTTGCGCGTCGCGCGATCCGGGTCTGCGATCTGGCCGATCCCGTCGAGCTCGATACGCGCATCGAAGCGCTGCTCGCCCATCACAACGCATTGCTGAGAGGGATGGGCGCGGCGCCGATCGATGGGCGCGCGTTGCGCGAGAAAATTCTCGCCGTGGCGCCGAAGATCCTGCCCTTCGCGCGGAACGCCTGGTCGCATCTGCACGAGATGCGCCGTCGCGGCGAACGCATTTTGTTCGAGGGCGCGCAGGGCGTCATGCTCGACATCGACCATGGCACCTACCCGTACGTCACCTCGTCCAACACGGTATCGGGGCAGGCGGCGGCCGGGTCGGGGCTTGGGCCGGGCGCGATCCATTACGTGCTCGGGATCACCAAGGCCTACACGACGCGGGTCGGCAGCGGGCCGTTCCCGACCGAGCTGACCGACGAGACCGGCACCAGGCTCGGCGAGCGCGGGCACGAGTTCGGCACGGTAACGGGTCGCAAGCGGCGCTGCGGCTGGTTCGATGCGGTGATGGTCCGCCAGGCGGTATTGATCGGCGGTATCGACGGCATCGCGCTGACCAAGCTCGACGTGCTCGACGGATTCGAGACGCTGAAAGTCTGCGTCGGTTATACCCACGGCGACGAAACGCTCGACCATCTGCCGGCCGGCATTGCCCGCCAGGCCGCGGTTCGGCCGGTCTACGAGGAGTTCGAAGGCTGGTCGGCGTCGACGCGGGGCGCGCGGTCCTGGGCGGAACTGCCGGCGACCGCGATCAAGTATATCCGCCGCATCGAGGAGCTGATCGACGCGCCGGTCGCGATGCTCTCGACCAGCCCCGAACGCGACGACACGATCCTGGTGACCGATCCGTTCGCGGATTAGCGGTTTCGATTTCGCAGAGAATGCGCAAAGAAAAAGGCCAGCGGTTTTTAGCCGCTGGCCCGATGACCGTTTACCCGATCGGTCGCCGAAGATAATCAGACCGCCATGTTCTGCTCGACCGCCATGTTGCGGATCGATTTCTGCAGTTTCTCGAAGGCGCGTACTTCGATCTGGCGCACCCGCTCGCGGCTGATGCCGTAAACATGGCTCAGCTCTTCGAGCGTGCTCGGCTCGTCCTTGAGCCGACGCTCGCTCAGGATATGGCGCTCGCGCGGATTGAGCCCCTTCATGGCCTTGCTCAGCATCGCATTGCGCAGCCCAAGCTCTTCGCGCTCGGCGAGTTCGGTCTCCTGGTTCTCGCTGTCGTCCTCGAGCCAGTCCATCCACTCGCCTTCGCCGTCGATGCGGATCGGGGCATTCAACGAATGGTCGGGCGCCGAAAGCCGGCGGTTCATGTCGATCACGTCCTGCTCGGGCACCTTGAGCTCGGTTGCGATCTTGGCCACGTTCTCGGGCGACATGTCACCTTCCTCGAGCGCCTGGATGCGGCCCTTGATGCGGCGCAGATTGAAGAACAGCTTTTTCTGCGCGGCGGTGGTGCCCATCTTCACCAGCGACCAGGAATGCAGGATGTATTCCTGGATCGCGGCGCGGATCCACCACATCGCATAGGTCGCGAGACGGAAGCCGCGCTCCGGATCGAAGCGCTTCACCGCCTGCATCATGCCGACATTGCCCTCGGAGATGAGCTCGGAGACCGGCAGGCCATAGCCGCGATAACCCATGGCGATCTTGGCCACCAGACGCAGATGGCTGGTGACCAGTTGATGGGCAGCATCGGTATCGCCATGCTCGCGCCAGCTCTTGGCGAGCATGTATTCCTGCTCCGGCTCCAGCATCGGGAACTTGCGGATCTCGGATAGATAGCGCGACAGATTGCCGTCAGCCGAAAGGACCGGAAGATTTTTTGTCGTTGCCATGGTCGTCACCTCGTCGTCCGCCGAAAGGTACTAGGGGTCGTTGAACGGTCGATCGGCGACCGCCGATCGGCTTTCAACGCATGCCCCATTCTACGGGGGGAAATGTGGCGGAAGTATTGACCCAGATTAAAGCAATTCTAAATTTGTTGCCAGCGTCGCAAAATCAAGGGGCGGCGCCGTTTCCCAAGCCATTGATTCTCCTGTGATCGGGTGCATAAAACCCAAACGGGCGGCGTGCAGGGCTTGGCGCCCGAACTTTTCCACACTCGAGCGTGCAGAATCCGGCAGCCGATCCCGACGATTCCGGGTCGCCCGCCCATAGACCGGATCGCCGATGACCGGGTGCCCGATTGCATCCATATGGACCCGGATCTGGTGGGTGCGGCCGGTCGAGAGCCGGCACTCGACCAGGCTCGCCGCGATGCCCGAGGCGCGCAGCACCCGGTAGTGGGTCAGCGCCGATTTGCCGCCCGATTTGCGGACCGTCATGCGCTTGCGGTCGACCGGATGGCGACCGATCGCGCCTTCGATGCGGCCTTCGCGCGGGCTGGGTACGCCCCAGACCAGGGCGCGATAGGCGCGATCGATATCGTGCCGGGCGAACGCCTCGCTGAGGCCGTGATGGGCGGCATCGGTCTTGGCCGCGACCATCAGGCCGCTGGTGTCCTTGTCGAGCCGGTGCACGATGCCGGGTCGCCGTACGCCGCCGATGCCCGAGAGCGAGCTGCCGCAATGCGCGATCAGTGCATTCACCAACGTGCGGTCGGGGTTGCCGGCGGCGGGATGCACGACGAGGCCAGCCGGCTTGTCGACGACGATCAGGTAATCGTCCTCGTAGACGATAACGAGCGGCATCGCCTGGCCCAGCGGCACAGGATCGACGGCGGCGGGGATGATGATTTCGAAGCGTTCACCCGGTTTGACCCGGTAGGAGGCGTCGATTATCGTCCGCGCGCCGCTGCGGATGCGGCCTTCCTCGATCAGCGCCTTGGCGCGGCTGCGCGAAAGGCCGATGCTGGCGGCAGCGATCAGGCGGTCGAGCCGCTGGCCGACGTCCGCCGCGCCGGCATCGAGCGTCACCCGTTCTTCCAAACCCACAGTGTCTTGCGAAGGCAGCGTCATGGCCGCGAACTTGGACCCGAAGACGAAGGCGCTCAAGCTCATCGTGATCGTCATGAGCCTGCTGATTCTGGTCTGCCTCGCGATCGTCGTGGTCACCATCTACAACCGCACGAACCGCATGGCCGCGGCACCCCGGGATTTCGAGGCGGTTTCGCTCGGCCTGCCTGCGCAATGCACGGTCGCGGAGGTCACGGCGGCCGAGGGCCGGGTCTATCTGCGCCTCGCGCCGGTCGAGGGCTGCCCGCTGCTGATCGTGCTCGATGCCGCGAACGGCGAACCCATCGGAAGGATCGAACGGTGAATTTCGCATCGGACAATACCAGCGTCGCAGCACCCGCGATCCTCGAGGCGGTGATTGCCGCGAACGCGGCGGGACCGGCGATGCCCTATGGCAACGACGACTGGACCAAGCGCGTTGTCGGCCAGCTCAGGGACCTGTTCGAGTGCGACCTCACGGCCTTTCCGGTGGCGACCGGCACGGCGGCGAACGCGCTCGCGCTCAGCGTGCTGATGCCGCCTTATGGCGCACTCTTCTGTCACGAGGTTGCGCATATCCAGGTCGACGAATGCGGGGCGCCGGAATTTTATACCGGCGGCGCCAAACTGGTGACCCTGCCGGGCGACGACGCCAAGATCGACGCGGCGACGCTCGACGAGCGGCTGCGCAATGGCTGGATCGGCAACGTGCATAATCCGCAGCCGAAGGCGGTCTCCATCACGCAGATCACCGAGACCGGGGGGCTCTACAGTGCCGGCGAGATCGCGGCGATCGCCGACGTCGCGCATCGCCAGCATCTCAAGGTTCATATGGATGGCGCGCGCTTCGCCAATGCGCTGGCGGCGAGCAACGCCGCACCGGCCGATATCACATGGCGGGCCGGTGTCGACGTGCTGTCGTTCGGCGCCACCAAAAACGGCGCGCTCGCGGCGGAGGCGGTGGTCTTCTTCGATCCCAAGCTCGCGCAGGATTTTGCGTTCCGGCGCAAGCGCGGCGGGCATCTCTTCTCCAAGATGCGGTTCGTCAGCGCGCAGCTCGAGGCCTATCTCGCGAACGATCTGTGGCTCGCGAACGCACGCCATGCGAACGCGATGCTGCAACGGTTGAAGCAGGGGCTCGCATCGCTGCCGGGCGTAACCGTTCACGGCGCCGCACCGGCGAACCTGATGTATGTGACGTTGTCCAATCCGATGGTCGATGGGCTGGAACGAGCCGGGTTCAAATTCTATCGCGAGGGCGGCGAGGGCATGATCCGGCTGGTCGCGGCGTTCAACACCGACCCGAAACATGTCGATCTGTTTCTGGAGACCGCGCGGCGTTTGAGCCGTTGACGTTCGGGCGCGGTGCGGTCTGCCAAGGCGGAAAGCTGCAGGCTTGATCGCCCCGCGCCGTTCCATTATGTCAGGGCCCTCCAGGCCTCGGGCCATGGGCTTCAAGCCCTGCGACCCGTCTCGCGTCCCCTTCGTCTAGAGGCCCAGGACACCGCCCTCTCACGGCGGGAACAGGGGTTCGAATCCCCTAGGGGACGCCAATTCTCCAGACCGCATGAATCGGATTGCAGAAGCGACCGTGGGCGCCTTCATTGGCGCGTGGGGTGCAATGCATCGTCATGACATCGTATGGCCGAGCGTTCACGAGGCAGGATCATGCGCCAACCGCAGACGGTGAGATCGCTGGAAGAATTCGGGCGGGTGCGTCTCTCGCCGAACTTCTTCATGCGCGAGTTTCTGTTTTCCGAGATTTCGACGATGAGCGGGATTGCGAACCTCCCCGACGATCCGGATCTCGCGATCGCGGCCGGCAGCCGGCTTTGCGAGGAACTGTTCGAGCCGCTGCAGGCGACGTTCGGGCGCATCGCGCTGCGGTCGGGCTATCGGTCCTGTGCGGTCAACGAATACGGCAACGAGCATGGCTTCAATTGCGCACGCAACGAAGCCGACTATGCCGGCCATATCTGGGACCGGCGCGATGCCAACGGCCATATGGGTGCGACCGCCTGCATCGTCGTTCCCTGGTTCCTCGATCGCTATGAGCCGCGGGCCGACTGGCGACGGCTCGCCTGGTGGATCCACGATCATCTGCCGTATTCGGCGCTGCAGTTCTTTCCGAAGCTCTGCGCCTTCAACATCACCTGGCATGAGCGGCCGCAGCGCCGCATCGACAGCTTCATCGCGCCCAAAGGCTGCCTCACCAGGCCCGGCATGGAAGGCCATGAGGGCGATCACGGCGATCGATATCCTGGGTTTCCGCCGCTTTCCGGTTCGGCCCCGACGCGGCTGTCCTGACAGGCTGCCTCTTGGTTCGCGGGGAGCAGCGCTCCGGCCCGGGCCGGTCTCGCATATCCCGGCCCATCCCCTGGATTTCCGTATAGCCCGTCGTGGGGATCTGGCCCGGCGCCGCGGAACCATTTGGGTTGCCGCCGGTTATCGATGCGCGGCCGCCCTCGTTTGGGCTTGGGGTCCCGCCGGCAAAGGATTTCGGGGCGTCTCGAAGCAGAGGCGCGCGATGGATGGATGGGGTCACCAAAAAAGGCAACGGCTCTGAACGAAGCGCAGGCTCGTCCGGTGTCCGGCTTACAGCAATGCAGAAGGAACAAACGTCATGAACAGCATCGTCTACATGGTCGGCCTCGTCGTCATCGTCCTGGCCATCCTTTCGTTCGTCGGTCTGGCCTGATCCGCGCCGGATTACCGCGCGCACCCCGTTACAGGAGATAAATCATGGCCACTGCGCCCTCGACTGTCCGGTCCACCGACCGGCTCGTTACCGACGCCAAATCCTATGTCGACTGGCCCGCGATTATCGCGGGCGGTGTTTTTGCGTCGGCATTGTCTTTCGTTCTTTTCACATTCGGGTCCGGCCTGGGCCTCTCCATGGTCTCACCGGAGCCGGGGGAAGGCGCCTCGCTGCGCTGGCTCACCATTGCAGCCGGGCTGTGGTTCATCTGGGTCGCCGTTTCCAGTTTCGCGGCGGGCGGGTATCTGACCGGCCGGCTGCGTCGCCGGATTGGCGATGCCACGCATGACGAAGCTGAGGTTCGCGATGGCGCACATGGCCTGCTCGTCTGGGCCGCGGGTGCCTTGCTCGGCACGATCCTTGCCGCCGCCGGTGTCGGTGGTGTGGTGGGCCTGACGGTCAATGCGGCCGGCAACGCCGCCGAAATCGTTGCGGAACAGACGGACTATTTCAGCGGCCGTATCCTGCGCAACGACGACGGCAATGTCGTTGGCGACCAGGCAGCGCGCGACGAGGTTGCGGTTATCGTCGGACGCGCTCTGACCGTCGGCGAAGCATCGGCGGCCGACCGGGCCTATCTCGCGCGAATCCTCGTTGCGGAGACCGGCGCGACGTTGCCGGTGGCCGATGCCCAGGTCGACGGCGTGCTGACCGAGGTCGAAGTGGCCCGGCAACAGGCGATCGAGGCGGCCGACCAGGCCCGTATCGTCGGCCTCATCGCGGCGTTCATCCTGGCGGCGACAATGCTGGTGAGCGCGGCGGCGGCTTACTTTGCGGCGATCCGCGGCGGTCAGCATCGCGACGACAACGTGCCGTTCGGGTCCTTCACGACGGTGCGCCACACAACGCGCGGTCCGGCCGAGTAAGACCCACAACCGCATAACAACCGTTCAGGCCGGTCCACCCGACAAGGTGGGCCGGCTTTTCTTTTGGCGATGGCGACAGGCGTGCAAGCGCGGGTCGATCAAGGAACTTTTTACGCAGCCCGGCGCGAACTCGTCCTGCGCGCCGAGGGCTATGTCGAACCGTAGCCGATGACGCGCCGGAGGCCGCCACTTGAAGCGGCCGGCGTTTACTGGCCGGTCGGTTTGCTGGCGCCGCAGGCAACCCGATCGCCGAAATCGGCATCGCCTTCATAGGTATCGGCGATCGTATGAACGATCAACGCCGCACCGTCGTCATCGAACAGATCCGATGCATCGTCTGCGTCGATCTCGGTGTTGAACATTTCGGCCGTCGCGGTGCCGTCACTGGCGACGGTGATGTTCGGCAGATCACCCGCGTGATAACCCTCGGGATTGAAAAACCCGTGCTCGTGTCCTTCGGGGTTCAGATGCTCGCCGGCGGCCTCGAAATCGGGTGTGCATTGGCCGGTCTCGTGGATGAGAAACGCCAGTTCGCCGGCCGGCAAGTTCTTGAAATCGCCGCTGACCAGTAGGCCGTTTGGCACGGCCGTTACTGTTGCGCTGCCCGCATCCTTGCCATCCGCCGTCTGCATGGCGGCGGTACCGACCACCAGATCCGACGCATCGGCGGGGACGGCCGTCGCGATGACGGCGCAGCAGAGCCATGCCAGACCGCCTGCAAGTATCCGCATGATGATTCTCCATTCCTGGTAGAGCTGGTCTCTATCATCAACGCGTTCCGATGCCTCGGGTTTCGTATCGATTCCCGGGTGCGAGCGGCGGTCCGATCCTCTAGGATTGAATCGGTGTCGCCAATCGGGCGAACCGCCGGCATGGGTCGGCCGTGAACAAGAAAAGGGGCGTATCATGAAGGCAGCCGTGCTGCGCGAGGTCGGGAAACCGTTATCGATCGAAGACGTTTCAATCAGCAATCCGAAGGCGCACGAGGTTCTCGTCCGGACAGCGGCCGTCGGCGTGTGTCACAGCGACCTGCATTACATCGAAGGGCTCTATGCCTGCCCGAAGCCGACCGTGCTCGGGCACGAATCAGCGGGCATCGTCGAGAAAGTCGGCTCCGAGGTCCGCTACGTGAAGCCCGGCGATCACGTCATCACCTGCCTGTCGGTATTCTGTGGCCATTGCGAATACTGCACGACCGGCCGGCCCTTCAGTTGCCAGAACCCCGAGACCTCGCGTGACTCCGGAGAAGAGCCGCGGCTCGCGCAGCACAGCAAGGTCATGCATCAGTTCTACAATCTCTCGTCGTTCGCCGAGCAGATGCTGATCCACGAACATGCGCTGGTGAAGATCCGCAAGGATATGCCGCTCGATCGGGCGGCATTGATCGGCTGCGCGGTGACGACCGGTTTCGGTGCGGTCATCCATACCGCCGGCATCGACGTCGGCAGCACCGTTGCGGTGATCGGCTGCGGTGGCGTCGGCCTCTCGGCGATCAACGGGGCTGCGATCGCCGGCGCCGGGCGCATCATCGCGGTCGACATCAAGGGATCGAAGCTCAATCTCGCGAAGCAATTCGGCGCAACCGACGTGATCGATGCAAGCCGCACCGATCCGGTCGAGGCGGTCAAGGAACTGACCAGCGGCGGGGTCGAATACGCCTTCGAAGCGCTCGGCCTCAAGAAAACATCCGAACAGGCGTTCCGGATGCTCCGTCCCTCGGGCGTTGCGACCATCATCGGCATGGTGCCGGAAGGTCAGATGATAGAAGTCAGCGGTGCCGACCTCATCAACGACAAGACGCTGAAGGGATCCAATATGGGATCCAACCATTTCCGCGTCGACATGCCGCGCTTTGCCGACTTCTATCTCAGCGGCAAGCTGAAGCTCGACGACATGATCGCACGCCGCATCAAGATCGAGCAGATCAACGAGGCCTTCGACGAGATGAAGCGCGGCGATGTGGCGCGCAGCGTAATCGTATTCGATCAGTAAGCGCCCGATACTGCCATCTGCGCGAGTGCCGCCGGCAAGGCCGCAAAATTGTCGATGACGGCCGCCGGCGGCGTTGTGGAGGGGCGTCGCAGTCCATAACCATAGCGCACGAGGATCGAAGGGATGCCGACCGCTTCGGCGACCAGCAGATCGTTCGTGCCGTCGCCGATCATGATGGCATTGTCCCGGCCTGCGGCCATGCGATCGAGAACGGCCAGCAGATGTCGTGCATCGGGTTTCTTTGCCGGCGCGGAATCGCCACCCACGATGACGTCGAAGAACGGTGCGAGACCGAGTGCGTCGAGCACCGCACGGGTCGGAATATCGGGTTTGTTGGTGCAGACCGCCATGCGATGGCCATCGTCGCGCAATCGCGCAAGCGTTTCGGGCACGCCGGGAAAAGGCAGGGTCAGTTCGGCGATGCCGGTTTCGTAGAGTTCGAGGAATCGGGCAAGCAGGCGCGGCAGCGCATCGCCGGCCGGTCGTCCGGCACGCTCGAAGGCACGAGTCACCAGCACGGGCGCCCCGTCGCCGACCATCGACGTGACCTGTTCGAGGGTGAGCGGCGGCAGCTTCTCTTCGACGTGCAGTTGCGATAACGCCCGGTGCAGATCGGGAGCGCTGTGGATCAAGGTGCCGTCGAGATCGAAGACGAGGGTGCTCGGCATTACGATGACGGTACCACGTCCGTGTCCCTAGAGTGCGCCGACCGCACCCGGCAGCATGATGCAGCGCGCCATCTGGCCGGTGGCGACATCGTGCCAGTGCGGCATTTCTTCGAAGCACCGTTCGATGCGGATGCTGCAACGGCCGGCATAAGGGCAGCCCGCCGAGACGCGGTCGTCGCGCTCGCGCGGTGCCGGGACGCGGCCGGCATCGTGATCCGGATCGGGCTCGAGCACGGCGGCGATCAGCGCCTGGGTGTAGGGATGCGCGGGCGCGGCGCAAACGCCCTTCGCGGGCCCCAGTTCGACCAGACGGCCGCGATAGAGCACCGCGATGCGATCGGCGAGGGCCTGCACCACGGCCAGATCGTGCGAAACCAGGATGCAGGCGGTGCCGCGGCTGCCGCTGAGATCGCGCAGCAGATGGAGGATCGATGCCTGGACGGAGACGTCGAGAGCGGAGGTGATCTCGTCGCACAGCAGGATGTCGGGTTCGGCTGCGTAGGCGCGCGCGATGGCGATGCGCTGGCGTTCGCCGCCCGAAAGCTGCGCCGGGTAGCGGTCGAGATAGCCGTCGTCGAGGCGAACGTCGCGCAGCAGGCTGCTCATCCGATACGCCATCGCCGCACGCGACAGGTTGAAATAGAGCCGCAGCGGTTGAGCCAGAATCTCGCGCACGGTATGGCGCGGATTGAGCGAGGCATCCGGGTTCTGAAAGACGAGCTGGATCGCACGGAGGACTGAGCGCTCGCGTGTCGCTGCGGGTCGATCGAGATCATATTTGCCGGCGAAACGTATCTCGCCGTCGAGCGCCGGCCAGAGCCCCGCGATCGCCCGCAATATAGTGGACTTGCCGCTACCGGATTCGCCGACCAGCCCCAGAATTTCGCCAGGGTGCAAACTCAACTCGACATGATCTACGGCATTGGCCCCGGTCGGCCGTCTCATCGTCCGTTCGATCAGGCCGTGGCGGGCATAGCTCACGACGAGATCGTCGATCGCGAGCAAGGGCTTGGAAGAGGCTGACTCGTGTTTGCTGTGGCCCTCTGCGGCCGGCCAGATCAACGGGGCCGTATCCGGGAAATGGCAGGCGGCGCGCGCGCCGGGTTCGATCTCGCTGAGAGGCGGCGCGGCGGCGATGCAGATCGCCGCCGCTTTCGTGCAACGCGGCGCGAAGCGGCAACCGGCCGGTGCGCTGCCCGGGGCGGGCGGACGCCCCGGAATCGCAGCGGGGATCGCACCGACCGAAAGCCGCGGGATCGACGCGATCAGGCTTCGTGCATAAGGATGCGCGGGGCGCCGCAGCAGGGACGATGTCGGCGCCTCCTCGACGCTCTGGCCGGCATACATCACCATCATGCGGTCGCTGAGCCGGGCGATCACGCCAAGATCGTGACTGACGCAGACCATGGCGACCCCGGTGCGTCGGCGCAGCTCGACCAGCAGATCGAGAATGCCGAGCTGGGTCGTGACATCGAGGCCGGTTGTCGGCTCGTCGAGCAGCAACAGGACTGGTTCCGCGGCGAGCGCCATCGCGATGGCGACGCGCTGCAACTGACCGCCGGAGAGCTCGTGAGGAAAACGTCGGGCAAGCGTCGCTGGCGTCGGCAAATGCACGGCATCGAGCAGTTCAACGATCCGCTGCTGGCGCTGTTTGCGATCCAGATCAGTATGCAGCTTCAGCGATTCGTCGATCTGGTCGCCGACCCGGATGGTCGGGGTCAACGCCGTGCCGGCATTCTGTGGAATGAGAGCAATGCGACTGCCACGAATACGCTCGAGTTCGCGCTCGGTGGCGTCGAACAGCGACAGGCCATCGAACCGACAAATGCCCGCACGATGCACAAGACCGGTCCGGGTGATGCTCATGATCGCGAGGAGGAGCGTACTCTTGCCGCAGCCGGATTCGCCGGCGATGCCGAGCGTCGCGCCGGCATCGAGCTGCAGGCTCACATCGTCGACGATCGGCACGCCATGGGGACCCGCGGTCGCAATCGTGAGATGCTCGACGGCCAGCAGCGGCGCGGCATTCATTGCCCGGGTACCTTGCGTGTGCGATCGACGCCCAGAACCTTGGCGAAGGCGTCCGCGGCGAGGTTGATGCCAATGACCAGCGTGCTGAGCGCCGCCATCGGCCACAGCACCGTCCAGGGCGCGACCGCCATAAGCCCGCGCGAATCCGAGATCATCAGACCCCAGTCGGGCGTCGGCGGCGCGACGCCGAATCCGAGAAACGAGAGCGAACTGAAGCCGAGGATCATCCACGACCATTGCATCGCGGCTTCGACCGAAAGGGCATCGCGCACGTTGGGCAACAGCTCCCTGATGACGATGGTCCAGCGGCGTTCGCCGCGGGCCTGTGCCGCAAGAATGAAGTCGCGGGCGACGAAATCGAGGGCCGCGCTGCGGGCAATGCGGATGACCGCCAGCCCATAGGAGAAGCCGAGAACCGGAACCAGGACCGAGCTGCTGGTGCCAAGCGCCGTCACGAAGATCATCACGGTGAGGACCCAGGGCAGAGACAACATGGCATCGACGCCGCGCATGATGATTTCATCGATCCGCCCGCCGACGAGCGCCAGAAAGATGCCGAGAAAGCCGCCCCAGGCCATTGCAATCACGGTCGCGAGGGTGCTGATGACGATCGCCTCGCGGCCGCCGAGCACGGTGCGGGTGAACACGTCGCGACCCAGCCGGTCGGTACCGAACCAATGCTCCGCCGATGGCGCCAGCATCATCGTGTCGACATTCTGTTGGGCATAATCGTACGGCACGAAGAGCGGGCCGAACAAGGCGAGCACCAGGTGAAGCGCGACGATTCCAACGCCGAACGCGCCGGATGGCTTGGCCAGTACGGCGCCGAGGACGCCCAGCCGGCGTGCAACGAAGGTTGCGGCGGCCCGGTCGGTCATGGCGTCACACCGCTCATGTGCGATAGGTCCGCAGTTTGGGATTGAGCAGCAGCGATACCAGGTCGGCCGCCAGATTGGTCAGAATGTAGACGCTGCCGAGGATGATCGCGATCGTCTGGATCAGCGGCAGATCGCGATCCGAGACGGCATCGACCGCCAGCCGACCGAGACCGGGATAATTGAACACCGTTTCGACGACGACCATGCCGCCCAGCAGCCAGGCGATGGTCAGCCCGATCACATTGATGGTGGGCAGCAGCGAGTTCGGCAGCACATGCCGCCAGACGATCTGGCGAAAGGGAACGCCTTTGAGGCGCGCCATCAGCACGAAATCGCTTTCCATTACATCGATTACGCTCGATCTGACCATGCGCAGAATATGGGCGATGAGAATAAGCGAGAGCGCCGCGGTCGGCAGAGCCGTGCTGGCGACGAGATCGAGAGCCGGCGCATTGTAGCTCGCCGTCACGACGCCCGAGGTCCAGCCGAGCGTAATGCTGAAGATCAGAATGAGAAACGTCGCGGAGACGAACTCGGGAATGGTCATGGAAAAGATCGCAATCGACGACAGGATGAGGTCGACCGGCCGATCGCGACGCAGTCCGGCGATGACGCCGAGCAGAAGCGCAATGGGAACGCCGAACAGCGTCGCTGTTGCGGCCAGAATGACCGTGTTCCGCAGGCGCCAGCCGACGATATCTTCGATCGGCTTGTTGCGGTTCATCGACATGCCGAGATCGCCCTGGATCATGCCGCCGGCCCACTCGCCGAACCGCTCGAGCGCCGGTCGATCGAGACCGCGTTCGAGCTGGCATTTCTCGAGGATCGTTCCTTTGGCGTCGCGGCCCAGAAAGGCGGTACAGGCGTCGCCCGGCATAACTTCGACAGCCGCGAAAACCATGATGCAGATGATGATCAGCGTCACGCCGGCAGCGCCGAGGCGCTGAAGAATCAGCCGGATCACGGCAGCGCTCGCGATGTTCGAAGCCGGTGCGTGGCGGCGCGCATTTGAAAGCTGCGCGCCGCCACGGCCCGATTTACTCCGCGTCCTTGGCGACCAGGTGCCAGCGGATATAATCCTCCGGCACGGCCGGCAACCCGGTCACATGCCGGCTGACCGCACGAACGCCATTCTCGAAAAAGGCGATGAACGATCCGCCTTCCTCGAACAGCAGTTCCTGTGCCTTGCCGTAGTAGGCTTTAGATTCGTCGAAATCGAGCGAACTTCTGGCAAGGTCGAGATACTCGTCGAACTTTGAATTGGCGAAGTATGACTCGTTCCAGGAACTCGTCGACCGATAGGCTTCGTTCAGGATCTGGTCAGCGACGCGCTGACTCCACGAGGTCATCGATACCGGCTCCACCATCCAGATATCCTCCCAGTAACCATCGGAAGGCGCAATCTTGACGTTGGCCGTAATGCCGGCCGCGGCCACCTGCTGCTGATAGACCTCCGCATACCGAACCATGCCGGGTTCCAGATCGCTGGTATAAAGGTCGAACTCGATCCCATCCGGATAACCCGCCTCCGCCAGCAGACGTTTCGCCTCTTCGATGTTCTGCGAACAATCGATCTCGGCCCAATAGGGATCGTTCGACATGACCGGATGATCGCAGGTAATCGTTCCGTTGCCCTCGCCGACCATGAGCTTGATCATGGCATTGCGGTCCACAGCGACGCGCACGGCCTTGCGCACGCGGGGATCATCGAAGGGCGGGGTATCGGTCCGGAAAATGATGCCGAACCAGTCGCCGGTCGGGTAGTTCTGCAGAACAAAATCTTCGCTCCCGTCGAACAGAAGAACCTGGTCCCGGCTGACACTCGTGGTGTCGAGCTGTCCGGCGAGCAGCGCCTGAATTCGCGCTTCCGTGTCCGGAATGGCAATCAACTCGATGCGATCGAGTTTGGGCCGTCCTTCCCAATACGCCTCGTTGGCGACCAGGATCGTGCGGCCTTCAGGATCGTAGGTATCCATCTTGAACGGCCCGGTCCCGTTGGCGTTCTCGCCGATCGTGTCACCCGAACCTTCCGGGATCATGCGCACGCGATAATCCATGAGCAGAACCACAAGGCCGGCATGCGGCGAGGTGAGCACGATCTTGGCGGTGAGGTCGTCGACGACCTCGACATGATCGATCATGCTCAGGACCGACGCGACCGGCGATTCGAGAGCCGGATCGTTGATCCGCTCGAAACTGTATTTCACGTCGGCGGCATCGAACGTCGACCCGTCGTGGAAGAGGACGCCTTCCTGCAGAGCGAGGGTCCATTCGGTCGCTGCCTCGTTTGCGGTCCAGCCCGTAGCCAGTTCCGGCGACGGCTCGCCGTTCTCATCCTGACGGATGAGGCGGCTGTAAATCAGGTCGTTCGCTTGATAGAAGCGGTTCGGTGAAATCGGGTCGAGGCTTGGGGATGCGCCATCGCCCAGATCGTAGTCCCGATACAATACGCTTTCGGCCTGCGACGCCGCCGGCGAGGCGATGGCAGCGATCGCGGCAAACGAAACAGCAAAAAACAATTGGCGTGAAATCATTGCACGACTCCCAGGTTCGTGGTCTTACTCTGATTGATTGATCAATCAGTGGAGGATATGCTACCGGTACTCCATTACGGCCGCAAGGCCCATGGAGTGACGGTATTGTTGCAACGACGCCTGCGAGAAACCGCCGATTCCTCGACCAGGAAGGGATAATGTGGCTTCCAAAGACGACACGCTGAAGGTGAAGCGCCGTCGACAGATCATCGATGCGACAATCGAGGCGATCTACCGGCGTGGGATTGGCGACACGCGGCTGGCCGATGTCGCAAGGGCTGCCGGCGTCAGTTACGGCGTGGTCAGTTTCTATTTCAAGAGCAAAGACGCGCTCCTGATGGCAACGATGAACCATGTTGCGCATGAGTATGCGACGGCCCTGCGCGCTGCTGCCGAGATACCGGGGCAATCGCCGATGGAACGTCTGCTCGCGGTGGCGAGCGTCAACTTCGATGCGCGTGTTGCCGAACCGCAGAAGACGGCGGTCTGGGTTGCGATCTGGGCCCAATGTCAGGTGGCGCCGGCCTTTCGCAAGCGCTGCTGCGAGCTGCAGGACGATTACGTGCGTGTGACCGAGCCGCTCTGTCGCGAGATCATCGCGGCAGGTGGCTACAAGACGATGGATGCGAGCGAAATCGCGAAGACGCTTTGCGTGCTGATGTCGGGCCTCGATGTCGAAATGCATCTGCGCGGTCGGCGCTATTCGGTCGAGGACGCCCGACGGACCGTTCATGCACTACTGTCGGGCATCTTTCCAAAGGAATTCGCGGCCGCGGTCGATACCGCGCAGCCGCCACGGCGGAAAGCAACAGCGGCGCGCCAGGGGAATGCCGTTCGTCGCCGGGCTGCCCTCGCCGGAAAGCCCCCGCTGCGGTCCGTCGCGAAACGCCAGGCGGGGTAACGTGACAAGCGCCCGCGCACGGGCCATTGCTGCGGATACAGGATTTTCGATTTGGTCGAGGGGAGTTAACGATGCGGGTTGTCACTTACAATATTCAATGGGGCAAGGGTCTCGACGAGCGCGTCGATCTCGACCGTATCGTCCGCACGATCGGCGATTGCGACGTGATCGCGCTGCAGGAGGTCGAGCGTTTCTGGCGGAACATGGATCATACCGACCAGGTTGCACGCCTGAACGCATTGATGCCGAAGCACTGGTCGGTCTACGGGATCGCGGTCGATGTCGGGGTGCGGAAGCCGCTGGCAAACGGCGCTGCAAACAACACGCGCCGGCAATATGGCAATCTCATTCTGACCCGATGGCCGATCTCGTCGACCCGGACGTTTCCGCTGCCGAACGTACCGGTTCACGGTCATATCATGGACCAGTCGATGGTGATCGAAGCCGTTGTCGAACATCCGACGCGGCCGTTCCGCGTCTACAGCACCCATCTCAATTATGTGTCGCGCCGCCAGCGCATCGGCCAGTGCGAAAAATTAGTGCAGATCGTTCGGGATGCGCCGATGGAAGGCGGGCCGGCCGCCGGCCTGGGTGTCGATCCGGAAATTTTCGGTGCCGACTGGATGGCGCTCGCTCAGGACGAGATTCCGACCATTCCCTTGCCGGCAATATTGCTGGGCGATTTCAACATGCATGTCGGATCGCCGGAATATGACGTGCTGACGGGGCCGGTCGATCCCTGTTACGGGCGGCTCTGCGAGGCCGGTCTATTTGCCGATGCGCTGACCGTTTCGGGTATGTCCGAGGAAGAGGGGTGGACCCACCCCGGCGAAGACAAATACGGCAAGAAGCGCATCGATCACATTTTCATTACGCCCGATCTGATCGGCACTGTGCGGCGCGGCTGGATCGACTATGATGCGGACGGGTCCGACCATCTTCCCGTCTTCGTTGAGATGGATATCGACTAGAGCAAGCGGCGGCACGCGCCAGGAGCCACAGGATGACCCGATTGCAATCGCCCGACAGCATGCCGTTCGGCCGCGGCGGGCGCTTCCATCGCGGCAACATGCATACCCATTCGACCAACTCCGATGGCGTACATCCGCCGGAGAAGGTTTGTGCGGCTTATCGCGAAGCCGGGTACGATTTTCTTGTGCTGTCGGATCATTTCATGGCGGATTACAGCTATCCGGTCACCGACACGCGGCCCTATCGCACGAAGGATTTCACGACGATCCTCGGCGCCGAACTCCATGCACCGAAGACCGAACTTGGCGAGCTCTGGCACATCAAGGCCGTGGGACTGCCGACGGACTTCGAGCCGAACCGGCCGGGCGAAAGCGGCCCCGACGTTGCGAAGCGCGCGCATGCGGCCGGTGCGTTCATTGGTCTCGTGCATCCCTCCTGGTACGGGCTGACCCGGGAAGATGCCGATGCGGTGCCGTTCGCGCATGCGATCGAGATCTACAATCACGGCAGCGCGGTCGAGGTCGATCGCGGCCATGACTGGCCCTATCTCGATGCGCTGCTGAATGCGGGCCGCCATATGTCCGGCTATGCCAGCGACGACGCGCATTATCTGACGCATGATTTTCTCGGCGGCTGGGTGCTCGTACAGGCCGACGAGCTCGACCCCGATGCGTTGCTCACATCGCTCAAGGCCGGGCGTTACTACTCGAGCCAGGGTCCGATCATCGAGGATATCGCGATCGATGGCGACGAGGTCGTGATCCGTTGCTCGCCGGCGCGCGCCGTGTCGGTCGTCGGTCGCGGTTCAAAGTCGCAGTCGGAAGTCGGCGACGGTATCGAGGAGGCGCGGTTGCGGATCAAGCGCTTCCGCGGGTCCTGGTTCCGCATCACTGTGATCGACAAGGACGACAGGAAGGCCTGGTCGAATCCGATCTGGCTGGAGTGACGGCGGGGGGATCGCGGCGCGCTACGCCTGCACCGGCGCAAGCGGGCGTCGGGGAAACAGCGACAACGCGCCGATCGTGTACACGGTCGCGAGCAGGATATAGACGATCCTTGTAATGAAGGCGTCGCCGCTGCCGCCGGGCAGCGGGGTCAATCCAGAGCCGATCAGCAGGATAAAAGTGCCAAACGCAACCGCGAGCAAAGCGGCGCGCGGTCCGCCGAGCGCGATCTGGCCGGCGAAGCACAGGCTCACGGTGAGCAATATCGCCAGAAAGATAATGTACTGATCGGTGGCGCCGACGAAGGTATAAGCAACGCTTGCGACAACGCCGCCGAGAAGATTGGCGAGGATCAGGCCGATGGCCATGCGCGCATGCGTCCCGTGCTCGATCTGCCGCAACAGCATAACCATCGTTACCAGCATGACGACGGCAACCTGGCTGGTATCGAGCAGATACCAGAGCAGGATCGGCAGCAGGATCAGCGTATTGCGAAGCGCCAGATGCGCCGCGCCGCCAGCATCGAGGACGACTGCTTTCGCCGGCGTTGCCGATTGCCGGCCTTTCGCCGGGAAGATGGCGAAAGCGACCCAGACGATCAACACCGCGATCAGCCCTGCCTTAGCGAAAAGGGATGCGAACACCGCGCCGGCGCCCGGTGAGATGACGGCGAAGACGGGAACGGTCACGGCGGAGATCTGCAGCATGAGCGTCACCATCTCGGGCGCGCCGCGCGCATGGGCATAATAAGAAATATACAGGATAAGGCCGAGGCTAAGAATCAACGGTACGGGCGATGCGGCCAGCAGGCCTGCCAGCAGCGCCATGCCGCCGGTCGCCAGCCCGATGATGGCGATCAACGCCAGTCCCTGGCGGAGTGTCGGTGGGTGCGGCATTTGAATCAGGAACTGTGCCGCGAGCATGGGCGCCAGAAACGAGAAACCCCAGTCCAGCACCTCGGCAATCGCAAATCCCGCGGTGACGCCGATCGCCAGACGCAGGGCAAAGTTTCGTCGTGCCCGATTGGCGTCGTCGGAACCCCCGGCCGAGATCGCGTCAGCTGACATAGGTGAAGATAGCGATCAGCCGAATCCAGAATTTGGCGATCCCGTTCACGATCGCATTGTCGCCGGTATAGACCGTCACGTTGGCCTGCGATCCGAAGCGAATGCCGCGCGGTCTTTGTTCCGGGTCGAATTCGATACGCACCGACATGCGTTGCGGATCGCGCAGCCAGCCCGTCGGATTGCGAATGACCGGCAGTCCGGTCTGCGGGTCGATCTCGCCGACCGACACGCCGAAGCCGATGCTGACCACATGGCCGGTAAAGACCCGGCCGGGGCGGATATCGAGCACGATTTCGACGGGATCACCGGGCTCGATATTCTCGAGGCTGTTTTCGCGGAATGCCGCGTCGATCCAGATTTCGCGTGCGTCGATATAGGTCATCGCCGATTGCTGCGGGCCGACAACCTGCCCCAGCGTCAATTGCAGTGCCGTGACCGCGCCATCCGAGGGGGCAACGATTGTCGTACGCGCCAGATCGAGCTCGGCCTGACGCAGCATCGCCATCGCCTCGCGGATAGCAGGATTGTCGGCGCCCTGCGGCCCCAGACTTTGTCGAGCTTCTTCGAGTTCGGCCTGTGCCTGACGCACCGCCGCATCTGCCGTCGTAACGGCCGCGGTGGCCTGGTCGCCACGCGCCTGCGCGTAGATTCCCTTGTCGACGAGCTGGAAGATTCGCGCGGTCTGCTCCCGGATATTGTCGCGTTCGGCAATCGCCCGCGCGAGATTCGCTTCGGCGGCGCCGAGCCCGGCCGTCGAGGCACCGACCGACTGGCCGGCTGCTTCGAGCTGCGCCGTTGCCCGCTCGGCGGCGATCGCATACTGCGCCGGATCGATCCGGAACAGCAGGCTGCCGGCCTCCACAATCTGATTGTCGGTGACGGCGAGCTCGACAATCTTGCCGGATACCTCGGGCAGGATGCGCACAAGATAAGCCTGGATCGTCGCCTGCGCCGTATAGGGCGTGAGCCGGTCCGAGAGCAGCGTGTACGCGAAGATCGCGATGCCGACGGACATCACGATGAGCGTCAGGCGTCGTACCGGATTGCGCGGCTTCGGCGGCGGTGGTGCTTCGATCGGCCGCTCCGGCGCCGTTAACTCCGGCGTTGGCGAAGCGGCCGGCGAATCCGCGGGCGATTGTGGCGGCGTGTCGGTCATGCTGCCTGCTTATTGTGCCAATGCGCGATCGATCAGGCCGAGATCGACCAGACCGAGAATCATGAGCTGAATGGCAAGCGCCGTCAGCAGCAGCCCGGCGACTTTCGCCACGATCTGAAGCGTTGCGGGCCCGAGCGCCTTGATGATCCGGTCGGCCGCGAGCAGGCAGATCAGATTGAAGGCCATGATCGCAACCACGATGATCGCGATATAAAGAACCTGCATGGTCGTGCCGGCTGCGGCGGTGAGTGCCGTAATCGCGACAAGCCCCTGCGGCGTCGCCATCATCGGCATGGCGAGAGGATAGACCGCGACGTCGAGGGTGATCACCTTGGGTTTGCCGTTTTCGTCGCCGTGTCCGCTGCCCATGATCATCCCCAGCGCGAACAGCATGAGTATGACGCCGCCGGCAATCTTGAGAGCGGCAAGAGAGATATGCAGGGCTTCTAGAATGAACTCGCCCGCGACGACAAAAAGCAACGCGACGATGGTCGCAACCATGACGGTACGAAACGCAATCTGCCGCCGAAGTGCGGCATCCGCGCCGCTGGTGATGGTCGCATAGACGATCAGCGCTTTCAGCGGCCCGATCGTTATCAGAAGAATTACGACGATGTCGGTGATAGTCATTCGGAGCCCCTTCCCGAGTCTGCGTCGCGAGCCAGCCGGTCTTAGGTTACGGCCCTGGTCGATTCTGCAGTCTTAATCGACGGTTCGCCCGAACATATCCCCCGACTTTCGGACCGCCATCCGATCGGAGAATCGGCTCCGGCGCGGGGGCCGTCAAGCGGTTGCAATACGGATGCATTGCGGCCGGCCGGTCGGCAACCGGCGTGGATTGGCGTATGCTGAACGCATGGCAACTCTACTGCGCGGCATCGCGGCGATTGCATCGGTTGCGGGAACCTTGCTCTCTGCCGCATCGACGTCGGCCCAAGGGGTCGATGCGCCGGTGGTCGCCGCCGCGGATTCTGCCTGTGCGGCGTCGACAACGGCGATGCCCGACGATCCGGTTGCCCTGCTCGCGATGTGTCGCGATCGGGCAGAGAGTGGCGACATGCAGGCGCAGTACGCACTCGGCCTTGCGCATTATGTGGGAGTCGGCGCTCCCCAGGATTACGGCGAGGCCGCGCGCTGGTACCGCATGGCGGCCGATCAGGACTATGTCGAAGCGCAGGTGCGACTGGGCGCGATGTATCTGACGGGGCGCGGCGTGGAACGCGACTTTGTCGCGGCCGCTCGGTGGTATGAACGCGCCGCGGAACAGGGCGATGTCGAAGCGCAGAATGCCATTGCCGGTCTCTATCTGACCGGTACCGGTGTCGCGCAGGATTTCCTCAAAGCGGCGCGCTGGTATCGTCTCGCCGCCGAACAGGGCGATGCGGAAGCGCAGTACTTCATGGGCGCGCTCTATCACGACGGGCATGGCGTCGAGCGCGATTACGGGGAAGCCTGGAAGTGGTTTCGTCTGGCCGCAGATCAGGGCGATCTCGAGGCGCATTTCATGCTCGGGCGCCTGTATGCAGAGGGCAGCGGCGTCGAGGTCAGCATGCCGGATGCCGTTACCTGGTACGGGATCGCGGCCGAGCAGGGACATGCCCGCGCCCAGGCCGCTCTGGGCGCCCTGTTGCTAAGCGGCGCGCCGGACGTCCCGAGGAACCGCATCGATGCCTATAAATGGCTCAGCCTGGCAGTCGAGCAGGACATCGAAGAAGCCCGGCCCCTGCGGGACGAGGCCGCAGCGGCGATGGAGGAAGACGAGCTGCACAAAGCGTGGCGCGCCGTCGAAATCTGGTGGCGGCGGCATGGTGGCGCGTAAACGCCGCCTGCAACCGTGGCGGCAGGCGGCCCGGCGCTGCTAGGCTGTTCCCGACGGGCGCAATGCCCGGACGTGAACAGGACAAAAATCCATGCGATGGTTCCGGGCGAGCCGGCTGACGATGCCGGGATGGTTTCTGGCTCTTCTCCTTAATGCGTTCTTCCTGACGACCGCGTTTTCGGCGCCTGCTGCCGCCGGCCCACTCGAGGACGCAATCGCGCGTGCACTGCTGGGCGAGGCGACCGAACGCGGTGCCGAACCGGCAACGGCATTTCTTGTCGAGCTCGATACCTTCTACGCCGCGCGCGCCTACGCGCCGCTCTGGACCGATGTCGACGGCGTTAGCATGCGCGGTCGCGACCTGGCGGCCGTCATTGGCGCGGTCGGTGCGGACGGGCTGGATCCGCAGGCCTATCATCATCAGGAGATCGTTACGCTGCTCAGCGCGGATTCGGTGCGCGATCTTGCTCGCGTCGAGGTACTGCTTTCGGAAGGGCTGGCGTGGCTGACCCAGCATCTGGCGGCGGGTCGTGTCGATCCCACGTTGGTCGAACGCCTGAACGCGCTTCATCCGAACGGCATCGATCCGCAGGCAGTTCTTCTCGCCGCCATCGAGGCGCCGAACCTTGAGGCGTTCGTGGCCTCGTATGCACCGGACCAGGAAGAGTATCGCCGCCTCAAGAAGGCGCTCGGGAATTTTCGCCAGATGGCGGCCGACGGTCTCGTCTGGCCGACCTTGCCCGAAGGCGAAGCGTTGAAGCCGGACATGCAGGATGCGCGTGTGCCGCTGCTGCGCGAGAGTCTGATTGCGCATGGCGATCTGGCCGCCGATGCGCCGGCGGCTGAGGATCCCACGCTCTACGATCTGACGCTGCAGGAGGCGGTCAAGCATTTTCAACTGAGGCACGGGTTGATCGACGATGCGGTCGTCGGCAAGGGCACGCTGGCGGAGCTGAACATTTCGCTCACGCACCGGACCGAACAGATCATCCTCAATCTCGAACGCCGACGCTGGATGGCCGACGATCGTGGATCGAGCTACGTGTTCGTCAATCTCTCCGACTTCCAGCTCAAGGTCGTGCGCGACGGTCGGACGGTTTTCACCTCGCCGATAATCGTCGGCACCGAGTACAATCAGACACCGGTTTTCAGCGACGAGATGGAATATCTCGAGTTCAATCCGTACTGGAACGTGCCGCCGCGGATCGCGCGCAACGAACTGCTGCCGAAGATCAAGGAAGATCCGGGCTATCTGGTTTCGAACAATTTCGAATTGCTGAGCGGCTGGTCCGACGATGCGGCGACGATCGACCCCTATGCGATCGACTGGGTCAACATGTCATCGGGCGATTTCGTCTATAAGATTCGTCAGAGGCCGGGCGACGGCAATGCGCTCGGACGCGTCAAATTCATGTTTCCGAATCAGTTCGATGTCTATCTGCACGACACGCCGGCGCGCGGTTTGTTTGCCCGCGAGGTGCGGGCCTTCAGCCACGGCTGCATGCGGGTCGGCGATGCGCTTGGCTTTGCCGAGATTGTGCTGGCGCGTGAACCGGGTTGGGACCGGGCCCGGATCGATGCCCTCGTGGCGTCGGGCGCGCGCACCATCGTACCGCTCCAGACCCGCCTGCCGGTGCACGTGGCCTATATCACGGCCTTCGTGAACAAGGACGGGTCGGTCCACTTCCGGCGCGATGTTTACGGGCGCGATCACACGCTGGCGCGGGCACTGTTCGGGCCCGAAACCTGAGTCATTTTGCGGGATTTTGCCCTCGGGCTTGCCTTCGGCCCGATGCTGGGCGATTCTGCCGGCGAGCGGGCGGCTCCGTGAGGGGGGCGTCCCAACCGAAATCGGGCGCGGAGGGGTTTACCGATGCCGATATCTCGACGGCGCGCACTGCGCCGGTTGGGCGGATTCGCCGTGGCGACCGCAACGATGGTCGCGGCGCCGCGAATCCTGATGGCCGCCAGCGATGCGCGTCATCTGTCGTTTCGTAATATTCACAATGAAGAACGTCTGGATGCCGTCTACTGGTCGAATGGCGACTATGACGCCGGTGCCCTGCGCGATATCGATTTCATTTTGCGCGACTGGCGCAACGACGCAGTGAGGCCAATCGATCGCGGTTTGCTGGACCTGCTTTATGAGCTGGAGAGTCGGCTCGGCGCTGCGGAACCTTATGAGGTGATCTCGGCCTACAGGTCGCCGGAAACCAATGAGATGCTCGCGGCGCAGAATGGCGGCGTCGCGACCAAGAGCCTGCATATGGATGGCGTGGCAATCGACATCGCGCTCGGCAGCGGTCGTCTCGAAGAATTGCGCGATACGGCCTGGACGATGCAGCGCGGTGGCGTCGGATACTATGCCGGTAGCGGCTTCGTTCACGTCGACACGGGTCGCGTCCGGCACTGGAACTTCTAGACGTTCCCGGCGCGCTCTTCTTTTCCGATCAGCCCTGACGTCCGGATGCTGCGGCGATCTCGTCTGCCGCGCGCCTGACAGCCGCGCCCAGCTCTGGAATACGCTGATCGGGTACGCGCGCCGCCGGGGCGGAAACCGATACGGCCGCGACGGGCAGCCCTTCTCCGCTGCGGATCGCGGCCGCGATGCAGCGCAGCCCGACCGCATGTTCGGCGTCGTCGATCGCATAACCCCGCTTGCGTACCATTTCGAGATCCGCATCCAATGCCGGACGCTGGGTGATTGTCCGGTCGGTGATTTTCGCGAGGCCATGTTGCTCGACGATCGCCGCAACGCGCTGCGGCGGCAACTCGGCCAGTAGCGCCTTGCCGACGGCCGAGGAATGCATGGGGACGCGCGTACCCGGTTTTGAGAACGCGCGCATGATCTGCTCGCACTCGACCTGCGTCAGATAAAGCGCTTCGCCCTCGACCTCGACCGCCAGGTTGACGGTCTCGCCGGTCTCGCGCATCAGCCGCTGCATGACCGGCCGCGCGAAGTCGAGAATGTTGCGCTCGCGCAGAAACGCGCTGCCGATGGCGAACGCATCCGGGCCGACCCGCCACAATCCATGTCCATCATCCTGAACGAGCCGCTCATGCTTCAACGTGGTGAGCAGACGATGGGCGGTCGATGGCGCAAGACCGGCCGTTCGTGCGACCGCGTTCAACGCGATGCCGCCGCGTGCGTCGGCGACGATGCGCAGGATGGCAATCGCTCGCGACAGGGATTGGACCCGCCCGCCGTGGCGGTCGCGCTTCTCCGATGGCGGAGCGGGGGGCGTCGGCAACCGGGATTCCACGATGCGGCAAGGCTCCCCTGTTGGCCCGATCGGATCGATCGGTCGGTCGTTGGCCAGAAAAGCCGGCAGACCAAGGGGTTGATGTTACGCGAGCCCGGGCGCGAGCGGTATGGCGCGGCGTAATATCACATTGTGGAATTAAATTCCGTATCGTAGGATTTTGATGAAACCGGCGCGGAATGTCGGTTCGTCCGGCCATCCGATGAGCCGGCCAAGGAGGGGACGATGCCCGGACGAAAGTTTCTGTTCATTCCCAGCCCGACCAACATTCCCGAGCGGGTACGCCAGGCCATGGCGATCCCGATGGAGGATCAGCGCGCGCCCGATCTGCCGGCCTTCACCCTGCCGCTGTTTGAGGATTTGAAGCGGGTGTTCAAGACCCGAAGCGGCCAGATCTTCCTGTTCCCGGCATCCGGCACCGGCGGCTGGGAAGCGGCGATCGGCAATACTTTGTCGCCCGGCGATCGCGTGCTCGCCGCGCAGTTCGGCCAGTTCAGCCATCTCTGGGTCGAGCTCTGCCGCCGCCACGGGCTCGAGGTCGACGCGGTCGATGCCGAATGGGGATGCGGGATGCCCATCGATGCGATGGCCGCGCGTCTCGTTGCCGACAAGGCACATCGGATCAAGGCGGTCCTGGTCTGTCACAACGAAACCGCGACCGGTGTAACCAGCGACGTGGCCGCGATGCGTCGCGTGCTCGACGACGCCGGACATCCGGCGCTGCTGCTGGTCGACGGGGTGAGCTCCATCGGCTCGATCGATTTTCGTATGGACGAATGGGGCGTCGACGTCGCGGTGTCGGGATCGCAGAAAGGCTTCATGCTGCCGACCGGCCTCGCCATCGTCGCGGTCGGTCCGAAGGCCCTGGCCGCGCGCGCGACGGCGACGCTGCCGCGCAGCTTTTTCGATTTCGGCGACATGATGCGGATGAATCGCGACGGATATTTCCCCTATACGCCGCCGATGATGCTGATCCGCGGGTTGCGCGCGTCGGTCGACCTGATGCTCGAGGAAGGGCTCGCCAATGTCTTCGCCCGTCATCACCGCATGGCTGAGGCGGTGCGCAAGGCGGTTGCCGGCTGGGGCCTTTCGCTCTGCGCCAAAGCCCCACATTGGTACTCCGACACGGTGAGCGCGATCGTCGTGCCGGACGGTGCCGATGCGGCGGCGGTCGTCCGATATGCCTATGAGCGGTACGACATTTGCCTCGGGGTCGGTCTTTCAAAACTGGCCGGGCGGGTCTTTCGCATCGGGCATCTTGGCGACATGAATGCGCCGCTGATCCTCACCGGCATCGCCGGTGCAGAGATGGCGATGCGCGATGCCGGTATCGAGATCGAACCCGGCAGCGGCGTGGCGGCCGCGCAGGAATATCTGCGTTCGACTGCGCATGGCGCGGCGACCGATCTCGCCGCGTGGCGGCCTGAACGAGTGGGTTAGCTGCCGTTACTGTTCGGTAACGGCTGGGCGGCCATCGGCTGTCGCGGATGGGTCAACGCGGCGAGCCGACCCGATCCCCACCAGATGACGGCGGCGCCGATCGCGCCGGCATATCCGTCGATCGCATAATGCCAGGCGAGATGCACCGATCCGATCAGGACCGATACGAAGAAGGCAAGACAGATCCAGCCGAGCCAGCGCGCGGTACGGAATCCGAGCAGCACAAAAACGAACACCATGGCGACATGCATGCTCGGCATCGCCGATATCCCGGCGCCGAGATCGATTTCGCCAGCGGTGTAGTGCTTCCAAAGCATCTCCTGAGTCGTCAGCGCCCACACCTCGTAGCGCTCGTTGGCGACAGCGAGATAATCCATGAGCGGCGAGAACGGGTCGCTGCCGCCGCCGATGCGGCCGTAGTAGCAGGGGCCGGCCGATGAAAAATAGGTGGCGGCCACGACACCGAGCAGGATCCAGGTCAGTAGCAAACTGTAGAAAAACTGCAGGCGCAGATGTCGGTCGCTTAGGCTGAATGCCTGCCAGACCCAGACGAACCACAGCGGAAAGAACCAGAAATTGTAAAGCCAGTTGAGCGCGCGGGTCGCGATGGGGTTCCCGAACAGCGGTTGCAGCAGTTCCCAGGGTGCGTAGCCGAAATGCAGCCACGTATCCCACTCGGCAAACAGCGGATCCCAGGAGAAGGGATGGATTGCCGGGATGATCGATTTGAACAAAGTGAATACGCCGCCGAATAGCGGCATGATGAGCAGGACTGGGAGGGCAACCGCGAGACGCTCGATCGTCAGATATTTGTGGCGCAGTTCGCGAACAAACTCGGTCAATGGCCGCCTTGGCCGTATTGCGAACACGATGTGGGAGGCCCGCCAGGCCAGGATGAGTGCCAAGGAGAAGGGCAGAAACTTGATGTAGGTCGGCATGTAGAGACCGATGGCGGTCAGCGGCGATACGCCGTGAGCGGCTCCGGCCGCGAAGCCAGCGACGAGGAAAGCAACGGTGATGCCAATCGGCCCGATGTGCTGGAGGAAGGAGGCGGCGATGCTCTCCCGAATCCGACGACCCGTCGCGATGGTGGGGGTCGACTCATCCGGTCGCACGAGAGTTTCCGCCATTTCCGCCCCATTTTAGTCTGTTGTAAAAATAGCACAAAACCTAAGTGACGAACTCCGCGCTGTCTCCGACCTCCCTTGGATCAACCAATATATAATTTCCATAATAATACTCTAAAAACGGTACATATTTTAGCCAAGGCATAGGATAATATGCACTCCTGTTCACGCTTTCGGCAACAATGACGAGAATCCAGATGCACCGACGAAGGGGCGGATGCGGAGGTTCACGCCATCTGACATAATACGTTTTCCCACTTCCCCCTTAATCATCAGCATGTTAGCGTTTACTCACCTTGAACTTTAAGTTCGGGTCGAAGTGGTTCGCCATGCGGTGCGAATCACACTCAAGGCCTCCCCGAACGCTCACGAGTTCGTGATAAAAGGGAGGCTGTAACCGCTGGGGGAGTAAGGAACCATGTCGAACCTAATTGTTGCGGCTCGCTTTATGCTTCGGCGTTTCGTCAAGGACGAATCCGGAGCCTCTTTGATCGAGTATTCGATCCTGATCGGCCTCATCACGGTGCTCGTTATTGCCCTTATTACCGGTGTCGGTGGTTGGGTCCAGAGCCAGTGGCAGGGTCTGTCCAGCGCTACCGTCGGCTAATCGTTTATGCTGCCTGGAGACCCTGACGCGTTGCGCGTCGGGGTCGTCCTGGCCGCATGAGGCGTTATCGGAAGCAGGGCGTCGCAATCAGTTCGTTTGAGCGGTTCGGACCGGGGTTGGGTTCGGCCACTCGAATCGCGCGATTCGACTTTCTTCGCGAGGTTTCGGGAGCCGACGAGAGCATCCTTGGCATGACAGCTTCGGGAACGCGAGAACGCCATAATGGGGCGTTTTCAGCGGGGGTGGCGAGATGAGAGGCAGAGCAATAATTATGATCCTCGTCGCGCTCGTCCTGGCTGCAGGTGCAGTCGTGATGGCGCGAAGCTGGATCTCGGGACAGATCGCCGATCGGGCACCGGCCGATACACCCGAGATTACAACCACCACGGTCGTCGTTGCGGCAGCGCCTTTGCGCTTCGGCAACAAGCTCGAGCGCGAGCATGTGAAAATCGTCGAGTGGCCGGCCGGGTTGGTGCCAGAAGGCACATTCACGACCATCGAAGAGATCATCAGCGATGAAGAGCCGCGCGTCGTCCTGCAATCGATCGAGGTGAACGAACCGATCCTGGTCACAAAGATCACCGGTCCGGGTCAGCGCGCCTCGCTATCGACCATCATTTCCGCAGGCATGCGGGCGATGACGATCCGCGTCAACGACGTGCTGGGCGTTGCCGGGTTCGTGTTGCCAAACGATCGGGTCGATCTGCTGCTGACGCGCGAGATTATAAAAAACCAGCCGATAACCGACGTTCTTTTGCAGAACATCAAGGTACTCGGCATCGATCAGAAGGCCGATCAGCCGGACGACGGCGCGGCCGACGTTGTCAAATCGGTCACGATCGAGGTGACGGTCGAGCAGGCACAGAAGATTACGCTGGCATCGACGGTCGGCACGCTATCTTTGGCGTTGCGCGACGTCGAAAATGTCGCGTCCGAGGCAACGCGCACCATTTCATTGCGCGACCTCAATATCGGCGAGGCCAACGTCGTGCCGGCTCCGGTCATTGCGGAACTGGACGACGATGGCGACGCGGATGCGCTGGCGCCGCCGCCGACACCAGCCCCGACGCCGACCGCGGTCGTCCTGGAGCCGGCCGAGGAATTCGGTTCGATCGGTATCACGCGCGGTACCGCGCGCCAGGAATACCGTGTCAATGGGACAGGTCAGGTGATGCCATGACAATCGGCCGGACTATCGAACGGTTGCGGGGCGCCCGATCGCCCACCAGATGGATGGCCGTCGTTCTTGCAGCCCCCGTCGTCGCACTGCTTCTCGCGGCGGACCCGGCATCGGCCCAGGTCTCCGTCACCGTCGAGAGCGGTCCGGCAATCCATGCGGGTGAATTCGTCGTCCCGATCAACAAGTCCGAACTGATCCAGGTCGATCAACCGTTCAAGGAATTGCTGGTCGGCAATCCCGAAGTCGCCGACGTGCTCGCGCTGACCAATCAGACAATCTACATCCTTGGCCGGACGCTGGGTGCGACCAACCTCACGATCTATGGCGAGAACCGCCAGCTCATGGCCGTGGTCGATATCGTCGTGTCGTACGATGTCGCGGGGCTGAAGGCAAAACTGTACGAAGTTATGCCGGAAGAGAATATCGAGGTCCGGAGCGCCAACGGTAGTGTCCTCATCTCCGGGTCCGTCTCGACCAGTGCGCGTGCGACCGAGGCGATGGAGATAGCGCTGCGCTATGCGCCGGACGCGGTCACCAACTCGATGACCGTCGAGGGCAGCCAGCAGGTCATGTTGCAGGTGCGGTTTGCCGAAGTGAACCGTTCGGCGGTTCGCGAACTCGGAATCGGTAACATCATCGATGCGGGCGGCGATGCGTTCACGCTGGTAACAACCGGCGCATTGCCGCTACCGGCTGCGGGCGTCGCCTTCGGTGTGGCTACCACACAGATAAACACCAATGGATTCGACATGCTGTCGACGTTCCGGGCCCTGGAACGTCGCGGACTGGTCCGGACGCTGGCCGAACCCAATCTGGTGGCTCTCTCCGGCGACACGGCCTTCTTTCTTGCCGGCGGCGAGTTCCCGATTCCGGTCGCCCAGGACAACGACACGATCACAGTCGAATTCAAGGAGTTCGGTGTCGGGCTCGGGTTCACGCCGACCGTGATCGGCAAGGATCTGATCAATCTCGAGGTCGCGCCGGAAGTCAGCCGAATCGATGCATCCATCGTGGTACAGACCAACGATGTCGTGATTCCCGGTTTGTCGACGCGGCGGGCGAAAACCACCATCGAACTGCGCGACGGCCAGAGTTTTGCGATCGCGGGTCTGTTGCAGAGCGACTTCCAGGACGCCGTCGAAGGATTGCCGTGGCTGTCGGATATCCCGATTCTCGGTTTGCTGTTCAGCAGCCGCGGCTACCAGCGGAATGAAACGGAACTGGTCATCGTCGTGACGCCGCGCCTGGTTCAGCCGGCGCGCTCGCCCGATGAGCTCGCACTGCCAACAGACAGCGTCATTCTGCCCACCGATGCCGAGCTGTTTCTGCTGGGTCGTACCGAAGGTAGCGGCAACAGCGACTATGTCGAGACGTCGGCTCCCGAAGACGCCGTCGGATCTCCAGGTGGCCTCACCGGGCAGTATGGATACATCATCAAATGAGGCACGCGACCATGCGAAGTCTGCCCCTGTTCCTGCTTGTCGGCGTCTCGCTCGCCGCCTGCACGTTCTCCGGACCCAATCATGTCTATCCCACGTACGCCGATGCCGATGCGCAAAACTCTGCGGTCATGGTCATCGACCCGAATCCGCCCGGTGCACAGAACACCGACATTCCCATGGACGGCAAGCGTGCGGTCGGCGCCTACGTGCGCTACGAGACGGATACGGTTGAGCCGCCGGTAGCGTTGCGGACGACGAGTTCGGTGTCAGGCGGGGGCATCTAAACCGCAGATCCTTCGGCAGCGAACCGAGAGGAACCGCCATGGGCCCCGAACGTCGCTTTGAAGTCAGCCTCGATCCGGCAACGATCGCATGTTCGCGGTCGTCGATCGTTGCTGAATCATCCCTCCCGACCGTCGCTTTGCGACGGCCGCGGGCGAACTATTTTTGCCATTTTCGCTCATTCCGGCTGCACCCCCGGTGGGCCAATCGATCTGTGGTGCGCGGAGTTTCCGTTACATGCCGGAAGGCCTGACAGGACCGGAGCGGAGCAAGCGGATGGAGCTGAGGAAAGGCGCAGCACATCGGGGCAAGATTCGCCTGCATGCCGCGGTCCAGGACGAGGAAACGGAACGCGCCCTCCGCGCGGCGTGCGATGAAGCCAGCGATGTGGATCTTGCCGTTCTGAGCGGAACGCTGCCGCGCCATCTCGAGCGCCTGCTGCATTCCGAGAATGTCGACATGCTGTTCGTCGAGGTAAATCTCGAGGATGGCGGCGACATGGCAGCCTTGAACAATCTGGTTTCCCATGCCGGCGGCAGGCCTGTCGTGGTGACATCGAAATCGAGCAGCGTCGAGGCGATGCGCATGCTGGTGCGTATGCCGCTCGCCGACTTTCTGCCGCAGCCGATGCGCCACGACGATCTCGTGACAGCACTTCGTACCGCGCGGCACCGCCCCGTCGTGGGAACTCGCGAAGGCGAAAAGAAGCCGGCAACGGTCCTGAGCTTCATCCGCCCGTCGGGCGGGCTCGGTGCGACCACGCTGGCTATCCAGACCGCATACGAGCTGGCGAATCCCGGTGGCAAGGAAAAGCGCCCCTCGGTGCTGCTTGTCGATCTCGATTTTCAATCCGGCAACACGTCGATCTATCTCGACCTCGAGCCGACATTCGATCTGCTGGAGATTTCCCGCTTTCCCCAAAGGCTCGATCCGCAGCTCCTGCGTGCCATGGCGGCGCAGCATCCGAGCGGCATCGAAGTGCTGGCGGCTCCGAATCAACTGATCAGCCATGACGCCGTGAGCAGCGAGACCCTTGGATCGGTCCTGGGTGTCGCCTGCGAGATGTACGACTTTGTCGTCATCGACCTGCCGCTGGCATGGGCGCAGTGGGAATCGTTCGTTCTGTCAGGCAGTGATGTCGTGTTTCTGGTGAGCCGGCTTACCTATCCGACCGTGCGTCAGACGCGGCAACTCCTCGTGTCGTTGAGCAGTGCGGGACTGGGCGGGCTTAACCTCGTCATCGTTGCCAACCGCCAGCCGCGCCAGTTCTGGCAACGCAGTCTGAGCCAGCGCGAGGCCGAAAGGGCCATCGCGCGGCAGATCGATTTCCTGGTGCCCGATGAAGAGCGGGTGGTTCTCGAGGCGATCAATCGCGGTGTGCCGCTGCGCGATGTGAAGAAAAGCAGCGGCGTTGCAAAAGCGGTCCGGAAGCTGGTTCGCGAAAGCCTGAAGCGCGTTGTGCCGGTCCAGGCAATGGTGCCTAAAGAGTAACAGGACGAGGTTGGCATGCTGGGTCGTTTCAAGAAGTTCTCGGGCGCTGCCGGGAGCACGGCCGATGCGAAAGCGGCCCAGACGCTGCAGTCGGGGCCACAATTGTCTACACCTGCGCCTGTGCAGTCGCCCGGATCTGTCCGTTCCGAAGAAGCGCCGGCCCCGCAGCGCATGGCGTCGCTGCCGACCTATACAGCGATCAAGGTCCGCCTCCATCACAGGCTGCTCGAAGAAATCAACCTGTCCGCCATCGAGAAGCTCGAGCCCGACGAGTTTCGCGAGCAGATCGGTACGCTGGTTCGCGAACTGTTGAAGACCGAGAAAGTGCAGCTCAATCTTCGCGAACAACAGCAGATCGTCGGCGACGTCATCGATGAAATGGTGGGTCTGGGGCCGCTCGAGCCATTGCTCAAGGATCCGACGATCAACGACATCCTGATCAATGGACACAAACAGGTCTTTATAGAACGGGCGGGCATCCTCGAACTGACGCCGGTGCATTTTCAGGACGACAAGCATCTTCTGCGCATTATCATGAAGATCGTGTCGCGGATCGGTCGGCGTGTGGATGAATCGCAGCCAATGGTCGATGCACGGCTACCCGATGGTTCGCGCGTTAATGTGGCCATTCCGCCGGTCGCGATCGACGGTCCGGTCATGTCGATCCGTAAATTTGCGGTGCGCCCTTACACCCTCGATTCACTAATCGAAAACAATTCGCTGACACCGGAAATCGCCGATCTCCTGGCGGCCATCGTGCGCAGCCGGCTGAACATCCTGATCTCCGGCGGTACGGGTTCGGGCAAGACGACGTTGTTGAACGCGATGTCCCGTTTTATCGACGAGCGCGAACGCGTCGTCACCATCGAGGACGCCGCCGAACTGCAGCTCCAGCAGATCCATGTGGTGCGGCTCGAGACTCGTCCGCCAAACATCGAGGGTCGTGGCGAAATTGCGCAGCGCGAGTTGGTCAAGAACTCATTGCGTATGCGCCCGGATCGAATCATCGTTGGCGAGGTGCGATCCGGTGAAGCCTTCGACATGCTTCAGGCCATGAATACCGGCCATGAAGGTTCGATGACCACGATCCATGCGAACACGCCCCGCGATGCGATCGGCCGCCTCGAACAGATGATCAGCATGGCGGGACTCGATATTCCGCTGCGCGGCGTGCGCACGCAAATTGCCTCCGCGCTTGACGTGGTCGTGCAGCTTCAGCGTCTCAGCGACGGCCGCCGCCGCATCATGAGCGTGACCGAGATCACCGGTATGGAAGGCGAGGTCATACAGACCCAGGAGATCTTCCGCTTCATACGTAAGCATGCGGACCCCGACGGAACGATTCACGGCGAATTCCGCGCAACCGGTATCCGACCGAAATTCATGGAGAATCTCAAGACACGCGGCGTCGAGCTTCCGGCGCATTATTTCGACCCCGACCGGGCGCTGGGACAGAATCCGGAGACGATCCGTGCAATTCGATAGCGATTTCCCTATCTACGGAATTGTATTTCTCAGCGCCCTGCTGCTGCTCGAAGGTATCTACCTTCTCGTTCGCGATATGACGAAGAGCACGGTCCGGAGCCCGAACCGCCGTCTTCGCATGCTGGCGAGCGGCGACAGTCGCGAATCGGTGATGCTCCGTCTGAAGCGCGAGCGCGCGACGGCGGGCGAGACGATCGGTTTCGATCCGGTCACCTCCTTCAGCAATCTTGTGGTCCAGACCGGCATCGGGCGGGCGCCAGCGGAAGTCCTGATCGTTATTGGCGGTTTTGTGACCGTAGCCGGTATCGCTGCGTTGCTTCTGACCTGGAGCATGCCGATCGTTGGGGCCGCGATTGTGCTCGGCCTGCTTTTGCCGATGGGCGTTCTGATCATCTTACGCAAGCTTCGCCTGCGTAAGTTCTCGAGGCAGCTTCCGGATGCGATCGACATCATGGTGCGAAGCCTGAAGGCCGGCCATCCGGTGCCGACCGCGCTGGGACTGGTCGCCCGGGAACTCGCGGATCCCTGCGGTACCGAATTCGGTCTTGCCGTCGATGAAATGACCTACGGGCTCGATCTGCCGACGGCGCTGCACAATGTTGCAAAGCGCGTCGGCCTGGAGGATCTGCGTTTCCTCGTCGTTGCAGTGATGATCCAGATGCAGGTCGGCGGCAATCTTGCGGAAGTTCTGATGTCGTTGTCGCGGGTCATCCGCGAACGACAGAGGATGCGCGCCAAAGTCGTTGCCCTGTCGGCGGAAGGCCGCTTTTCCGCAATCGTGCTCTCGGTATTGCCGTTCTTCCTCGCCGCGGCGGTCAATGTCGTCAACCCGCGATACTATGCCGATGTCTGGGAAGATCCGATTTTTCTCCCGATTATCGGACTCGGTCTGATGCTGATGCTGTTCGGCATTATCGTCATGTACCGTCTCGTCAACTTCAAGCTCTAGGACCATGGATTCGATCATCGCGCAGCTTGGATTGGAACCAGCCGACGTCATTCTCTATGCGACGATGGCGATGGTGTTCATTGCGGTGATTATGATCGCGATGGCGATCAGCTCGTTCGGCGCATCGCGTCGTACCATGCGCAATCGTGCTAGCGGAAAATCCAGTAAGGATACCGATAAGGGCAAGAACAAGGACAAAAGCTCAGCCGAATCGATCCGCTATTTGGATGAAGTGACCAACGTCACGCCGGCCCTGCAACCGCTGGCCCGTCAGCTCGTGCCATTCAATGTCGCTCAGCTCTCGACCCTGCGGCAGAAGCTGGTGCGGGCTGGCTTTCTGAAGCCGTCGGCGGTCGGTGCGTTCTATTTGGCGCGGCTGTTTTGCGCGCTGCTGTTTGCCGGCATTTACATTCTGCTCTCGCCGTTTCTGCTCGAGCGGCTGTCTCCACAATCGATGATTCTCGCTGGCCTGGGCGCGCTTGCTTTTGGACTTTTCCTGCCGAATATCTGGATAAGAATGCGGCGCGATTCGCTTGCGCAGCAGTATCGCAACGGTTTTCCCGATGCGCTCGACCTGCTCGTCATCTGCGTCGAGGCCGGGCTGGGCCTCGATGCGGCGATCAGCCGGGTCGCGCACGAGTTGCGTCATGCCCATCGATCGCTGGCAGAAAACTTTGAACTGATGTCGTTGGAGCTTCGCGCCGGCTCAAGCCGCGAAGAGGCATTCAAGAATCTTTCCGAGCGAATGGACATCGACGAGGTCCGTTCGATGGTAACCTTGCTTCTGCAATCGGAAGAGCTCGGTACGAGCCTTGCCGATGCGCTTCGCATCTATAGCGATGAGATGCGTACCCATCGCATGTTGCGGGCGGAAACCAAGGCTCAGGCGCTGCCCGTCAAACTCACCATTCCGCTCGGTCTATTCGTCTTTCCGACCATGATCATCGTGATCCTGCTGCCGGTGATGATTCGCATCTTCAAGGTGTTGATGAAATCATGAATCACTCAATCGCGTATTCTGTTCCCACTCGAGGTCCTCAAAAGCGGCGTCTGGTCTTGCTGGCGGGCGCGCTGGCGAGCGTGCTGGTCGCGCTGGGTTGCGGCAATGACGACGGGTTCGGTTCGCAACCGCGCTTCACCGCGGACGGCGGCATCGAATCCGGCATCGATCCTTTGAGCCAGGGCAAGCGTCATTTTGCAAACGGCAATTTCGGCCTGGCCATCGAGGCGTTCGAGGAGGCGCGGCTGATTGCGCCCGCCTCGGTCAATGTCCTGAATGCGCTGGCGATCGCCTATGAGGAGGTCGGGCGATCGGATCTGGCCGACAGCTATTTTCTGGAGGCACTCGACGCCGATCCGACGTCGTCGCAAACCTACAATAACTGGGCGATGGCTCAGCTCGGCCGCGGCAATGGCGTCAAGGCTCATGAACTGCTCGCGGAGGCTGCCCGTCTGGCGCCGGGCGATGACGTGATCATCGCCAACATCGCGCGTGTCGTGAACGAAACGGCTTTACCGTCGTCCGATCAGGCGATGGCGCCTGCCTTGCCGGGCGGCGCACTTGCGGCGCTGATTGCCGAACTGGAACCGGCAGACGATCGCTGGGGTCCCTCGATCCAATCCGTCGCGCCGCATGTCTCCGTTCTGAACACCCTGCCGCCGGGCCAGGTTGCCATGCCTGCGAGCGATGTACGGCCCGTCATGCTCTATCCGCAATCGGCCGCGGCCAATATTTTGCCGCTGCCGGATACGACCGATGCCGCTCCGGCGCCGCCCGCGGTACCGGTGGTGCCGGTCTTTGTAGCCGTACTGGGTGCGCCGGATGCCAGTGGCGGCGCAGGCGGGCCGATAGCAGCGACCGCGATGACCTCGGCGGTTCCGGTCCACTACTCGCTGCCTGCGACGACGGCGGCCGGGGATTCATCGGACGCGACCCTGCCGACATCGGGTGAATCTCCACATTTCTTTGCCGGCGATGTTTTGCCGCCCGCACTGCCCGATCCTGTGGTCGTGCGGCCATTCCACGACACGCTTCAGGATACCGAGCTCGCAGCCATGCGGTTTCTGCCGACCGGCCCCGAATCCGATCTGATCGACGGTCAACTCGTAACGGTTTCAAGCAACGCCCGCATCGTCGGGTTAGAGCAGGCTGTCGCCGTCCGGCCCGAACCCATGGCGATTGGAACCTGGTCGACGGCGCCGGTTGCGGCTGCTGCGCATACTGCTTCTGTACCGCTGGTGGTCGTCCCCACGACTGCGCCGCCTGCGATCTCGACCGGGACGATTGTCGTTCCCTACGAACCGCTGGTCGTGAAACCGGACAGGACATCGGCCCCCGCGACGGCGGAACTGCTGTCGGCACCTCCGGTCAAGCCGGAGCTTTCGGGTCAGGCGGCCGCATTGCCGGACGCAGCGCCGCTGGCGCCGATTGTGCCTGCCGGCGCCGCTTCGACGACGACAGTCGAGGCCATGACGGCGATTAATCCGGGCTTCACCGCACTCGCAGCCGTTCCGCCGCTGGCGATCGCCGGCGCGCTGCGCAATGCGCTGATGCCTGCGGCCGATGCGGCCGGCGTTGCGCGTTTCGATGCGACATCGCGAATGCCGGTCGTGGCCAGAGCCGCTGCAATCGAATCGGTGGCGCCGCCGGCCGCCATGGCCAATACTGATGGGCGCTCCGCTACTCTGCCGCCGGCAGCCGCAGCACGCGTACCGACGATTGTTGCTTTCGCGCTGGCGAACCAGGCCGAGGATGAGCATGTCGACGATACTGAAACGGCCCGATAACGCCACGACGCGCCTGCGGCCGGTGCCGCGATCGGCCTATGCCGCGATGCTCCTGTTTTCAACGGCACTGATGTTGTCGGCATGTGCCAGCGGCGAAATGACATCCGAAGAAGCAGACGAAGATACCGTTGCCGAGCTGCTCGCCGTCCAGGAAATGGCGGACGACGCGACTCTGATCGCGGCCGAAGAGGATCTTCGGTTCGGACGCAACGAACTGGCGCGGGAGCGTTTGGCCGGCCTCACCGAGGCAATGCGGATCACGCCGCGCGCCCGTTTTGCCATGGCCGAAGCCGAGCTCGGCGTGGGGAACGCCGACCCGGCTTACAACCTCTATCAAAGCGTGATGGAAGAGCCCGGCTATCGCGCACGCGCGTTGCAGGGGCAGGGGTTGGCCGAACTAACCGCCGGGCGGGATGAGGGGGCTGGCGCGTTGCTGCAGCAGGCCGTCGCCGAAGACGCCACGCTGTGGCGGGCGTGGAACGCACTCGGCCGCTACTACGACAATCGGGAGGAATGGAATATCGCCGAGGAATCGTACGCGCGCGCTTTGACTCTGGAGCCAGATTCGCCATCCGTCCTGAACAATCAGGGCATCTCTTTTATGCGGCAGGGTCGCTACGCGGAAGCCGAGGCCATGTTCCGGCGTTCGCTATCGGTCGATCCGCGCTCCGATCTGGCAAACGGCAATCTCCGTCTCGCTGTCGCCTGGCAGGGACGTTATGGCGAAGCGCTGAACAATGTGCCGGCAGCAGAAGCGCCGAACGCGCTCAACAATGTCGGCTACATCGCCATGATGAATGGCGACTACGCGACCAGTGAACGGTTGCTGGCTCAGGCCATCGAAATGAGCCCGACCTTCCATGCCGAGGCGCATGCCAATCTCAATCGGCTGCGCGCCTTGCAGGGTCAGCCCGGCGTGTCTCAACCCACGACTCTGTCGGAATAGCGCGGAAGATCGGCAACTCCCTCTGGCCCCATTCTCATGACCGATTTCGCGTCGAATTTGACGATGTGGCTGGAAATCGCTGCGCTCGCAGCGATCGGCGTGGGCATGGCATGGGACGTGCTGCGCCTGCGCATTCCGCATGGCGTCTGTCTGGCGATCATCGTCCTGATGCCGATCTGGGGATTCACGATCGACGGTGGGATCGTCTGGTTCAACCACGTCACGGGGGCGGTGGTCGCTTTCGGCGTGGGATACCTGATGTGGAGGCTACGCTGGATCGGCGGGGGCGACGTAAAATTCCTGGCCGTGATCGCGCTGTGGGTCGGCATCGTCGACCTCGGGTTCTTCCTGGTGGCGATGAGTGTCCTGGGCGCGCTGCTGGGTGTCGTCCTGCTGGTGCTGCGCAAGGCCTTTGCGGCATGCGCCGGCAAAGAGCGTGCCGTTGCACCCGAGACGCCGGTGCTGTTGCGCATGAATGGACCGGTGCCCTACGGGGTCGCCATCGGATTGGCCGCCTTTCTCCTTCATGGCGTCATTTTCACCGAGCTATAACGAGGTCCGACGGCCGGTTGCGTTGCCGAGCGTGTAGTGGCAGTTCTGGCGGCCGCGGGCCGCCAGTTGCGCCAGGGCGGACGGGCATGACGAACGAAAGACTCATGATTCGCGAAGGCCGGGCCGACGAGGCCGACATGGTCGTCGAGTTCCTGCGCGATCTCGCGGCCCATGACGGCACGGCCGAAACCTGCCGCATGACGGCTGCGGACGTTCGACGTTGGGGGTTCGGCCCCGATCGGCCCTTTGAAATACTGATCGCCGAGCTGACAGATCGGCCGGCCGGCATGATCCTGTTTTATCCCACGTTCTCGACCTGGGATGCGAAGCCCGGGATCCTCGTTAATGACCTGTATGTGACGGACTGGGGGCGCGGCAAAGGCGTCGGCCGACGCCTCCTTGCCGAGGTGGCGGCCCTCGCGGTCGAGCGCCAATGCGGTCGCGTCGAGTGGCATGTCTTGCATCAGGCCGATGCCGTCACCTTCTACGATGCGATGGGTGGACGAAAAGCCGACGAGTTCCAGACCTACCGGCTTGCCGGCGATGCGCTGCGCCAGTTGGCAGAGCATGCAGGTTTGTCGCGCGCGGCCGTATACGGCGAGGGCAAGCGATGACCGCGCAGGACACGCGCCGTCCCGGCGGGGTCAACCAGTTTCTCAACGCCATTGCCGATGCCGGGCTCGATGCGTTGCGTGCAATCCGCGGCGCGCGCACGACAGAGCGCGATGTCGGGGTGCTGGGTGAGGAACTGCTCTCGACGCGCGGTGAGGCGAGCGGTACGGCGGTCGCGCGCGAGATGGTTACCTACTATCGCGAGCTCGATTCCGAGGGACGGCGCCGCTTCTTCGAAACGCTTGCGACCGATTTCGACGTCGATCCCGCGCGCATCCTGGCGGCCGCCAAGGCCTATGGCGAGCGGTCCACGCTGGAAGCACGTCTTGCGCTGGCGCGGGCCGCCGAAGCGCCACGGCAGAAACTGTTTCGGCGGATTCATACGGCGCCCGATGGCGGCGCGATGCTCGTCCGCATGCGCGAGGATCTGCTGAAGCTTTTGCCGGAGAATTCCGCACTCGAAGCCGTTGATGCCGATCTGCGCTATCTGCTCAAGGTCTGGTTCAATCGCGGCTTCCTGGCGCTCGAACGCATCGACTGGAATACGCCGGCGGCAATCCTCGAGCGGCTGATCCGCTATGAGAGCGTGCATGAGGTTCGGGGCTGGGACGATCTGAGGCGCCGCCTTGCTGCCGACCGCCGCTGCTTTGCGTTCTTTCACCCGGCACTGCCGGGCGATCCCGTCATCTTCGTCGAAGTTGCGCTGGTGCGCGATCTTGCCGACAGCATCGGCCCGTTACTCGACCGGGACGGTCCGGTACTCGAACCGTCTCTGGCCGATACCGCAATCTTCTATTCGATCAACAACTGCCATGACGGGCTGCGTGGCATCACCTTCGGCAATTTCCTGATCAAGCAGGTCGTCGTCGAACTGCAGCATGAGCTACCGGCAATCGAACGGTTTGCAACTTTGTCGCCGGTGCCGGGATTCGGCCGATGGCTCACCGGGACGCTCGATCGGCTGGCGGAGCCACTCGTTTCCGATGCAGATCTGGCGTCGCTTCGCGAATTGCTGGCAGGGCCGGTGACGCCGGCGACGATACTGCCACTGGAAGAGCTCATTATGCGGCTTGCGGCGCATTATTTGCTCAACGAGAAACGCGAGCAGGAACCGCTCGATCCGGTGGCGCGGTTTCATCTGCGCAACGGCGCGCGCCTCGAGCGTGTGAACTGGCTCGGCGATCCGTCGCCGCGCGGTCTCGGCGACTCGTTCGGGATCATGGTGAATTATCTCTACGACCCCCGGTCGATCGAAAAGAATCACGAAGCTTATGTGAGCGGTCAGGAAGTCGTCGCCGCGAGCCGGGTCACACGACTGTTGCCGCGCGAGCTGCGCGGCTAAAATGATAAATTTGTCAGTAGGTTGGGGGCGTTTAGGCGGCCCGGCGGCGATGGTTGCCCGACCCCCAACGCTGTGGCATGGTGCCGCTCCTCGCGAGGTGCGCTGTCGTAGCTCAGTGGTAGAGCACTCCCTTGGTAAGGGAGAGGTCGTGAGTTCAATCCTCCCCGACAGCACCATTTTCGCTCGCGCGCTCCAGAAAAATGAACCGCGTACCCTGAATCATCCGCTGCTCCGATGAGCGGATGATGATACGGTGCGTGCGCGCCACGTCCGTTCGTGCCGCCCCGGATCCGGTCATGAACTATCTGACCCTTCATCGACAGGTTGAGCGCCGCGCCTTGTTCGCATCGCGCCATGACGCGCCGATTGTCTACGATGAAGCGACCCGCTGCCATGTGGTGACGAACCCCCGGCAGGTGCTCGACCTGCTGCGGCATCCCGGGCTCGTTTGCCAGGACATCGTGGAATCGGTTGCGGCGGTGACACGCCGATACGACATGCAGTTGCCGAATTTCACCTATGCGGCCGGGATCATGCCGCTGCTGATGGAAGGACCGCGCCACGAAGCAATGCGCCGGCGGATGGCGGCGTTTCTCGCCGGACGGCGCAAGGCCATCGCAGCGCGTTTGTCCGAACTCGCGGATCGGCATTTTGCGCCGCTTCGATCCGCCGATGAGATCGACCTGGCCGGCGAAGTGCTGCTGCCTTTCGTACGCGATCTTTTCAGCGAGATGGTCGAAGCGTCCGAGATAATTCCCCTCCGCCGCATCGCTATTACACGAATTTTCGATCGCTACATCGGATTGCGCACGATTCAGACGATCGACAGCGAGCTGGCCGACCTTCGCGCCTGTATCGCGAGGGTTTGTGCACCCGCGGTCGCGCGTGGCGACGAAGACATGCTGCTGGCGTTGCTTGTGCTCGGACGTGATTCGCTGCTGGCGACGCTGGCGAGCAGCCTGAATGCCATTCTGGCGGCCCATGTCGGTACGCGACTCGATGCGATCGTCTTTCCCGATTTTCCACCCGAGACCGGGGTTGCCATTGCCGAGCGACTGGCCGGCGAAGATTTCGAGTACGGGCACACGGTCTTTTCGACGGGCGACCGGGTCCGGCTCTTTCTGCAGAGCCTCAACTATGACCCCTCGCAATCGGTCCAGAAGCTGATTTTTGGGGCGGGCCCGCACTCCTGTCTCGGCCGTCATATGTCGCTCGATGTCTGGCCGGCGGTGGTGCAAGCCATGCGATCGACGCCGCGGATTGTCTCGGGTATCGACTGCGCGTATGTCGATAACCAGATTTTCGTCATGCCGGAGCGGCTGATCGTGAGGTTCGATTCATGAGCGCCCCGTCTTTCCGCGAACGGATCATTGGCATCCTGGCCGATCTGGGCGAGCTTGACGCTGCAAGACAGTCGGCTCTGCTGGTCGCACCCGATCAGGACGTCGAATTCGTCGCCATGGAGATGGACAGCCTCACGGCTCTCGATCTGTGCGTCAATCTCGAGGACGCAACGAACCGCACCGTCGAACCAGCCGATCTCGTTTCGTATCCGTCGATCAACCGGCTGGCGGCCTTTCTCGACGCCGGCGGCGGCGCTGCACCCTGATGCGGTTGCTATCGATGCAATCGGGTCGCTACCGGCGCCATGCGCGCCCAGCATCATGAAACCACGCCACGAATCGGTTGCGATCCAGTTCGGCCCGCTGGTTCGCCGCATGAACGTCCGGATCTGGACCCCGCCCGGTGCGACCCGGCGCCTGATCTGCACGCACGGGATGGGGGCGAGCGGTGCCGAGTTTGCTGTCCTCGCCGAGCGCCTTGGCGCATCCGGGTTCGAGGTGATCTGCCCTGACTGGCTTGGCCATGGCGACAGCCAGTTTCTTTGGCAGGTCGCCGGTTATCGCTGGGAGACCTATGTGAGCAGCCTCGTCGCGGTCTGCCGCAAATACGCAACCGGCGACGAACATCTGCTCGGTGTTTCCTGGGGCGGCATGATGCTGTTGCTCTTTCTGATGTATTCCCGCCGGCGGCCTCGCTCGGCCTTGTTCGTCGATACGCCGATCGCCAGCAACGATGCGCTGATCCGACATCATCGTTCGCTTCACGAACAGGCTGAAGCGCGGTTCGATTCGATCGACGAAGCCGAAACCTATCTTTTCAAGCGGCGGCCGGTTCTCGGGCAGGTGCCCGAACATTTGCGCGACTATTTTCGCGATGCGCGCTTCCATCGCCAGGATGAGAAGATCGCGCTGAAATACGATGCGAAAGTGGTGGCTGCGATGGGCAGTTATCTCGGAAAAAAATTCGATAACAGCTCGACGTTTCCTCGATTGAAATGCGAGGCCCTCTTTCTCTACGGAGAAACCAGCCCGTACCGCAATCCGGCGCTCTTCGATGCGGTCCGGGTCCAGCACCCGAACATTGCCTATTGGGATGCGCTGCCGGGCGGTCATCCGCCCTCGCTGCTCGAAGAGGCCCAGATCGCGCCGATCGAGGCCTATCTCAAAACCGGCGCGCTGCCGGCCGAACGATGAGCCGCAATGCGGGGCGTTGCGGGCGCAACCCTCCGGGCGGTAGCCTCGGACACGTTCATTGCGGGGATGCGGCATGATCGGATTCCAGGAAATCGGACCGGGGTTCGTTGCGGAATCGACGGGCTTCGACGGCGCACGGGCGGCGGATCGGGAAGCCCGTGCCGCCCTCTACGATGCGCTCTATCGTCATCGCGTATTGTTGTTCCGCGATCAGAATTTGACGCTCGCGCAATATGAGACATTCGGTCGGTTGTGGGGCGAACCGTTCCTCGAACCTTACGATAATCTCGTGTTGCCGCAGCATCCGGCAATCATGCAGGTCGGCAATGTCGGGAAGGCGCTCGAGCCCGAAGAGTACCGCAACGGCGCGGCCTTCTGGCACACCGACCGCGGATATGCGGCCGATCCGAATGCGGTCACGATCCTCTATTGCATCGAAGCACCCGCAAGCGGCGGCGCCACTTTGTTCACCGATCTCGTGCAGGCCTACAAGGCACTCGACGATGCGGCGCGGCGCGAAATCGATGGATTGCATGCGTTTCACAGTTATGGCGGCGGCGACGACCGCGAGGAATGGGAGCATGGCGTGCATCCGATGTCGCCAGAGCAGGCGGCCCTGCTGCCACCGCCCGGCCGGCATCCGGTCGCTCGCCGCCACAGCGTAACCGGCGAGACCGGTCTTTATGCGATTGCCGGTTCGGCCGTCGACATGGATCCGCTGCCGGATGGGCCCTGGCCGGCGCTGTTGCGTCGTCTCAAGCTGCACGCGATCGAGCCGCGCTTCGTCTATCGCCATGCCTGGCGCCCCGGCGACATCGTGCTCTGGGACAATACGGCGACGCTGCATTGCGCCGAGGCGATCGGCGCTGCGACCGACGCCTCGACGCGGCGTCTGCTCTATCGGATCGTGGCGACGGGCTTGCCGCCGGAAGTCGGAATGTCGCGCGATGCCGCGCGCGCGTAGCATTCCTCCCTGCGAGACATCCGTGCCGTGAATCTCGCCGAGTATCTCGCTCTGCACGCCCGATATCGCGCAAAGCAGATCGCGGTGGACGACGACCGACACCCCGTAACCTACGCGGAACTCGACGAGCGGGCCCGCCGCACCGCCGGTGCACTGGTCGCCCGCGGCGTACGCGCCGGCGATCTGGTCGGTGTCTGCCTGACCGATGGCGCGCCGCATTTCGTTCTCTGGATGGCGATCCTGCGGATCGGGGCCGCATTCATCCCGATGGACTGGCGCTGGACGCCGGAGGAACAGGCCCAGATCGGGCGCGTGTTCAAGCCGCGCCTGATTTTCTTCGAGCCTGACAGAAAGGTCGGAGACGGCCTGCCGGTTGTGCGTCATGACGAGGCGTGGGATCGCGAGGTGGCTGCAGCACCGGCGGACGACCGTATGGCGCCCGGCGACGACCTGCCGGCCCTCATGAACATGAGCTCCGGCACGACCGGATTGCCGAAGGGAAATGTGCATACGCATCGGACCTTTCGCACGATCATGCTGGGACAATGGATCGACATCGGTCAAAGATCGGACGACCGAACGCTGGCGGTTATCCCGCTGTCGAGTGCCGGCGGCCGGACCGCTGCGCTGGCGACCTTGTTGGGCGGCGGTACGCTCCGGTTCATGCCACCGCTGGTCGGGGCCGCCGAGATCCTCGCCGCTGTCGAGAAATACCGGATCGATGTGCTGTGTTGCGTTCCGACGATCCTGCGCCAGTTGCTGGCGCTGACGAGCGACGACCGTCTCCTGATGCCAGGGCTGCGCCTGCTGACGTCAGTCGGGGCGATGCTGTTTCCCGAAGAGAGCAACGCCGTACGCAAGCGGCTGTCGCCGAACCTCATCAACTACTATGGGAGCACCGGCGGCGGTCTCAACACGATCCTCTATCCGCATGAGATCGATGAGAAGCCGGGTTCGGTCGGAAGGCCAATGCTGGGAACCGATCTCGAGATCGTCGACGATAGCGACCGACCATTGCCGGCCGGCACGACCGGGCGACTGCGTGTGCGTTGCCCGAATACCTGTCTTGGTGTCTATCCACCCGATCCGGCGGACGAAACCTATCTCGAAGGCTGGCATTATCCCGGCGATTACGCGCTGATCGATGAAGACGGCTATCTGTTCCTGCAGGGCCGTTACAACGACATCATCATCCGCGGCGGCAGCAATGTTTACGCGCCCGAGGTCGAGCGGGTGCTTCTTGGCTTGCCGGGCGTGCGCGAAGTCGTCGTGCTCGGGGTCGCCAATCCGACGCTCGGCGAGGACGTGGTGGCGTTTCTTGTCACCGATCGCAAAATCGATCGGGACGAGCTGATGCGGCATTGTCGCGGCCGGCTTGCCGCGTACAAAATTCCGGCGCAGATGCATTTCGTCGATACGCTGCCGCGCAACAGTGCTGGCAAGATCGTGAAGCGGCGTCTTCTGGAGAATCTTGGCGCCCAGACCTGAGGCCGCGCCTCAGAGGCCTGTACGTTCCAGCGCTTCTCGCACGGCGTCGGGGACGGCTGGATTTTGCTGTTTGAAAATTCCCGAATGGCTGCCCCGCAGCATGACGAAATCGACCTTGCCGCGCATCAATGCGGGCCATCCGGCGCGGCGTTGATCGGGTTTTCTTCGTGCCGCGTGCAAATAGCTCGCAGCCTGAGCCGAACAGATGAGGGCGATGCGGCCGCTATAGGGTTGCGGCCGATAGGTCAGGAATGCGGCGCGCAACGCTACCGCGGTCTCGACCGCAATTTCGATCGCATTCGGATCGCGGCGCAACCAAGCCATATCTTCATGATTGGTCGTTCCGACGATGATCGAATCACGGGTCTGGCGCCGAAAGTTTTCATCGTCGCCGAGCACATTGCTTTCCTCGGAACGACTGACTTCACCGCCGATCCAGTCGCCGATATGCGAGGGCGGATCAATCGCAATCAAAAGCGGCACCGTTTCACCCGCTGCGACCAGCATCTGCGCCATTTCCCAGGCGATCAGAACGCCGGCGCAATAAGAGGCAATCAGATAGGGGCCCGTCGGCTGGATGCTGCGTATTGCCTCAAGATGATCGGCCGCCAATTCGGGAACGCTCCTGATGGCATCCTCTCTGGGACGCTGCGGCGACGCCTGCAGCCCATAGATCGGCCGCTGCGGGCCGATCCGGTCGCGCAGATAGCGTGCTGCGAATGCCTGGCCGGTGAGCCCATGCACGACAAATAGAGGCGTGCGCTCGCCTGCCGTCTCAACCGGCAGCAACGTCGGATAGAGGGCAGGCGGGGTCTTGTTCGTCAGATGGCGCGCAAGCGCGGCCATTGTCGGGTGGCTGACGATGATCGAGATCGGCAACTCGACCGTGCAGCGCTCGGCGATCGCAGTGACCAGCGCCGTCGCGGCAACGGAATCGCCGCCCAGCTCGAAGAAGTCGTCGCCCGCATCCACCGAATTGTAACCTAGCGCCGCGGCGAGCTGTTCGCATAGCCATCCCGCCATGTCGCCGGCGTCGCCTCGACCGGTCTGCCCTGACGTTGTCGTTCCGGATGTCGTTATCGTTGCCATGCTGGCATTATAACGGCGCCCCGAGGCCGTCGAGAAGTGTTGCATCCGCCGTGAACATTGCCGAACTGGTAGCCCTTCATGGCCGGTTCCGGGCCAACAAGCCGGCCATCGTCGATAGCGCCGAGACGCTGACCTTTGCCGCGCTGGACGATCGGGCCCGCCGCATCGCCACGCTTTTGCATCGCGAGGGGGTTCGACCCGGCGACGTGGTTGGCGCCTCGCTGATCGATGGCGTCGATATCCCGGCGGTGTGGCTGGCCGTGGCGCGGCTCGGCGCCGTCAATCTGCCGATGGACTGGCGCTGGACCCCCGCAGAGCAGGAGCGGATCGGCCGCATCTTTCGCCCGAAGCTGGTGATCGCCGAAGCCGGACGCCGGATCGCCCCGGGCCTGCCAGCGATCTCCCATGACGAAAACTGGCGGCAGGCGGTCGCGGCCGCCCCGGCTTGGGATCGCATGGCGCCGGGCGACGATGAAGTTTTCATCCTGATTTTGAGTTCCGGCACGACCGGCGTACCGCAGGCGAACGTCTATACGCATCGCAACTACGGCGCGATGGCGGCGGCATACTGGGCCGATGTCGGGGTCGGCGAAAACGATCGGTATCTGTCGGTCCTGCCGATCGCCTTTGCGGCCGGGCGCGGCATGGCGCTCGCCACCCTGCTTCGTGGCGGCACGTTGCATCTGATGCCGCCATTGTTCCAGGCAAAGGACATCGTCGCGGCAATCGCGCAACATCGCATCGATACGATTTCGGTCGTGCCGTCGATTGCGCGGATGCTGTTGGCCGAAGCGCCGGCCGACGGCCTGTTGCTTTCGCAGCTCCGCCTGTTCGCGACGGTGGGCGCGGTGCTGTTTCCCGAAGAAAATCGCGCAATTCGGGCCCGCCTCACGCCCAATCTGGTCGATTACTACGGCAGTGCCGGCGGCGGCATGAACGCCATCATGCGACCGCATGAGCATGACTTGAAGCCAGGCTCGATCGGCCGTCCGATGCTGGGGAATGCGATCGAGATCGTCGACGAGAGGGATCGGCCGGTGCCGGCCGGCGAGACCGGCATCCTGCGCTGCCGGTCGCTTGCGATGACGAGAGGCATCTATCCGCCCGATCCGGCCGACCGCAGCATTCGCGACGGCTGGCACTATCCGGGCGACTACGCCTATATCGACGACGATGGCTATGTCTTCCTGCAGGGGCGGTGGAACGACGTCATCATCCGCGGCGGCATGAACGTGTTTGCGCCGGAAGTCGAGCGCGTTCTGCTCTCTGCTGCCGGTGTGCGCGAGGCGGCCGTGCTGGGGGCGAAATCGGACCGGCTGGGCGAAGAAGTGGCGGCGTTCCTCGTGACCGAAGGAGCGATCGACGAGCGCGCGATCCTGCGCCACTGCCGTACTCATCTCGCTCCATACAAAGTGCCGAGCATTATCCGGACCGTCGATGAACTGCCGCGCAACAGCGCCGGCAAGGTCGTCAAAGCCACGCTCGCCGAATCACTTCTCAACCGGTCGCGCTGAGCCGCCGCTACAGCACCGACAGATCGAGCGTGTAGGAACGGCCAAGCCACATCGCGAGCGCGGTGTGATCGTATAGATCGTCGCCGCTCAACCCGTGCACGAACACGTCGAGCGTACCGCGCTGCGTGGCAAGCCATGGCACGACCCGGCCGTATGCGGCAGCATCGAAGGCGATCTGGTAGCTCCAGGCTGAGTGCGGGCCGACCGGCCGTTCGTGGAAGCGGCCGAGCGCCGCTTCGGGAAGGGCGGCCGGGATCCGCTCGTACAAGGCGCGAGCCTCCGCGACCGTCCCTGGCCCGAAATAGACATGGGCGTGATAGCCGCGAATGGCGGCGGGCTCGACGGGCGCGGGTGGCGCGATGGGGTCGGGCATAAAGCCTCCGGAGCGGTACACCGTGATCCTAGCGGATCGAAGCAAGCCCCACAGCCGCTTGACCCCGACATCGCTCGCGTCGACCATCCGCGGTGGAGCTGGAGGCATGGGCGACCCAAAGAACCTGACACGGCTGGGCATCACCGTGGCGCCGCATCGTATCGGCGCCGGCGGCTTTATCGCGCGCGGTGACACCTATCCGCATCGGCTGCGCCTGCAGGAACTCGGCGGCAAATGGGACCGCATGGCACAGGCCTGGGTCTTCGAAGGCGACGAGGATCCGAGCCCCCGTCTGGCTGAAGCGCTCGAACCCGGGCTCGAGGCGGCGCCGGCCGAGCGGCCGCATTATTGGGGCCACCGGCAGCGGCTGCGCGAGCGGGCCCTCGATGGCGGGCTCGAGGCGCTGCCCGACTATGAACTGCTCGAACTGGTGCTGTTCGGCAGCATCGCGCGCGCCGACGTAAAGCCTTTGGCCAAGGCGCTGCTGGAACGATTCGGTGCGATCGGCGCCGTCCTCGCGGCACCCGAGGAGGAACTCGCCGGGTTCGAGCAGATGAACCGGCAGACCGTGGTGAATTTCCGGGCGATCCGTGAACTGGCGGCACGCGCCGCGCGCGAAGAGGTCATCGGCCGGCCGTTGCTCAACTCGATCGACAAGGTGGTCGATTACTGCCGATCGCGCATGGCCCATAACGACATCGAGCAGTTTCGCGTGCTCTATCTCGACCAGCGCAACGCGCTGATCGACGACGAGCTGCAGCAATCGGGCACCGTCAACGAAGTGGCCGCCTATCCCCGGCAGATCATTCGCCGCGCGCTCAATGTCGGGGCGGTCGGGCTGGTGCTGT
>JAWXBK010000130.1:0-10443 GCA_034439975.1 Rhodospirillaceae bacterium | reverse complement strand
CGCCTGGATGGCGCTCGCGACCTACACGGTGATCGCGCTCGCGAGTGCCGCCTCCCTGGTCTGGCGCCATCCTCTGGCCGACATCGCGGCGCGCGCCGCTTCGCCGCTGGGTGCGGGTTTCACTTTGATCGCACTTATCACCGGCTCGCTCTGGGGCAAGCCGATGTGGGGCACCTGGTGGGTATGGGACGCGCGGCTCACATCGGTTTTGATCCTCTTCTTTCTCTATCTCGGCCATATCGCGCTCGCGCATGCGTTCGACGATCCGCAGCGCGGCGCGCGCGCGGCAGCGCTGCTCGCCCTCGTCGGCGCGGTCAATCTGCCGATCATCAAATTCTCGGTCGACTGGTGGAACACCCTGCACCAGCCGGCCAGCGTCTTCCGCATGGATGGACCGACGATCGATGCCGCGATGCTCGGTCCGCTGTTCGTGATGGCGCTGGCGTATCTGCTGTTCTTTGTGACGATGCTGTTGTTGCGCATGAAATCGGAGCTGCTGGGCGCCCGGCTGCGTGCGCTGCAGATCAACCGGGCGATGCGATGAGCGACATGCAGACCTGGCTCGAGATGGGCGGCTATGCGCGCTTCATCTGGCCGGCCTATCTGGCGGCGGCGCTGGTGCTGGGCGTGCTGGCGATTGCCAGCGTCTGCCGGCTGCGCCGCTTGCACCGTGCGCTCGCGCGCCTCGAAAGCGAAACGGAGCGTGCGCGATGAAACGCAAGCATCGGCGCCTGATGATTCTCGCCGGCGGCATGGCGCTTCTTGGCGTAGCGACCTTTCTCGTCGTCACGGCGCTCAAGGACAGCCTCGTCTTCTTCATGTCGCCGACCGAGATCATGGCAGCACCGCCGCCGCCCGATAGGCCGATCCGGGTTGGCGGTCTGGTGGAAGAGGGCAGCGTCGTGCGCAGCGCCGACGATGCGATCGTCACCTTCCGCATCACCGATCTCGCGACCACCGTGCCGGTCGTCTATGAAGGCGTGCTGCCCGATCTCTTCAGCGAAGGGCAGGGCGTCGTCGTCGAAGGCTGGCTCGATGCCGGCGGGCTGGTGACGGCGCGCGAGGTGCTTGCCAAGCACGACGAGAATTACATGCCACCCGAAGTCGCCGATGCGATCCGCGACTCCGGCTACTGGCAAGGTGAGGCGGGGCAGGGTGAAGAGGAATCCCAGCCGTGATCGTCGAACTCGGCCATTACGCGCTGGTCCTCGCTTTGCTCGTCGCGCTCGTGCAGGCGAGCGTGCCGTTGGTCGGTGCCGCGCGGCGCGAACCGGCCTGGATGGGCGTTGCGGTGCCGGCATCGCTGCTCTTCCTGGCGCTCATTCTCATCGCGTTCCTTGCGCTGATGCGCGCCTATATCGTCTCGGATTTTTCGGTCGCGAATGTCGCCGACAATTCACATGTACTGAAGCCGCTGCTCTACAAGATCGCTGGCGTCTGGGGCAATCACGAGGGCTCGCTGGTGCTCTGGGTGCTGATGCTCGCGATCTTCGGCGCGGCGGTCGCGATGTTCGGGCGCAATCTGCCGGCGACATTGAAAGCGCGTGTGCTTTCGGTGCAGGCGATGATCGCGTCGGGCTTCCTCCTGTTCACCCTGTTCGCATCGAATCCCTTTGCGCGCTTCGATCCGGCGCCCGCAGCCGGTGGCGATCTCAATCCGCTGTTGCAGGATCCCGGTCTAGCCTTCCATCCGCCGTTGCTCTATCTCGGCTATGTCGGCTTCTCGATGACCTTCTCGTTCGCGGTCGCGGCGCTGATCGAAGGCCGCATCGATGCGGCCTGGGCACGCTGGGTTCGTCCCTGGACGCTCGCCGCCTGGACGGCGCTCACCGCCGGCATCGGGCTTGGTTCCTGGTGGGCCTATTACGAACTCGGCTGGGGCGGTTGGTGGTATTGGGATCCCGTCGAGAACGCATCCTTCATGCCCTGGCTGCTCGGCACCGCGTTGCTGCATTCGGCGCTGGTCGCGGAAAAGCGCGATGCGCTCAAGAGCTGGACCGTGCTGCTCGCGATCCTGACGTTTGCGATGAGCCTGATCGGCACCTTCCTGGTGCGCTCGGGCATCCTCACCTCGGTCCATGCCTTCGCGACCGATCCGACGCGCGGCCTCTTCATCCTGCTGCTGCTCGTCATCGCGATCGGCGGCGCGCTCGCACTCTATGCCTGGCGCGCGCCGACGCTGGGTGCCGGCGGCGTGTTCCGCCCGGTCAGCCGCGAGGGTGCATTGCTCCTGAACAATCTGCTGCTGGTGACGGCGGCGGCGACCGTTTTTCTCGGCACCTTCTATCCCTTGTTCCTCGATGCGCTCGGCCTCGGCACCGTGTCGGTCGGCCCGCCTTATTACATCGCGACTTTCGTCCCGCTGATGCTGCCGCTGCTGCTGGCGATGGGCGTCGGCCCGCTGCTCGCCTGGAAGCGTGGCGATCTTGCCGGTGCGCTGTCGCGTCTGGTGATCGCGGGCGTCTGTGCGTTGATCGCCGGCATTGCCGTCTGGTGGTGGAAGAGCGACGGACCGTTCATGGCCGGCATCGGCATCGCGCTTGCGGTCTGGATCGCTGGCGCGACGCTCGTGGAATTTTTCGGCCGCATCGGGTTCGGTCGCATTACGCCACGCGACACGCTGATGCGTCTCGTGCATCTGCCGCGCGGCACGTTCGGCATGACGCTCGCCCATCTCGGCATGGCGATCGCGATCGTCGGTATGACCGGCTCGTCGGCGTGGAAGGAAGAACATATCGCGATCCTCGAACCGGGCGGTTCGATCGCGGCCGGCGGCTATGATTACCGGCTCGATGCGGTGACGCGGATCGAGGGCCCGAACTACTGGGCCTATCGCGCGCAGATCAGCCTGCTCGATGGCGACGAAGTCGTTGCATTGCTGATGCCGGAGAAACGCTTCTATCGCGTGCAGCGCATGCCGACGACCGAGGCGGCGATCCGCACCACCGGGCTTGCCGATCTCTATGCCGTGCTCGGCGATCCGAACGGCGAAGGCGGCTGGACCGTACGCATCTATCACGAACCGCTGGTGCCGTGGATCTGGGGCGGGCTCATGATCATGGTAGCGGGCGGTCTCGTCTCGCTGACCGACCGGCGTTTGCGCGTCGGCGCGCCAGCGTCAGTTCGCCGCGTCGCGGAAGCCGGCTGATCCGATGCGCCGTCTCCTTTACATCCTGCCGCTCGCTGTATTCGGCATAATCGCCGCCTATTTTGTTGCCGGGCTCGATCCCGCGCGCGATCCGAGTGCGGTGCCGTCCGCGCTGATCGATCGCCCCGCCCCATCCTTTACACTCGATCCGCTCGATCCCGCACGGCCGCTTGTTGTCAGCGACGATCTGCGCGGCGAGATCGTCCTGGTCAATTTCTTCGCAAGCTGGTGCGTGCCCTGTCGCGTCGAGCATCCGCTGCTGCAACAGCTCGCACAGGAACAGAATCTTCCGATCTACGGTATCGTCTACAAGGACCAACCCGATGCGATCCGGCGCTGGCTCCACGATCTCGGCAATCCCTATGCGATGGTCGCGGTCGATCCCGACAGTCGCACGGCCATCGATTTCGGCGTCTATGGTGTGCCCGAGACTTATGTAATCGATCGCGAAAGCCGCATCCGCTTTCGTTTCGCCGGGCCGCTCGATCCGATGACGATCGACGAAATCCTGCTGCCGTTGCTGGCGGAACTGCGCGAATGATCCGGGCCCTCGCCCTGAGCTTGATCGCGTTCCTGTGCCTGATCGCGGCGGCACCCGCCTTCGCGGTCGAGCCGGACGAGATGCTGGACGATCCCGTACTCGAGACGCGTGCGCGCGAGATCGGTCGCGAACTGCGCTGCCTCGTCTGCCAGAACGAATCGATCGAGGATTCCAATGCCGATCTCGCGCGCGACCTGCGGCTGGTCGTGCGCGAGCGCCTTCTCGCGGGTGACAGCGACCAGCAGGTGCTCGATTATGTCGCGGCGCGCTACGGCGATTTCGTGCTGCTGCAGCCGCCGGTGAAGCCCGCGACCTTGGCGCTCTGGTTCGGTCCCGCGTCGATCCTGCTGGTCGGCGGCGCGATCGCCTTTTTCTATGTCCGCAGTCGTCGCACGGCACCCGCGATATCGCCGCTCTCGGCGGATGAGGAACGAAGGCTCGCGGCCCTGACCGGCGACGCACCCCGGGAGACATCCGAACGATGATCTGGGCTGCGATCCTCCTGTTGACCGCAATCGTCATGGGCCTGCTTCTGCGGCCGCTCTGGCGCGCGCCGCGTGCCGCTGCGCCGTTGCAGCCGGAACTCACCGTCTATCGCGATCAACTGGCCGAGCTCGACGCCGATCTCGCGCGCGGTGCCATCGATGCCGAATCCGCGCGAACCGCGCGGCTTGAAATCGAACGGCGTCTGCTTGCGCTGCCGGCGGCCGAATCCTGGCGCGAGCAGTCGCCGGCGCAGCGTCGCCGCTTCGCGATCGTGCTCGGCATCGTCGCGATCGCGCTCGCGATCTTCATCTATCTTGAACTCGGCCGTCCGGACCTGGGCGATCAGCCGCTCGCCGCGCGCGATCTGCCGCCCGATGCCGGCGATGTCGTGCCGCCCGCACTCGATCCCGAGCGCGTCGCCATTATCGAAGCCGAGATCGACGCGCTCGAAGGGTCGCTCGACGAAAACCCCTCGCAGCGCGATGTCTGGGCGGCGCTCGGTCATCGTCTGCTCGAGCTCAGCCGCCTCGAACCGGCCGTTGATGCGCTGGAACAGGCGATCGCGCAGGGCGCCGACGACCGGCTGACGCAATCGCGCTATGGCGTCGCGCTCACTCTGCTCGATGGCGGGCGCGTGCCGCCCGATGCCGAAACCGCGTTCCGTCGTGCGCTCGCCGCCGACCCCGACGACATACCGGCAACCTACTGGCTCGCCATCCGCGAACTGCAGCTTGGCCGTGCCGATGCCGCCCTGAAGTCGCTGATCGAACTCGAGGTGCGTCTTCCGGCCGACGCATCGCAGCGCGCATCCCTCGCCGCGATCATCGGCGAAATCGCGCAGAATCTCGGGCTCGATCCAGCGACCGTGCGCGAGACCTTGCCCGATCTGCCCGCGATTCCCGAAGGCGAAGACGAGGCCGCGTTCATTCTCTCAATGGTCGAAGGTCTGGCCGCCAGACTCGAAGAACAGCCCGACGATCTCGAAGGCTGGCGCCGTCTTGCTCATTCCTGGTCGGTGCTCGGCGAATGGGAAAAATCCGCCGACGCTTACGCGCGCGCCGCCGTCATTGCACCCGACGATGTCGAACTGCAGCTCGACTACGCGCTCGCCATTCTCGCAACCGTACCGGAAGAAGACGAGGGGGCGCTGCCCGTCGCGATCGCCGAACCGCTCGCGCGCATTTTGACCCTGCGCCCCGACGACCCGACCGGTCTCTATCTCTCGGGGCTCGAACGCGCCCGCGCGGGCGACAAAGAGGCGGCGCGCGGCCATTGGGAGCGTTTGCTCACGCTGCTACCGCCGGATGCGCCGCAACGGGCCAAGATCGAGGCCGAACTGGCGGCGCTCGACGGCGACGACTGACCGGCCGCGCGGCCGCTTACCGCGCCGCGGCTACAACCATTCGTGAACCATTTTGGGGTTGGCAAGTCCCCGGCTTCCCGCCTACGCTCGATAAGGCACAGGGAGTGCTGAACGAGCGGAGAGGTCGAATGGGTGATTCAACACCCGCCCTCGTCGTCGATGATTTGTACAAGCGCTTCGGCGATCTCGAAGTTCTGAAGGGCGTTTCGGTAACGGCGCAAGTTGGCGATGTGATTGCGATGATCGGCGCCAGCGGCTCCGGCAAGAGTACGCTCCTGCGCTGCATCAACCTGCTCGAGACGCCGGATTCCGGGAAGGTGTTCGTCTCGGGCGAACTGATCCGGATGAAGCCGACGCGCACCGGCCATGCCGTTCCCGAAGACCAGAAACAGGTCGACCGCATCCGCACCCGGCTCGGCATGGTGTTCCAGAGCTTCAATCTCTGGTCGCACATGACCGTGCTCGAGAATGTCATCGAGGCGCCGGTCCATGTACTGAAGAAGCCCAAGGCCGAGGCGACCGAATATGCGCGCCATCTGCTCGCCAAGGTGGGCATCGGCGACAAACTCGATTACTACCCGGCGCATTTGTCCGGGGGCCAGCAGCAGCGTGCGGCGATCGCGCGCGCGCTCGCCATGGATCCCGACGTCATGCTGTTCGACGAGCCGACATCGGCTCTCGATCCCGAGCTCGTCGGCGAAGTGCTGCGCGTGATGCGGCAACTCGCCGAAGAGGGGCGCACGATGGTTGTCGTGACGCACGAGATGGGATTCGCGAAGGAGGTCGCGAACGATGTGATTTTCCTCCATGCCGGGCGGATCGAGGAGCAGGGGCCGCCCGCGCAAATCTTCGGTAATCCGAAGTCCGAACGTTGCCGGCAGTTTCTCGCCAGCAATTACTGATCCGTGAGCAAATCCACAGGGAGAACTACAATATGAAGAAACTTCTCACATTGGCGGTCGCAGCCTTCGCCTTTACGGCGATTTCGACCGCCGCTGATGCGGACATGCAGAAGGTCCGTATCGGTACCGAGGGTGCCTATCCGCCGTTCAACTCGATCGACGAGAGCGGCAATCTGGTTGGCTTCGACATCGACATCGCGAACGCGCTCTGCGCGGCCGCGAACTTCGAATGCGAGTTCGTCGTGCAGGATTGGGACGGCATTATCGACGGCCTGACCACCAACAAATACGATGCGATCATCGCTTCGATGTCGATCACCGAGAAGCGCATGGAAGTCGTTGACTTCACCGAAAAGTACTACAACACCCCGGCGAAGTTCATCGCGAACAAGGGCACGGACCTCGACTTCACCGAAGGCACCGGGCTCGAAGGCGCGAAGGTCGGCGTGCAGGGCGCGACGATTCACGAAGACTTCGTGCGGATGACCTGGCCGGGTGCCGAGGTCGTCACCTACGCGACCCAGGACGAGGCGAACGCCGATCTGGTGTCGGGCCGCGTCGATCTGGTGATGGCGGATTCGGTGGCGCTCGATTTCGGCTTCCTGCAGACCGATGCCGGCGCTTGCTGCGAGTTCGTCGGTGCCGACTACAACGATCCTGCAATCCATGGCGAAGGCGCGGGTATCGCCATTCGCAAGGGTGAGGCAGACCTGCAAGCAGCGCTCGACGCGGCGCTGGTGCAGATCCTGAGCGACGGCACCTACAAGGCAATCAACGACGAGTACTTCAACTACAACGTCTACGGCGAAGATCTGCCGGCGATGTAATTTCCCGTTGCGGCGCCGCCGTTGCTCCTTGCGAGGACGGCGGCGCCGTTCGTTTTCCGCCCCCGATAGCGGCAGGACATGAACGAAGTCACCTTCTGCAAACTCTACGGAAACATTCCGCTGCCGCAGCTTCAGGGCTATGGCTGGGTGTTCTGCGAAGGTCTGACGACGACGCTGATCGTCGGCGTTTCCTGCATTCCCTTCGTGATCCTGCTGGGCCTGCTCGGCGCCTGGGGCAAGCTCTCGGGCAATCGCGTGGCGCGCATCGTTGCGGGCGCCTATACGACGGTCGTGCGCGGCGTGCCCGAGCTGGTCCTGATCCTGCTTACCTACTACGGCATCACGCTCATCCTGCAGAAAACCCTGACCGCGATCATGGGCGAGCAGGTGCTGATCGACATCGACCGGTTCACTGCCGGCACGATCACGCTCGGTCTCATCTACGGCGCCTTTGCGACGGAAGTATTTCGCGGTGCCTATCTGGCGGTCGATCGCGGCCAGATCGAAGCGGCCAAGGCTTACGGCATGAACCGCCATGTCGCCTTCGTTCGTGTCGTGATGCCGCAGATGCTGCGCTTCGCGCTGCCGGGCCTTGGCAATGTCTGGCTGGTGCTGATCAAGGCGACGGCGCTGATGTCGGTCATCCAGTTGCCCGAGCTGATGCGCATGACCGATATCGCGGCGCGCGCGGTGCGCATGCCCTTCACCTTTTATTTTGCGGCGTCGCTGCTCTATCTGTCGATCACCATTGTCTCGATCTGGCTGCTCCATCGCGGTGAGCGCTGGGCGAGCCGCGGCGTCAGGAGGGCCTGACGATGGGCGGCATCGCGGTCATCTACGAGAATCTGGACAAATTCGCGTACGGTCTCATCCTCACGATGGAATTGACGCTGATCTCGAGCGTGATCGGTCTCCTGCTCGCCGTGCCGGTGGCGCTCGGCCGGCTGTCGCACAATCCGCTGATCAAATGGCCGGTCTTTGGCTACATGTTCTATTTTCGCGGTACGCCGCTTCTGGTGCAGCTCTTCCTCATCTATTACGGCAGCGGCCAGTTCGTATCGCAATTGAAGGCGCTCGGGCTTTGGGACGGAATGTTCCGCGAGGCCTATTTCTGCGCGCTGCTGACATTGACCCTGAACACCGCGGCCTATACCGGCGAAATCCTGCGCGGCGCCATTCTCGGCGTGCCGCATGGCGAGGTCGAAGCGGCGCGCGCGGTCGGCATGTCGCGTTTCCTGCTGCTGCGACGGGTCATCCTGCCGCGCGCCTTCCGCATTGCGCTGCCGGCTTATACCAACGAATTCGTGTTCCTGTTCCAGGCGACATCATTGGTCAGCGTCATCACCTTGCTCGATTTGACCGGCATCGCGCGCGATCTGATCTCGGAAACCTTTCGTTCGATGACGATCTGGATATTTACGGGCGCCGTCTATTGCGCGATCTCGTACTTCTTCTTCTTCCTGTTCAGGCGGATCGAGTGGCGCTGGTCCGGCCATCTGCGCGCCCGGCCCGGCATGACGGTCGCCAAAGCAAAGGCCGCCGCGCCCGACGAAACGCCGGTCGTCGTCACGCGCTGAGTCTGGGTCTGCGCGCGCTTTTGCGCGATGGGGCAGGCCGGTTCGGCATTCCCGATAGATCGATTTCTCCCGGCTGCCCGCGTCGACCCGTTCGCGCGAAGCTGATAGTCTCCGCCCAACCCTGCCACCCAGAGCGAAAATCAGAGAAATCTCATGTCAAACCATCTTAAATTCTACATCGACGGCGCGTGGGTCGATCCGGTAAAGCCGGCGACGCTCGACGTGATCAACCCCGCGACGGAAGAGGCCTTTACGAAAATCTCGGTCGGCTGCGCGGCCGATGTCGATCGCGCGGTCAAGGCGGCGCGCGCGGCCTTTCCGTCCTTCTCGCAGACCAGCAAGAAAGAGCGGATCGCGCTGCTGCGCCGGATTCTTGAAATCTATTTCAAGCGCAAGGAAGATGTGGCGCTCGCCATCTCCGACGAGATGGGTGCCCCGATGGGCCTCGCGCGCAACGCGCAGGCCGCTGTCGGCCTCGGCCATCTGAAGGCGACGATCGAGGCGCTGGAAAAATTCGAGTTCGAGGAACAGCGCGGAACGACCCGCGTCCTGCGCGAACCGATCGGCGTAGTCGGGCTGATCACCCCGTGGAACTGGCCGCTCAACCAGATCGTCTCCAAGGTCGCACCGGCGATAGCTGCGGGCTGCACCATGATCCTGAAGCCGAGCGAGATTGCGCCGATCAGCGCCATCGTCTTCTCCGAGATCGTGCACGAGGCCGGCCTGCCGGCGGGCGTCTACAACATGATCAACGGCGACGGGCCGTCAGTCGGGCAGGTGATCGCCGGCCATCCGGGCGTCGACATGGTGTCTTTTACCGGCTCGACGCGCGCGGGCGTGATTGTCGCCAAGACGGCGGCCGACACGGTAAAGCGGGTCGCGCAGGAGCTCGGCGGCAAATCGCCGAACATCATCCTGGCCGACGCCGATTTCGAAACTGCGGTGCGCAAGGGCGTGCAGGATTGTTTCGGCAATAGCGGCCAGTCCTGCAACGCACCGACGCGCATGCTGGTGCCACGGCCGCGTCACGATGAGGCACTCAGCGTCGCGAAGAAGACTGCGGAAGCCCACAAGGTGGGCGATCCCAAGGCGGAAGGCACAATGCTCGGGCCCGTGGTCAGCGAGATCCAGTTCAACAAGATCCAGCGTCTGATCGAAGAGGGCATCAAGGAAGGCGCGCAGCTTGTCACCGGCGGCACCGGCCGTCCCGAGGGGCTGAACCGCGGCTACTATGTGCGGCCGACGGTGTTCGGCAATGTCCGCAACAATATGACGATCGCGCGCGAAGAGATCTTCGGGCCGGTCCTCGCCATCATGCCCTATGACAGCGAAGAGCAGGCGATCGAGATCGCCAACGATACCGATTACGGTCTTTCCGCCTGCGTGCAGTCGAAGGATGCGGCCCATGCGCGGAAAGTCGCCCGCCAGCTTCGCGCCGGCCAGGTGAAGATCAACTATCCGGGCTGGGATGCGTTCGCCCCGTTCGGCGGCTACAAGCAGTCGGGCAACGGTCGCGAGTATGCCGATTTCGGCATCCACGAGTTTCTCGAGACGAAGGGCGTCGTCGGCTACGGCGCCGAGTAACGCGTTCGATCGTCG
>JAWXBK010000129.1:0-4765 GCA_034439975.1 Rhodospirillaceae bacterium | reverse complement strand
CGGGCAACGGTCGCGAGTATGCCGATTTCGGCATCCACGAGTTTCTCGAGACGAAGGGCGTCGTCGGCTACGGCGCCGAGTAACGCGTTCGATCGTCGCATCTGAAGTTCGCGCCTGAAGTTCGCGCCTGAAGTTCGCGCCTGAAGTTCGCGTCTGACGTTTGTGTCGTGCGGCTAGCCATGATCGGGCCGGCTGCACGCACGCCTTAGCGAATCAGTTGCCGCGGGCTTCGTGTCGCCCGGCAGATTCCGTTGCCCGGCGTGTACTCGCTGGTGACGGCCGTAAAGCCGTAGGACGGATGAGGCGCCGTGTCGTGCGACCGGCTCTGCCAACAAGTCGCTTTGCAGCCGTTGCGTCGGGGCGGGTCAGAGAGATCGAAAACCTTAGCGGGCCCTGTCCGCCGCGAGGCGACAAGGCACATAGCTACTATTTTTGCCTCAGCGCGCTCGGCGCGGAATCGCTGCCTGTTGATCCCGGCGACAGCTACAGGAAAATCGTCAAGCTGGCACGACCCACGTGATAGAGTCGGTCGAGCTGATCGGTTTCTACCAACGCGAGCAGGACGGCGGCAGCTGAGGACCGCCGAATTGTGGAGCCGCTGTTCAGGGTAAATGAAAGCATCGAGAATTCAGAGCCTGGTTCAAAGCGAAATCGACGACCGTACGGCGGAAGCCGGGGCGCTGATGAATGCGTTTGTTGCACGAACCGGCCTTTCGGATCGGTCTGCCGTTTCGCGACGCTACCTGTGGACCGATGCGTTCGCGGTCTGCAACCTGCTCGAACTCGGCCGACGTTCGGGAAACGATACCGAAAGTGAAATCGGCATAGCGCTTATCAATCAGACCCATGCCGTTCTCGGACGGCACCGGCCCGCCGACTCGCGGAAGGGATGGATCAGCGGGCTGGACGAGCAGAGAGGCCAACTTCATCCGACCGCAGGCGGCCTCCGCATCGGCAAGAGTCTGAACGAGCGCGGCCCGGGCGAACCGCTCGATCCCCGCGAGGAGTGGGATCGCGACGGGCAATACTTCCACTACCTCACGAAGTGGATGCATGCGCTGCACCAGGCGAGCCGCGCGACGGGCAATCCAGTCTATCTGCATTGGGCAATGGAGATGGGCCGCACCATCCTACCGAAATTCACCTATCGCGCCGGACCCGACGGTCCGTGGCGCATGTACTGGAAAATGAGTATCGACCTTTCGCGCCCGCTGGTCGCCTCTATGGGCCATCACGATCCGCTCGACGGGCTCGTGGCCTACGGCGAGGTGCAGCAGCTTGCCGCCGAATTACAGGGCGAAGGCCCGGATGCGGACCTTTCCGAAGAGATCGCAATCCTGGAGAGCATGTGCCGTGACACGAGCTGGGATACTGACGATCCTCTGGGCATCGGCAGCCTGCTATGCGATTGCTACCGGGTCGCCCAGATCTCCATGACCGACGGCCCATTTCCGCCGGCGCTGCTCCCGGCTATGCTCGCCTCGGCCCTTCGGGGGCTGCGGGCGTTCGTGGCAACCGATCCGATGAGCGATCCCGTCGACCGACGGCTTGGCTTTCGGGAGCTCGGGCTCGCGATCGGGCTGCATGCGCTTGAACGGCTGGAGATTCTGCTGACCGCGCAGCGGCACAGGATTCCCGACGCCGCGACGACCGTCCGTCAGGTCGAGCAGCTGCGACCGTTCCTGCCGTTGCGGGCGATCCTCGAGCGGTTCTGGCGGTGCAGCGACATGCAGGGATCGCGCAACTGGCTGGCGCATCGCGACATCAACGAGGTGATGCTGGCGACCTGCCTGCTTCCCGACGGATTCCTCGAACTCAACCGGGAACGGAGTGAGACACGATGAGTGAACTGCAACACAGACGGGCACAAATGGTCGAGCACCAGATCGCGGGGCGCGGAGTTCGCGACCCGCTCGTGCTCGCCGCGATGCGCAAGGTCCCGCGGGAGAAGTTCCTGCCCGAACGGCTGCACAGCCAGGCCTATGACGACACGCCGCTGCCGATCGCCGAGGGCCAAACGATCTCGCAGCCTTACATCGTCGCATTCATGGTCGAGGCGCTCGTGCTGCGCGGCGGCGAAAAGGTGCTCGAGATCGGCGCGGGATCTGGCTATGCCGCGGCCGTGCTTGCCGAGATCGCTGGCGAGGTCTATACGATCGAACGGATCGGCCAGTTGGCGGAAAAAGCAGCATCGAACCTGAGTGATGCGGGCTATCGTAACGTCCACGTTCTGCACGAGGATGGCACCCGCGGCTGGCTGGAGTACGCGCCGTTCGATGGCATTTTAGTATCGGCCGGTGCGCCGGACGTGCCGGAATCGCTCAAGAACCAGCTGGCCGAAGGCGGCCGGCTCGTGATTCCGGTCGGGCACGACGAGCGTGCCCAGGAGCTGATCCGGATCACCCGCAAGCCGAAGGGACAATTCGAGCGCGAGGATCTGGCCGACGTTCGCTTCGTGCCGCTGATCGGAGCCGAAGGATGGGAGGTGCCGGAGCCGGCACCAGCGACGTCGCGGCCACGCGTCATACGCGCCAGGGCCAAAACCGACGAACCGCTGCCGAGCCTCATCGTGAAGCAGGGCGAAAGTTTCGCGCATCCCGACGATGCCGATCTCGGACCCCTCCTCGACCGGATCGGCGACGCGCGCGTTGTACTGATTGGGGAATCGTCGCACGGCACCTCGGAGTTCTACCGGATGCGTGCCCGGATTACTCGGGAGTTGATCGCTGAGAAGGATTTCGGGATCGTCGCCGCAGAGGCCGACTGGCCGGACGCCGCACGCATCGATCACTATGTCCGGCATCGCGACACGCCCGCCTCGGACTGGATCGCCTTCACTCGCTTTCCGACGTGGATGTGGCGCAATGTGGAAACCCGCGACTTCATCGACTGGCTGCACGAGCGCAACAAGAGCCTGCCCTACGAGCAGCGCGCCGGCTTCTATGGGCTCGATCTCTACAGTCTCTACGACTCGGTCCGCGCCGTCGTCGACTATCTCGATGACGTGGACCCCGATCTCGCACAGATTGCACGCCTCCGCTACGGCTGTCTCAGCCCGTGGGAGGCCGATCCGGCAGCCTACGGGCATGCGGCGCTGACCGGCCACTACCACAACTGCGAGGGTGACGTGGTCCGAATGCTGACCGAGCTTCACGGCCGCCGGCAAGACTATGCGCTCAAGGACGGCGAGCGTTTCCTCGATGCCGAGCAGAATGCACGCGTCGTCGCCAATGCCGAAAGATACTATCGAGTCATGTATTACGGCTCCCGCGCCTCATGGAACCTGCGGGACCGTCACATGTTCGAGACACTGCAAAGTATCATGACCGCGCGCGGCCCGGCGGCGAAGGCGGTCGTGTGGGCCCACAACTCCCATATCGGCGATGCCTCCGCGACCGAGATGGCGGCGCGCGGCGAGATCAATATCGGCCAGCTCTGCCGCGAGGCGTTTGGCAAAGAGGCCTACGCGATCGGCTTCGGTACCGATCACGGCACCGTCGCCGCGGCCTCGGACTGGGGTGGCGAAATGGAGATCAAGCAAGTGCGCCCGGCGCATCCGCAAAGCCACGAATGGTGCTTCCACCGGACCAACGTGCCGGGGCTGATGCTGCCCCTGCGTCAGCATCCGGACAGCGAACTTGCGCGGCGACTGCAGGCGCCGCGGCTCGAGCGCGCGATCGGCGTGATCTACCGGCCGGAGACCGAGCTCGCCAGCCACTATTTCGAGGCAATTCTGCCGAACCAGTTCGACGAATACATCTGGATCGACGAAACGTGCGCGATCGAGCCGCTCGACACCGGCGAGCTGAGGGGTATGCCGGAAACCTATCCGTTCGGCCTGTGAGTTGCGATCTCCTGGCCGCGCGACAATGAAAGCGACAGGAGGACAATCATGAGCACCACCGGACTCGAAGTGTTCGACAAGACGCTGCAGACGACGAACATCTGGCTCGATGAGATCATGCAGGAGCTGGGACCCGACCGGCAGTTTGCCTGGCACGTACTGGGCGCCGTGCTTCGGCCCCTGCGCGACCGGCTTCAGCTCGGGCTCGCGGCGCATCTCGGCGCCCAGCTGCCCCTGCTGGTGCGCGGGCTCTATTACGATCAGTGGAAACCCGGCGCCGAGCCCGGCAAGTCCCACTTGCAGGACGAGTTCTTCGGGCAGGTCGAGAAAGGGTTACACGGGATTCGACCGGTAAAGACACAGGAGGCCGTGACCGTCGTCCTGCATGTGCTGTCGCGGCATATCGATCGCGAGCAGAGCGCCAAAGTCCGCGACGCGCTGCCGGCGGATTTGCGGAAGCTCTGGCCCGAGCATTTTCTCAAGGAAGCGCCGCGCTAGCCGTCGGGCCAGCGAACTGGTGGATCGCATTTCAGAAGCGGCTCCTGCAGAGCAATCCATCTTGCTCGCAGTAGCCGATCGAATCTTGATCCCGGAGGGGCATCTATCAATTAGATCTTCGGCCCGGTCCTCGCCATCATGCCCTATGACAGCGAAGAGCAGGCGATCGAGATCGCCAACGATACCGATTACGGTCTCTCCGCCTGCGTACAGTCGAAGGATGTGGCGCATGCGCGCAACGTCGCCCGTCAGCTTCGCGCCGGTCAGGTGAAGATCAACTACCCGGGCTGGGATGCGTTCGCACCGTTCGGGGGCTACAAGCAATCGGGCAACGGTCGCGAGTATGCCGATTTCGGCATCCACGAGTTTCTCGAGACGAAGGGCGTCGTCGGCTACGGCGCCGAGTAACGCGTTCGATCGTCG
>JAWXBK010000128.1:0-9977 GCA_034439975.1 Rhodospirillaceae bacterium | reverse complement strand
GCCGTACCGATGACCCGGAACGCATCTTCTGCATCCGGGCTCAATGCCTGGAGGCAATTTTCGCCGAAGGATTCGCCCCCGGTGGCGGTCGCGACCGCCGACGCGGCAACGCCGCTCTCGTTGGAGCCGAGTATGCTGGCGAAGAAAAGCTGCAGCGGGTTGTTGTTGTCCGCGTCCATGTGAATGACGACTTCGACCGAATCCGGTGTCGAGCCACCTGCGGTGAACGTGCGCGCATCGGGATCCCACAAGCCCGGCGTCACATCGGCCGATGCGAGGACATCGCCAAAATCCGCAACCGCGAGGTTCTTTTCAGCGAAGGAAATTGCTTCGAGCCGCGCCGCGTCCTCATCGGGGAGTTGGCTGACGCCGGCAAGCGCCGCTGCATCGGCTGCCGACTGCGCGCGATTCTTCATCAAATAGAGGTAGCTGCCGTCGATCGCCAGCGCGCTGAAGCCGGTGAAGACCGCCATCGCGAGGGTCACATAAATCAGCACGGCGCCACGGGTGTCGGCGCCGAATGCCCGCAACTCCTTGCGAACGGCCTTTAATGAATTCTCCAACATGGACCCCTCTCCAAATGGCGATTGGTACGACAAGCGCACCGCTATTCCTTGCGCATGGTTGCTTCGACGGAGATCGTGCCTTCATCCATCACGCCCAGCACGTCCATGACCGCGGCATCCGCCGCCGGCAGCGACACCGTCACCACGACATCGTCGCCGGGGTCCGGCGGGTTGGTTGCATTGACTGTAAACGTGCCGGAGAAATCCGCTACGCGATCGCAAACCAGTTCCTCGGCGCTGGCGGCCGCGCCGCCCGGACAGGTAACGTTGCTGCCGGTTGCCGTCAGTTCGCCCACGGAAACGCCGCGCGCCGCTTCGCGCGCCGCGTTCTGCATGGTGGTCTGGATAAAGAAGACATAACCGAACTGGATGATGCCGGAGGTCAACAGGATGAGCATCGGCGCAACCAGGGTGAACTCCACCAAGGCAGCGCCGCGCTCGCACGACCAAAGCCTGCGAATTCCGCGTTTCATCGAACCGGAGCCTCTTCTCGCGCTCTCCCGCAGCGCCGCTGGACGCCCCGATGCCCGAAGGCCTCCGGATGCGTCCTTCCCTTGTGATCGGATTTTCATTTTCCGGGGCGGCCCGCACGGATCCCACGGAGCCCGATTACCATAATATTACATGGCCGGAGTACCCGGTTTGTCAATGAAGCTATCGGTATGCGGCCGGCTGCTGAATTCGACTATAAAGTAATTATAACACTGAAAAATCGTTAAAAATACCGCACGGGCACGGATTTGCCCGGGATCGAGGCCTTCGGCGACGCTCAGCACTCTTGCATTGCCTCCCGGCGCTCCCAAGATCGGGTTTGGATAGTCTCCGACCCCTCATGGCCTCAAGCGCCGGCAACCGCGGCGGCGAGACTGCCCGGAACCTTGCCGGGAGACGGGGTGTTGGAGAGGGCGAATTTCAAGCCGCTTGCTGAACGGGGCGTCGGGATGGCCACCGCCGCGCCGATGGTGACCTTCCGCAAAGATCGCCCCGAACACATATCATTCTGGAGGACCTCACAATGGAGACCAAAACCATGGACGCGAAGACCAAAGCGACTGCCGATCTCGAGAGCCTCGCCGAAGACATGGCGGCGCTGAAGCGCGATTTCGCCGCGCTGATGTCCCATGTCAAGAACGGTGCCAGCCAGGCGGCGCGCGGTGCGGCGTCTCGGGTCGGTGACAAAGCCAGCGATCTTTACGACGAGCTGGGCGACCGCGGTCGCAAATCGGCCGAGGCGGTTCGGCACGAAGTCGAGGAACGGCCGCTGACCAGTCTGGCGATTGCCTTCGCCGTCGGGTTCATCGGCGGACGACTGCTCTCGCGCTGAACGCCCGGCACCGTTAGGGTGCCGCCAGGGACGAGGGGCCATGATCAGCATTGTCAAAATGGCGCTAACCGCGCTGCTGCAAGGCACGCTGGCCAGCCGCACCGCGGAAGCGGCCGGCCGGCTGTCGGTGCCGATCCTGTTCGGCATGGTCGGCGTGTTCTTTGCGATTGCCGCGATCGGCTGTCTCACCGTCGCGCTCTGGCTGCTCGTGCTGCCGTCGGTCGGACCGGTCTGGGCGCCAGTCATCTGTGCCGGCGCGCTGCTTGCCGTCGGCGGCATCGTCGTGCTGACCGGCCTGCTGATCTCTCGGCGCATGAAGGAACGATCCCGGGCACCGCTCCCGTCGCTGGGCGATGCGATCCCGGACGGATTGTTCGATGATATCGGCGACATGTTGAAGCGCAATCAGGGCTCGCTTCTGACCGCCGCCCTGATCGCGGGCTTCATCGCGGCGACCCGCCGGCGCGACTGACCTGCCGGCAGCAATCCGCCCTGGTTTGACCGGAACGAATGAAGCGGCCGACGGGAACATCCCGGGCGGCCTTGCGCCAGGGCGCGCGTGGCGCAGACAATGACCGTCCTGCAACGCCGCCCGAGTAACGGGCGGTCGTTGCGCTGCCGCCGGTCCGACAATGCTTCCGATCGTTCGATGATTGCAACGCCCGCCGTAATCCGGACCCGATTCTTCGTGTTCGGTTTGCCGAAATCCGGCACAACCTGGCTGCAGATGCTGCTCGATGCGCACCCGGCGGTAAGCTGCCCGAGCGAACATCAGATCTCGCATTTTCTCGAGGCGCTGCCAAAGCTGATCAACGACTACAACATTGTTCTCAAGGAGATCGATCGGCGCACGGCGAACCAGGGCGCGACATTGCTGGTTAACGACGACCTGCTTGCGATCACGCGCACGATTGTCGATCGTGCGATCGCGAGCGGCGCCCGAAGAAAGAATGCGCCGATCGCCGGTCTCAAGGACAATACGCTGGTCTCGCATCTTGCGTTGTTTCGTGAGCTCTATCCTGATGCGCAACTTCTCTGCATCGTGCGCGATCCGCGCGATACGGCTTTGTCGAGCTGGCATCACAATAATCGCGTCGAAGCCGGGTTCCGCGATCGCGCACCGGATTTCGCCAGCTGGGCTGGGCAAACCTGGACGCGCTGGACCGATCTCTATCGCGCGGCGCTTGCCCTCGATGATCCCCGGCGTAGTCTGTTGATGCTGCGCTACGAGGATCTGACCGGTACGCAGCGCGAGGCGGCGCTGGCCGGCGTGCTCGCCCATCTCGGTGCCGCGAACGATCCGGCCTTGCTCGATCGCCTGTTCAGCGCGACCGATCTCGATCGGCTGCGCAGCGGCGCTGCGGCACCTTTCTACCGTGCCGGTCGCGCGGGCGGCTGGAGCGATGCGCCGGAAGCTTCCGCCATGCCGCTGATGTCACCGGAAATGCTGCGGTTGATGGCCCATTTCGGCTACCCGGCCGGCGCCTGATTGGATCGTGCGCGCGAGCTGCTGCGGCGCGCCACGCAAAAATGCTAGGATCGGGGCTGCCGCGCCGGGTATATGACGGCGGACCAGAAAGCGGGCAGGGCAATGCGGCAGGCGAAATTCAGGATCGGCGAGGTCGTGCGCCATCGCTTCTTCGAATTCCGGGGCGTCATTTTCGACGTCGACCCGGAGTTCAACAACACCGAGGAATGGTACGAATCGATCCCCGCCGAGATTCGGCCGCGCAAGGATCAGCCGTTCTATCATCTGCTCGCCGAGAACGAGAAGACGACCTACATCGCCTACGTGTCCGAACAGAATCTGCTGGTCGACGAAACCGGCGAACCGATCAACCATCCGATGATCGAAGAGTTGTTCGAGAGCCCCGCCACCGGTCGCTACCGGCCGCGCCGCGGCATGGCCAACTAGCTAGAACGAAGCCGGTTAGCGCTGCAGCCCGCCGCCATCTTCGCTGGGCGGTGCGAAGATCTTCGCCAGCATGTCCGATGCGATCGCCTGCGACTGGTTCACCTGCTCGACGGTGAGCTGCTTGGTGAGATCGAGGATGAGCGATGTTGCGCCGCGATTGCCGAGGAACGAGGCAACCGACAGCCACGCATGCGCCATGATCGGATCGGCGCTGACGCCTTCGCCCGACAAATAGAGCATCGCCAGCGAAATCTGTGCCGTGGTCTGCCCGTGCGCGGCCGCCTTCTGATACCAGTAGACCGCATCGTCGATATCGCGTTCGACGCCGACGCCGCTTTCGTACATATGGCCGAGCCGCGCCTCGGCGGGGCCATAGCCGGCCTCGGCCGCATCCTCATAGAGATCGATCCAATACTCTTCGTCCTCGCTCACCAGCATGCCATGCTCGTACATGATGCCGAGATGGTAGTAGGCGGGGACATGGCCGACATTGGCAGCCTGCTTCAGCCATTCATAGGCGCGCTGATAATCCGCCGTGACGCCGTAGCCTTCGCGATAGGCGATGCCGAGATTGGTTTCGGCGGCCCGGTTGCGCTGGGCGGCCGCCATCTGGAACCAGCGCAGCGCCTCGGCGTCGTTCTGTTCGAGACCTTCGCCACGCCCGTACATTTCGCCGATCATGTTCTGCGCGGCCGCATCGCCACGGTTGGCCGCGATCACGAACCAGCGCAGCGCATTGCCGTAATCCTGCAGCCGATAGGCCTCGGCGCCACGTTCGTAGTCGCTCGGCGTTGCCGCGACGGCCGGATGGAAAAGCATCGTCCCGGCAAGGATCGTAAAGATTGCCGCGAACAGCCGCAGGGATCGTGCCGGGGCCGCCTTCATCCGATGCCGCATCGAACCTCCTGATCATGTCGGCGGGTGTTCGCCCGGTCTGCAGTGCATGCGCCCGCCGTTCCGGTCGCACCGCTGGTGCTATGTCTATCCTAAATGGCGCAGGCGGGCGCGTGAAGGCAGGTGCCGGCGGAACCGCGGCGGCCCGGCGGCTTTGTTTTGCAATCACGCATCGGTTAGCCTTGGCCCCGCGTCGGGGATGCGGCTGCGGGCAGCGACCCGCGCCGCGATGCCGGATGCGACAGAACCAAGGAGGGTCGGGGCCAAATCATGCCGAGCCGGGCCGAACAGGCGAAGGCCGCGCTGATCGAGCGCGCGAGCGAAATCGCCCGCGGACGTCTCGGCGAAAAGCGCGGCGCGCAGGCGGCGCATTTCGTCAAAGCGTTCTACGCGAATGTGCCGCCCGACGACCTTCTCGGCGAAGAGCCCGAAACACTGTTTGCAGCCGCCCTGGCGCTTTGGACGTTCGGCGCCGAGCGTATGCCGGGCACGGCGAAGGTTCGCATCTTCAACCCCAATCCCGACGAACATGGCTGGCGCTCGAGCCACACCATCGTCGAGATCGTCAACGACGATATGCCGTTCCTGGTCGATTCGGTGACCGCCGCGATCAACCAGCGCGATCTGACCGTCCATCTGGTGATCCATCCGGTCGTTCGGGTCGAACGCGACGCGAAGGGTCGCATCGTCGCGACCGACAGCAAAGACGCGGCGCCGGAATCCTTCATGCAGCTTCGCATCGACGAGCTGCTCGACCCGAAGCGCCACACCGAGATCGCCGCCGTCATCGAGCGCGTGCTCGGCGATGTTCGCAATGCTGTCACCGATTGGCGGCCGATGCTTGCCAAAGTCGAGGAGACGCTCGAAGAAATTGCGACTGAGACGACCAATCTGCCCGACGAGCAGACCGACGAGGCGCGCTCCTTCCTGCAGTGGCTGCCGGACGATCATTACATCTTCCTCGGTTATCGCGAGTACGACATCGCCGGCGAGGGCGATAGCCAGTCGCTTTCGATCCGCAGAGGCAGCGGACTTGGCGTGCTGCGCGATGAAACAATTTCGGTGTTCGACGGGCTGCGCAATCTCGATACGCTGCCGGCCGATCTGCGCCAGTTCCTGAAGCAGTCGCGCCTGCTGATCGTGACCAAGGCCAACCATCGCGCGACCGTGCACCGGCCCGTGCATATGGATTCGATCGTCGTCAAACGTTTCGACAACAAGGGGCGCATCTTCGGCGAGCGGCTGTTCGTCGGTCTTCTGACCTCGGTCGCGTACAATCGCAGTCCGCGCGATACGCCGATCCTGCGGCGGAAGGTCGCCCATGTTCTCGAACGGTCCGGTTTCTCGCCGCGCAGCCATGACGGCAAGGCGCTCGCCCATATTCTCGAGACCTACCCGCGCGACGAACTCTTCCAGATTTCCGAAGACGAACTGTTCCAGATCGCGCTCGGCATCCTGCATCTGCAGGAGCGGCAACGCACCGCTCTTTTCGTGCGCAGGGATCCGTTCGAGCGCTTTATTTCGGCCCTGGTTTATCTGCCGCGCGACCGCTTCACCACCGATCTGCGATTGCGCGTCCAGGACATTCTCGCCACCGCCTACAAGGGCAAGGTCGACGCGTTCTATACCCAGATGACCGATGCGGCGCTCGGGCGGCTGCATATCATCGTCTCGACGACGCCGGGCGCAGTACCCGACGTCGATGTGAACGAGCTCGAGGCGAAGATCGCCGAAGCGACACGAAGCTGGCGCGATCATCTTCAGGAGGCACTGATCGAATCCAAGGGCGAGGCGCTCGGCCTGCAGTTGCTGCAGCGCTACGGCAATGCCTTTCCCGTCGCCTATCGCGACCGGTTCAGCGCGCGCGCCGCCGTGCTCGATATCGATCGCATCGAACAGGCGATTGCCGGCGGCACCGTCGCGCTCAATCTCTATCGTCCGATCGAGGCGGCGCCGGACGAGTTGCGCTTCAAGATCTACAATGCCGGCGATCAGCTTGCACTTTCCGAAATCCTGCCGATGCTCGAACATATGGGCCTCAGGGTGATCGGCGAGGTGCCATTTACGATCGAGCCTGCGGGCCTCGGCCGCGTCGTCTGGCTGCATGATTTCGGGATGCGCACGGCCGACGGCAGTTCGGTCGATCTCGCGAGCGCCAAGGAGCGCTTCCAGGACGCCTATGCACGGGTCTGGCTCGGCGAGGCGGAGGCCGACGGGTTCAACCGGCTGATCCTGCAGGCCGGGCTGGACTGGCGCGATGTCGCGATGCTGCGCGCCTACGCGAAATATCTGCGCCAGACCGGCGCCGCCTTCAGCCAGGCCTACATGGAAGAGACGCTGGCGCGGAACGGCACGATCGCCGCCGCTCTGGTCAATCTTTTCCGTGTCCGCTTCGATCCCGCCGGGCAAGACCGCGACCAGCGCGCGCTCGCGATACGCGCCGGAATCGAGCGCGCGTTCGATGCCGTGACGAGCCTCGACGAGGATCGCATCCTGCGCCGCTTTCTCAATCTGATCGAGGCGTCGCTGCGCACCAATTTCTTCCAGAAACAGGAAAACGGGCAGCCGAAGCCCTATCTTTCGGTCAAGCTCGATTCGCGGATTGTCGAGGAACTGCCGCTGCCGCGGCCGATGGTCGAGATCTTCGTCTATTCGACGCGGGTCGAAGCGGTGCATCTGCGCGGCGGCAAGGTCGCGCGCGGCGGCATCCGCTGGTCCGACCGGCGCGAGGATTTCCGCGCCGAGGTGCTCGGCCTCCTGAAAGCGCAGATGGTCAAGAACGCGGTCATCGTGCCGGTCGGCTCGAAAGGCGGGTTCGTCGTGAAGCGTCCTCCGTCATCCGGCGGACGTGAGGCGCTGATGGAAGAAGTCGTCTATTGCTACAAGACGATGATGCGCGGGTTGCTCGACATTACCGACAATCGCAGCGGCGACAAAATTCTGCCGCCGCCCGATGTGGTGCGGCATGACGAGGACGATCCCTATCTCGTGGTGGCCGCCGACAAGGGCACGGCGACTTTCTCCGATATCGCGAATGGCGTGGCGGCCGAGTATCAGTACTGGCTCGGCGATGCGTTTGCGTCGGGCGGTTCGGCCGGTTACGACCATAAGAAAATGGGCATCACCGCGCGCGGCGGGTGGGAATCGGTCAAACGTCACTTCCGCGAACTCGACGTCGACATCCAGAACCAGGATTTCACCGTGATCGGGGTCGGCGACATGTCGGGCGACGTGTTCGGCAACGGCATGTTGCTCTCCGAACATATCAAGCTGCTCGGTGCCTTCAACCATCTGCATATCTTCGTCGATCCGGACCCCGATCCGAAAGCGAGCTTCGCCGAACGCAAGCGGCTGTTCGATCTGCCGCGTTCGAGCTGGAGAGATTACGATCCGAAACTGATCTCGGCAGGCGGCGGCGTATTCGATCGCAGCGCCAAGACGGTCGCAGTCTCGCCGCAGGTCAAGGCGGCCTTCGGGCTCGATGCCGCCAGTGTCTCGCCGAGCGATCTGATCCGCGCCATTCTCAAGGCCAAGGTCGATCTGCTCTGGCTGGGCGGCATCGGTACCTATGTGAAGGCGACCGCCGAAAGCCAGGTTTCGGTCGGCGACCGCGGCAACGATGCGCTTCGAATCAATGCCGAACGGCTGCGCTGCCGCGTAGTCGGCGAAGGCGCCAATCTCGGCTTTACCCAGCGCGGCCGCATCGCCTACGCGCAGGCTGGCGGCTGGATCAACACCGATGCAATCGACAATTCGGCCGGTGTCGATTGTTCGGACCACGAGGTCAATATCAAGATCCTGCTGAACGGGCTGGTCGATGCCGGCGACCTCACCGTAAAGCAGCGCGACGAGCTGCTCGAAACGATGACCGAGGAAGTAGCCGAACTGGTGCTGCGCGACAATTATCTGCAGACCCAGGCGATCAGCATCTGGCGAAAGAACGACTGGCTCCGGCTCGACCAGCAGGGCCGCTTCATGCGCGCGCTCGAACGCTCCGGCCAGCTCGACCGCAGTCTCGAATATCTGCCCGACGACGAGACAATTCAGGAGCGCATCGCACTGCGCCAGGGGCTGACCCGTTCCGAGCTCGCGGTGCTGCTCGCCTATGCCAAGATCTCGCTCTATCACGAGCTGCTGCCCTCGGATCTGCCCGACGATCCGCAACTCATCGACGATCTGGTGCGCTATTTTCCGACGCCGTTGCAGCAGCGTTTTCGCGACGCCATTCCCCAGCATCGGCTGCGCCGCGAGATCATCGCATCCGTGGTGACCAACAGCCTGGTCAATCGCGTCGGCCCGACCTTCCTGTATGTGATGAAGGAAAAAACCGGCTGTGATGCGGCGGCGATCGCGCGCGCCTATGCGACGACGCGCGCGGTATTCGATCTGCGCAGCTATTGGAGCCAGATCGAGGGGCTCGACAACAAGGTGCCGGCGAGCGTGCAGATTTCCATGCTCGACACGACCGTCGATATCGCCGAGGCCGGCACGCTCTGGTTCCTGCGCAATGCGCGCGGCGCCGCCGATCTGCCAGGCGGGATCGAGGTCCATCGCAACGGCATTGCGGAATTGGCGGCAACGTTGGGCAGCGTCGGGACCGACGAGGATCGCGCCGAGATCGAACAGCGGGTCATCACCTATCGGCGCGACGGCGTACCGGAAGATCTGGCACGTCGCATGACCGCGCTCGACCGGCTCGGCTCCGGGCTCGACATCGTCGAAATCGCAAATCGCGGCGGACACAAGCTTGCCGACGTCGCGCGGATCTATTTTTCGGTCGGCGACCGGTTCCATCTCGACTGGCTGCGGCGCGCCTCGCGCGAGGTCAATCTGGATACGCATTGGGACCGGATGGCAGTCGCGGCCGTGATCGACGATCTCTATCTGCATCAGCGCGAACTGACGCACGGCGTTCTCACCAACGGCGCTGCCGCCGGCGCGGAGCCGGTCGATCGCTGGATGAGCGAGCGCGCGATTGCGGTGCGGCGAATCGAGGCGTTGTTCGCCGAGCTGCGCCATACCGGCGGCTTCGATCTCGCGAAGCTGGCGGTCGCCAATCGCGAACTGCGCTTATTGACCGACTCGTGATGGTAGCCCGATGACGGTTCACGACACGGCGGTCCCGCTTCGCGCCAGCGCGGCAGATACCGGGCAGCCACGCTCCCGCTCCCGCGCCCGCGCGGCGATCGCCGCCTGGTGTCTCTACGATTTCGGCAATTCGGCTTTCCCGACGGTGATCGTCACGTTCTTGTTCGGCGCCTATGTCGCGCGCGCGGTC
>JAWXBK010000127.1:0-17512 GCA_034439975.1 Rhodospirillaceae bacterium | reverse complement strand
GCGCGCGCGCGATCGCTGCCCGGGCTCGAACCGGACGGCAAGCTGATCTGGACCTATCGCGAAGCAATGGTGCCGGCCGCGATGCCGAAATCGCTGCTGGTCGTCGGCTCCGGCGCCATCGGGATCGAGTTTGCGAGTTTTTACCGCACGCTCGGCTGCGACGTGACCGTGGTCGAAGTGCTGGACCGTATTCTGCCAGTCGAGGATGCCGAGATTTCCGCCTTCGCCCACAAGGCCTTCACCAAGCAGGGCATGAAGATCCTGATCGGTGCTACGGTGAAGAAACTCGACAAGGGCAAGGACAACGTCACGGCGACGATCGAGACCAAAGAGAAGAAGATCGAGACGCTGACCGTCGATCGCGTCATCCTGGCGGTCGGCATCGTCGGTAATGTCGAAAAAGTCGGTATCGAGAACACCAAGATCAAAGTCGAGAAGGCCCATGTTGTCACTGATGAGTGGGGCGCGACCGGCGAATCGGGCGTCTATGCGATCGGCGATCTGACCGGCCCGCCCTGGCTTGCGCACAAAGCGAGCCACGAGGGCGTCGTCTGCGTCGAGAAGATCGCTGGCGTGAAGGGTGTGCATCCGATCGACAAGTCGAACATTCCGGGCTGCACTTATTGCCATCCGCAGGTTGCGAGCGTCGGTTTTACCGAAGAGGCCGCGAAGAAGGCGGGCCATGAAGTGAAAGTCGGACGCTTCCCGTTCGCCGGCAACGGCAAGGCGATCGCGCTCGGCGACGATCAGGGGCTGGTCAAGACGATCTTCGACGCCAAGACGGGCGCGCTGCTCGGCGCGCATATGATCGGCTCCGAGGTGACCGAGCTGATCCAGGGCTATGCGATCGCGCGCACGCTGGAGACGACCGAGGCCGAACTGATGGCGACAGTCTTCCCGCATCCGACGCTTTCCGAGACGATGCACGAATCCGTACTCGATGCGTACGGGCGTGTGCTGCATATCTGACAGCATGACGATTTCCAATCATGCGCCGTCGACTCTGGACATCCTGCTCGCGCCGCGGGTGGATATGGCTGACAACATTGAGATTACGCAAACGATCCGCAATGCGATCAAAGTGGACCATGCGGGCGAGTACGGCGCGATCGCGATCTACAGCGCACAAAATCTCATGGCCCGAGTGTTCTATCGAGACCTGCTGCCGACCTTGCGCCAAATCCTTGCGCATGAGCGCGACCATATGCGCCGGTTCGAGATCTTGCGGATCGAGTATGGCGCGTGCCGCTGCCGTGTATTTCCCCTCTGGTATGTCGGCGGGTTTGCGTTGGGGCTGATGACGGCGTCGCTCGGTCGCAACGGCATCCGGCTCTGTACCTATGCGGTGGAAGATACGGTCAACCGCCATCTCGAAGAACAGATCGCGCTGATGTGTATCGATGCGCCGCGCGTCGCCGACGAGATCCGGTCGATTCAGCTTCAGGAGGCCGAGCATCAGCATTTCGGCGAGACCGGGTTGAAGCGCGGCGGGGCCTGGCGCGCACTCGAGGCCTTGGTGCGGGGCTCGACGGAAGCTGTTATCCTCGCATCGATGCGACTTTAAACGGGAAAAGTCACGATCCCATGACCGACACGACCGCAGAGACACCGCGCCCGCGCCATCCCGAAAAGGTCAACCGGCCGGATACGCCGCCCGTGCGCAAGCCGCACTGGATCCGCGTTAAGGCACCGGTCAGCCGCGAGTATCACGAGACGCGCGCGTTGATGCGCGAGCTCAAGCTCAATACCGTGTGCGAAGAGGCGGCTTGCCCGAATATCGGCGAGTGCTGGGCCAAGAAGCACGCGACGATGATGATCCTCGGCTCGGTCTGCACGCGCGCCTGCGCCTTCTGCAACGTCGCAACGGGGCTGCCGGACAAACTCGATCCGCATGAACCGGAGCATGTCGGCCAGGCGGTTGCAGCACTGGGGCTCAATCATATCGTCATCACGTCGGTCGATCGCGACGATCTGCCGGACGGCGGGGCCGATCATTTCGCGCGCACCATCGCGCGCATCCGCCAGTTCGCTCCAGGCACGACGATCGAGATACTGACGCCCGATTTCCTCAAGAAAGATGGCGCGCTCGAGATCGTCGTCGCGGCGAAGCCGGACGTGTTCAACCATAATCTCGAAACCGTGCCGCGGCTCTATCGGCCGGTCCGTCCCGGCGCGCGCTATTTTCACTCGCTGCGTCTGTTGCAGCGGGTGAAGGAGCTGGATCCATCAATGTTCACCAAGTCCGGCATCATGGTCGGGCTCGGCGAGACGCGCGACGAGGTGCTGCAGGTGATGGACGATATGCGCTCGGCGGATATCGACTTCATGACGATCGGGCAATATCTGCAGCCGACGCCGAAGCATCATCCGCTGGATCGCTTCGTGCCGCCCGACGAGTTCGAGGAGTATCGGCGGCAGGGGCTGGGCAAGGGCTTCCTCCATATCGCGAGTTCGCCGTTGACGCGGTCGTCGCACCATGCGGGCGACGATTTCGCGAAGTTGCGCGCCGCGCGCGAGGCGAAACTGACGCGCATTGCGGTCACAGGTTGAGCGCCGCGCCGTCGGACCTGGCCTGAATGCCCAACCACGCCGAGAAGCGTCATCTGCCATACCGACCCGAGCAGCTCTTCGATATGGTTGCCGATATCGAGCGTTATCCGGAATTCCTGCCCTGGTGCGTCGGATCTCGGATCCGCAGCCACATCGACAACGTGATCATCGCCGATCTGATGATCGGCTTCCGCATGATCCGCGAACGATTTACGAGCAAGGTGACGCTGGATCGGCCCGGCCATCGCATCGATGTCGCCTACACCGAGGGGCCGTTCCGCTACCTCGACAATCACTGGATTTTCGAGCCGGACGGGCAGGGCGGCACGCTGCTCGATTTCTATGTCGATTTCGAGTTTCGCTCACTGCTGCTGCAGAAGGTGATAGGCGTCGTGTTCCACGAGGCGGTTCGCCGCATGGTCGGCGCCTTCGAGGCGCGCGCAAACGATCTCTACCGCTGATGCGCGTTCTTTCGCGTTCTCAAAGGAACCGCTGACCGATCCGGCAGGGGTTACATGCCCGGCCCTTCAACCCGAATACGGCGGCGCACTCAGCGCAGCGCGAAAACGATTGGCACGCGATAGGTCGCCCCAGCGCCCGGCGGCGGTTCCGGCAGCGGGCTTGTCCGCGCGATCAGGGCCGCATCGCGCAATCCGGCCCGCCCCAAACCGTGTTGACCACCGAGGCGGTCGAACGCGTGTACGGCCTTCCGATGGTGAGCGTGCCACATCCCCAGACGGGCATACCGGTCTTGCTGTCCGCGCATCGCGACGCTGCGGATCAGCCGCGCACGTAGTAGACCCAGCCTTCGATCGGGTGATCGTAGCCGACGCGATTCTCGGTCTGCGACAGCGACGCTGCTGCACCGAGCGCTGCGATCACCGCGTCAAGCGCGTCACCGCCCTTATCCTCGATAATGTGCTTTCGCAGGATCGGCTTGAGCGTAACCAGCTTGCGCCGCAGCAACGCATCGAGAAGAGCCGAACGCGCAACGCGACAGGCATCTTTCCGTCCTTTGTACGAGCTGTGTTTCCTGTAAAGGCCCAGTTTCTTGAGCGAGGAAGCCGGGCAGGTCTCGACGATCAGCGGCTTGCCCGCGATCGCCGCGTCGAACGGCACGATTGCAGTGCGACCGATCAGCGGCGCGAGGACGGACCCGAGACCGGCATGCGTTTGCCAGTAAAGGCGAATGTTCCACGGATTCCAGGGCGTCGCGGCCTCGTCCGGGCCATCGGTCTTGCGCTTGGGTTCTTTTGCCACCGCAGTCGCGTGTCGTTGCCGCATGGCAGCCCGGAACGCCGGTGCCGACGGATGAACATTCAGAAACCCTCGTGCAAAGCTATGCCAGTCGGAATCGCCCAGTGCACAGAGTGGCAGCGAAAAGGGAAAATCGCAGCCGATCACCGCATCGTTCTGTTCTGCAATCCATTCGGTTAGTACGGGGAGGGCGACCTCGCGTTGCTTGCCGCAATTGAGACGCTGAAATACTGGCATGCAGCGTTCGAGCGCGAACGACCCACCTGCACCGATCGTTCCTTCGGCAATCCAGATACGCCGCCCGGCATCCTTGGCGCCGCTGAAATCGATACCGATAGCACGCTGTCTCAAGGCGTAAGGGCTTCAGAGAGAAGATCGAGCGCGCGCGTCGTCGCGGCGCGGCGGATGGCGGGCCGGTCGCCGGCGAAAACCTCGCGGATCGTGCGCATCGGTACGCCTTTGCGCGCGACACCGAAAAAAACCAGGCCAACCGGCTTCTCGGCAGAACCGCCGCCCGGTCCGGCAATGCCCGTCACCGACAGCGCGACATCGGCATGGGAGTGGGCAAGCGCGCCACGCGCCATCGCTTCGGCCGTCTCGGCACTGACCGCGCCATGCGCGTCGAGAGTCGCGCGCGGCACGCCGATCAGTTCGTGCTTCGCGTCGTTCGAGTAAATAACGAAACCGCGCTCGAACACATCCGACGAACCGGCGATATCGGTGAGGGCGGCGGCGATCATGCCGCCGGTGCAGGATTCGGCCGTGACGATGCGCAAACCCGCCTTGCGGTAACGCTCGACGATGGCAGCGGCCGTCGTCATGCGATCACCGCGGGAGGCCGACGGTCGCGACCGCCTGCGCTGCGATGCCTTCGCTTCGGCCGGTGAAGCCAAGTCCTTCGGTCGTCGTCGCCTTGACGCTCACGCGACCCGGTTCGAGCCCGGCGATCGCCGCGATCCGGGCGACCATTGCCTCGCGATGCGGCCCGATCTTTGGCCGCTCGCAGACGATGGTGAGATCGAGATGAACGATGCTGCCGCCGCGCACCCGTACCAGCGATGCGGCATGCGCGAGAAAGCGGGCAGAATCGGCACCCTTCCATTGCATGTCTGACGGCGGGAAGTGTGCGCCAATATCCCCGGCACCGATCGCACCGAGGATCGCATCGGTCAAAGCGTGCAGCGCGACATCGGCATCGGAATGCCCGTCGAGCCCGCAATCGTGCGGGATGCGCACACCACCCAGCGTGATCGCATTGCCCGGCGCAAAACGATGCACGTCGTAGCCGAAGCCGGTGCGGTACTCGCGCGCGGCGGCCAGCAAGCGTTCGGCACGCGCCAGATCGTCCTCGGTCGTGATCTTGATGTTATCGTCCGATCCTTCGACCAGCAGGGTCGCCAGACCGCTGGCCTCGGCGACGGCCGCATCGTCGGTCAGATCTTGTCCGGCGGCCCTGCGATGAGCGGCGAGGATGTCGGCAAATCGAAAGGCCTGCGGGGTTTGCGCGCGCCAGAGGGAATTGCGGTCGACCGTGCCCGCGATCTCGTTGTTTTGACTTCCACGCTTGAGCGTATCGCGCAGCGGAACCGCCACGATTGCACCGGGCGCGCTGTTGAGCGCGGCGGCGCAACCGGCGATCATCGGGGTCGACAGAAACGGGCGAGCGGCATCGTGGATCAGGACGCTGGCCGGCGGGTTGGTCGCCAGCGCTTCGAGCCCGGAGCGGACCGATGCCTGGCGCGTATCGCCCCCGGCGACAGGTACCAGTAATGCAAGACCCCTGGTGGCCGCATCGTAATGCGCGCGATCGCTGTCGCGGATCACGACCTGGATTCGATCGACCAATGGCGACGAAAGGAACGCGTCGATCGCATGGCGCAGCACAGGCTTGCCCGCGAGCATCCGATATTGCTTCGGCAACTCGCCGCCGAAGCGCCGGCCTCTGCCGCCGGCCACGATCAGGGCTGCGATGGTCATGGCATAAGCTATGCCCGAGCGGCACCGGCTTGCAAAGCAGGCCCGCCGGCATCGATGCGCGGCGCATGGCGTGGCGGGCAAGGGCCGGCGCCTTTATAGTTCGGACCCATGGCAGCCCCCGATATCACTGTCCTGCTCCTGCAGGCCGCCGTTCTGGTTGTGCTGGTCGCAGCTTCGCTGACGGGACGGTCGGCGTTGCTGATTGCGACCGGCGCGCTCGCCGGCGCTTTGGCCGCGCTTGCAGCCGATCTGCTGCGCAATGGCTGGCGCGGCGATCTGGCCCTGACTTTGTGGGCCACGCTGACAGCGACGCTGCTTGTCTATGTGGCGATCGGCTGGGCGGCGCCGGCGCTGCGACGTCTGTCCGTTTTGTTAATGACCTATCTTTTGCTGATGGGCCTGCTCTCACTGCTGGTGAGGCTGCTGGCGCCTGTACAACCGATGACCGGATCGGTCGGGCCTGTTGCCTGGGTTGATGTGCATATCGTCTTTGCACTAGCGACCTACGCCTCGCTCTCGCTGGCGGCCATTGCCGGGCTCGCCTGCCTCCTGCAGGACGCGGCGCTCAAACAGAAACAACCGGGCGGGATCGCGAACCGGCTGCCGTCGCTCGCCGACAGCGAACGGCTCGAGATCCGGCTGCTCACCGCTGCCGAGTTCGTGCTCGGCATAGGGATCGCGACCGGCATGGCGCTCGGCTGGTTCAGCAGCCACGACGCGATGCCGTTCGACCATAAAACCGTGCTGGCGATCGCCGCCTTCGTCCTGATCGGCGCTTTGCTCTGGGCGCATGCGCGTACCGGGTTTCGCGGAAGGCGGGCGACCCGCTGGGTGCTGGTTGCCTGGCTGCTCCTGACGTTGGCCTATCCCGGGGTCAAATTCGTCCGGGAGATCCTGCTCGGTTAGGGCTGTATTGCACTGCAATACAGACCGCGCTAGTTTCTGCCTGCTTTTTGACCAGTCCGACAGGGTGCCCAATCCATGAGCATTTCGATCGGTCCGATCCGCATCGACGATCCGGTAATCCTGGCGCCCATGTCGGGCGTCACCGACATGCCGTTCCGCCGGCTGGTGAAGCGCTGGGGCGCGGGGCTGGTCGTCTCCGAGATGATCGCCAGCGAGGCGATGATCCGTCAGGTGCGCAAGACCTTGCGGATGGTGTGTCACACGCCCGAAGAGTTTCCGATGGCGGTGCAGCTCGCCGGCTGCGAACCCGAAGTCATGGCGGAAGCGGCGAAGCTCAACGAGGGGTTGGGCGCGCAGATCATCGACATCAATTTCGGCTGTCCGGTGAAGAAGATCGTCAACGGTCATGCCGGCTCGGCGCTGATGCGCGACGAATGTCATGCCGCGCGCATCCTCGAAGCGACGGTCAAAGCCGTATCGGTGCCGGTCACGCTCAAGATGCGGACCGGCTGGGACCATGACAGCCGCAACGCACCGCAACTCGCGCGCATTGCGGAAGAGAGCGGCATCAAGATGGTGACCGTGCATGGCCGCACGCGCTGCCAGTTCTATGAAGGTCATGCCGACTGGGCGTTCGTGCGCAACGTCAAGGAAGCGGTGTCGATCCCGGTCATCGTCAACGGCGACATTCTCACGTTTGCCGATGTGATCCAGGCGCTCGAACAATCGGCTGCCGACGGGGTGATGATCGGACGCGGTTGCTATGGGCGACCCTGGTTCCTGCGCCAGGTCATGCAGTATCTGCGCGACCGCACGACGCTGCCCGACCCGACGATTGCCGAGCAGAAACAGATCCTTCTCGATCATTTTGCGGACATGCTCGATCATTACGGGCCGGAGCGCGGCGCACCGATCGCGCGAAAGCATATCGGCTGGTATTCGAAAGGCCTCACAGGCTCCGCCGAGTTCCGTACCAGCGTCAACCGCACGCGCGATGCCGTCGTGGTGCGCGACCTGATCGCCGGTTTCTACGATCGCTGCGTCGAGCGGGACGCCGCCTGATGGCCAAGCCGGCGCTGAAGAAGGTGCCGGCGCCGGTTGCGGCAGCACCGGACGGAGACACCATTCTCGATGCGATCCCGGTCGCTGTTATCGCGGTCGATCCGGCATTGAACATCCTCGACGCCAATGGCGCGGCCGCCGAACTGTTCGGCACCGGCCTGCGCGCACTCACCGATTTGACGCTCGCCGAACTCTGCGGCGAGAACAGCGCGATTGAGGCGCTGGTCGCTCGTGCGCTCGGCGAGGGTGTCGCTCTCAGCGAGGATACACTGCTGCTGACCCGGCTGGACGGCATCGAAAGCCGGATTTCGATCGATATCGCACCGCTCGGTCTCGTAAGCGGCGGCGCGGTCATCGTGCTTCGCGATCGCACGGTGGCAGACCGTCTCGACCGCCAGGCGACGCAGCGCGACGGCGCGCGGTCGGTGGGTGCGATGGCCGCGATGCTGGCGCATGAGGTTCGCAACCCGCTCTCCGGCATTCGCGGTGCGGCGCAGTTGCTCCAGCCCGCCCTCGACGACAGCGGCCGGGCGCTCGCCGGCATGATCTGCCAGGAAGTGGACCGCATCGTCGCGGTGCTCGACACCGTCGAGACGCTCGCAGCGGCGCCCCGAGTCGATGCGAAACCGGAAAACATCCACGAGATTCTCGACTATGTTTGTCGCGTTGCGGCCGCGGGTTTCGCGCAGGGCCGGCACATTCAGCGGGAATACGACCCCTCGTTGCCGCCGGTCGCCGGCGATCGCGCGTTGCTGATCCAGGCGTTCGTCAATCTGGTAAAGAATGCCGCCGAGGCGACAGCGGAGATCGGCGGCGAGATCCGCATCGCGACCCGTTACGAGCCGGGCCTGACTCATAACCGGTCGAACGGCGAGCGGCGCAAGATTCCGTTGGTCGTGTCGATCGTCGATGACGGCCCCGGCATTCCGGCCGCCGTGCGCGATCATCTTTTCGATCCCTTCGTCACGACCAAGCCGCAGGGACGCGGCCTCGGTCTGGCTTTGGTTGCGCGGATCGTCGCCGATCATGAAGGCGCAATCGACGTCAGCAGCGAGCCTCGCCGGACCCGCTTCGAGATCATGCTGCCGGTTGCGGCCGACGGAGTGGGATCGTGACCCGCGCGACGATCCTCGTTGCCGACGACGACCGTACGATCCGCACAGTGATCGCCGAAGCGCTCGGGCGGCAGGGCTATGACGTGCGTACGGCCGGCGATGCGGCGACGCTCTGGCAGTGGGTCAAGGCGGGCGAGGGCGATCTCGTTATCACCGATGTACTGATGCCCGACGGCAACGGGCTCGATCTGGTGCCGCAGATCGCACGGCATCGACCCAATCTTCGGGTCATCGCGATGAGCGCGCAGAGTACGCTCGGCACCGCCCTGCGTGCCGCGGAAAGTGGCGTCTTCGATTATCTGCCGAAGCCGTTCGATCTCGATGTGCTGGTCCGTCTGGTCGATCGCGCGCTCGCCCAACCGGGCACCGTGCCGGTGCCAGATGGCAGCGCGCCCGACAATACCATCCCGCTGATCGGCCGTTCGGCTGCGATGCAGGAGATTTACCGGCTGGTTGCGAAACTCGTGCAGACCGATCTGACGGTACTGATCACCGGCGAATCCGGTACCGGCAAGGAACTGGTTGCGCGCGCGCTGCATCAATATGGCCGGCGCCGCCGCGGACCGTTCGTCGCGATCAATATGGCGGCGATCCCGCGCGAGCTGATCGAAAGCGAATTGTTCGGTCATGAGAAAGGCGCGTTTACCGGTGCTTCGGCGCGGGCGAGCGGCCGTTTCGAACAGGCGCAGGGCGGGACTCTGTTCCTCGACGAGATCGGCGACATGCCGCCCGAGGCGCAGACGCGTCTGCTGCGCGTGCTGCAGGAAGGCGAGTTCACGACCGTGGGCGGTCGCACACCGATTGCCGCCGACGTGCGCATCGTCACCGCGACGCATCGCGATCTGCAGCAGCTGATCCGACGGGGCCAGTTCCGCGAGGATCTTTTTTACCGGCTCAATGTAGTGCCGATCCGAATCCCGCCATTGCGCGAGCGGCGCGACGACATCCCGGATCTGGTCCGCCATTTCCTCATTCAGGCGGAACTGGACGGGCTGCCGGTCAAACGTTTCGATATGGCCGCGCTCGATCGGCTGAAGACCCATGACTGGCCGGGCAATGTCCGTGAGCTCGAGAACCTGGTGCGACGCCTTGCCGCGCTCTACGGCGAAGATGTCTTCGGCCGGGCACTGGTCGAGCGCGAGCTGGCCGGCGCGCGATCCACGACACTCGCCGAGGAAGAGGCGACCCCACGCCGGGAATCCCTCGCGGACGCGGCGGAGCGTCATATTCGCAGCTATTTCGCGGCACACGACGACCGGCTGCCGGCACGCGGCCTCTATGAGCGGATCGTCCGTGAGGTCGAACGGCCGCTGATCGCCGTCACCCTCGAGGCGACCCGCGGCAACCAGCTCAAGGCCGCAGACCTGCTGGGGCTGAATCGCAACACCCTCCGGAAGAAAATCAGAGAATTGGCTATACCCGTCGTGCGCAGCCTCAAGTAGACTGTGGCAAAACCGCAACTGTGAGGCATTAGGGTGTCGGTCGAAGCCACCGAAACTTCGAACGCGGAGTCCGGCTGGGTGGGTCAGCTTATGGCCTGGGGTCGGCGAAGCCGTGTCGAGCGTTGGCTGGCGATCCTGCTGCTGGTCCTCGCGGTCGGCTCAGGCATCACAACCTATCTGACGGTCACCGGCGCGCTCGGCTTCCTGCCCAATCCCCGCACCGTCCTGGTGCTGCTGGTTCTGAATCTCGTCATCCTGCTCGGGCTCGGTGCGATCGTGATCCGGCGCCTCGTGGCGCTGTGGCTCGAGCGCCGCCGCGGCCTCGCCGGCGCGCGATTGCATTCGCGGCTCGTGCTGCTGTTTGCGGTCGTCGCGGTGACGCCGGCGATCATCGTCGCGGTCTTTTCCGCGATGTTCCTCAATCTCGGCATCGAAGCCTGGTTCAGCGATCGTGTGCGCACTGCCGTCAAGGATTCACTGATCGTCGCGCGCGCCTATCTTGCGGAGCATCAGCAGCAGATCGGCAGCGACGTGTTGTCGGTGCTCGAAAATCTGCGCAACGAAGGTCCGCTGCTCGAGTTCAACCGCGAACGGTTCGAGCGCGTCCTCGAGGCACATGTGCGCATCCGCGGGCTCGACGAGGCGGCGGTGTTGGACGGGCAGGGGCGCGTTATCGTCAGCGCCGGATTCTCGGCGTTGCTGTCGTTCGATCCCGGTCTTCCCGACTGGGCCTATGCTCGCGCACGGCTCGGCGATGTCGTGGTCCTGCCGGGCAATACCGAGGACCGGGTGCGCGCACTCGTTCAGCTCGATTCGCTGGCCGACGACTTCCTGGTGATAGGGCGACAGATCGATCCCCGCGTCCTCCAACATCTCGATGCGACGGAGGGTGCGGCCCAGCTCTATGAACAGCTCGAAGGCCAGCGCGAGGGTTTGCAGATCACCTTCGTGGCCGTCTTCTTCATCGTAGCACTGCTGCTGCTGATCGCGTCCGTCTGGGTCGCGCTGATCGTCGCGAACCAGCTCGCGCGACCTATCGGTCGTCTGTTCACAGCCGCCGAGCAAATCCGCGCCGGCGATCTGTCGACGCGCGTGCCGGAAGGCGACTCTGTCGACGAGATCGGCTCGCTCAGTCGCGCTTTTAACCGCATGGCTGCACAGCTCGAGGATCAGCGTACTGCCCTGATCAGTACCAACAAGGAACTCGACGACCGACGGCGCTTTACCGAGGCGGTGCTGGGTGGCGTCTCGGCCGGCGTGATTGGCCTTGATTCTGCCGGCAGGATCAACCTGCCCAATCGTTCGGCCGCCGACCTCCTCGGTGTCGATCTCGACCAGCATGCCGGAAAGCCCCTCGGCGACGTCGTGCCGGAAATGGGCGAGTTGCTCGCCGAAGCGGCCGAGCGGCCGCGCCGTGTCATCGAAGGGCAGGTGTCGTTGTTGCAGCAGGGCCAGAACCGCTCGCTGCTGGTGCGCATTGCGGGCGATATCGGCGCCGGCGAACTGCTCGGCTATGTCGTGACATTCGACGATGTGACAGATTTGATGGCCGCACAACGTAAAGCCGCCTGGGCCGACGTCGCACGGCGCATCGCGCACGAGATCAAGAATCCGCTGACGCCGATCCAGCTTTCGGCCGAGCGGCTCAAGCGTAAATATCTGAAACAGATCACCAACGATCCCGAAACCTTCATCGCCTGCACCGATACGATCGTGCGCCAGGTGGGCGATATCGGACGCATGGTCGATGAGTTTTCAGCCTTCGCGCGAATGCCGGCACCGGTCTTCCAGCAAAATGATCTTGTCAATCTCGCGCGGCAGGCGTTGTTTCTCCAGCGTGAGGCGCACCCCCGCATCGCCTATCATTTCCAGTCGCCGATGCCGGGGATCGGCGTGCGCTGCGATGCGCGGCAGATCGGGCAGGTGCTTACCAACCTGTTGCAGAACGCCGCAGATGCCATCGAAGGGCGGGAACCAACCGAAGATCAGCGCGTTTTGCCCATGGGTGAGGTGTGGCTTGAATTTTCCATCGACGAACATGCCGTCGCGGTCATCGTCTCGGATAACGGCAAGGGCCTGCCGACATCGGGTCGCGAGCGGTTGACAGAGCCATATGTTACGACACGCATGAAGGGAACCGGACTCGGTCTTGCCATCGTGAAGAAAATCATGGAAGACCATGGCGGTCGATTGCATCTCGGCGATCGGCTGGAAGGCGGCGCACGCATCACGCTGTTCTTCCCGATCGAGACGAGCGGCATTGCCGATATGGAATCCGATAGTTCGAACGCGACCCGGGGGATCGCGGTGCATGGCGCATGACATTCTGATCGTCGACGACGAATCCGATATTCGGATGCTGATCTCGGGCACCCTCGCCGACGAGGGGTATGAAACCCGCGAGGCCGCTGAAAGTGCATCCGCGCTGGCTGCGATCCGGTCGCGCCAGCCGAGCCTTGTGCTGCTCGATATCTGGCTGCAGGGCAGCGAGCTCGACGGCATGGAGTTGTTGCCTTTGCTGCGACGCGACCATCCCGACGTGCCGGTGGTAATGATCAGCGGCCACGGCAATGTCGAAACCGCCGTCAGCGCCATCAAGAAAGGCGCCTATGATTTCATCGAGAAGCCGTTCAAGGCCGACCGTCTGCTGACGGTGGTCGATCGGGCGATCGAGGCGGCACGTTTGCGCCGCGAGAATGCCGAGCTGCGGCTGCGCAGCGGCGGCGAGAGCGAGATGATTGGCGCTTCCAATTCGATGCATCAGCTTCGTCAGGCGATCGAGCGCGTCGCTCCGACCGGCAGCCGCGTGCTGATCACCGGCCCCGCCGGATCCGGCAAGGAAGTGGCGGCGCGCATGGTGCATCGCTTGTCGCGCCGCGCCGACGGGCCATTCGTCGTCGTGAATTGTGCGGCGCTCGAACCGGAGCGTCTCGAAACAGAGATGTTCGGCACCGAGCTGCGCGATGACGGCGGATCGCCGGTGGTGCGGATCGGCCTGTTCGAACGGGCGCATGGTGGCACGCTCCTGCTCGATGAAGTCGCCGACATGCCGCTCGAAACCCAGGGCAAGATCGTGCGCGCGCTCCAGGAACAGGTGTTCATGCGCGTCAATGGCAGCCAGCCGGTCAAAGTCGACGTGCGGGTACTGGCCTCGGCCAGCCGCGATCTTGACGCCGCCATGGCAGAGGGCGAGTTTCGGCAGGACCTGTATTATCGCCTGAACGTGGTGCCGCTGTCGGTGCCGCCGCTCGCGACGCGGCGCGACGACATTCCCGTTCTGGCAAACTATCTGATGGAGCAGGCGGCGCGGCTCGCAGGCCTGCCCTGTCGTCGCCTCGCCGAGGATGCGATCGCCGCACTGCAGACGGCCGAATGGCCGGGGAACGTGCGGCAGCTCCGCAATCTCGTGGACTGGCTGCTCATCATGGCGCCCGGCACGCCCGAGGATCCGGTCAAGGCGTCGATGCTGCCGTCGGACGCGGGCCGGCAACCCTCGCATGGCGGCGGGTTCACCGATGTCGCCCTTATGGCTCTGCCACTGCGGCAAGCGCGCGAAGCCTTCGAGCGCAACTATCTCGACGCCCAGGTCGCGCGGTTCGGCGGCAATATCTCGAAAACCGCGACCTTCATCGGCATGGAGCGCTCCGCGTTGCATCGCAAGCTCCGCTCGCTCGGCATCGCCTCTTCGGAGCGGCAGGAAAAGGTCGATGAACGCTAGCGACTTCGATCTGGCCATATCGGACCGAACGCGATGAAAGTCGTCATTTGCGGCGCCGGCCAGGTCGGTTCGGCGATAGCACGCTATCTTTCGCGCGAAGAGAACGACGTTACCGTCATCGACACCAATCCGCAGCTCGTGCGGGAGATCAGCGACACACTCGATGTCCAGGGACTGGTCGGTTATGCGTCACACCCCGACGTTCTTGAGCGCGCCGGCACGGCCGATGCCGATCTGTTGATCGCGGTCACCTTCGCCGATGAAGTCAATATGGTAGCCTGCTCGATCGCGCATTCGCTGTTCGAGGTGCCGACGAAGATCGCGCGCATTCGTGCGCAGACTTATCTCGACCCGCGCTGGCCCGATTTCATTCATCGCGCGAATATGGGGATCGACGCCATCATCTCGCCGGAAATCGAAGTCGCACGCGCAGTTGCGAGGCGCCTGCAGATCCCCGGCGCCTTCGATACCATCCCCCTGTCGGACGGGCGCGTTACGCTGGTCGGCGTGCATTGCCATGCGGACTGCCCGGTCATCAATACGCCGCTGCGACAGCTTTCCGAACTATTCCCCGATCTGCATATATCTGTCGTTGCGATCATCCGCAACGACGTGAAGATTGTACCCAGCGGCGACGACCTGATGGTGGCCGGCGACGATGTCTATTTCGTTGCTGACAGCCGGCATCTCGACCGGGCGCTGGCAGCGTTCGGCCATGAGGAGCCCGAGGCACGGCGTCTCATCATCGTCGGGGCAGGAAATATCGGCCTGTTTGTGGCACAACAGGTCGAGGAAGAGAAACTGGCTTCGGAAGTTCGCATTATCGAGATCGATCGATCGCGTGCCGAGCGCGCCGCACAGGTCCTGCATCGGACCATCGTGCTTCAGGGCGATGCACTGGATCCGGAAATCCTCATCGAAGCGAATGTGAAGGCGACCGAAACGGTCATCGCTGTCAGCAATGACGACGAAGTTAATATTCTGGCTTCCCTGCTGGCGAAGCGCCATGGCGCGCAGCGCTCAGTCACGCTCCTCAACAAGATGACATATGCGCCGTTGCTGGGATCCCTCGGCATCGATGCGGTGGTGAGCCCGCGCTCGATCACGGTGTCGACAATCCTCCAGCATGTGCGGCGCGGCCGCATCCGCTCGGTCCATACACTGGCCGATGGGTTTGCCGAAATCATCGAGGCGGATGCGCTCGAAACGTCACGGCTGGTGGGCGTGCCGCTGCGGGAGGCCCGATTCCCAGCCGGTATCGTGGTGGGTGCGATTATCCGGGACGACGAAGTCATCACGCCGCGGGGGGATACCGTAATCGAAGTCGGCGATCGGGTCGTCATCTTCGCTGTCGCGGATGCGGTCAAGCATGTCGAGAAGATGTTTTCGGTTCGACTGGAGTTTTTCTGATCCGATGCCTCGCTTTGCCTATGTCAACGGCCGCTATATGCCGCATCGCGACGCGCTCGTGCATATCGACGACCGCGGCTATCAGTTCGCCGACGGCGTGTACGAGGTCGTGCCGCTGATCGAGGGGCGCATCGTCGACGAGGATGCGCATATCGACCGGCTGGAATACTCGCTGAGCGAGCTCCGCATACCGATGCCAGTCAGCCGCGCTGTCCTGCGCGGGTTCACACGGGAACTGATGCGGCGCAACGGCGTCACTGATGGGATTGTCTATATGCAGGCGACGCGCGGTGTCGCACCCCGGGATCATCGCTTCCCCGATCGGGCACGACCGAGCCTGGTCATGACGACGCAGCGCAAGGTGCCGCTCGCAAAGGCAAGGATCGAAGCCGGCGTCGCGGTCGTCACCATGCCGGATCTGCGCTGGCGGCGCTGCGATATCAAAGCGACCTCGTTGCTCGCGAATATCCTGAGCAAGCAGGCGGCGGTCGAGCGCGACGCGTTCGAAGGCTGGTTACTCGATGACGATGGCGACGTGACCGAAGGTACATCGACCAACGCCTGGATTGTGACCGCGGACAAGAAACTGGTGACGCGCGACCTCAGCAACGCGATCCTCTCCGGCATCACCCGCAAGCGCCTCATCGCCGTCGCCGCGGAAAAAGGGTACGCACTCGAACAGCGGGCCTTCTCGGTCGCGGAAGCGCAGGCGGCGCAGGAAGCCTTCATCACCAGCAGCACATCGCTGGTCCTGCCGGTCGCCTCGATCGACGGCAAGCCGGTCGGCGCCGGACGGGCAGGGCCGCTCGCGCTGGCGTTGCGCCAGGCCTATCTCGATTTCGTTCTCGCGGCGCCCCGGGCCTTATGAGCGAGGCTTTACCAAAGGCGGTCCTGTTCGATTGGGACAATACGCTGGTCGACAACTGGGAAGTCATTGCCGACGCGATGAACGCGACCTTGTCGGCAATGGGACATCCGACCTGGACGCTCGAGGAAACCCGCGCCCGCATCCGTGCGTCGCTGCGCGACAGTTTTCCGAAGATGTTCGGCGATCGCTGGCCCGAAGCGCGCGAGATCTATTATCGCGCCTTTGCCGCCCATCACCTCGATAAACTGCAACCGATGAACGGGGCGGCCGATCTGCTGCGGGCGCTACATCAGCGCGGTATCTATCTCGGCATCGTCTCGAACAAGCACGGGCAGTATCTGCGCGCCGAAGCCGACCGGCTCGGCTGGACCTCATTGTTCGGCGCGATCGTCGGTGCGGGCGATGCCGAGCAAGACAAGCCGGCACCCGATCCGGTCATCCGTGCGCTGCTGTCATCGGGGATCGTACCGGGACCGGTCGTCTGGTTCGTCGGCGACACTGATGTGGATATGCAATGCGGGATCGGTACCGGATGCAGACCGGTCCTGTTGCGGGCCGAACCGCCGGCGCCCGGCGAGTTCGAGGCCTTCCCGCCGGCCCTATACCGGGCAAGTTGTACTTTCCTGCGGCAGTATGTGGAGACGCTGTAATTTCCCCGGATCGGGACTATATGATAGTCGTTCGCAATGAGCCGCGGTATGCCGGGTGAGAGGGGCAGGCCGGCGGTTCCAAAGACGAAGACGGCCCCGATAACTAATAAAGAAGGATACCCCGATGGCCGCGGAGAAATCGCAAAACGTCCAGGATGTGTTTCTCAACTTCATCCGGAAAAACAAGACGCCCGTGACTATCTTTCTGGTGAACGGCGTGAAACTGCAGGGTGTAATCACCTGGTTCGACAACTTCTCGGTGTTGCTGCGGCGGGATGCGCATTCGCAACTCGTCTACAAGCACGCGATATCGACGATCATGCCGGCTGCCCCGGTTCAGCTCTTCGAGAGCGCGTGGGAAGGCGACGAAGGCTGAGTTGAGCCGCGTATCCCTCCGTCAGGACGAAGAGACCGGCCGCCCCGAGGGCGGCCGGACCCGTGCGCTTGTGTTGCAACCGGCGCTGCGCAGCGCGTCCGGCGAACATATGCGCTCGCCCGAAGCCAAGCTGGATGAGACGGTCGGTCTCGCTGCGGCAATCGCTCTCGATATCGCCGGC
>JAWXBK010000126.1:0-3139 GCA_034439975.1 Rhodospirillaceae bacterium | reverse complement strand
CTAGTCCAGTGCCTCGATGGCGGTGACCGTCAGCACGTCGAGAATAAGATTGGTCGCCTCGCGTACCAGCAGCACCTTGTCGTCGAGGATATAGTACTCGTATCCGGCACGGCGCGGAAGCTGTCCCCGCAGGTCGTCCGGCAGCCGGTAATAGACGACATCGTCCGGAATCCGCTGGCCGCGCGCAATCTGCATGGCGATGCCCGGCGGCAGCCAGCCCTTCTTCGCGAGCCCCGGCGGAATGCCCTTGTTTTTCCCGGAACCGGTATAGACATAGTCGTGATAGTTCCGGGAATAATAGCCGCGGATCAGCCGCCGCTCGACCTCGTCCATGATAATGTCGCCGAGATCGGCGTCGTCGGCAATCTGCACGTCGCGAGGATCTGTGGCCTCAAATGTCGCCGCGGACGCCGTCGCCATCATCATCGCCAGGGCCGGACCGGAAATCAGAAGCAGCAGTAACCGTTTCATTGTCGATCCCTCCACATTCGTCGGACCGGATCGCCCCTCAGGCGCGACGCCGCGCGCGCGGATGCGTCCGATCGTATCCCGCCAGCAGGGCGGCGCTGTCGACATCGGTGTAACGCTGGGTCGTGCTGAGCGAGGCATGCCCGAGCAGTTCCTGAATCGCACGAATGTCGCCGCCATTGGCAAGCAGATGGGTGGCAAAACTGTGGCGAAGCGCATGCGGTGTCGCGGTTTCCGGCAATCCGAGCTGGATGCGCAGCCCGGCGATCCGGCCCTGGACGAGCCGCGCGTTGAGCCGGCCGCCGCGCACCCCGACAAAGGCCGGATGAGCGCCCTCGTTCGGCCAGGGCGTCGCGGCCCTCCAGGTTTCGATCGCCTCGATCACGGTGGGCAGAAGCGGCACCTGGCGCTGCTTGCGGCCTTTGCCCAGCACGGTCAGCGTCGCGACGCCGTCGCGCTCGGCGCCGCGTGGCAGATCGCGCCAGTCGAGCGCCAGCGCTTCGCCGATGCGCAGCCCCGCGCCATAGAGCAGCAGCAGCAGCGCGAGATCGCGAACGGCACACCAGGACGCGGTTTCGCTGTCGGCGTCGGCGCTGGCCCCGTTACCGATATCCTCCAGCGCATCGATCAGATCTTCGGCCTCCGCGCCGGTCAAAGCCTTGGGCAGGCTGCGCGGCAGTTTTGGCGTCGCGAGCGTCGCCAAAGCGGGGTTCTGGATGTCGCGATGGCGCGCGAGATAACGGAAGAGACTGCGCAGCGCCGACAAGGCGCGCGCGGTCGAACTCGCGGCGAGCCCGGCTTGTTTCCGGAAGGCGAGCCAGGCGCGCAGATCGCCTCGCGCCAGCGTTGCCATATCCGTCAGCCGCGCCGGACCGCCGAGATGATCGTTCATGAAGGCAAGGAACGCGGCGACATCGTGCCGATAGGCGGCGACGCTGTGCGTCGAACTGCGGCGCTCGTGGGTCATCTGCGCCAGCCAGGCCTCGATCGCGTCGACGAGGTCGGGCTGGGCGTTGATCGTCATGTCAGAGCGACCGGGTCAGCCAGTTGCGGATGCAATGCTCGATGATGCGGGCGAGGAAGTTGAGCAGCTCCGTACCCTGGCCGGGATTGAAGAAACCGGGATGGCGCGTGCCGAATGCGATGAGCCCGGTCGGTGCGTTCTCGTGCGGTGTCAGGCGGATCAGCGCATCCGAGCGCACCAGCCCGGCCGCACCGCCGAAGACGGCCGGCTCGCCCGCGATCTCGTCGCGCAGCATCACTTCGACGCCGGGCCCCATCACTTCGTCGACCGTGCCAGGGCGCAGCAGGAAGAGCCCGTCATAGCGTACCGGCGCGGTCGGCGGCGTCTCGCTCTCGATACACAGGGTCACGACATCGACATCGAGCAGGATCGCGAGATCGGTGGTGACCGCCTCGATCAGCTGCTCGAAGGTAGCCGCGCCCAACAGCGACAGCACGGCGCGATGCACGCGATCCTGGGTCGAGAGATTGTCGCGGCTGTTTGCCAGCAGATCGTCCTGCTCGCTGCGCAGCCGCGCGACGTCGCCGCGCAGGCGCTCGAGCAGATAGGTCTGAAGGTCGGCGATGCGATCGCCGTTCTGGCGCGCCGGCAGCTTCTGCCGCTCCAGCACGTCGGGATGGCGCATCAGGAATTCGGGATGGCGGTCGAGATAGTCGATCACATGCCGCGCGGTCACCCGCGCCGGCGCGCGCCCGGCGGTGGCGTTGTTGCGATCGGCGATATCTTCCGGGCTCTGGCTCATCGCTTGTCTTTAAAGGATCGACTGGCCGGTTTTCTGCCAGTCGGCAAGAAACGCGGCCAGACCCTTGTCGGTCAGCGGATGGTTGAACAGCTGGCGCAGCACGTTGGGCGGCAGCGTCGCGACATCGGCGCCCATCTTTGCCGCCTGGACGACATGAACCGGATGGCGGATCGAGGCGACCAGCACTTCGGTCTCGATCGCCGGATACTGCGAATAAATCTGCATGATGTCCGAAATCAGTTCCATGCCGTCGCTGCCGACATCGTCGAGCCGGCCGACGAAGGGTGAAACAAAATTCGCACCGGCCTTCGCGGCCAGCAGCGCCTGCGCCGCCGAAAAGCAGAGCGTCACGTTGACCATCGTGCCTTCATTGCGCAGCGTGCGGCAGGCCTTCAGCCCGTCACGCGTCAGCGGTACCTTGACCGTGATGTTCTTCGCGATCTTCGCGAGCTTGCGCCCTTCGGCCAGCATCTTTTCATACTCGACCGCCGTCACCTCGGCGCTGACCGGGCCGGGCACGATCGAACAGATTTCTTTCACCACGTCGAGAAAGCCGCGGCCGCTCTTGGCGATCAGCGACGGATTGGTCGTGATGCCGTCGACCAGGCCGGTCTCGGCGAGATCGCGAATTTCGGCGATGTCCGCACTGTCGATGAAGAACTTCATGCCCTGCCGATCCTTGTGGTGCCGCGACCGATGGCGATTGTCCGGATATTGCCGGGGAAACGCCCCGGCGTGACGCTTCCGACTCGCCTGATCTAGAGTGTATCGGATGCCCGAATCGCACGCCAGTTCGCGCCCGGAAGAGGGCCGCGTCAGCGTTCTGCTGCCGCTGCCGCTCGCCGGCGCCTACGACTATGCGCTGCCCGACGATGTCGATCTGTCGCCGGGCGATTTCGTGATCG
>JAWXBK010000125.1:0-10164 GCA_034439975.1 Rhodospirillaceae bacterium | reverse complement strand
GGGCATGGAAAAAATTCCAGGCCATCTGCCAGGCGCAGGGCGGAATGCGCACACCGCCCAAAGCGACCCACCGGCACCCGCTGATCGCGCCGCGCGGCGGACGGATCGTGCACATCAATAACCGCAAGCTCGCGCGGCTTGCAAAGCTCGCCGGGGCACCCGAGGCCAAGGCCGCGGGCGTTCATATGGAAGTCAGACTTGGAGATGAAGTCGAAAATGACCAACCAATGCTACACGTCCACGCAGAAACCTCTGGCGAACTAGCTTATGCATTGGAATATGCCGCAAGAAGCCCGGATATCATCGAGGTCGAACTCTCCTCATGACGTTAATGGGCGACATGCGATGGCTAAGCGTATTGCGGCGCTATCTCGTCATCGTCGTGCCAGGAAGCCTCATCTAGGAGTTTGCCCATATGCCGCTCTACGCGCTGTGGGAAACCGGAAGCATGGCCGACATTGTCTTCGCGGCACTTCATTGCACCGGCGGAGATATTCTGATCGCATTGAGCGCGCTCACAATCGCTCTGGTATTTTTTGGAACAAATCGATGGCCCGAGCACGGATATAATCATGTTGCCTCAATCAGCATCGCAATTGGCTTCGTCTACATGCTGTTTAGCGAGTGGCTGAATATCGAAATCCGTGAAACTTGGGCCTACCGGGAGATGATGCCGGTCATCCCGGTGATCGACGCTGGCCTCTCGCCTATCGCACAATGGATTGTGATTCCAGCCGCCGCATTTTGGTGGGTGCGGCAATCAAAGGAGAAGCAATGACTCAAAGATTTTGCCACGCTTGTGTCGTCGGCGTCGTTGCCGCCATGTTCCTGATAGTCACACCAACGGTGGCGACAACAGCGCAATCGATACAAACGTTGCCTGAGCTTCTGCGTTCCACCCATGTACACGGCTTGGCCGTTGCGCAATCTGATTCCGACCGCCTTCTGATCGCAACGCACAACGGCCTTCATGCACTACACATCGAGACTGGAATTGTTGTGCCCGTTTCAGAAAACCGCGACGATTTTATGGGTTTTACGCCACACCCATTTGATGTAGCCGTTCTCTACGCCAGTGGGCATCTGGCTGGTGGCGGGAACCTCGGCTTCATTATGTCGACGGACGATGGCAAGACCTGGGAGATGCTCTCTCCTGGCTTTGACGGACCCACCGATTTTCACCAGATGGACGTTAGCACGCTCGATCCCAACGTGATTTATGGAGCCCATCACGGTATGCAAGCGAGCCGGGATGGTGGACATACTTGGCAACCAGTTGGGCCAACACCGGAAGGCCTCATCGATCTGGCGGCATCAGCAGTCGCAGCAGATCGACTTTATTCGGCAACCCGTCAGGGCCTTCTTGTCAGTCAGGACGGCGGACGAAGTTGGCAAACGGCTCATTCGCTGCCTCAACCGGCCAGCTTGGTCGAAACCACGGCAGACGGAACGGTCTATACTTTCATTCTCGGAAGTGGCTTCCTTCGTGCGCAGGAGGAGACGTTAAACTGGCAGGCATTAAACAATGAATTCGGAGATCGCTATTTGCTGCACCTGGCAGTCGATCCCCAGGATGATAACCGGCTGTTCGGTTCAACGCAGGAAAACGAGCTTTGGGTCAGCCTTGATGGCGGCCGGACATGGCAGCTACTCGGCGCACCATGAAACGAGGGACGTTATTCATCGGTGGGGGGCTTTTGCTGGTCTCGGCTGCTATCCTTGCGCTGTTGATCCGGGTCGAGCGAGAGCCTCGGTATCTGGCAGCAGACCCTACGAATACAGAACAGGTACGGCTCGGCGAACAGATCTATCGCCAGAATTGTGCGTCTTGTCATGGCGCCAATCTGGAAGGGCAACCGGATTGGCAAGGCCGAAAACCTGACGGGCGGTTACCGGCGCCGCCTCATGACGAGACAGGGCATACATGGCACCACCCCGACGAGGTTCTCTTTCGGATCACGAAAGAAGGCGTTTCCGCGATTGTTCCAGGCTACGAAAGTGATATGCCAGCTTACGTCGGCGTACTGACCGACGAAGACATCTGGGCTGCTATCGCCTTTATCAAAAGCCGCTGGCCACAACGCACCCAAAATATTCAGGCGGACATTAATCGCCGCGCCAGTGAGCAACAAGCTCAATAGCGCGGGCTGTGTCGTGCCTCTTTCTGGATCTCATTCAATTGAACCGCCGGGCCGACAGCAAATCGTGCCCACGCGATTTCCGCCAATCGCATAATCTTGTCCGGCAGTGCGCGGGGCGTAGGGTGGCGGTTCCTGCACGGTTGATCTTACCAGCTCTCGACCAAGGATACTAAATGGCTTCGGAGGGAAAGAAGAGGTCGCAGAGTTACGCCGGCAGCGCCGGCGTAACGTGCGGCATTGTTATCCCTGCGGCATGTCGAATTTCTTCGGGTCGATGAAGCGGCGCAGCACGTTCTCGGTCATTCGGCTGACGTTATTGTCGTAGCCGTTATGCGCGAGGGAGCCGGCCCAGGAGATCGAGCCGGTCGAGAAGACGGCACCACCGCCGGGTGTTTCGAAGAAGGTGATGTCGGCGCGCACCTTCGGGTTTTCGCGGCCCGACATGTTGGGCGCATTCGAGCCGACCTCTTCCGGCACCAGCATGATGTAGTTGGAATGCTCGACCGAGCTGGCGAGGCGCAGCGTGTGCCAGGGCGTGCCGAGATGCGCATCGACCCAGTCGAGCTCGAGGCCCGCGGCACCGCCGCCGACCGTGCCGAAATCGCCGAGCCGGTCCTTCGGATCAATGCCCTGCATGATGAAGGCGACGCGCGGATCCTGCGCGTCCTTCTCGAAGAGATAGTAGGAGCTGACGTCGAAACCCTGCGCCACGAAGCCGACGCCGGTGAGCGATTGCGGCGGTCTGCCGTTGCGGCGCCAGAGCCCGCCATTCTCGCCGGTGAAGCTCATGAAATATTCGCCCGGCTCGGCTTCCCAGTCGCGCGCACCGTTTTCGGTCCGGCGCAATTCGATGACGCCCGGCAGGGTCGGATGGAATCCGACCTTCCAGTAGAAGCCGTTGGCCCCGATATAGGCGAGCCGGCCGCCATCGTTGATCCAGGACGAGAGCGCGTCGTGCATCGGCGTCGACCAGTACTCGGGATGCGAACCGGTGACGACCGCGCGATAGCGGCTGAGGAGTTCGATGCCCTCGTAATGCAGGTCCTCATCGGTCGCGACGTCGTATTCGATGCCGCGCGCCTCGAGCCAGTCGAGAATGTGCGTGTCGGCGTTGAACTGCCACGGGATCGTGCCGCCCGCTCCGATCCACGACGTGGTGTGGCCGGGCCGCATGTTGAGGATCGGCCGCATCCGCGACGAGTAGCAGACACCGCTGCCGTCATAATGCGTGTCGTAGAAAGAGAGCCCGTATTCTGGGTGCGTCCAGAGGAAAATGTCTTCCGGCACGTAGCCGCAGAGATGACCGAAGGCATGTTCGGCCGCGCCCGAGGGCCAGGTGCTGACCTCGTTGGCGTAAGCCATGTAGGAATTGGTCGGCACGAGGAACAGCAGATCGGCCGTTGCCTTGCCTTTCGGCGGACGCACGATCAGCGGCACGCGTTCGACCTCGTCGCCCTGGGTCAGGCGCGCGCAATAGACGCCGCTCGGCATCGAGGCAGGAACCTCGAGCGTGAAGTCGGTGTCCCAGCCGGCGTCGTAGAGATCGTCTTCGTGGAAATGGATCGCGCCGTAATGCTCGGGCGCGGTCTTCCAGTCGAACTTCGTGCCGTCCCAGTTATGGCCCTTCATGGCGCGCGCCGGCAGGTTGAGCAGCCGGCCGTCGAGCCGCGCATCCGACAGGTCGCGGATGCGATCGGTCTGGATGTCGCGCGAGAAATCCCAGAATCCGAGCAGCACGTCACGCAAGGGAAGCGGCGGCGTCGAGCCGGTGAGCGTCGCGATCGCGCCGTCGTCAAGTGCCACCGACGCGAGACGCGGGCGTTCGATCTTGCCGTTGAAGCGCCCGACGGGCTTGAGACGCGAATTCTCTTCGCAGAGGAACGCGCCCATCACCAGCGGCGCACCATTGTTGCCGTCGATCGGCCCGGCGGCGAGGAGGCGCGCGACCTCGATCGGGCCGCCGAGCATCGGGTCGAGCGGGTGCTGGACCAGCCGCGCGATGGCGGTCTCGTGATCGTAGGTCGCCGCGAGCAGGTACCATTGCCGCTCGTGCAGTTTGAGCCCGCTGCGGATGATGTCGACGCGATCGGCCCTGTCGCCGAGGATCAGCACCGCCTCGCCCTCGTCGATCGCGAGCGCGAAACCGTGGCGCTTTATCTCGCACCATTTGCCGAGCAGGCCCTGGCGACCGCGCGTCGGCGTGGTCGGCCAGACATAGGCCGCAAGCGTGAAACTCTCGATGGATGAGAGACGCAGATCGTCGGAGACGATCGCGCAGGAGCCGGCATGGATCTCCTGCCGGCGGCCGGGCCAGGTCTTGTTGACCGGTGCGGCGACGACGGTCTCCTGGAAGCCGGGACCCTGCGGATGATGGTCGCCGCAGCGCAACCGCACCATGTCGCAGCGATACTCGCCGCCCGACATGGCGTTGACCTTGAATTCGACGCGCTCGCCCGGATGCGCGCTGAACCGGTCGGAATAGGCGACGAGGCGGCGGGTCATGGCAGCATCTCCTCGCGCAGCTCTTCGCCGGTGGCGTGTTTCCAGCGCAGCTTGAAGACGTGCCACTCCGCCTCATCGACGGTATGGAACACCATGTCGTGATAGATGCGCGGCGGCTCGTTGCGCACGCCCGTGAGCTGTCCCAGCGCCCATTCACCATGCGGCTTGCGGCGGATGAGCACGTAGCGCTGCTCGAGCGGCAGCGAGCGCATGACGGTCAGAACCGCCTGCAGCTCCGGCGAATGAATGCCGATCGGCTTGGCGCGGAACTCCGCGGCGAGATCGAGACGCTTCGGATCAATTTTGAACATGGCGACTGCCCCCGCTCAGCCCTCAGAACTTTTTTCCATAGTGGCGGGCGGATGCCGGGGGTGCAAGCCAAACGGCGCGGATTTCCGCGCTCGTCTGTGGTGCGAAGAGTGCATGGCGATGATGCGTCCGATGCGGAATCCGAAAGCGTGAAGCCTGATCTGCATCGGTCGAGGAACGAGAAGGCACGATCGCGCGGCTCTCGTGACGCTTACTTTGCTCGCTCACACAATTCCCCCTCCCGCCAGGGAACCGTTGCGAAATCGGGGGTTGGGAGATGAACGGGCTGAAGGTTGGCGTTTGGGGGCGCCGACTTTTACGGTTTTGGCATCGGAAGTTCCGCGCCGGCCCGGATCATTGAGCACGCCTGGCAGCGGTTCGCATGTTGTAGGCAATGGCGAGGATGAGGAGGTGCGCTGCGTTCTTGACGGTTCCTCTGTATCGCACGCGGGTGTAGCGCATTCGTCGCTTGATCACGGCGAAGACGGTGAAGACGGTCTCGACTTCGGCGCGGACGGGGGCGATGAGACTGTTGTGGCGCTTCTGCCAGATGCTGAGCGCCGGACCGCCACGCCAGCTCTTATGCATGATGCGATCCTTGATGCCATGGGCGCGCAACATCGCGCGCCGGGCCGCCTTGGCGTAGGCCTTTTCGGCGTAAACGGCGGCTTCGTCGTAGCGGACAAGATCGTCGGCGACGACGGTGTCGTTAACATTGCCGGGGGTGAGCTTGGCCGTGCGGATCAGCCGCGATCCGCAATCCACACCGACATGGACCTTGTAGCCGTAACTGGAGCCGGCCTTGCCGTCGCGCACGGCGAAGCGAGCATCGGGATTGGTTGCCTCATCCGGCGCCGCTCCGAGCGGCGGGCGGGCCGTCGCCGCAGCCACCAGCGTCGCGTCCAGCATTGTTCCCTTCTTCAGGATCAGCCCGCGCTCCTCCATCTGCTTGTCGAACTCGGCAAAGAGCTTCTCGGTCAGCCCGGCCTCGATCAGCCGGTTGCGGAACCGGCACAGCGTCGTGTGGTCCGGCGCGTCGTCCTCCAGGCCAAGCCCCAGAAAGCGCCGGAACGACACGCGGTCGTTCAGCGATTCCTCCAGCTCGGCGTCCGAAAGCGAGTACCACTGCTGCAAAAGCAGAGCCCTGAACATAAGCAGCGGGTCATAGGGTGGCCGCCCGGCCCCGTCCGGTCGCAAGCGCTGCAGCAACTTCTCGAAGCGATACCAGCGAACCGACCCCTCAATCTCCGCCAGCACGTCGTTCCGCCCCAGCTTCGTCGAGGCAAACGCCTCCAGAAAACTGTCCTGCCCCTGCTTCGCCATGATCGCCTCCATCGCGGAACTCAGGGACTACCGAATCACACTCCCAGAATTTTGCAACGGTTCCCCTGCGGGAGGGCATAGGGAGAGGGGTCGCTGCGATTCAACAAGCATCGCGACATTCGAGTGCTGCAACACCCCGCTCAAGGGGGGAGGGAATTTGTGGTTGAAGTGATGCACGCATCATTGTCCACGCTCGCGTGCGCTCGCTCCTCGGGGTGAGGAACCTAAGAATCTTCATCCCGAGGAGGCACGAAGTGCCGTCACGAGGGATGAGTCAGTACTTACGGGATCGGGCAGTTGCGATATTTTAGCAGGTCCGGGTAGGTGCGGATGATCGCTTCCATGAGATGGCGGCCCGCCGTCGTCACCGGGAAACGCGGCGGGTCATTCGGGCCCATGCAGGCTGCGAGGCAGCGGATCTCGGTCGCGTAATCGACATTGGCGAAATAGGCGATCGAGAGACGCTCCTTCCCCGAGCGGTTGACGACGCGGTGGCGCGTCGCGCTGAAGCGGCCGTTGGTCCAGCGCAGGCATGAGCAGCTCCTTTATGCAAGCGCTGGAACGAAAGCCGTGGGACAGATACGTCCAGATCAAGGCGGAATCGACATTCCTGACGCAGAACGCACTGCCGTCGCCGACTTTGGCGCCCAGCAGTCCCCATGACGACGGTCCCGGCTTGTGGATGGCGGCGCTTGGTGGCAACATCAGCCTAGAGAAGCCCGTCATCCGGTGGATATCGGTTCATTGGTCCATGTGGCCGAGCCGTCCGCTAGAGGTCGTGGCACCATGAGCGTGATGCGCGAGGGTTCTCCATCCATGGCGCCAGCCGGGCGGGACATTCCGGTCGAACGGATCCCCGCCTTCATGGAGCGCGAGTGCGCGCGCTTCGTGGAGCGGAACCCCGCGTCGAGAGCCTTGGCCGAGCGGGCCGGTCGAAACTGGCTCCACGGCGTGCCCATGTTCTGGATGAAGGATTGGGGCACGCCCTTCCCGCTCTTCATCCGTGAGGCGCGCGGCGTAACCCTGACCGATGTCGACGGCAACGCGTACATCGACTTCTGCCTCGGTGATACAGGAGCCATGTTCGGCCATGCGCCCGAGCCGGTCACGCGCGCCTTGCGCGCGCAGTCGGAGCGTGGCCTGACAACCATGCTGCCGGCCGAGGACGCCGTCTTGGTCGGCGAGCTCCTGACGCAGCGCTTCGGGCTGCCGCGTTGGCAGATCACGGCGACCGCGTCGGATGCCAACCGGTCGGTCATCCGCTGGGCGAGGGCGGCCACCAGGCGCGACAAGATCCTCGTGTTCAACGGCTGCTACCACGGCGCGGTCGACGACACGTTCGTCGTGCTCGAGAATGGTCGGCCCAGGAACAGGCCCGGGCTTGCCGGCGAAGTCCGCGACCTCACGGCGACGACGAAGGTCATCGAGTGGAACGACGCGGAGGCGCTTGCGCGGGCGCTGTCGCCTGGCGATGTCGCGCTCGTGCTCGCCGAGCCGGTCATGACCAACTGCGGCATGGTCATGCCGCTGGCGGGCTATCACGAGACACTGCGGAGTCTGACGCGCCAGCACGGCACGCTGCTTGCCATCGACGAGACCCACACGATTTCGACGGGCCCCGGCGGATGCACTAGGACCTACGGGCTCGATCCCGATTTCTTCGTCCTGGGCAAGCCCGTTGCGGGTGGCATCCCGGCCGCCGTCTACGGATTCACGGACGCGGTCGAGCGCGCGATGCAGGGCGCGATGGGCGATCGCGCATCGGTTTTCAACGGCATCGGTACGACGCTCTCTGGCAACGCCCTTCAACTCGCCGCCATGCGCGCCGTGCTGGAGGAGGTCCTGACCGACGAGGTGTATGTCCGCGCCATGCCGCTTGCCGAGCGGCTGGAACGGGGCATCGCCCGCGTCATCGCGCAGCACGGGTTGCCGTGGCACGCGGCGCGCCTGGGCCTGCGAGTGGAGTTCGTGTGCTGGCCGGACCCGCCGCGCAACGGAACTGAATCCGCGCTGGCCGCCAAGCATGACGTCGAGCGTGCCCTGGTCCTCTTCTGCCTCAACCGCGGTGTCGTGATCACGCCCTACTACAACATGATGCTCGTCTGTCCGGCGACGCGGGATGTCCATGTGGACAGACTGGTCCGAGTCCTTGATGAGGGCCTGGCCGCGCTGACGGGCCGCGAAAACGACATGCAGGTCGGCAACTAGAAGACAAATCCGACACTTATCGTCGGAATCCGACTCCAGATGGCCGGGTAGGGCGCGGTCGGTTGGCGGCGCCTGTATACCAGCCTTGCAGCAGACGAGGTTGCGATTACAGCATCTTCGGCGGTCATGGCCGCGATAATCTTCTCGTCGAGCAGCAGGACCAGGCCGGCGGCATCCAGGTTAAAATTGGTTCATAGCGTTCCAGTCCAAGCCGTCGACCTTGATCGGGAAGCGGCAGCGATGAGAGTCTAGAACCTTGTCGTAAATGCGACGAGCCAATCCGGCATCATATCGAGCATTGCAGCTTCGGCCATCTTGTCCAGGCCGGTGAGGATTGCCATGCTGACGAGCACGAGTGCCGCACCAAATATCAATCGACTCCACCGGGCCAATCTCTGAATCAGCGCCTTCCGGGTCGCGAGTACGCCGCGCAATGAGTAAGCGAACGCCAACAAGGAAAGAGCAACGCCCATTCCGAAGACAACAAAGGTGATGAAGGAGGACAGAAGGTTGTCACCCTGGCTTGCAGCGGCAATTGCAACGCCCAAGGTCGGACCGACACAGGGCGTCCACACAATTCCGATGAGACCGCCAAGCAGAAACTGGCCGCTTATTCCTTGCCCCGGAAGCCGCTCGAGAAGGCGGCCGCCGCTGCTCGCTATTGGCGCTGCGATCGCTGCAAAGGCTGTCTGGGCCTGCGGGATAATTAGAATGAGCCCCGCCGTCATCAAGATCAGTGCGGTAACAAACCGAACGGTACCCTGATCCAGCCCGATCGAGTATCCCACGGTCAGGATCAGCATACCGAATACGGAGAACGACACGACCAATCCGCCGGCAAACGCGAGGGGTCCAAATCTGCTTTCAGCGATCGCTGCGCCAAGCAGGATTGGAAGAATCGGAAGAACGCAGGGGTTTAGCAGCGTTACAAACCCTGCGACAAAAGCAAGAAGCATTACATTCTCGATCTACGCATAGGACTGGCTGGCGCCGGTTACTCGGAAACCTCGGCAATTGCCTTGAAGACGAATTCCCGAAGCCGGTCGCGGTCGGTTTCGGCAATCGAACGGGCGATCTCCCGTTCGCCCTGCCATATCAAGATTGTTGACTGGCGCGGGATGCGGTTAGCCTCCAGGAACTCGGTCTCCCGATCGAAATCAACCTTGATAAACGTGACGCCTGACATGGCGGACTCGTTTCGCAGCTCATCCAGAATCGGTGCCTGAATTCGGCAGGTCGGGCACCATGTCGCGTGCACATCGACAAGTATCGCATCGCCGGACTGCTGGGCTTGAGAAAATGCCTCGGGAGAGTATTCGATCCACTCTGGACTTGCCGAGCTATGCGCACTTCCAGCGGTCACGAACAGTGCAACAAGCAGCAATCGAAATAGCATCATGTCGGGATCCTTTCTGATTGTATGGGGCTATCGATCGAGTTCCGGATCGATCCGACCTTCCAGGATGAGCCCCACTTGCGCTTGCGCGCATCGAGCAGTGCCGGAGGCGATCTTCATGCGTATATCGTTGGTTCGCTGCCGATCGTAAAAAGGTTACATGCGGCATATCCGCTGGGCGCGGTTGGCATCGGTCATGGATTGGTGGTTCAGGAAGATGCGCTCGCCATACCGGTGCGACATCGTGGATTTTTTACGATCGAGCGGACGGATCGGATGTGCTAG
>JAWXBK010000124.1:0-20732 GCA_034439975.1 Rhodospirillaceae bacterium | reverse complement strand
CCGCGCGCGCGGCCGCAGCACCAGCAGGATGAACGCAGCGCCGAGGGCGAACAGGGCAACGCCGTAAATTGGATTGAACTGCACCGCGAGATAGGCCGAGACGACAATCAGCGCGAAGGGCGGCACGATGAAATCGGTGGTGCGGAAACCCTGTATGTTGTTGCGATTGATCTTCGCAAACTCGACATCAACCGTCACCGCGCCGCGGCGGATGGCGGATGCCAGCGCCGCGTGCCATTCGTAATCGGTCGGCTCATCGTCGGGCGCGCGCAACATCTTGGGATGAATCGTCTCCGCCATCGTCAGTCCCCTTTTGCGCGCGCCCATTGCGCCATGAATGTGCGCCCCGCCGGCGCCGGCAGATCGCGGATATCGGTCCAGCCGGCCGCCAGGGGCATATGCCGGATTCGCCCGCGCTTGCCGCCGACCAGCGACATGAGCCGCGCCGCCATCGCGCTCGCGCCACGATAAAGAAGCGGCCGGCGCGCGGCAAAAGCCCAGAGCCTGATTGCGAGCCGCGCACGGCTGCCGCTATGACCGTCGGCGAAGCTCACTTCGCGCCAACGGCGCAGCAGCGAGGGAATGGGAATGCGTACCGGGCAGACCTGCTCGCAGCGTCCGCACAGGCTTGAGGCTTCGGGCAGCGGCGAGGCGCGATCGATGCCGACCAGTGCCGGCGTCAGGATCGCGCCGATCGGCCCGGAATAGACCCAGCCATAAGCGTGCCCGCCGACCGCCTGATAGACCGGACAGTGATTGAGACAGGCGGCACAGCGGATGCAGCGCAGCATCGGCTGAAACTCGGTCCCGAGATACTGGCTGCGACCGTTGTCGACAATCACGACATGAAAATTTTCCGGTCCGTCGAGATCTCCGGCGCGACGGGGCCCCGTCGTGAAGCTGGTATAGACCGACATCTCCTGGCCGGTCGCCGAGCGCGCGAGCACACGCAGCAGCACGCTTGCGTCCTCGAGGGTCGGCGCAATCTTCTCGATCGAGGCCAGAACGATCTGCGTCTTCGGCAAAGTCTGGGTCAAATCGCCGTTGCCTTCGTTGGTGACGATCACGCCTTGGCCGGTTGCGGCGATCAGGAAATTGGCGCCCGTGATGCCTACGTCGGCGGCGAGAAACTTGCTGCGCAGTTTGTCGCGCGCCTCGGCGAGCAAAGTCTGCGGCTCTTCGAGCGAGCGCATCGGATCGAGGTCGGTGTGATGTGTGCGAAACGTATCCGAAACCTGGTTCTTGGTGACATGGATCGCCGGCGCGATCAGGTGGCTTGGCGTTTCGCCACGAAGCTGGATGATATATTCGCCGAGATCGGTTTCGACCGGCACGATGTCGTTCGCCGCGAGGAAATCGTTGATGCCGATCTCCTCGCCGATCATGGTCTTGCCCTTGGTGACGGTCTTCGCGTCGGCCTCGCGGCAGATCGAAAGAATGGTCGCGCGCGCGTCTTCGGCGCTCGCGCACCAATGTACCTGGCCGCCATGCTCGATCACCTTCGCCTCGAAGCGTTCGAGATAGAGATCGAGATGGTTCAGCACATGATCGCGAATATCGCGCGCGGCATCGCGCAGCGCATCGAACTCGGGCAGCGCGGCGATCGCCTTGGCGCGTTTTTCAATGAAGTTGATTCGCACATGGCCGAGCGCGACCTGAAGCTGTTTGTCGGCAAGGGCGGCGCGCGCATTCTCGCCGAAGCGGGCGCTGGTGATGGTGCTCATGGTGTCACGCGACCGGGCGATGCTTCGCCGCCCCGCGCTTCGCCAATCGCCGGCGCGTCGCCAAGGCCGGCGAGGATTTCCGCGACATGGAAGCAGCGCGTCGCCTTGCCTTCGCGCGAAAGCTTGCCGGCGATGTTGAGCAGGCAGCCGAGATCGCAGGAGGCGAGCGTGTCGGCGCCGGTCGCCACGATGTCGGCCGCCTTGCGCGTCACCATGTCATCCGAGATCGCGGGATATTTGACGCAGAACGTGCCACCGAATCCGCAACAGGCTTCGGGGTCCGCGAGATCGCGCAAAGTCAGCCCGCGCACCGCGCGCAGCAGCGCTCTCGGTTCCGCGATCGATTTCATCTCGCGCAGCGCCGAACAGGAATCGTGGAACGCAACCGCCCCGTCATGCTCGGCCGTGATCGCGAACGCCGCCTCGCGACGAACCAGGAACTGTGTCAGCTCGAAGGTCTTCGCCGCGAGCTTGTTCGCACGCGCCGCCCAATCGGGATCGTCGGCAAACAGAGCGGGATAATGCACCCGCAGCATGCCGGCACAGGAGCCGGACGGCACGACGATATGATCGAAAGGCTCGAACTGCTCGATCGTCTGCCGCGCGATCGCGATCGCGTCTGCCCGATCGCCGCTGTTGTACGCGGGCTGGCCACAACAGGTCTGGGCCGGCGGCACGACCACGTCGCAGCCGGCGGCCTCGAGCAGCGCAACGGCGGCGAACCCTGCTTGCGGACGGAACAGATCGACCAGACAGGTAACCAGAAGCCCGACGCGCGGTCGCACACCCGTCCCCAAAACCACCGGGGAAACCGGTGGGGCGAGCGACGCGGGCGCCGCCGCGCTCAACTCGATTGCGCCCGACGCTCGGCGACGGTCAGCGGCAGCAGCAGGTAATAGCGGCCCTGCGATTTCATCGCGCCGGCAAATTCGCCGGCGATCTCGCCGCTGCCCCAATAGATGTCGCCGCGCACGGGACCGCGGATCGCGCCGCCGGTGTCCTGCGCAATCATCAGCCGGCGCATCGGCAATCCCTGGTCGACACCGGCCGGCCATACCGTATCGACATAGAGCGGTACGCCGAGCGGCAGCAGTCGCGTATCGACGGCGATCGAGCGGCTCGGCATCAGCACCACGCCCTGCGCGCCGATCGGACCTTCGCCGTCGATCCGCTGGAAGAAGATGAAGGAGGGATTCTGATACATCACTTCCCTGGCCCGATCGGGATTGGCTTCGAGCCAGGCGCGGATCGATTGCAACGACACCTGGTCGAGCGGAATCTCGCCGCGATCGGCCAGCACGCGGCCGATCGGCACATAGGGCCTGCCGTTCTTGCCGGCATAGCCGACGCGCATTTCGGTGCCGTCATCCAGAAATACACGGCCCGAACCCTGAATATGCAGGAAGAAGGCTGCGATCGGATCGTCGACATAGAGCAGTTCGAGGCCGCGGCCGGCGAGCACACCCTGATCGATTTCCTGGTGGCTGTAGTAAGGCACGAAGCGCGTGCCATCGACACGGCCGACGATGTTCTCGCCTTCAAGGTCGGTGCGGAACGGGCCGAGCGGCACCGTCACCATATCGTCGGGCGCGCGGTAGAGTGCGACGGGATATTGCGGCGACGGCGTCAGCGATCCGTACAGCTCGGGCTCGTAATAGCCGGTGAACAAGCCATCGGCACCGTCGGCACCGGAAACGAGGAACGGCGCGAACCAGCGCGACATGAAAGCGCGCATATCGATATCGTCGCGCGGCGTCAGGCCCCAGGCGGTGTTGCAGAGCGGAATCCAGTCCGCGACCGTGCCGGCAAAGCCGTTCGGTCCGACCGGCGTCTCGGGCGGGCTTTCGACCAGCTTCTGGCAACTGCGCAGCAGCGCGGGCAGCGCCGCCGACATGGGATCTTCGGACCAGCCCGGAAGCTGCTCGAAGGTTGCCGGCGTCAGATACAGCGCATCGCCCGCATCGGCGGTGGGTGCGGGCGCCGGCGCCGGCTGGACCGGCTCGACCGGCTCGCTGGACGGCTTGCCGCCCGCGCAGGCGGCCAGCAGCAGAACGGCAAACAAGGCACCGGCGCTTCGACTGATTCCGACTCGATGGGTTTCGCGCCGTATGTCCGGCGTTGCTTGTGGCGATATCGCCGACGACATCGTCGATCCCCCGTGCGCGTTCATCGAATCGGCTCTAGTTCGGACTGCGCGTCGCGATCAACGTCCAGTTCGGATCGCGCGAGCGCGTATTGCGGGCAAAGGTCCAGATGTCGGTGATCCTGTCGACATGTGTCGCATCGCCCTCGACCGCGTTGCCGTCTTTGTCGCGGATCACATTGACCTGTTCCGAGCGGAACGAGACGGTGACGACGGCCGTGCGGTCGCGCATGTCGGCCTCGATGATATCCGCCTTGTCGATGCCGACCAGCGTCGTCTCGAGCGTTTGTCCGGCGGTCTCGCGCGTCTTGACCACCTGGCGGAACTGATCGAACACGGTCTCGCTCAGAAGCGGCTTCAGCGATCGCAGATCGCCTGCGGCGAAAGCCTGCACAATCGACTCGAAGGCGGCCCGCGCGCCGCCGAGGAAACCATCCGGCGTAAACGAGGGATCGGCGCGCTGAATTTTCTGCAGCCCCGCCGCGACGCTGCCCGGCTCGCCGCGAATCTCGGCTGCCGCCGCTGCCTCTTCCGCGCCGAGATCGGGTTTCGACGTCAGGTCGGGAAGTTGAACGATCTTGTCGTCGGCATCGGGCCGGTCGGTTTCCGCGCGGTCCCGCTCGTCCTTGCGCATCGCGCGATCGCGCCGTGCATGTTCGGGATTCTCGTTCCCGATCTTCTTGCCCAGCACATTGCGCAGACGAAATACCAGGAACGCCGCAACCGCGGCGAAGAACAGGATGTCGATATAGGGAAAACTATCCATGAACCGTTCTGCCCGATCGCGCATCGCCCCTCGCGACGCGGCTTGCGGTGCCGGAAGCGCCGGGGCTTCAAAGCGTTGCCGACGCAGGTTACATAAGCGAGTGGGCGCCGCCGGGCAAGGCGCCTGCCAGCAATACCCCGCTCGTTCCGGGGAATCCCCGCACCCGAAAGAAAACACCCGCCATGATCCTCGTCCGCCACGGCCAGTCGGAGTTCAATGTCGTCTACAGCGTGACCCGGGTGGACCCGGGCATTCCCGACCCGCGTCTGACCGACGAGGGCAAACGCCAGGCCGAAGCGGCGGCCGTGGCCCTGGCCGAGCGGGACATCGCCGAGCTGGTCGCGAGCCCCTATACGCGGGCGCTCGAAACCGCTGAAATCATCGCGAGCCGCCTCGGTCTGCCGATCCGGATCGAGCCGCTGGTGCGCGAGCATTGCCGCTTCCATTGCGATATCGGAAGCATGCGCAGTGCGCTCGCCGCACGCTGGCCGGCGCTCGATTTTGCCCATCTGCCTGAGAAATGGTGGCCCGACCTGGACGAGACCGACGAGCAGTTGCTCGGCCGCTGCCGCGATTTCCGGTCTCATATGGCACGCCATCCCGACTGGCGACGGGTCGCAGTCGTCAGCCATTGGGGCTTTATCCGTGGCCTGACTGGCGTGCCGATCGGTAATGGCGAGCTGCTGCCCTTCGATCCCGGTGGAAAAGCCGACGAAGCCGCTGGTGCGCGCCATCCGTAATATCCGTTAACTCGCACCAGGACCGTCCGGACCTCGCGCCCCTCGACCGGCCTTGCCGATCGGCCGGTCGATCCGGGCGCAGCGGCCCGCGCCGATTGTGGCGCTGGCCGTGGCGTGGTAACCGGAGCCTGTTCGTAACCGATTTGGACCGATTTAGGATTCAACCATGGCCGCCGACCGCAGTAACGACGAGTTTCGCCTGATTCCCGACCCGTTTCTGGCGGACACCACGGCCGAAGGGCCGAAGCTCGCGCTGCTGGTGCAGTATCTGAAGGATCTTTCCTTCGAGGCGCCGCACGCGCCCGAGATCCTCAAACACGCGCCGCAGGTGCCGCAGGGTGTCGTGAAGGTCGACATCAAGGCGAACCGGCTGCCCGACGAAGGCGGCCACACCTATGAATGCGTTCTGCTGCTGCGCGTCGAAGCGCGGCTCGAGGATCGCATCGCCTATATCGCCGACGTGCAATATGCCGGCGTCGTGCGCTTCGACAATATTCCCGGCAACCAGCTCGAGCCGTCGCTGATGGTGAAGGTGCCGCGGCTGCTGTTTCCCTTCGCGCGTCAGATCGTCGCTGACATGGTGCAGGCCGGCGGCTTCCGCGCGATGCTCGTCAATCCGATCAATTTCGAGCTGCATTACATGGAGCAGCTCAAGGCGCGGGGTGCCGGCGCCGGGCCCGGTGTATTAGCCGGCGTCGAAACCACGGGCAACGCCTGAGACGCGGCGTGTGCGTCGGCTGCCACTGACTGAACCTGAAACGAGGGGAAGGATCTGGACATGGCTATCGAGAATACGACGGCGGCATGGGCGCCGCGCATGTTGAGTGTTCTGCGCATTATGACCGGCTTGCTCTTCCTGCAGCACGGTACCGGGAAGCTTCTCGGATTTCCCCCGATCGACGCGCCGCCGCTCATGTCGCCGGGCGGCATCGCCGGCATTTTCGAACTGGTCGGCGGCGTTCTCATTGTGCTCGGCCTGCTCACCCGGCCGGTTGCGTTCGTGCTGGCGGGCATGATGGCGGTTGCCTATTTCTGGATCCATGCCCCGCTGGGCTTCTTCCCGATCCAGAACGGCGGCGAACTCGCGATCATGTACTGCTTCGTGTTCCTCTATCTGATGTGCGCGGGCCCCGGCCCGTGGAGCATTGACGCCAAGCGCGGCGGCAAGATCGGCTGATCGACGGTTCCGGTTACCAGCGAACCCCCTCATCCGCATGGCGGGTGAGGGGGTTTTCCTTTCCGTAACGCAATCGATACGCCGCAGCCGCGGCACGTACCTGCGTTCAATCGGGCTATTCCGGCGCGAGCCAGACAGCGAGCGGCGACAGCAGCGCGATTGTCGCAGCCCAGACCGCTGGCGGTTGCTCGCCGCCGCAGAAGAGATTGCTGATGCCGACCGCGCCGGCACCGCGATTGGCGACAGCACCGGCGACGATGCTCCCCTCGCGGATCGCTGCCAGAAACGCGATCTCGGGATTGGCCAGCAATGTTTCGGAAAAGAGACGCTCCGGCAGCTCGTTCGACGCCAGCGACTGATCGCGGCGCCACGCCGCCTCCCACGCGGCCAGCGCTGCGCCGTCGCGAACCATCGTCATGCGCAACGAATCGTTGTCGACGGCCGTCAGGCCGGCACCGCTCGCGATCCAGACTGCATCGAAGAGATGGGCAAACCCACGCGGCGCCAGATCGAGCGCGCGGAAACTATCCTTGATCGCCCAGCCAAGCGACAAACCGGCCGTCATCAGCGCGTCGATCGCGCCGAGCTGGGCCGCCACCGCCGCCCGCGAGGCATCGCCGAGTGTCACCAGGTTCGGATAAAGCGGCGGGGCGTCGACCCGGCAGATCCATCGATGCGGCGAGAACTCTCCGCTTTTGCCATGCGCGCGACAGATCGTATCGCACCAGAGCGCGTTGTTGCTGGCTGCGGCCGGCAGCACCGCTGGCTGCGCCGACATCAGCGCCGCCAGATCGGATCGCTGATATCCTTGAGCAGCGCCTCGTGCGCCACGAGCTCCGCCGCACTGGGCGCATGCGGGCGCGGCGGTCTGACCGCGACACCGGGCGCCGGCGCGCCGCTGATGCCGATCGCGATGGTCGAGCGCGCGCCGGCAAGCTCCAGCCCCGCCTGACGGCCGCCGACCAGTTCGAGATAGACATCGGCGAGCAGTTCCGCATCGAGCAGCGCGCCGTGCTTGGTGCGCGCCGAATTGTCGATATTGAATCGCTTGCAGAGCGCATCGAGACTGGCCGGCGAGCCGGGGAATTTGCGCCGCGCGAGCGCGACCGTGTCTTTGCCGCGCGAAGCGGGCAGCGGGGGGAAACCGAGCCGTCCCAATTCCGCGTTCAGGAACCCGATATCGAAATCGGCATTGTGGATCACCAGCGGCGCATCGCCGATGAACTCGAGAAAATCGGCGACGATTTCCGAGAAGACCGGCTTGTCCTTGAGGAAACTGTCGGTGATGCCATGCACGTCGAGGGCGGCGACACTGACTTCGCGCTCGGGATTGACGTAGGCCTGCCAGACTCGTCCGGTCGGCAGATGATTCAGCAGTTCGATGCAGGCGATCTCGATGATACGATCGCCGGTGCGCGGATCGAGCCCGGTCGTTTCGGTATCGAGAATCACTTCGCGCAAAGTCGCTCTCCCAAAAAACGCTAACGCCGGCGGCGCGCGATTCGCCCATCCTTCGCCATTGTGACGATGGTGCGAATCGCCTGCAAGCTGCGCCGCAGATCGAGCCCGGTCGGAATGACGAAATCGGCGCGCCGGCGTTTTTCCGCATCGGGCAGTTGCCGCGCCTCGATCCGCTTCAGCCATTCCTTCGTGAAACCGCGCCGCCGCTTGAGCCGTGCAAGCTGGACCGACCGCGGCGCGCTGACGACGGCCACGGCATCGCAGCGCTTATCGCCGCCGGTTTCGTAGAGCAGCGGAATATCGAGTACGACCAGGGGTTCGCGTCGCCGCCTGGCGGCCGCGAGAAACGCGCGCTCGGAACGGCGTACCAGCGGATGCAGGATCGATTCGAGCCGCTTCAGCGCCTTCGGATCGTCGAGCACGCGCTTGCGCAGGACAGCGCGGTCAATCGCGCCGTCCTTCAGCGCGTCGGGAAAAGTGCGGGCGAGCTTCGCGACCGCATCGCCACCCTTCCCCATAAGACGATGCACGGTATCGTCCGCATCGTGGACCGGCACGCCAAGCCGCCGGAACGCACTCGCAGCCGTGCTCTTGCCCATCGCGATCGAACCGGTGAGGCCGAGCACGATCATGGGCGGCGCGCCTAACCGGGCTGCGAGGCCAGCACCGCCTCGCGCAGTGCCGGCGTCACTTTGGGCTCAACGCCGAACCAGGCGGCGAATCCGGGTCGCGCCTGATGCAGCAACATGCCGAGCCCGTCGACAATCCTGTTGCCGCGCGCGCGTGCCGCCGCGAGCAGGCCGGTTTCGAGCGGCACATAAACGATATCGTTGACCAGCGCGTTCGTCGGCAGACGGGCGAGATCGAGATCGAGCGGTTGTTCGCCGCTCATTCCTTGGGTCGTCGCATTGACCAGCAAGGAGACGTCGACGAGCGCAGCGGCACGGTTCGCCCAATCGATCGCGACCAAAGGCCGGCCGATCTCCTGCACCAGCCGATCGGCGCGTTCCTTCGTGCGATTGACGATGCGGATTTCCGGCGCGCCTTCGTTGGCGAGCGCGACCGCAATCGCGCGCGCCGCGCCGCCGGCCCCGATGACGGCCGCGGCGCCCGTCGCCGCGCGCCAGCCCGGCTGCGCCTCGCGCAGATTCTCGAGGAAACCGAACGCATCCGTGTTGTTGCCTTCGAGCGTGCCGTCCTCGGCGACGGTGATCGTGTTGACCGCACCGATCCGCAGCGCCGTGTCGCTCGCGCGATCGACCAGCGACAATGCCGCTTCCTTATGCGGGACCGTCACGTTCGCGCCGCGAAAGCCGAGCGCGGCAAGGCCGGCGAGCGCCGATTTGAGATTCTCGGGCCGGACCGCGAGCGGCACATAAGCACCGTCGATGCCGTGTTCGCGCAGCCAGAATCCGTGCAAGGCCGGCGAGCGCGAATGCCCAACCGGCCAGCCGATCACCCCGGCGAGCCGGGCCTTGCCGGTCAGCAACGATGCGCTCATGCCGGCACCACGCCGTGGCCGCGCAGGAAACCGAGCAGCGGCAGCAAGGGCAGGCCGAGCACGGTGAAGAAATCGCCGCGCACCCGGGTGAAAAGCTGGGCGCCGAGCCCCTCGAGCTGATAGGCGCCGACCGATTGGGTCACGGCATCGCCGGCCCGGTCGAGATACTGGTCGATAAATTCAGCGGTGAGCGGTCGCATGGTGAGTTCGGCCATGTCGCCATGATGCCATAGCCGCGCCCCGTCGCGCACGACGACCGCGACGCTGTACAGGCGATGGCTTTTGCCGGCGAGGGTCGCAAGCTGACGGGCGGCATCGGCGCGGTCTTTGGGCTTGTCGAACAAGGCATCGTCGTGGGCCAGCACCTGGTCGGCGCCAATCACCAGCGATCCGGGATGGCGGCGCGCGACGCGCAGCGCCTTGAGCTCGGCCAGTGTCTCGGCCACCTGCGCCGGTGTCGCGCGTTCGGCGACAAGGGCCGCCTTCACGTCGTCCTCGTCGATCGCGGCTGCGTCGATCGCAAAGGGGACGCCGGCGGCTTCGAGCATCGTTGCCCGCGCGCGGCTCGCCGAGGCGAGCACGATCGCCGGCGCGCCTGGTGGCTGCCCGGCCATCCTGATCTCAGCCCTCGTCGAGTGCGGGCCGGCCGCCGCGATGACGCTCCAGCATCTGGATCACCGCAGCCGCTGTTTCCTCGATCGAGCGGCGCGACACGTCGAGCACCGGCCACCCGTTCTTGGTGCAGAGCCGGCGGCAGGCGAGCACTTCGGCGCGCACCATCTCGGGATCGACATAGTCGGTGTTTTCGTCCTGCGCGATCATCTTGAGCCGATGGCGACGCACCTGGATCAGTTGCGCCGGATCCTTGGTGAGACCGACGATCAGCGGCCGGCGGTTGCTGGTCAGGTCCGATGGCACCGGCGCGCCGGGCACCACCGGGAAGTTCGCGGCTTTGATGCCGCGATTGGCGAGATAGATACAGGTCGGCGTCTTCGAGGTGCGCGACACACCGACCAGAATCACGTCGGCTTCGTCGTAATCGGCGCTCGATTGTCCATCGTCATGCGCGAGCGCGAAGCTCATCGCATCGATGCGGCTGAAATATTCGGCATCGAGTTCATGCTGCCGTCCAGGCCGGCCCTTCGCCTCGCGGCCGAGAAACCCGGCCAGCGCACCGACCACGGGATCGAGCACGGGAATACAGCTCACCTCGAGCTTGCGACATTCCTCCTGCAACCGGCGGCGCAGTTTTTCGTTCACCATCGTGAACAGCACCAGGCCCGGCTTTGCCTCGATGCCCTGCAGCACATTGGTGAGCTGGCGATCGGTGCGAACCAGCGTCCAGATATGTTCCTCGGCTTCGACCCCCTCGAATTGCACGAGGCAGGCGCGCGCGACGCTGTTGATGGTCTCGCCAGTCGAATCCGACACCAGATGAAGATGAAAATGCTCGGTCATGTCAGGCATCGTGTCCGGTCGGTTTCGGAAGATCGGTTTTGCGTCGAATTCGGTTCGTTTCGGGATCCGTGGCAGGCGATATCCGTGTGCAGGCTGGAATCGGGATTAACGGGGATAACTGGCCTGTTTGGCGGAAAGCTCAAAATCCACCCCCGCTGGCGGCAAAATCGTCCCATCCTTGGCCGGCCGCAAGTCTGATTTCCCAACCTGGTGGAAAAGTATGGATGGTTATGGCCAGCCGGGTGTTTATCCCCATATTAAATCTTATACCGGTCAGCAGTTACGGGCCGAATGTCATCGTCATCCCCAGGGCCGGCTGCGTGGCATGCGGTTTTGTTCGATCGCCGGCCGTCGCTGCGGGATTCTGTGGGTCGAAATCAATCCCCCTAATGCCACCCAATCCACTACAACAACTACCTTTAAGACTCTTTAATTGTAGTGAAGCAAACCTGTGGGACCCGGACATTTTCCCGTATGACCAAGCAACTGATCGAAACGCTTCGCGGCAGGACGAACATGCCGCCACCGATCTGGCTGATGCGCCAGGCCGGACGCTATCTGCCGGAATATCGGGCGTTGCGGGCGAAGGCCGGCGATTTTCTGTCGCTCTGTTACGATCCCGCGCTCGCGATCGAGATTACCTTGCAGCCGATCGAACGGTTCGGGCTCGATGCGGCTATCCTGTTTTCCGACATTCTCGTCCTGCCGCAGGCCATGGGGCAGGATTTGCGGTTCGAGGAAAATATCGGGCCGCTGCTCGAACCGATCCGCGATATCGAACGGATGCAGGCGCTCGATACGACACGTGTTGTCGAACGGCTGGCGCCGATCATGGCAACGGTCCGTGGCGTTGCCGCACGTCTTCCCGACGACGTTGCGCTGATCGGATTTGCCGGTGCGCCCTGGACGGTGGCCGCCTACATGATCGAAGGCCGCGGCGGTGGCAGGTTCGAAACACCGCTCGCGATGGCGCAACGAGGCGATCCGATCTTGGCCGGCGTCACCGAACGATTGATCGATGGCAGTGTCGATTATCTGCTGGCCCAGATCGAAGCGGGCGCCGAAGTGATCCAGCTCTTCGACAGTTGGGCCGGGATCCTGCCATCGGGTTTGCGCCGCCGCTGGTCGATCGAACCGTTGGTCGAGATCGTCGACCGCTTGCGCGCGAAGGCGCCTCAGGTTCCGGTGATCGTGTTTCCGCGCAATGTCGGTCACGACGCGCTCGCTTATCTCGAAGCGATCCGGCCCGATGCGATTGGGCTCGACCAGTCCGCCGATCTCGACTTTGCACGGATGCGGCTTCAGCCGCATGCCGCCGTTCAGGGCAACCTCGATCCCGCGTTGCTGGTTGCCGGCGCCACTGCGATGACCGACGGCGTTGACAGGATCATGCACGCACTCGGCAAGGGGCCGTTCGTGTTCAATCTCGGTCATGGCGTTGTTCCGGAAACGCCGCCCCGCCATGTCGCCGAACTGGTCGCTTCGGTCCGAAACTGGCGGCCTCAATGATCAAAGCGCAACGCAGATCGTGATCGACAAGGCATGAGAACCGCAATCGTCCTCTTCAATCTCGGCGGTCCGGATCGACCCGATGCGGTCGAGCCGTTTCTGCGTAATCTCTTCTCCGATCCGGCAATCCTGCGCGTGCCGAATTTCCTGCGACCGTTTCTCGCCTGGCTGATCGCGCGGCGTCGTGCACCCACCGCGCAAAAGATTTACGAGGCGCTCGGCGGTGGATCGCCCATCCTCGCCAACACAAACGCGCAGGCCAACGCACTCGAGACAGCGCTCGAGGCGGCGTTCGACGCCAACGCCGGCGAGAGCGGAGAAACATCCCGCTGCTTCGTCGCGATGCGCTACTGGCATCCGTTCAGCGACGAGACCGCGCGCGAGGTTGCGGCCTGGAAGCCCGATCGCATCGTCCTCCTGCCGCTCTATCCGCAATTCTCGACGACGACGACCGCAAGCTCGCTGGCCGACTGGCGTCGTGCCGCCGCCGCTTCGGGTCTTGCTGCGCCGACGCATACCGTCTGCTGCTATCCCGGTGAGCCCGGGTTCATCGACGCGATCGTCGATCTCGCGAAGGAACCTTTGGCGCGGGCGCGTGCAAAAGGCCGGCTGCGACTGCTCTTCTCGGCGCACGGCCTGCCGCTCAAGATCGTCAAGGCGGGCGATCCCTATCCCGATCATGTGGGCGAAACCGCGCGCGCGATCGCGGCTCGGCTCGGCGTCGATGTGGGTGTCGGCGACGATCGCGACGAAGAAAGCTACGAGATCTGTTTTCAAAGCAGGGTCGGGCCGGTCGAATGGCTCGGTCCTTACACCGATGAGACGATCGTACGGGAGGCGGGCGCGGCCCACGCGATCGTGCTCGTGCCGCTCGCATTCGTATCGGAACATTCGGAGACGCTGGTCGAGCTCGATGTCGAATATCGTCATCTGGCCGAGACGCACGGCGCCGCGGCCTATGAACGGGTGGCGACGGTGGGCGCGCATCCCGCGTTCATCGGCGGGCTTGCGAACCTGATACGCCGCGCATTGAAGGCCGGCGCGGGAAGCGTCACGAACGATATCGGCGCGCGCCGCTGTAAAGCGGGCTGTGCCTGCGCGATGGAGGTGTCGCAATGACCAACGATCTCTATCTCTGGGTGACGGCGCTGCACATCATCGCGGTCATCGCCTGGATGGCCGGCATGCTCTATCTGCCGCGGCTCTACGTCTATCACGCGGACGCCGAACCGGGCTCGGTTCAGTCCGAAACCTTCAAGGTGATGGAGCGTCGTTTGCTGCGCGCGATCATAAACCCGGCGATGATCGCAACCTGGGGCTTCGGCCTGTGGCTCGCCTATCTGACCGACGCCTGGGACCAGCACTGGTTCCACGCCAAGCTCGGCCTGCTGGTCGCGATGCAGATCCTCCATGCCGCCTTCGCGCGCTGGCGGCGGGCGTTCGCGAAGGACGCCAACCGGCATCCGGCGCGCTTCTATCGCTGGATGAACGAGGCCCCGACGATTTTGCTGATCGCCATCGTCATCCTTGCGGTGGTGCAACCATTCTGAGGGTTTTTTGCTCTAATCTCGGGGTATGACTTGACGTCGCGCCCCGGTTTCGCCATTTAATTGCTGACAGCGGGGTTCCCCGCGAAGCCGCCGGCCCTAAGGGAGGGCCGGCAGCCGATTTCCAAACCCTCTCCGTTTTCTGATCCGGCAACCCATGGGCCCGTAAACCCCGGACGCCGGCTTCCCCCACCAAACCGATTGCCGTTGCGATTGGCCTTCAGACCGGAAAAGCGACCGGATCGAACCGCAGAATTTCCCACCCGGGTCCGGCATTCGCCGACCCCATCTTCGCCGGCCGGGCCATCACGGCTCCGCCCGCCAACGACCGAGACAGGGTCATGAACCTCCAGGAACTTAAAAAGAAATCTCCACCCGAGCTGCTTTCCTATGCGGAAGAGCTGAACATCGAGAACGCGAGCAATCTGCGTCGCCAGGACATGATGTTCGCCATCCTGAAACAGCTCGCCGACAACGACACCGCCATCTTCGGCGATGGCGTGCTCGAAATTCTGCAGGACGGATTCGGATTCCTGCGCTCGCCCCAGGCGAGCTATCTCGCGGGGCCGGACGACATCTACGTCTCGCCCTCGCAGGTGCGGCGCTTCGGCCTCAGGACCGGCGACACGGTCGAGGGCCAGATCCGCGCGCCGAAGGAAGGCGAGCGTTACTTCGCGCTTCTCAAGGTCAACACGATCAATTTCGAGGATCCGGAAAAGGTCCGCCACCGGATCAATTTCGACAATCTGACGCCGCTTTATCCGGATGAGAAGCTGAACATCGAAATCGCTGATCCGAAGGTCAAGGACATGACCACGCGGATCGTCGATCTGATCGCGCCGCAGGGCAAAGGTCAGCGCTCGCTGATCGTCGCCCCGCCGCGAACCGGCAAGACCGTGATGCTGCAGAACATCGCGCATGCGATCTCGGCCAATAATCCGGAATGCTATCTGATCGTGCTGCTGATCGACGAGCGGCCGGAAGAAGTCACCGACATGCAGCGCACGGTGAAGGGCGAGGTCGTGAGTTCGACCTTCGACGAACCGGCGGTGCGCCATGTGCAGGTGACCGAGATGGTGCTCGAGAAGGCAAAGCGCCTGGTCGAACACAAGCGCGACGTAGTGATCCTGCTCGATTCGATCACACGCCTCGCGCGCGCCTACAACACCGTCGTGCCGTCATCGGGCAAGGTTCTGACCGGCGGCGTCGATGCCAACGCGCTGCAGCGTCCGAAGCGTTTCTTTGGTGCCGCGCGTAACATCGAGGAGGGCGGTTCGCTCACCATCGTTGCGACCGCGCTGGTCGATACCGGCAGCCGCATGGACGAAGTGATCTTCGAAGAGTTCAAGGGCACCGGCAACTCGGAAATCATTCTCGACCGCAAGCTCTCCGACAAGCGCACCTTCCCGTCGATCGACATCACCAAGTCGGGCACGCGCAAGGAAGAACTGCTGGTCGACAAGGCGCGTCTTTCCAAGATGTGGGTGCTGCGCCGCATCCTGATGCCGATGGGCGTGGTCGATGCGATGGAATTCCTGATCGACAAACTGAAGCATTCGAAGAACAACGACGATTTCTTCTCGTCGATGAATCAATAAAAGCGGCGGCCCGGCGGCGCGGTGCAATCGTGGCACATTCGCGCTTCGCGTTCCGATCGCGACCACGACGTCGAGCAACGATACGCGGCGGCGCCCTGAAACACGGGGCCGCCGTGCTTTTTTGTCGCGATGCTCGTGCTCGCCGATGTGGGCGATGCACGCGCCGACGATGCCACCGATACCGGTCCCGGCACGCCGATCTACGGTCACATCAACGATATCGGCCGCTCGATTTACGCGGTCGCTGCGGCCGATCCGGTCAACGCCTGCGATTGCATGACACCGATTTTGATCGAGCGCCTCACGCCCGAAGCGCACGCGAAGATCGATGCGAATCCCGATCGGCTTCCCTTCGGCACGACCCTGTTTCGCGATGCGACGCCGGAGGAAGCGGCGCAGCAGAAGGCGCGCATGGAACAAGCAGAAGTGATTTCACCACAGAGGCACAGAGGACATCGAGGTCCGGCGCGTTTCTCGTCTTGCTCTGTGCCTCTGTGGTGAAGATCCTTTTACACCGGCGGCGCGAAAAGGCGCACGGGCCCGTCCCAACCGGCGATCGGATGGGCGCCGAGATCGCGACAGGAAAGCCCGCTCGTGTCGGCCAGCGCCTGCGACAGCACGACCGGTTCGCCGAGCGCGCGCGTCAACTTTTCGATCCGCGCCGCATAATTCACCGCATGGCCCATCACAGTGAAATCGAGCCGGCTTTCCGAACCGACATTTCCATAGACCAGTTCGCCGAGATGCAGGCCGATGCCGAACTCGAATCCGGCCTTGCGTTCATGCGCGAGCGCGCGTGCCGCCGATGCGGCTGCGATCGCCGCGCGGCAGAGCGCCCCCTCGTCTTTCGCATCGCCCGTGTCCGCCGGAAAGATCGCGAGCACCGCATCGCCGATCAGTTTCAGGATCTCGCCGCCATGATTGACGATCGCCGCATCGGTCAGATCGAAATAGTCGTTGGCGATGGCGATCGCCTCGTCGGCGGGGCGCTCGTTCGCGATACGGCTCCAGCCGCGAATGTCGGAGAACCAGATCGCCGCGCGCAGCGTTTCGACATCGCCGCGCCGGATCCGACCTTCGAGCACGCGCCGTCCGCTGCGTGGCCCGATATAGGTGTCGGCCAGTGTTTCGGCGAGGCGCCGCCAGACGCGGGCCTCGACGATCGGCACGAGGATGCGGGTGACGCGCTCATACTCCGCGATATCATGGTCTTCGAAACCCTGCGCGCGATCGGTCGCAAAGGCGATCGTCCCGTAAGTGCCGCCGGAGAAGCGCATCAGCAAGGCGAGATAATCGGTCGCACCGGTTGCGGCGATTTCATGCAGCACCGCATGATCGACGGGCCCGAGGCCGTCGGCGAGACGGCGGCGGAACGGCCCGCCGGTGCGCGCTACGTATTCAAGCGGCGAACCGATATAGCTGGCACGCTGTTCGAGCCCGTGCGGCACACGCATCGGCTCGGTCGGCGCGCCGCCCGGCTCCCAGACCGCCCACAGCGCCGTTATCAGCGGGTGCAGAATGCGCACTGAAATGCGCATCCGCGAGACCGGCGCGCCGGTTGCGAGGAGCCTTTCCCCGAGCGCATGCGTCAGCGCGCCGAGATCGGTGAGGAAACGCCCCTCCTCCAGCAGCCAGTCGATGGTCGATTCGACCGACCAGGGGGCAGCCTGGTTCGTGGCGTTGGTCACGGCATGCATCCCGCTTTGTCGTAACGAGGCACTACAGCCGCCGGAACAGCCCCGGATAGTCGGTGACGAACTGATCGCGATCGAGCGCAATCTCGGCGCGGAAATCGCTGGCACCATCCTCGAAGAGGGCGCGGGCGCCAGACGATCCCGGCGGCTGCAGCGTGTAATGCTGCGGTGCCTTCTTCATCGCGAGCGTCGGGCCGGTGACCCAGAGCACCTGGATCGTCTCGCGCCCGCCCGGCTTGAACCCGCCAGTGCGCAGCGCCAACCGCCGTAGCGGCAAGGTGTTGGTCAGCGGGGTGGCCCAGAGATCGATATCGATGCAGCCGTCGAAGGCTTCGATCCTGTCGCCATGCTCGTCCTTCCAGCGTCCCTTGCCGTCGCTGCGCAGGATGCGTGTCGTCTGCTGTGCATCGCCGATCTGTGCCTCGAGCACAGCCTTGCGCGTGCACCAGCCGGCATCGGTCTTGAGCTTGTAGGTAAGGCGATAGGGTTTGCCCTTCTCGCGCCCATCGCTGGCGATACCCAGTGCGAGCCCGTGCATGACATAGCCATCGTCGATCTCGTCGCTGCGCAGCCGGCATTGCTCGATCCCCGGCCCGTCGGCGGCCGCCCAGTAAAAGGCGCGATCGAGTTTGACGAGCTTGGTCATGGCAGCAACACCGTCGAGCCGGTCGTCTTGCGTTGCTCGAGATCGCGCTGCGCCTGGGCCGCCTCTTTCAGCGGGTAGGTCTGATGGATCTCGATCTTGACCGCACCCGATTTGACCACGTCGAACAAAGCATTGGCGCAGGCGAGCAGGTCGTCGCGCGTCGCGGTGTAGCTCGCGAGCGTCGGGCGCGTGAGATAGAGCGAACCCTTCTGCGAAAGCAGCAGAGGCTTGATCGGATCGGCCGCGCCCGACGCGTTGCCGAACGTCACCATCATGCCGCGCGGCTGCAGGCAGTCGAGCGAGTCGAGAAACACATCCTTGCCGACGCCGTCGAATACCACCGGCACGCCCTTGCCGCCGGTGATCTCCTTCACGCGCGCGACGAAATTCTCCTCGCGATAGAGGATCGGATGATCGCAGCCATGCGTCTTGGCGAGCGCTGCCTTCTCTTTCGAGCCGACGGTGCCGATCACAATGGCGCCGAGATGCTTCAGCCACTGGCAGGCGATGAGTCCGACGCCGCCGGCCGCGGCATGAAACAGAACCGTCTCGCCTTTTTTGACCGGATAGGTGCGGCGGATCAGATACTCGGCCGTCATGCCCTTCAGCATCATCGCGGCCGCCGCGCGGTCGTCGATCGCATCGGGCAGCCTGATGAGGGTCGCGGCCGGCATGATGCGCGCTTCGGCATAGGCGCCGAGCGGCCCGCCTTCATGCGCGACACGATCGCCGACCTTCACCTCTGTGACACCAGGCCCGATCGCCTCGACGATGCCTGCCGCCTCGAAGCCGATGCCCGAGGGCAGTTTGGCGGGGTAGAGCCCCGTCCGCACATAGATGTCGATATAGTTGAGGCCGACGGCGGTGTTGCGGATCAATGCGTCGCCCGGGCCCGGCTTGCCCGGATCGACCTTCTCCCAGCGCAACACATCGGGTCCGCCGGTCTCGTAAAATCGGAATGCGTGGGTCATGCGGCTGTCTCCGGGACGTTGGTCCGGATGCTAGCGGGCAGACCCGCGACTGGCTACCGCGGAGGGGCGTCCGCGATCTGTCAAAGAAGCGGCAGAGCGGCGGGCAGCTAGGCCGTTTCCGCAGGCTGCCCGGTGCCGGTTTCGACCAGCACGCGCAGCGATTCCGCGATGAAGAAATGCCAGGCACTCGAGCAGGCGCCGTGGCATTCGAGCGGTATCAGACCGAGATGGCGAAAGGTCAGTTCGGTGCCGTCGCCTGCTGCCCGGAGGTCGAACCGGATCCGGGTGCCGGCCCAGTCATGCGGATCGGCATAGCCGCTGTCCGGCGGATGCGAGCAATCGAGCATGGTCCATTCGACGCATGTCGACGGTTTGAGCGCGGTGATGGTTGCGCTGGCAGAAAAATGATTGGTCGGGAAGGGAAACTCGGCGCGGCCGCCAACCTGCGCGTCCATCCGGCAGAGTGCGGTCCACCATTGGCGCGCGCCGGCCTCGGTGGCGATCAATGGATAGATGCGCTCCGGGGTGTCCCGCAACGTGACCACGAGGCGAAAATCGGCGGGCGCCTCGGCAGCGCGGTCGAGCATGCGTGCCTCCTGCTCGAGGATCGAGCTCCAGCCGCCGGCATGCAGCCCGCGAGAATGTGCGTGCGGCAATCGCTCCTGCGTGAGTGTCAGGAGCGTGGTGGCGCCCTGCGGTTCGAAAAGCAGGCTGACGATGGTATCGCCCCCTGTTGCATGCGAGTTCCAGGTGAAGACCAGGCGTCTCGGCCGGTCGATCGTGAGATAGCGCCCGACATGGGGGAGCGGTTTGCCGTCGCTGATCATCTCGATCAGAAAATCGCCACCCTCCTGCGCGTTGACCTCGACACGGGTCAGCGTAATCCCGTGCGGCGTCAGGAACCGGCGCAGCGTGTCGGGGTCGAGCCAGGCATCAAAGGCCGGCTCCGGCGCGCAACGCAGACGCTGCTTCAGGACCAGCAGATTGTCATCGGGTTGGACGGCGTCGGCCATTCGGTTTGCTCCGTTTCTTCGATTGCTGCGGCACGGCCTCGACGATCTGGCGATAGGCCTCGAGTCGCTCGGTCCAGTAGCGCCGCTGTCGGTCGATCCAGGAAAGGCCGGGTTCGATCGCCGAAAGATCGGCCTCGATCCAGTGATCGCGGCCCTCGATCCGGCGTGTCACGAGGCCGGCTTCCTCGAGCACGCGCAGATGCTTCGAAATTGTGTTGAGCGAGAGATCGAACGGTGCGGCGATTTCGGTCACGCGCATCGCACCGCCGGCCAGCTGCTCGAGCAGGGCGCGACGGGTTTCGTGCGCCAAAGCGGCGAAAGCGAGGTCGAGCTTTGCGTTGCGGCTTTGCATCAATAATATTCACCCCTTAGGGTGAATATTATACAGGTCTCCGCTTCGGTCAAGTCGCGATATCGGACGGCGTGGCCGGTCCCCGATCCGGGCCCAGCGCGCGAATTTCGGCGGCGACGATCTGTTGCAGCCGCCAGAGATTGCGATCGCGGATGCCGAACGCATCGAGATGCGCGACCGTCTGGTAGAGATACGAGGCACCCGATCCCCAATGGCCGGCCGCGCGCGCGAGAATACGCGCGACATCCTCGAGCGTGAGCTTGCCGCAGTAATTGCTGCCCTTCGGATTGGCGGTGAAGGCGAGCGCGCGCTGCGTCCCCGAATCGGTTTCGACATCGAACCAGCGCGCCATGTTGGCGGGCGGCTTCGAACTCATCTCGCGGCGCAACAGCCGCTCGATCTGGGCGGCGAGATCGCCTGCCGGCAGGCGAT
>JAWXBK010000123.1:0-30094 GCA_034439975.1 Rhodospirillaceae bacterium | reverse complement strand
GGCGGCGGCCGCCGCCCAGAGCGCATCGAGGCCCTGCGCCATCAATCCGAGCGCGAGGCCGGCCAGCACGTCGCCGCTGCCGCCCGTTGCGAGCGTCGGCGGGCCAAGCGGGCTCAGGATCGCCGTTCCGTCCGGCGCGGCGATGACCGTGTCCGCGCCCTTCAGCAGCACCACGGCATTGGAACGCGCGGCGGCCGCGCGGACCCGGCTCAGCCGATCGCCGTTCAGATCGGGAAACAGCCGCTTGAACTCACCCTCATGCGGCGTCAGCAGGCAGCTCGGATCGAGCCGGCCAAACAGCGTGTCCGGCATTTCGGCGAACAAAGTCAGCGCGTCGGCATCGAAGACGCAGGGTTTGCCCGCCGCCCGCGCGATCAGAGTGCGCCGGCGCACCGCATCGTCGAGCCCGGCGCCTGGCCCCACCAGAACGGCGGTGACCCGCGGATCGCCGACCAATCGTTCGAACGAAGCGTCGTCTCGCATCGCACGCACGATCGCGCCGGGTTGATCGGCGGCATAGATCGGCACCGCTTCGGGCGGGCTCGCGATCGTGAGCAGTCCAGCGCCGACCCGTCGCGCGGCGTGAGCGGCCAACCGCGCCGCACCGGTCATGGCCGCACCGCCGAGCAGGACCGCGTGGCCACGCGTGTACTTGTGGTCGGCGGTACCGCGAAACGGAAACCGCTCGAGCCAGAGCCCCGGCGCGTTCAGCGCTGTGTCGGGTGCGATCTCGGTCAGAACGGACGCGGGAATACCAATATCGGCGATCTCGAGCCGACCGCAGAAAGATCGACCCAGATCGAGAAAATGGCCCGGCTTCGGGCGGAAGAACGTGACCGTGAGTTGGCAACGGGCGGCAATGCCGAGCACCTGGCCATTACTACCCGAAACGCCGCTCGGAATGTCGATTGCTGCGCAATCGAGACCGCGCGCAATAACCTCTTCGAGCAGCGCCCGCGCTGCGCCCTCCGGCGGCCGGTCGAGCCCGGTGCCGAACAGCCCGTCGACGACGAGGGCCGCGTTATCGAGCGAGGCCGGATCGGCGGGCGCTTCGGGGCCCTGCCAGGCGGATGCCGCCTTGGCTGCATCGCCCCGCATTCCAGTGCGCCCATCAAGCCGGATCAACCGGACCGGCCAGTCCTGCGCCTGCAACAGCCGCGCGACCACGAAACCGTCGCCACCATTGTTTCCCGGCCCGCAAAGGACCGCGACCGGCCGGGCAGACCAGCGCCGCATGATCGCAGCCGCGACCCGGGCCCCGGCTGCCTCCATGAGCGCGATACCGGACTTGCCGCCGGAAATCGCGAGCCGGTCGGCCCCGGCCATTTCGGCCGGGCTTAGAACAGCATGATCGTTGAAGGCGGCAGGCCGCACGTCGCCTGTGGATGGCAGCCTCGGGCGGGATGCCATTGATCTATCCGGATCAGCCCGCAGCGGCCCCGCCGCGCGCGACCGAGATACGCCGGAGCGCGCTCTCGCGCAGCATGCCGAGATCGGCGCTTCCGAGCACCATCTGGAAGCCATCGGCGAACAAGGCCGGCGCCGGTCGGGCGGCGGTCTCGATCGTGCCGAGCCAGCGGCCGGCTCGCCTGGCGACCTGTTCGACATGGGCGATCGCCGTGCGCGCTTCGGGATGATCGGGCTGGCCCAGATACCCGAGATTGGCGGAGAGGTCGTACGGGCCGACGAACAGCATGTCGATGCCGTCGACCGCCACGATCTCCTCGATTGCCTCAACCCCGGCGCGGGTCTCGATCTGGCAGATCAGCAGGGTCTTGTGGCGGCCTTCGGCCAGATAATGCTCGGTATGGACGCCGTACTCCGAGGCACGGACGACCGGCACCGCGACCCCGCGAACGCCTTCGGGCGGGAAGCGGAATGCCCGGACCGCCGCCTCGGCTTCGGCCCGGCTCGAAATTGCCGGGATCATGATGCCGTCGATGCCGATATCGAGCGCACGTTTAACCATCACCGGATCGTTCGCCGCGATCCGCATCAGCGCCGCCACCCCCCGGCCCTGCACCGCGATCGCCATCGCCTGCGCGGTCTCGAACCCGACGGGACTGTGTTCGCCGTCGATCATCAGGCAGTCATAGCCGCAGGCGGCCAGCAGATCGGCGACAACCAGGCTGCCGGCGTTCAGGAAGCTGCCATAAACACCGCGCCCGGCGGCCAGCGCCGCCCGCACATCTCTTGGCACAATAATGTCCTTAAATCAGTTTGTTACAGACTGACATTGAATTGATTCCGCACGTTGGCGAAGGCGCGCGCAAAGGGTATCGGCATCGGCCACCGAAGCAAGCGGCCCACCAAGAATAAGGTACTTACCATCGGCGCTCTGCACCATGCGCGGGCTGACCGGCCCCAACTCGTTCGGGAACGCGACCTTGAGGATCGACCAGGCCTGCTCGGCCTGCACGGGGGTCTCCGCACGCCCGAGCAGGACGAACACACCGCCCGGGATCTCGTCGGTCGCCTGTCCTTCATCGCTGGGCGGCGGGATGTCGGGCAGCGCCGATTCCTGCGCGGCGCTTTCATCCGTCGCTTCTTCCGTCAACGCGTCGGTCGCAGCGGTAGCGTTTTCCTCAGCCGTTTCGGCGTTGGGATCGGCCCATTCACTGCTGGCGAGCGGCTCGGTCGTCACCTCGGGTTCGGCAACCGCCGGTTCGGGTACAGCGACGATCTCCGGTTCGGGCTCAGGTTCAGGTTCGGCGGCAGGTTCTTCGGTTGGTTCGACGACGAGGATCTCGACCTCTTCTTCGGTCGTGGATTCAGTGTCCTCTTCAGATACGGTCGGCGTCGTTTCGGTTGATTCAGCGGTGGTTTCAGTGGCAGCCGTCGGCGTTTCAGACGTGCCTGCCGCCGCCGCATCCATGTCGTCGAGCCGGCGCTGGGCCAGCCCATGGCCCGACCCAGCGGCGATGGTATACCAGCGGCGTGCCTCGTCGTTGCTCTGCGGCACACCCATGCCCCGCGCATGGAGTTCGCCCAGCGCAAACTGTGCATCGACCGAGCCATTATTCGCCGCTTCGGCGAACCACCAGGCGGCCTCGTTGAAATCCGGTTCCGGAATGCCCTGACCGCGGAAAAAGAGGAGTGCGAGGTTGAATTGCGCCTGCGGATGGCCGGCTTTGGCCGCAACCGTCCAGAGCCGGTAAGCCTCGCCGACATCCTTGGTGACGCCGCGCCCGTCGGCATACATCAGCGCGAGATTGTTCATCGCAGCGGTTTCGCCCTGGTTCGCCGACGCGCGATAGAGTTCGGCCGCGCGTGCGAAATCCTGAGCGGGCACGCCCTGCCCGCTCTCATAGAGCATCCCGAGCGCGTGTTGCGCCTTGGCATCGCCGGCCGCGGCCAGCGGCTCCCAGATCCCGGCCGCGCGGGGATACTCGGCCCGATCGAAGGCGACCAGGCCGTCCTCATAGGACTGGGCCTCTGCCGCGGGGCTCGCCAGGAGCACCCCCAAACCGATCAGAAACACTCTCAAGAAACTCGAATATCTCATTTCAAAACCTTACCTTTTTAGAATTCTTAATGAAGCCGTTCAGCATTGCTGGCAGACGTCTCGGGCCGCGTCGATGTCGGCCCTGCCTGATGATGCACCATCTTCCAGGCCCCGTCGCGGCGGGCGAAAACATTGGTCGCGATCAGGCAAGTTTCGCCGATCTGCTCGAAGCAAATGACGAACCCGACCTCGCCCAAGAGAAAGGCGTTGGGCGCGAGGCACACGATGTTCGGCGCCTGCGGGCTGTCGAAGATCGCACGCCAGCTTTCGATGATGCGGCGACGCTCGTTTAACGCGCCCCAGCCCGGATGGATGCAGGCGATCGGCCCATCCGATGCCCAGAGCGCCTCCATGGCTGCGGCATCGTGGGTCGCGAACGCCCGGTAGAAGGCGTCGTTGGCGGCAATGAGATCGCGTTCCGACATAACCCGCGAGCCTAATCGCGGCGAGGGATTCGGAAAAGCTTTCGGATTTGCAGGCGTTGAGGGGAATGGGGCGAGTGACGGGACTTGAACCCGTGACATCCAGATCCACAATCTGGCGCTCTAACCACCTGAGCTACACCCGCCATTCCGAGAGGGCGTCGGTCTATCCTTCCCCCGCCCCGCGCGTCAAGTCGCCGCAAGGCGATCCACCGTCGCAACAAAGCCTTTGCGCGATACGGGTTTCCGATTAACAAGAGGCCTCTTTCAACCGCCTGGTCAAATCCGGCTCATAACAATCACGACGGGGGAGCGTTACGTCTCATGTTGCAGTTGGCCCAAGGGATGAGCCGGCTCGGTACCGAGTCCGCCTTCGAAGTTCTCGCCCGCGCGAATGCACTGGCCGCCGCCGGCAAGTCGATCATCAATCTCGGCATCGGCCAGCCCGATTTCAAAACCCCGGCGCATATCGTCGACGCCGCCTGCAAGGCGCTGAAGGATGGGCATCACGGCTACACGCCGGCGAACGGCCTGCCGATCGTGCGCGAAGCGGTCGCGGCCGATCTGAAGAAGCGCCACGGCGTTACCGTCGATCCGGCGCAGGTCGTCGTCGTTCCGGGCGGGAAAGTCACGATGTTCTTCGCCGTGCTGATGTTCGGCGAGCCGGGTGCGGAGATCATTTATCCCAATCCGGGTTTCCCGATTTACGAATCGGTCATCAAGTTCACGGGTGCAACCGCCGTGCCGCTGCCGCTCCTGGAGAAGAACGGGTTCGGTTTCTCGGCCGACGATCTTCTCTCGCGCATTACCGACAAGACGCGCCTCATCATCATCAACAGCCCGGCCAATCCGACCGGCGCCGTCACCGAAGACGAGGAGATGCGCAAGCTGGTGAAGGGGCTCGAGAAGTTCCCGAATGTCTGCGTCATGTCGGACGAGATCTACAGCGAGATCCTCTATGAGGGCCGCAAGCATCTCAGCCTGCTGACCTTCGAGAGCATGCGCGACCGCACCATCATGCTCGACGGCTGGTCGAAGACCTACGCGATGACCGGCTGGCGCATGGGTTACGCCGTGTGGCCCGGCAAGCTCGCCGAACTCGCGACGCGGCTTGCGATCAACTGCCATTCCTGCGTCAACGCCTCGGCACAGTTCGCCGGCCTCGCCGCCCTCACCGGTCCGAAGGACGACGTCGCCAAGATGTGCAAGGCATTCGACGAGCGTCGCAAATTCGTCGTGAAGGCGCTGAACGACCTGCCGGGCGTTTCCTGCGTCGATGCGCTGGGCGCGTTCTACGTATTCCCGAACATCAAGGGGACCGGCATGACCTCGAAGCAGGTCGAGGAAGGCCTGCTCAACGATGTCGGCATCGCGACCATCGCCGGCACCAGCTTCGGCGCGCATGGCGAAGGCTATCTCCGCGTCTCCTACGCGAACAGCCTCGAGAACATCGCGGAGTCGATGAGCCGCATGGGCCAGTGGCTGCAGGCGAAGGGCGTGAAGGCGGCTTAACGCGGCGGCCGATCGGGCAGCACGATTTCTCCAGGCGGCTAGCCCCGCTACCAGTGCGTCTTGCGCCCCTTCTTGTGGTGCGTGGCATACGATTCCGCGAGCAGGCACAACAGCTCGAAGCCGATCGCGGCCGCGATGTTGGCCGAAATGCCGTTCGGGTCGTAGGGCGGACAGAGCTCGACGATATCGGCGCCCATCATGTTCATGCCGCGTAGTCCGCGGACGATCTGCAGGACCTCGCGCGTGGTCAGCCCGAACGGTTCCGGTAGCTGCGTGCCCGGCAGGAACGTCGCGTCGATCCCGTCGCAATCCATCGTGAAGTAGAACGGCCCGTCGCCGACGACACGCCGGATCTCCGCGAGCGTGCCCGGGACGCCGATCTCGAAGAACTCGTCCATCGGGATGACGCGCATCCCGACATCGCGCGAAAAATCCCAATAATGCGTGAGGCTGCCCCGGATGCCGATCTGCACGACGCGCTCCGGATCGATCGCCCGGTCGAGCACTGCGTTCAGGAACACCGAACAGTCGCTCAGGCGATTGCCCTGGAACTCCCCGCGCGACGTATCCGAATGCGCATCGATATGGACCATGCCGACCGGCTTGCCGCCGGTCAGCCCCGCCAGGATCGGGTGGGTCAATGTATGGACGCCACCGACCGAGAGCGGTGCGATGCCCGCCTCGCGGAATTGCCCATAGATGTCCTTGAGCTGATCGACGCAGGCATCGATGCTGTGCGGGCTCGCGAACGGGATATCGCCGTAATCCGCGACGCTGCAGAGATCGAAGGGAATCGTTCGCCAGGAATCGTGGACCGGCCCCCGCACCCGCGACCATTCGCGAAAACTGCGTGGGCCCAGCCGCGCCCCGGCACGGACCGGCGCGCTGACTTCGAAGGGAACACCAACACAGGCGATGTCGATCTCGGCCAGATCGGAACGGCGTGGCGCGTTGAAAAAACTCATATCGCCGCTGTAACAGTCGGCGAAAACGGCCGACCCTTCGCGCTCCATGCGCTCGAAGAAATCCTGGATGCGCGTGTCGTTGCTCTGCATGAACTGACCGGCTGCGATCTTTTCGTATCGCGCCCAGCGTTGATCGGTCGTTTCCGACATGGTCGCCTCCCTGTTCCCCTTCCCGAGACGCGGGCATCCTTAAATCATAACGGCGCGCAAGAATATGGCGGAACTTCGAGGATCGGCCGATCGTTTATGCCCAGGTCGTTGGCGTCCTGGTTTGTGCCGCGCCGGCCCGCCGTGGCCGCTTTTTGCGCCAAACTCGGGGGCGAAAGTAAATTTTGAATCGACCGACGGCCCGTTAACATATTGGAGGAACCCCCGGATCAAATGGAGACAAGACGATGCGCGTAATGGTGATCGTGAAGGCAACAAAGGACAGTGAATCCGGTGAAATGCCCTCGACCGAAATGATGGCGGAGATGGGCCTGTACAACGAAAAGCGGGTGAATTCCGGCATCATGGTCAGCGGCGACGGGCTGAAACCCTCCTCGAAAGGCAAGCGCGTACACTTCGACGGGACGATGCGAACCGTCAAGGACGGGCCGTTCGATGCGACAGAGGAACTGGTTGCGGGGTTCTGGATCTGGAACGTGAAGGATATGGATGAGGCGGTCGAATGGGCGAAACGCTGCCCCAACCCGATGCCGGGCCCGAGCGATATTGAAATTCGCCCCTTTTACGAGGCGGACGATTTCGGCGCCGAGTTCACGGAGGAGCTGCGGAACCAGGAAGAGCAGCTGCGCCAGAAAATCGCCAATCTCTGACGGATCGGCCGCGCGGCGACGAACCGCGTGATGCCTCCCAAAGAGGCACGCTGCCTAGAAAACCATCAGGCCGGGCTTAGTCCCGGCCTTATCTTTTGGTAAATCCCCCACGACGCAGCCGAAGTTTGGCACGCCTGATCTTGGCATAAAACTTGCTTACAGAGAGGCAGGGCTCTGACGCCGATCCATCCAACCGATGGATGCGATCGGTTGTCCGCAGCGCATTGGAGATTCGCGATGAAGAAGATCGAAGCCGTCATCAAGCCGTTCAAGCTCGATGAAGTGAAAGACGCGCTGCAGGAAATCGGAATCAAGGGCCTGACGGTCACCGAGGCGAAAGGCTTCGGCCGGCAGAAGGGCCATACCGAGCTCTATCGAGGCGCCGAATATGTCGTCGACTTTTTGCCGAAGGTGAAGATCGAAATCGTTCTCGAGGACGCGATGCTCGAGCGCGCGATCGAGGCGATCCAGCGCGCGGCGCAAACCGGGCGCATCGGCGACGGCAAGATTTTCGTATCGACCATCGACGAGGTGATCCGCATCCGTACTGGCGAGCGCGGACCGGACGCCATCTGATTTTTCACAATTTTCGACCACAACCGAATACGGCCCACAATTTACCGCCCAGAGGGGGAACGACCGATGACCGACGCAAGCGCAATGCTGAAGAAGCTGAAGGACGAAGACATCAAGTATGTCGATTTCCGTTTCACCGACCCCCGGGGCATCTGGCATCACATCACGCAGTCGACCAACGCGGTCGATGAGGATCTGCTGACCGAGGGCGTCATGTTCGACGGCTCGTCGATCGCCGGCTGGAAGGCGATCAACGAGAGCGACATGACCCTGATGCCGGATCTCGATACGGCGGTCGCCGATCCATTCGCGGCACAGTCCACGCTGGTGATTATCTGCGACGTGGTCGAGCCGCTGACTGGCCAGCCTTATGCGCGCGACCCGCGCTCGGTCGCCAAGAATGCCGAGAATTTTCTCAAGAGCACCGGCATCGGCGACACCGCCTATATCGGGCCCGAAGCCGAGTTCTTCATCTTCGACGACGTGCGCTTCGACGTGACGCAGCAGGCATCCTATTTCATGCTCGACAGCGAGGAAGGCCCCTATAACAGCGGCAAGGTGATCGAGGGCGGCAATCACGGCCATCGCCCGCTGCCCAAGGGCGGCTATTTCCCGGTCGGGCCGGTCGATGCCTGTTTCGATCTGCGCGCCGAAATGGTGACGACGATGCTCGGGATGGGTGTCGATATGGAAAAGCATCACCATGAGGTCGCGCCCTCGCAGCATGAGCTTGGCATCAAGTTCAACACGCTGGTGAAGTGCGCCGACCATATGCAGATCTACAAGTACGTCGTGCGCCAGGTGGCGCATGCCTATGGCAAGACCGCGACCTTCATGCCGAAGCCGATCAAGGGCGATAACGGCTCGGGCATGCATGTGCATCAGTCGATCTGGCGCGACGGCAAGCCGCTGTTCGCCGGCACCGGCTATGCCGATCTTTCGGAGATGGCGCTGTATTACATCGGCGGCATCATCAAGCATGCGCGCGCGCTCAACGCCTTCACCAACCCGACAACCAACAGCTACAAGCGGCTGGTGCCGGGTTTCGAGGCGCCGGTGCTGCTGGCTTATTCCTCGCGCAACCGTTCGGCATCCTGCCGCATTCCCTATGTGGCGAGCCCGAAAGGGAAGCGCGTCGAAGTACGTTTCCCCGATCCGCTGGCGAACACGTATCTCTCTTATGCCGCCATGCTGATGGCCGGCATCGACGGCATCGTGAACAAAATCCATCCGGGCGATCCGATGGACAAGAACCTTTACGATCTGCCGCCGGAAGAGCTGAAGGACGTGCCGACCGTATGCGGCTCGCTGCGCCAGGCTCTCGAATCACTCGCCGCCGACAATGAGTTCCTCAAGAAGGGCGATGTGTTCACCGACGACCTGATCAACAGCTATCTCGAGCTCAAATGGGAAGACGTCTACAACTACGAGCACTCGCCGCACCCGATCGAGTTCAAGATGTATTATTCGGCGTGAGGAAAGTGCGTTTCTGTTTGAGGCGCACGAAGATCAGAGTTCGTTGCGATTGTCGAAGGGCGCCGGCGGGAAACCGTCGACGACTTTCATTCCTAACTCACTCGGGTTCGGTCCAGCCTTCAAGCATCGGCCAAAACTCCATATACAGATTCCAATACACGTTTCGGTCACTAGGCAGCTCTTTGGTCCACTCAATGGAAGCGATGCGCACATTGGGCAGCAACAGAATTTCACTATTATCTAGTCGCATCAAGGTGGAATTGTTTACGGTCCCCATTAGCCGCGCGTTAAACAATTCTCCATCGCTTGTTGTGACCTCATATGGAAATATTTCTGCTCGCAAATACGTGAGTGCTGCGCTAGCACCAGAATTACCACTTACGACAAAAGTCCAACCTAGCAAACCCAATCCCAGCAACAATCGCCAGCTTTTCTTACCGTCAACGCGATCAGCTACTTGCCCCACAAACATCACCCAAAGCCAAAGCGCAACCAGGTACAACAAAAGCATCTGCGCCCAATCTAGCAAGTAAAATAAGAGCAGCAAAACCGGCGGAGCGAACAAAGCTACGTTGAAAATGCGTAGTTGCCAACGTAATCGGGCATTGGCAGTGCGAAGTTTTTCAAGTAACTCCTCTCCTTCCGTGATCGACTCCATCGCTGAAATTCTAGCATTGATGACCTCGAATTCGGCGTCGCCCCTTTGTCGGTATTTTTTCAGTGAATCGATAAGTTTCCAGAATACCCATATAAAAAATGCGCCAGAAACTACTGCTGCAATACCAAATAGAACGAATGTGGAAAGTGCGAGCGAAAGGTGATCTGAAATCGTCAGTAGCCTAAAAATATCTTCGCCAATAAAAGTAAAAAACATGAAGTCATAGGAGGCCGCGCCAATGAAAACTAGCGCCGACCCACCTGCAATCATCGTGGCTATGTCGAATCCTGACCGCATGAAACCCTCATCAGGTACCTATGGAAGAACATACCAATAGTTGTCTTGAATACCAACGTGGCGTCCGATTGAAAAAGAGCGTGATCTTCACTTTAGATGGCCCAATTGTTTGAGGAGTAGAATTCCCTTGCCATCCGCGGGGGAACACCCTATATGCTGGTCACCGAAGCGTCGTGCGTGGATGCGGTCTCGATAGAAAGATCGCCGCGCCGCCTCGGAGATGGTCCGCCTTCCTTCCAGATCGCTGCCATCACATCGCGACCCGGTTCTTGCGAACTGGGGCGCATCATCAGGTAGCTGATCTACGCCCGCTCCCTCCCAGAAAGACCGCGTTTTCGCGGCGCCCAAGGCGCTGCCGATTCGCACACATGAAAAGAGTTACTGTGAACCAAATTACCCATGCGACCGACGCCCGGACTCCGACTCCCGTTTCGGGTTCCGTTCCGAGCGTACCGGCAACGCAATTTTCCGACCTCGGGCTCGCCGAGCCCATCCTTCGGGCGGTGATCGCCGAAGGCTACACGACCCCCACCCCGATCCAGATCCAGGCGATCCCGGCCATTCTCTCCGGCCGCGATCTGCTCGGCATCGCCCAGACCGGTACCGGCAAGACGGCGGCCTTCGTGCTGCCGATGCTGGAGCGCCTTCTGGCCGACCGCACACCGGTAAAGCCGCGCACCTGCCGCAACCTGATCCTCGCGCCGACGCGCGAGCTTGCCACGCAGATCGCCGATGCGATCAAGGTCTATGGCAAGAACCTCCACCCATCGGTTGCCGTCATCGTCGGCGGCGTCCGGCCGGGCCCGCAGATCCGGCAGCTCTCGCGCGGTGTCGACGTCGTCGTCGCCACGCCGGGCCGCCTGCTCGACCATGTCGGCACCAACGCGCTGCGCCTCAGCGAGGCCCAGGTCGTCGTGCTCGACGAGGCCGACCAGATGCTCGATCTCGGTTTCATTCCGGCGATCCGGCGCATCCTCGCGCAGATCCCGGCGCAGCGTCAGACCATGCTGTTCTCGGCCACCATGCCCGATGCGATCCGCAAGCTCGCCGCCGACTTCCTGCGCTCGCCGCAGGAGATCCGCGTGACGCCGGCGGCAAAGCCGGTCGATGCGGTCGAGCAGAGCGTCATCCTGGTCGAAAGCGCCGGCAAACGTTCGATGCTGGCCCGGCTGCTCGGCCAGACCGATGTGAAGCGCGCGATCGTGTTTACGCGCACCAAGCACGGTGCCGATCGCGTCACCCGGCATCTCGAGAATGACGGCATCTCGGCCGTCGCCATCCACGGCAACAAGAGCCAGCCGCAGCGCGAGCGCGCGCTGGACGATTTCCGGGGCAACCGGATCAAGGTGCTGGTCGCGACCGACATCGCCGCACGCGGCATCGACGTCGACGGCATCACGCATGTGGTTAACTACGAGCTGCCGAACATACCGGAATCCTATGTGCACCGGATCGGCCGCACGGCACGCGCCGGAGCGAGCGGGATCGCGGTTGCATTCTGCGATCCGGCGGAGCGCGGCATGCTGCGCGACATCGAGCGACTGATCGGCCGCGTGCTGCCGAAGCAGAGCCCGCATGGCACCCCCATCGCAGTCGACGCTGAACCGATCGGGCGCATGCCCGCACGGGGGCCGCGCGAAGGTTCGCGCAGTCGCAATGCCGGCCCGCGTCACGAGAACGGGCGTCACGAAAACAGCCGCGGCGGCAAGCCGAATGGTTCGTCGCGCGGCAAACCGGCGGGTAAGCCCGCCGGACGGGGCAACCCGCGGCATGAAGGCGGACGCGATCGCCATGTCGACGCCGACCAGAGCGAAGCGCGTCAGGCCGATGGGCGGCGCGAAGACGGCGCAGCGCGCGCTCCCAAGCGCAACCCGCATCGTGCGGATCACGCCAACGGTGCTCGCACCGAACAGGCCAACGGCAATCGCCGCAACGGCCATGCGGCGCACGGCAAGGATCGGAACGACGCACGGCCCGGTAACGGCGAGCGCCGTCGTGACGATCATCGTCGCGACGATCGCCGCAGCGAAGGCCGCTCCAACACCGATCGCCGCGCGGAAGCGCGGCCGGGCAACGAAGCCGAGGATGCGGGTCTCGCCCGGATGCTCGGTGCGCAGTCGAACGGCCCGCGCAGCGGCAACGAACCGCGCCGGCGTCGCGCGGCGTAAGCCCCCGCTTTCCCTACGAGATGCGGCCGCCTTCGGGCGGCCGCGCTTCGGGACCCGGAAGGCGCGGCGCCACGAAATTCCCACCGCGCTTCCTTTTCGATCCGTCGCGTCCGGCCCCCCGACCCCGCCGATTCCCGCGCGATTCCATGTCGGGCATGAATTGCCGGCAGGGTCCGGCGACCGTTGTCCGATCGCCGCCCGCGCACTATCTGCCTAATCGGCGGTTCGCCGCATCGAGCGACCAGGGGGAGCGGCAAAGGTGAGCGAAACCGTCCGAATGAAATCGTCCGTCGCGGCCCAGGGCTTGCTTCTGCTGGCGTTGAGCTTCACGTTCTTCCTCGCGGCCGATTTCTTCATCCCCGTCGTCGCCGCCATCATTCTCCATCTGCTGCTGATGCCAATCGTGCGCAAGCTGGCCGACTGGCGCATTCCGGCGCCGGTCACCGCCGCCCTCATCGTCGCCGTGCTGGTCGGGTTGCTGGGCGCGGGCTTTGCCAGCCTGTCAGGTCCGATTTCCGACTGGGGCGCACGCATTCCCGAGATCACCAGCGAACTCGAATACAAGATCCGCGACCTGCGCGAGCCGGTCGAACGCGTGCAGGAAGCATCGAAGCAGGTCGAGGAGGCAACCGGGGTCGGCGCATCGGGCGGCTCTGTACCGACGGTCCGGCTGCAATCGCCGGGCCTGCTCGATCGTCTCTTCTCGTCGCTGCAGAAGATCGGCATCCAGTTCACGGCGATGATCGTGCTGCTCTATTTCATGCTGGCGGTCGGCGATCTCTTCACCGAGAAGCTGGTGCGCGCCATGCCGCGTCTGTCCGACAAGAAGCGCGCGCTGACGATCATCCGTCAGGTCGAGCATGACGTGTCGCGCTACCTGGCGACTGTCACCCTGATCAATATCGGGTTCGGCATCGCCGTCGGTGTCGGGCTCTTTTCGATCGGCATGCCCAATCCCGTGCTCTGGGGGATCGTCGCCGCGGTACTCAATTTCATTCCCTATTTCGGCGCGATCGCGGGTATGGCGATCGTATTCGTCGTCGCGCTTTTGGAATATCCGACCCTCGGCCAAGCGCTGTTGGCACCGGCGATCTATCTCGGGATTAACGTGCTCGAATCGCAGTTCGTTACGCCCGCGATGCTGCACCGGCATCTCACGATCAATCCGGTCGTCCTGTTTCTGGCGGTCGCGTTCTGGGGTTTCATCTGGGGCATTCCCGGCGCGCTCATGGCGGTACCGTTGCTCGTGGCGCTCAAGGCACTCTGCGATCACGTCGAAAGATTGAATGCGTTCGGCGAGTTCCTCAGCGGGCGCACGGCACCCGGAAAATAATCTGCGGCAGCATCAGCCGTTGTTCGCCAGCACAATGCCCGAGACCGTCATGATACGCGGTCGGGTGACTGCAAAGAGAATGGCCTCGACCACATCGCGCGTCGTCATCACGGCGCGCTCGCTGCGCCGACCGGGGCTCGTCTCCCATTCGGCGCTGTCGGGTTGCACGCCGGCGAAATCCGGCGGGTAGATCGCGAGCACGCGGATACCGCTTGCGGCAAGACTGTGGCGCAGCGATTCCGAGAACCCCGTCTGGCCGTGCTTGGCGGCGATGAAGGCTTCCGAACCGAGACCGGTCGCCGCCCCTTCCGGCAGGCCGCTGACCGAAATGAGATTGACGATGTCGGCGCCGTCCGACGCGCGCAAAGCCGGCAGCAGGAACTTGGTCGCAAGCACCGTTCCCGTGACCGCAGAACTGATTGTATCGGCGATCGCCGACGCATCGGCCTGCTCGATCCGACGGTCGAGCCAGGCGGCCGCATTGTTGATCAGGATATCGACGGTGGGAAATTCGTTTCGCACGGCGAGGCACGCGCGCTCGACAGCGGCCGCATTGCCCATGTCGCAGGCGTGGGTCACCGGACGGAATCCGCCGCGCTTTTCGATTGTCGCCGCAACCTCGGCGAGCGCGGTCTCGTCGCGGCCGAACAGCACGACACGGCAGCCGGCATCGGCCAGCACAAGGGCGAGTGCGCGACCGGTACCGCGCCCGCCGCCGGTGATGACGACGACCTTGCCGTCGAGCCCGCGAATGTCGATGGCCATCAAGCCTCTCCTGCATACCGGCGACGCCGCCCAGCCGGCTCCGGTCCCCCCATTTTCCGGGATATACCGCGGCGATGTTACCCGATCCTTGCCGAACGACAATTACCCGGCCATGCTCGGGTACGGGGAACGACGCCGAGGGGATTATGATCAAGCTGGTTTATTGCTTCAGGAAGCGGCCTGACATGAGCAGTGCCGCGTTCTGGGACTATTGGCACAACACCCATACCGAACTCGGCATCGCGATGCCGGGCGTACGCCGGCTGGTCCAGAGCCGCACCGTGCGCAATCCGAGCGATCCGACCAAGCCCGATTTCGACGGCATGGCCGAGTTATGGTTCGACGATTGGGATGCGCTGGCCAGGGCAAGCGCCAGTCCCGAATGGGCAGCCTCGACCGCCGACGAGGCGAATTTCATCGAGTCGGGCAGCCAAGTTTACTTCGTAACCGAAGAACACACGGTACAAGACTACGTCGTGCGATAACGCGCGCCTATCCTTACAGCTCCGGGCGACCGAGGGATTCGCCGGGCGCAGATCCTAGCGCAACATCGCTTCGAGTTCGGCCTGATCGAGACCCTGCGCCGCCCAATGCGCGCGCGAGAGAGCGAGCCGCGTAAACACGTCGTCATAGCCGTTCTGCCGGCCCTGCGCGTCGGTATAGATCAGCGATCCGCGCGTCACGAAGAACGTGCTCATACCCAAAGTCTCGTGCGCGACCAGCGTGTGCATCTCGCCCGGCGGCTCATAGATGAAGGTCCCGACATTCGCGATCCAGTCATGTTCGAGATAGCGCCATGAGCCCTCGAGCGTGAAACCGTAAACCGGCTGGGTGTGATAATGGCAGGCGAGTTGCCGGCCCGGCTGGATGCGCAGCACGCTCGACCAACCGCCGGTCGTCACGTCGAACAAAAACGGCCGGAACTCGACGCCGTCGCGCAGCGGCACCCAGCGGCGGTCGTCGGACGCATCGAAATGCTCGATAATCTCGGTGATCTCGTTGACCGAGCGAAAGACGAGCGGTGCCGGCGCGGGCTTGATCTCGTTCATATGATGTCTCCCTCGCGCGTGCCGGCGCGATCGTTGGCGTCAGACTACGCTGTCCTCGCTCAATTCCGGGTTTGGCACCTTGCCGGTCTCACGGAATGCGCGGCGGTACTCGTAGACGGCGGTGTTATTCGTTTCGGTCCAGTAGCCGCATTTCGTCGGCGGGAATCTCGGCTTCTCGCCCGACTTGAGCAGTGAGGGGATGCAGCGCGCGATAGTGTTATAGTTTGCGCCGTAAAAGAACGGCATCGAATAGCGTTCCTTGCCGGTGCGGTTGATGACCCGATGCGGTGTCGAGCTGAACAGGCCGTTGGTCCAGCGCGCCATCATGTCGCCGATATTGATGATGAAAGTGCCGGGCACCGGCGTTGCCTCGATCCACTCGCCGGCGATGTTCTGCACCTGCAAGCCGCCTGTGCCGTCCTGCCAGAGAATCGTGAAGCATTCGTAGTCGGAATGAGCCCCGATGCCGATCCGTTGCGGATCGATCGCGCCCTCCTGGGGCGGGTAGTAGAGCAACCGTAACTGGCCCATCGGCTTGTCGATCAGCGGCTCGAACCAGGTCTCCTCAAGATCGAGGGCGAGTGCGAAGGCGCGGAACATGACACGGCCGAGCGCGAGGATCTCGTCGTAATAGGCATAAATATGCTTGCGGAATTCCGGCATGTCGTCCGGCCAGATATTCGGGCCATAGATGACATTGCCGGCAAGATAATCCGGATCGTCCTCCGGCAGCTCGAGGGCAACTTCGAATCCCTCCTGATGGTCGGGTTTCGCGGCGACATCGGCATAGAGCCCACCATAGCGGACGTAACCGCGATGGCGTTGCACATGCATGATGTCGTGCTGAAGCTTGTACTCGAGCGGACGATGGAAATACGCGGCCATCTGCTCGCGCGCACGGATCATGCGCTCTTCAGCGACGCCATGGTTCTTGATGTACATGAACCCGACTTCGCTGCAGCAGCGGCGCAGCTCTTTGGCCACGGCGACGCGCGCGGCGCGATCGGAACCGAACATCGGCCCGATATCCACGACCGGAATCTCCGAAAATGCAATCCGCTTGGCAGCGATCGCGGCTTCATTGGCCGCGTTGGCCGAATTGGGCATGAGCCGACCTCCTGACGCATCCCACCGCGCCTGCCCTGCCGGCAGGCAATCGGGCCGCATGATGCCCGCGAGGCCCCTCGCAGGCAACCGCGCCGCGCGCCTTGATCGCGAATCCGGCGCCCCCCTATAGTCCGGCCGATGGACGATCTCTTCGCCAAATCAGCCAAACGCAGCCAGGGTCAATACACCGCCAAGGACATTGAGGTTCTCGAGGGCCTCGAGCCGGTGCGGCGACGGCCGGGCATGTATATTGGCGGCACCGACACCCGCGCGATGCATCATCTCGTGGCCGAACTGCTCGACAATGCGATGGACGAGGCGGTCGCCGGCCATGCCACGCGGATCGAGCTCACCTACGGCAAGGACGGTTACATCAGCGTGAGCGACAACGGGCGGGGCATCCCGGTCGACCCGCATCCTAAGTTCAAGACCAAGTCGGCGCTCGAGGTTATTCTCACGACGCTGCATTCCGGCGGCAAATTCGGCGGTAAGGTCTATACGACCTCGGGCGGCCTGCACGGCGTCGGGCTCTCGGTCGTCAACGCATTGGCCGACGATCTCGACATCGAGGTCGCTCGCGACCGGCAGCTTTACGTGCAGCATTACAAACGCGGCAAGCCGACCGGCAAGATCAAGAAGCAGGGCGCGGCGCCAAACCGTCGCGGCACGACGATCCGCTTCCATCCGGATCCCGAGATCTTCGGTAAGGATCCCAAATTCGAGCCGGCGCGGCTCTGCCGCATGGCGCGCTCGAAGGCGTATCTGTTTCGCGGCGTCGAAATTCGCTGGCGCTGCGATCCCGCCATGATCGGCAAATCGGACCAGACGCAAACCGAGGCGGTCTTTCACTTCCCCGGCGGCCTTGTCGATTTCCTGGCCGAGAGTCTCGAAGGACGGCAGACCGTGACCGACACGGCATTCGCTGGCGAATCCGCCTTCGGCGACAAGCAGGGCCATGTCGAATGGGCGATCGCCTGGCCCGCGACCGGCGACGGTTTTCTCAACTCCTACTGCAACACGGTACCGACGCCGGAAGGCGGCACGCACGAAGCCGGACTTAAAACCGCGCTCGGGCGAGGCCTGCGCAGTTACGCGGACCTGACCGGCAATCGCAAGGCAGCGCAGATCACCGCCGACGACGTGATCGAGGACGCGGCGGTGATGCTCTCGCTTTTCCTTCGCGATCCGCAGTTCCAGGGCCAGACCAAGGAAAAGCTCGCTTCGGTCGAGGCGCAGCGACTGGTCGAGGCGACGCTCAAGGATCATTTCGAGCATTGGCTGTCGGCCGATCCCGATCGCGCACGCGATCTGATCGATTACGCGCTGGCCAAGGTCGAGGAGCGCCAGCGCCGCAAACAGGACCGGGAGCTGACGCGCAAGACCGCCACGCGGAAACTGCGTCTGCCCGGCAAGCTCACCGACTGCACGCGCGACAGCGCCAGCGGCACCGAGATTTTTCTGGTCGAAGGCGACAGCGCCGGCGGCTCAGCGAAGCAGGCGCGGGAGCGCGACACACAGGCGGTGCTGCCATTGCGCGGCAAGATCCTCAATGTCGCCAGCGCGTCGGCCGACAAGCTCGGCGCGAACCAGGAACTGATCGACCTGATCCAGGCGCTCGGCTGCGGCACGCGCGACAAGTATCAGGAGAGCAAGCTGCGCTACGAACGCGTCATCATCATGACCGACGCCGATGTCGACGGTGCGCATATCGCATCCCTGCTGATGACATTCTTCTATCGCGAGATGCCGGCGCTGATCGAAGGCGGCCATCTTTTCCTGGCGCAGCCCCCGCTCTATCGCCTCGCGCAGGGCGGCACGGTTGCCTATGCGCGCGATGACCGGCATCGCGACGAGCTGCTCGCGACGTTGTTCAAGGGGCGCGGCAAGGTGGAGACCAGCCGCTTCAAGGGTCTTGGCGAAATGCCGGCAAAGCAACTTCGCGATACGACGATGCATCCTTCGACCCGCATCCTGTTGCGCGTCGAAGTGCCGGACAAGTTTCACGCCGATACACGCAAAGCCGCGCGCGATACCGCCGACCTCGTGGAACAGCTCATGGGCCGCAAGCCGGAGCTACGCTTCCGCTTCATCCAGGACCATGCCGGCGAGGTCGAAGCGCTGGATATCTGAGCGCCCTCGCGCGACACCCCCGGGCATCTTGCGGGGCCAACCGTGTGGCGCCACACTAGCCGGATGCGACGAACGATCCGCCCTGCCCTCGTTCTCTTAGCGGCGCTAGCCATCACCGGCTGCGCTAGCGAAGGCGCGATCGAACACCGCACGATTCATCGCAGCATGATCGAGCAGGCTGTAACGCAGATGCGCGGCGGCAGCACGGTCACGCTGGTTGTCCTCGGCAATCCGTTCGCGGCCAATCCGACCCCAGCCGAGCAGGCCGCGTTCGAAACGCAAGTCACGGCGGCAATCGAGAACGCGAATCCGGGCGGCGGGGCGCGCTTTGTGCCGATGGCGGCCGACAGTGCACGCGGCGATCGCCGCATCGTTCTGTTGTTCAACGGCCCGGCCAGTAGCAACGGACCCAATCTCTGTAATTCGGCACTACCCGCTGGCGGCGCAATTGAACCGGACGGCGAGATTCGCGTGCTCGCCGCGTTCTGTGCCGCCGATAATCGCGCCTATTCGTCGCTCGCAGCGCATCACGCCGCGTCAACGGGTGCGGACGATCCTGCGTTCCGTCTCTTCCTGCGTCGCGTCATACACGGGCTATTGCCGTTCGAGGATCCGCAATCGCATCCGGACCACGATCGCGAATTTCCGTTCTCCTGAGCACGTCTCAGCGAATAAGCGCACTCACCTCGCGGAACTCCGGTACCGTGGCGTCGCGCAGCCATTCGAACAGCACCATTTCGGTCGTGACGATCGTGATGCCCGCCTGGACCATGCGCGCGAGCGCCGCATCGATGCTCGCCTGCTTTCGCGATGAACAGGCATCGCGCACCACGAAACAGCGATAGCCGCCGGCAACGAGATCGAGTGCGGTCTGCAGAACGCAGACATGCGTCTCGATGCCGCAGATAACCGCCTGGGGTCTCGCCAGTCCCGGAATCCGGGCGATCAGCGCCGGATCGTCGGCGCAGGAAAAGGCGGTTTTTTGCTGGATCGAGTCGGGCGGCAGTAGCGCTGCCAGCGCGGATACGGTGGGGCCGAGGCCCTTGGGGTACTGCTCCGATGCCAAGAGCGGAATGCCGAGGCGGGTAGCCGCCTTGAGCAGGATCGCGGCGTTGGCTAGGAGCGATTCGGCCTCAGCCATGGCAGGAACCAGCCGTTCCTGGACGTCGACCAGGAGGAGAAAGGATCGATTCCGGTCAATTTTCATTATGCCTCCTTCACCCCCGATTCACCCGCAAACCGGGCCCCGACCACCCGGAAAACCCCGAAAACCAAGGGTTTCCCTTGACAAATGGGCCCTTCGAGCCTATGTACCCGGTCGACACAAGCCGCAACAGGGCTGCCTACCGCGCCCCGGCGGCGAGAGAAAGAGAATCTCCGCTACTCATGGCGTTTTCACAATTGGGCCTCGGCCCCGACGTTCTTCGTGCAATTTCCGACAGCGGTTACGACAAGCCCACTCCGATCCAGGAGCAGGCTATTCCTGTCGTGCTGATGGGCCGAGATGTTCTCGGCTGTGCCCAGACCGGCACCGGCAAAACTGCTGGCTTCACCCTTCCGATGATCGAAATCCTGTCAAACGGCCGCGCCAAGGCGCGCATGCCGCGCTCGCTCATCATCGAGCCGACGCGCGAGCTGGCCGCACAGGTCGCCGAAAGTTTCGACCGTTACGGCAAGTATCATCCGCGCCTCACCAAGGCCCTCTTGATCGGCGGCGAATCCTTTGTCGACCAGCAGCGGCTGCTCGATCGTGGCGTCGACGTGCTGATCGCGACACCGGGCCGACTGCTCGATCTGTTCGAGCGCGGCAAGATCCTGCTGTCGGACGTCAAAATACTGGTGATCGACGAAGCCGACCGCATGCTCGACATGGGTTTCATTCCCGACATTGAACGCATCGTCTCGTTGCTGCCGAAGATTCGGCAGACCTTGCTCTTCTCGGCGACGATGCCGCCGGAAATCCGGCGCCTCGCCGATGCCTTCCTGATGAATCCCAAATCCATCTCGGTTGCGCCGCCCGCCTCACCGGCGGAGATGGTCATTCAGAAACTGGCGGTCGTTCCGGCGGAATCGAAGCCAGAGGTGCTGCGCCATCTGCTGAACACCGAGGACGTCAAGAACGCGATCGTTTTCTGCAATCGCAAGCGCGACGTCGACATCCTGCATAAATCGCTCAAGTCGCACGGCTTTGACGTCGTGGCTCTGCATGGCGACATGTCGCAGCCGGCGCGTACCGAAACGCTTGAGCGATTCCGCAACAATGAAGTCCGGATTCTGGTGGCGAGCGACGTTGCCGCGCGCGGCCTCGATATCCAGGGCCTGAGCCATGTGTTCAATTTCGACGTTCCGATTCACGCCGAAGATTATGTGCACCGCATCGGCCGCACCGGTCGTGCCGGGCGCGAAGGCCGCTCGTTTACGCTGGCGGTGCCGTCGGATGGCAAGTTCGTCGCCGCGATCGAAGCGCTGATCGGCAAGGCCGTACCGCGCATCACGATCGAAGGCATGGAAGCCGGACCGCTCGACGAGAACAGTCGCCGCGACGCCGGCCGCAGCCGCGGTCCGCGTGGCGGCCGGCCGTCCGGTCGCGACAAGAGCGCCGACACGCGTCGCAAGCCCGCGCCGAAAGAGCCTGTTGCGGCCGTGAAGGCGGATGCGCCCCAAGCGCCGATCGCCCCCGTCGCCCCGACCACGGTCGAACCGACAGCGCCACCCGCCAAGCCGGCGAGCGAACGTCCCGAAGGCGGGAAACGCGAGCAGCGCCCGCAGCAGGGTGACAAACGGGAATCACGCCGTTCAAAGTCGCGCGGCGAAGCCAAAACCCATCGCGGCGAACGGAAACCAGACGACAGTTTCGAGGAGCCGCATAACGTGGTCGCGTTCGGCGATCATATGCCGGCGTTCCTGCGTATCCCGGTGCCGATCTCGCGCAAGGCGTCGTAGGTACCCCCTCACCCGGGTTCGCCCACGACACACCGACGTTAAAGACTCCATCGTCATCGCCGGGCTCGACCCGGCGATCCACAGTGCCGTGGCGCGATGGTGAGTTTTGAAATGCAAATCACTAGGCCTTCCGTTCCGCGCGTCGTTACGACAGCGGAGACCGGCTGATCCGTGGATCGCCGGGTCGAGCCCGGCGATGACGGCTTTTGTATTTGAGTGCAATAACAACGGTGGGCGACAACTCCTGTCCGTTCAGTTCCAGCCGGTATAAATGTCGAGGCCACGTTTCTTGATCTGGCCGCCGATGATGACGCGCTGGATCTCCGACGTGCCTTCCCAGATCCGGTCGACGCGCACGTCGCGATAGAGCCGCTCGACCGGATTCTCGCGCATATAGCCGCGCCCACCCATGATCTGCACCGCCTTGTCGACGACGCGCCCGGCCATTTCCGAGGCGTAGAGCTTGATCGCGCTCGCTTTCGCGTGCGTGAGTTTTCGATCGAGACCGCGATCGACTTCGGCTGCAATGCGATACAGCATCGACTTCGCGGCCATGATCTCCACTGCCATATCCGCGAGCATGAATTCGATCGCCTGGAAATCGCGGATCGCGTGGCCGAACTGCACCCGCTTCGCTGCGAAGTCGTTGGCAATCTCGGTTGCGCGGATTGCGGCGCCGACGCCATGCGCGCCCAACTCGATCCTCGTATCGGTGAACCAGTCCTTGGTCAGATCGAGTCCCCCGCCGACCTTGCCGAGCAGACGCGAGGGATCGACCTCGACATTGTCGAACAGCATCTCGTAATGCTCGAACAGGTAGGTGTGCATGAATTTCGGTTCGCGCTTCACGATCACGCCGGGCTGGTTTTTTTCGACGATGAACAAACTCGGCTTGTCGGGATCGCCGTCGACGATCGCATGCACGAGAATGATGTCGGCATAGTCAGCCGTGGTGACGAACCATTTCTCGCCGGTGATGTAGTACTTGCCGTTGCGGAAATCGGCCCGGGTCTTGACCATGCGCGCGTCCGAACCGGCATCGGGTTCGGTGATCGCATAGCAGGAACGCCGCGTGCCCTCGTTGCAGGGATAGAGGAACTCGCAACGCTGTTCCTCGGTGCCGTGCATCAGCGGCAGCGACGCACCGAAACAGAGCGTCCAGAGAACGCCTGTCACTTTGCCGAGCTCTTCGTGCAGCAGAACCTTCTGCACCATGGTGAGCCCCTGCCCGCCATCTTCTTTCGTATGGTTCCAGCCGTTGAAACCATAGTCGCGCACGCCCTGCTTGATCGTCTCGATCGTGGCGTCGGGCAGTGTGCCGTTCATCTCGAGCTCGATCTCGTAGGGATAGAAATGCTTTTCGACCATCTCGCGCGCACGGGCGTGCACGGCGAGATCGGCGGGCGTCAGGCTAATGTCCATGGTTCCGTGCCTCCGGCTGGGCCGCTTTGGGAATGACGAGCGCATCGAGCGCGACGCAGAAATCGGGCCCGGCGATCACGGGATTGATGTCGATCTCACTGACGAGACCGGCAAGATCGGCAACCATCGCGGAAAAGGCGCTGAGCGCCTCGGCCAGTGCTGCCATATCCGACGGTGGCGCACCGCGTACACCGCCAAGAACCGGACGGATCGCGAGCTGGTCGATCATACGTCCTGCGCTCGCGGGGTCAAAGGAAGGCAGTGCGACGCACCGATCTTTCAACAGCTCGATCAGGATCCCTCCCGCACCGGCCATGACGACCGGTCCGAAATGCGGATCATCGACCATGCCGAACGCCATCTCGACGCCCTTGCCGGCCATCTTCATCACCAAAACGCGCGGGCCAAGTCGCCCGGCGATATCGTCATAGGCCGCGCGCACTGCAGCCGCATTAGCGAGCGCGAGGCGCACCCCGCCGACGTCGGATTTGTGAAGGATACCCGGCATCGCGGTCTTGAGCGCAACCGGGTAGCCGATTTTGTCCGCGGCCTTCACAGCATGGGCGGCGTTCTCCACGACATGATGCGGCAACACCGGCACACCATAATCGGCAAACAGTGCAAGCCCCTCGGCCTCGTCGAGCGCGCACGGTTCCGAAAGTCGTGTCTGCCACTTCGCACGCAACCCCTTGGGTGCCGCTCGTGGTGCTACCTTCGGCAGTGAAGCGCGGTCGCGCCGCCAGAAGGCCGCGCGGATTGCGAACAGGCCCGGCGCCATCGCCGTCAGCACTGCGATGCCGTCGTTGCAGAGACGCACTGTCAAATCGTCGTCGCCGATTGCGCCGACATTGTTGAGCACGATAATCGGCACCTCGGAATGGTCGCGGGCGTACCGCGCTATCTTGCCGTAATCCTCGTGAAGCTGATTGCCGGTGCGGGTTTCGCAGCAGATTGCCGCGATCGCCGTGTCGGGATCCTGCGCGATCGCGGTCAGACAATGGGTGAAGATTCCTTCATAGTCATGGCCCGTGCCCCAGGCATCCACCGGATTGACCGGCTCGAGCCCGTACTCGAGGCGCTCGGCGAGCCGGTCGCGCGTTGTCTCGTTGATCTCTGCGAGCCGCACGTCGTACGCGTCGGCCTGGTCGATCAGTAACTCGCGTTCGCCGCCGGAATCGTGGATCGTGGCGAGCCCACCCTTGCGCACATGGCGGTCCTGCGACAGCAACAGCATCGTGTTGGTCATCTGGTCGAGATCGTCGACCGCGATCACCCCGTAGCGCTCAAACACCGCTTCATACGCGGCCTGATCACCGACGACGGCGCCCGAATGGCTCGCGGCCATTCGCGCGCTCATCTCGGTGCGGCCGACCTTTAGCGCGACGATCGGAATGTCGCGCTGTTCGGCCTTCGCGAGCGCGGCCAGGAAGCGTGCCGGATCGCGCACGGTTTCGAGAAACAGACCGATCACGCGCGTCGCAGGTTCCTCAAGCGCGAAATCCATATAGTCGGCCACGGTGCCGGAGATCTCCTGGCCTGGCGACACGACAAGATTGTAGCGCAGACGCCGATCGTTCTTGGCGAGCGCACTGAACACTGAGCCGGAATGGGTGATGAGCGCCATATGGCCGCCGCCCTTGATCCATTCCGGCGGCGGCCAGGCCGTCGCATCGACCTTGGCCTGCAGATTGAGATAGCCCATGCCGTTGCCACCGCAGACCGGCATATTCGCGTCGCGCGAGAGCGTGCGCAGCCGGTCAAGCAGTTTCGGTTCGGAATCGTCGGGCAGATAGCAGCTCGCGAAGATCGTCGCCGCCCCGGCCTTGTGTTCGATCGCTTCGCGAAACACCGCTTCGAGCCGCGCGTTGGCAACGCCCAGAATCGCATGATCGACCCGCTCGGGCAGTGCCGCAATCGAAGGAAAACAGGGCACACCCTCGATCTCCTGATAGTTCGGATTGACCGCGTAGAGCCGGCCCTCGAAACCGCAAGCGATCGCGCTGCGGATCATGCCGTAGCCGGCGCTGCCGGGTTTGGGCGACGCGCCGACCACGGCGACGCTCGCGGGTTTCAGCAGCGGCGCCAGCCAAGCGGCGCGACCTTGATCGTTCATGGGAAGGTCCGTGTCGGAGGATTTGGTTCGGGCGGTTCAGGCGGCGCGGTTTGTTTGGCCTCGTCAGTCAGGCGGTTTCGTTCAGTCGGCGGGCGGGACGAGGCTTTCGATCGCCGCGCGTTCGCACTGTTCGCGTTCGCACACATCCGCCAGCCGCTGTTCGAACCGCTCCCGCATCGTTGCGACGACCGGCCCGTATACGTCAACGAAAAACAGTGGATCGAGGACCGCCATCAGCCTCCCGAGGGTCCAGGACGACGGTTCGGTCTGGCCGGCGAGCCAATTCTGAACCGTCTCCGGCGTGACCCCGACCGACTGCGCGAGGTCCCGCACCTGCCACGGGCCGGCCGGCTGAAGCCGGCGCTGCAACGCCATAGCCAACCGCTGGCAGTGCGCCTTGCGATCCGACGAGAGAGGTGCTGCGGGATCGATTGCGGCTGGTGCTGCGTTGGCCGCCGGGCCGCGGTCGGCGAGCGTGAAATGCCGCGGAAAGATGCCCGAGAGGAACAGCCGACAGATGCCAAGCGCGCGTTCCTTGTCGAAGGTCTCCGGGTCGATCAGGGAATCGAACCAGAACCCGTCGCTGATCGCGTTGAGCCCGCTCGCCACCTCTTCGGGATCGATGCCGACATAGCGGCCTTCGCGCACCAGGCGCGCGCAGATCGTCGCGGTCGAATTCTGGTCCTTGGCCTCGAGCCGCGAGACCACGGCGCGGTAGGCCGGATTGGTCGCGGCCTCCGCCCAGAACGCATACCAGACGGCGACCTTTTCCTTGGTGAAGATGGCGGGATCGAAATCGGCGGCGATCAGCGCAATGAGTTGGCTCGGCGCATCGGGACCGGCGGCCGCGATGAACGCCTGGCTGACCCGGTCATACTCCTCGACCAGATGTTCGAGCGTCTCCTGGAGAAGCTGTTCCTTGGACTTGAAGTAAAAATTCACGATGCCTGGCGACAAACCGGCATCGCCCGCGACGTGACTCAAGGTCGTCGAGGCATAGCCGCGCCGCCCGATAGTGCGGATCGTCGCGTTGATCAGCTCCCGCCGGCGATCAGGTTTCGCCTGCGATTCCTTCAAGGCCGCCATTTCGCACCCGCAGAGCAGACGCCCTAATGATTAAGTTATTGTAACTAATCAGTATTACAACAGGAACGACTTAAACGATCATTCAATGGACTAGACAGAATGCGCCCAGATCGATAAATTCCTTATACAATCATTTAAGGGCTGGTTCCAGCCATTTAAGCGATCGGTTCCCAACGTAACGAGCATCGGATCATGCAACCCATCATCCCCACCCCGGACCATAACCGCCGCCAGCCCTATTCGATCGCCCGCTCCCAGGCCCATTTCCAGCGCGCGCTGAAGCGCCTGCCGCTGGGTGTCAGCTCCAACTTCCGCTACTGGGGTGACGACAAGACGATCTACGTCAAACGCGGCAAGGGCGCTTATGTCTGGGACATCGACGACAACCGCTACATCGATTATCGACTTGGTTATGGCCCGGCGATTCTCGGTCATTGCCACGACGCGGTCGATGCCGCGGCGCACAAGGCGCAGCAGATCGGCACGATCTACGCGCTCGGCACCGAACGCGAGCTCGCCGTCGCCGAGCTGATCCATCAGATGGTGCCGGCCGCCGAGCTGGTGCGTTTCTCGAATTCCGGCACCGAAGCGGTGATGGGCGCGTTGCGCCTCGCCCGCGGTGTCACCGGCAAGAGCCATTACGTCACCTTCGAGGGTTCGTATCACGGGCTGTTCGATGCCGCGATGTGGTACGCCGACATCGCCGGCATGGAGAACGAAATCGACGATCCGAAGATCGTCGCTTACGGCAAAGGCATTCCCGATCTCGTCCGCCAGCTCTTCTGGCAGGTGCCGTACAACAATGCCGAGCGGCTCGAGCGCGTACTGAAGAAGCATAGCGATTCGATCGCCGCCGTGCTGATCGAACCGATCCTCGGCAATTGCTGCGGCATTCCGGCCAAGCCGGAATTCCTCAAGGCGGTGCGCGAGATGTGCGACCGCTACAACGTGCTGATGATCATCGATGAGGTGAAAACGGGCTTCCGCGTTGCCAAGGGCGGCGCGCAGGAGCTTTACGGCGTCACTGCCGATATCTGCACCATGGCCAAGGCGATGGCGAATGGATATTCCATCGCCGCGATCGGCGGGCGCGAAGAGATTATGCGCCACTTCGGCAATGGCGTGGCGCATGGCGGCACCTATACGGCACAGGCAATGTCGCTGGCCGCGGCCGAACGGACGCTGACCATTCTCAAGGACACCGACGCGTTGGCTGATGTCGCGAGCTACGGCACGGCGATGCAGCAGGGCATCAGCAAGATCCTGACCGGGCGCAGCATCGCGCATTCCTTCGCCGGCCATCCGAGCATGGGCGGCCTCTTCCTCAAGGAGAAGGCGCCGAACAATTACCGCGACTGGAAGACCAGCAACTACACGTTCTACGACACGCTGGCCGGCCACCTCATCGCGCGCGGCGTCATGTGCGAACCGGATTCGCGCGAGCCATGGTTCATCTCGGCGGCACACGACCAGGCATGCCTCGACGAGACGCTCTCGACCTTCGAGGAGGCGGTCGACATCACGGTCAAGGAAGTTCACGGTCGCTATATCCGGCGGCTTCGCTCGGATCAGTCACCAACAGCGGAATAGCCGGATCGGGTTCGGGGGATGAAACGCTACGACGCGATCGTCGTCGGCGCCGGCCATAACGGGCTGGTCGCCGCCGCATACATGGCCCGCGCCGGTCTCGAGGTTCTGGTACTCGAGCGGCGCTATCTGATCGGCGGCGCCGCGGTCAGCGAAGAGCTGTATCCCGGCTTCACCTATTCCACCTGTTCCTATGTGTGCAGCCTGCTGCGGCCTGAAATCATGCGCGGCCTCGATCTTCCGCGGCACGGCCTGCAGGTCATTCCCTATGAGGGCTCGCTCAACGTCCTGACCGACGGCGACTTCCTCGCCTCCTATTCGAACCATGACCGGATGCGGCGCGAGCTGATGCGCCATTCGAGGCGCGATGCCGAGGCCTACGACCGCTATGCGCTCGAGATCCTGCGGCAATGCAAATTCATCCGCCCGCTGCTCCTGCAGACCCCGCCAGATCCGACCTCGCTCCGTCCCAAGGATCTGATGGACCTGGTCAAGTTCTCGAAGCCCTTCTCCGAGCTCGGCGAGAAACGGCTCTACGAAACGATGCGCTTCTGGACGATGAGCATCGGCGATTTCCTCGACGAGTATTTCGAGACCGACGTGATCAAGGGTCATCTCGCCGGCTCGTCGATCATCGGCACCGCGCTCGGCCCCTACTCGCCCGGCACCGCCTATGTGCTGCTGCATCACTATATGGGCGAGGTCGACGGCTCGATCGGCGCCTGGGGCTATGCGCGTGGCGGCATGGGGTCGATCAGCAAGGCCCTTGCCGCATCCGCGCTGGAAACCGGCCGCTGCGAGATTCGCTGCGACGCCGATGTGACCGACATCATCGTGAAGAACGGGCGCGTCAAAGGCGTGGCGTTGGCCGATGGCAGCGAATTTTACGCCGACACGGTCGTCAGCAATCTCGATTTCCGTCGTACGACGACCAAACTGCGATGGAGCGAGCCGCTCGACGACGACCTCGTCCGCAAAGGCGAGAATTTCAAGATCCGCGGCTCGTCCGGCAAGCTCAACATCGCACTCGACGGGCTGCCAAACTTCAAGGGCGTCGCGGTCAAGAACAACCCGGCGCTCTCCGGCGACATCCATTATTCGCCGAGCCTGAGTTATCTCGAGCGCGCCTATGACGACTGGAAGTACGGACACTGGTCGAAGAAGCCGTATCTCGACATCGTGATCCCGAGCCTGATGGATCCGACGATGGCACCCGAGGGCAAGCATTTCATGTCGGTGTTCGTACAGTACGTTCCGCCCTCGCTGCATGACGGGCCGTGGACCCCGGCAAAGCGCGATGCGTTCGGCGAGACCGTCATCAGCCTGATCGAAGAAATGGCCCCGGGTTTCCGAAACCTGATCCTGCACAAGCAGGTGCGCAGCCCCTGGGAAATCGAGAACGAAGTCGGTCTGACCGAAGGCAATATTTTCCAGGGGGAACTGACGCTCGACCAGCTTCTGTTCAACCGGCCGGTGCCGGGGCTCGCGCAATATCGCGGCCCGAAGAGGGGCTTCTATATGTGCGGCTCGTCGATGCATCCGGGCGGTGGCGTGATGGGCGCGCCAGGCTATAACGCGGTGCGCGAGGTGCTCAAGGATCTGCGTCGCGGAGCACCGGCATGAACGCCGCATCGAACAATTACGACGTCGCGATCGTCGGCGGTGGCCATAACGGCCTCGTCGCGTCCGCGTGCCTTGCCCGCGCCGGGATCAAAACGGTTCTGCTCGAAGCAGCGGATGCGGTCGGCGGTGCGGCCCGCGGTTATGAGTTTCATCCGGGGTTCAAGGTGTCGGGCTGTGCGCAGATCCTCAACCTGCTGCGACCCGAAATCGTGGCTGCGCTGCGGCTCGGCGATCACGGATTGCGCTATGCGGCCTCCGACCTCTCGACACTCGCGCTGACCGGCGGCGGGCGCTATCTCTCGCTGAACGACAAGGCGGCTTTGGCGCAGATGAGCGCGAAGGATGCCGACAACCTGCCGGATTTCCGCCGGCGGATGATTCGCTATGCCAACGCGCTGGCCCCGTCGCTGCTGCGGCAACCGCCGCGCATGGATTTCGCCAACCGCGCCAATCTCTGGGAGCTGGCGCGGTTCGGCCTGCGCATCCGACTGCTCGGGCGGCACGGCATGCGCGAGCTGCTGCGCATCATCGGCATGAAT
>JAWXBK010000122.1:0-12578 GCA_034439975.1 Rhodospirillaceae bacterium | reverse complement strand
GCGCCTTTTGCGCTCGACGAGGAAGAGGCGATCGATCCCCTGGCCGTGCTGCGCGACGAGCTCGCCGTGGTTCGCGAAGAGCTTGCGGGCGCGCGCGCCGAGGCGGCGCAATACAAGGACCAGTTGTTGCGTGCGCTCGCCGAAAGCGAGAACCAGCGCCGCCGTGCCGCGCGCGAGCGCGAGGATGCGGTCAAGTTTGCCGGCGCCTCGCTCGCCAAGGATCTGCTCGCGGTTGCCGACAATCTCGATCGCGCGCTTGCCAACATTCCCGAAGATGCGCTCGAAAACGATCCGGCGCTGAAGACGCTGCATGAGGGCGTGGCCGCGACCCAGCGCGAGGTGGCCTCCGCGTTCGAGCGCCATCGCATCCGCAAGATCGACCCGAAGGGCGAAAAATTCGATAGCCACCGCCATCAGGCGATGTTCGAGATCGAGACGGCGGACGAGGCGCCCGGCCATGTCGCCCAGGTGCTCCAGCCCGGTTACGTCATGCATGACGAGCGGCTGTTGCGCCCGGCTCTGGTCGCGGTTGCAAAGGCGCCGGCGGCGCCAAAACCCGCGAACGACAGCGATGCAGGCGGTACAACAGGTGGCCGCTAGATGCGGTCGTCGCGCGTTCCGTCGCGCTCGTCCCCGTCTCAGTTCCTGACGGTTCCCGGCTTGCCGGCCGCACCGATCTCCTCGAGGAAATAAAGGACGTCGAGCGCGGGCGGTTCGATGCCGGCCTGCGTCAGTGCCGCATGCACCTGCCCGCGATGATGGGTCTGGTGATTATTGAGCGTCGCAAGAATATGGTCGGCGCGCGCCTCTTCGAATTCGCCCTTGCCGAGAATCGGCTTGAACCGGATCGCCTTCGCGAGATCGGCCGGCTTGAGGCTGTCGACGAAGGCGACGAACCGCTCGTCTTCCGCCACACGCGCCTTGCGCAGGCTTGCGAAATCGTCGTGCAGGATTTCCGTGAGCGAGGTGGCGCCGTTCGGCTCGCCGCGCAGCCGTCGGGTCCATAGAAGATCGACCAGCAGCAGATGATTGAGCGTCGCCTGCACCGAACCGAAATAGAGGCCGATGTCCTTGCGGTATTGCGCATCGGATAATTGCGCCACGCTGCCATAGAGAAGCGCGTTCACCCAGCGATTGAACCGCGCCATCATCGCGAAATGATCCATGATTTCGTCTCCCGTGCCGGATGGAAATGCGATCCCGATCTTAGCGGCGTGGGGCCTCCCTTGTCAGCGGCGGCGCGGGCGCCGGGATCAGCGCAGCACCGTCACCCGCCGGAGCGTCAGATTGATGCGCCTGATGCCGAGCGCGCGCAGCGCGTCGGGAAATTTGTCGGGCAGACGCGAGGTGTTTGCGATCACGCGGTCGATGCCGTGGAAGGAATGCCGTACGCGGCCGGCGAGGATCACGACATCGCCGGAGGCGAGCCGCACCGAGCGCGTCGGATCGGATCGCTGCGCGCCGCCGATGCGGAAGAGGGCAGTGTCGCCAAGCGAGATCGAAACGACCGGCGCGTCCTTCGCGTCCTCGTCGGCGTCTCGATGCAACCCCATGCGCGCGGTCGCGTCGTAGAGATTGACCAGGCAGGCTTCGGGATCGGCCGGATAATTCGCCTGCGCGCGCCAGAGATCGAGCGCCAGGGGCGGGATCGGCGGCCATTGTCTGCCGGTCTCGGGATGCGTCGCCTGATAGCGATAGCCGGCGCGATCGGTCAGCCAGCCCAGCGTCCCCGCATTCGCCATGCGCACGCTCATCGCCTGGCCGGATTTCGGCATGGTCGGGCGAAATGGCGGAGCGGCGTCGATCACGGCCGCGATCTCGGCCAGCAGGCGCCGCTGGGCCGCGGGGTCGAAGGCACCGGGCAGCAGGTGCAGGCCACCGGTGGCTTGGGTGCTGCTCACGGCCCGGGAGGCCGAGGCGGCGGCGGGCCATTGCGCCGCCGATGCCACCAGCCATAGAAGACCAGGACCAGCAGATTGCCGGCTGCGACAATCAGCCCGGCCCACACCAGAAGCGGCTGGTCGAGCCAGAAATGGCTGATTCCGGCCAGCAACAGGCCGAGCGGAATGGCCGGCAACGTGGCGCTCGCGACCAGTTTGGCGGGATCGCGCGGCGGGGCTGAATTCATGCTCTGGCTCCGACGATACTCGCCGAACGGCGGAATTGTTGCGTTTGTGGCCCGCCCGGGCTTGCGCCGTCAGGCTCCGCCCCTATATACCGCAAAGTCAAAGGGTTAAGGGCGGTATCCGACGGTTCCGAACAGGTTTTCGGGCCCGGACGGATCGCACCGGAACCCGCATCGATCACGGTTCCAATATCAGGGGTTCGACCACAGCGCTTCAGCCGCATGGCGTCATGCCAAAGGGCGTCACGAAGGCCGGTCGGGCTTGCTGAAAGGAGAATGACGGAAATGAGTAAGGTTATCGGTATCGATCTCGGCACGACGAATTCCTGCGTCGCCGTGATGGAAGGCAAGGACGCAAAGGTCATCGAGAACGCCGAAGGCACGCGCACGACGCCCTCGATGGTCAGCTTCAGCGAATCCACCGAACGGCTCGTCGGCCAACCGGCCAAGCGCCAGGCAGTCACCAATCCCGAACGCACCCTCTTTGCGATCAAGCGCCTGATCGGTCGTCGCTATGACGATCCGCTGGTCGAAAAAGACAAGGACATGGTGCCGTACAAGATTATCCCGGGCGACAATGGCGATGCTTGGGTCGAGGTCGACGGCAAGAAATATTCGCCCTCGCAGGTCTCCGCTTTCATCCTGCAGAAGATGAAAGAGACCGCCGAGAACTATCTCGGAGAGAAAGTCACGCAGGCCGTCATCACCGTTCCCGCGTACTTCAACGATTCGCAGCGTCAGGCCACCAAGGATGCCGGCAAGATCGCCGGGCTCGAGGTGTTGCGCATCATCAATGAGCCGACCGCGGCGGCGCTCGCTTACGGTCTCGAGAAAAAGAACAGCGGCACAATCGCGGTTTATGACCTCGGCGGCGGCACGTTCGACGTCTCGGTGCTGGAAATCGGCGACGGCGTGTTCGAGGTGAAGTCGACCAACGGCGACACCTTCCTCGGCGGTGAAGATTTCGACCGTCGCATCATCGATTATCTCGCCGACGAATTCAAAAAAGAGCAGGGCATCGACCTGCGCAAGGACAAGCTCGCGCTGCAGCGTCTGAAAGAGGCGGCCGAGAAGGCGAAGATCGAACTCAGCGCGTCGGTACAGACCGAAGTCAATCTGCCGTTCATCACGGCGGACCAGGCCGGTCCGAAGCATCTCAACATCAAGTTGACGCGCGCCAAGCTCGAAGCGCTGGTCGACGATCTGATCCAGAAGACAATCCAGCCCTGCAAGGCGGCGCTCAAGGATGCCGGCCTGAAGGCCTCGGAAATCGACGAGGTGATCCTGGTCGGCGGCATGACGCGCATGCCCAAGGTGATCGAGACGGTGAAGAACTTCTTCGGGCGCGAGCCGCATCGCGGCGTCAACCCGGACGAAGTGGTCGCGATCGGTGCGGCGATCCAGGGCGGCGTCCTCAAGGGCGAAGTCAAGGACGTGCTGCTGCTCGACGTGACGCCGCTCTCGCTTGGTATCGAAACGCTCGGCGGCGTGTTCACGCGGCTGATCGAACGCAACACCACGATCCCGACGCGCAAGAGCCAGACCTTCTCGACGGCCGAGGACAATCAGAACGCGGTGACGATCCGCGTGTTCCAGGGCGAACGCGAGATGGCGGCGGACAACAAGATGCTCGGCCAGTTCGATCTGGTGGGCATTCCGCCCTCGCCGCGCGGCATTCCGCAGATCGAGGTGACGTTCGATATCGACGCGAACGGCATCGTCTCGGTCTCGGCCAAGGACAAGGCGACCAACAAGGAACAGCAGATCCGCATCCAGGCTTCGGGCGGTCTCTCGGACACCGACATCGACAAGATGGTGAAGGATGCCGAGTCGAATGCGGCCGAAGATAAAAAGCGGCGTCGGCTGGCCGAAGCGAAGAACCAGGGCGACAGCCTGATTCACGCGACGGACAAGAACCTGAAGGAGTACGGCGACAAGATCGACGCCTCCGATCGCCAGTCGATCGAAAGCTCGATTGCCGAACTCCGCGTTGCACTCGAAAGCGACGATGCCGAGAAGATCGAAGGCAAGACGCAGAACCTGACCCAGCTTGCGATGAAACTGGGCGAGGCGATGTACAAGGCCCAGCAGGCGGAAAGCGCTCCCGCGGCGGGAGCGGGCGATGCCGGCGAGGGTTCGGGCGGCCAGGGTGCTCCGAAGGATGGCGTCGTCGACGCCGATTTCGAAGAGGTCGACGAGAACCGCAAGGACAAGTCGGCCTGACCCAAGCAACGAGGGGCGGTCGCGAGAAGCGACCGCCCCGTTTCCTGCCGGATGTTTTGTCGATGAAATCCTGATATGGCCAAGCAGGACTATTACGAAACGCTCGGAGTCGCGCGCGATACGCAAACCGACGCGATCAAAAAGGCGTATCGCAAGCTCGCCATGCAATTCCACCCGGATCGCAACCCGGGCGATGCCAAGGCCGAGCAGAAATTCAAAGAAATCAACGAAGCCTACGACGTCCTCAAGGACGAGCAGAAGCGCGCGGCCTATGACCGGTTCGGTCATGCCGCGTTCGACGGTGCCGCTGCCGGCGCGGGCGGATTTCGCCAGGGCGGTTTCGGCGCCGGCGGTTTTGCCGATATCTTTGACGAGATGTTCGGCGACTTCGTGGGCCAGCGGCGCGGCGGCGGTGCCGGGGCCGGACAAGGCGGCCAGCGCGGCGCCGATCTGCGCTTCAACATGCGCATCACGCTCGAAGAAGCATTCACCGGTCGGGCCGCGACAATCCGCGTACCGAGTTCGGCGATCTGCGAGGATTGCAGCGGCAGCGGCGCCGAGAAGGGCACCGACCCCGTTACCTGCACGCTCTGTCAGGGACGCGGTCGTGTGCGCCAGTCGCAGGGCCTGTTCACCTTTGAACGCACCTGTCCGCAATGCAATGGCGGCGGCCGCATCATCGAGAAGCCGTGCAAGACCTGCAGCGGTGCCGGCCGCGTACGCCGCGAGAAGACACTCAACGTCAATGTCCCGCCCGGCGTCGAGGAGGGAACGCGGATCCGCCTTGCAGGCGAAGGCGAGGCCGGAATGCGCGGCGCGCCGCCCGGCGATCTCTACATCTTCCTCGATGTCGCGCCGCACGCGCTGTTCGAGCGCGATGGCGCCGATTTGCATTGCCAGGCGGTGATCCCGATGATGCAGGCGGCGCTCGGCGATTCGATCGAGCTGCCGTCGATCGATGGCGGCAAGGCGCGCATCTCGATTCCGGCTGGCGCGCAATCCGGCCAGCGGCTGCGGCTCAAGGGGAAGGGCATGAGCGTCCTGCGCTCGACCGCACGCGGCGATCTCTATGTCGAGCTGCTGGTCGAGACGCCGGTCAATCTGACCAAGAAGCAGCAGGAGATCATGCAGTCGTTCAAGGAAGCCGGCGGTGCCGACAAGAAACACAGCCCCAAGGCGCAGAGTTTTCGCGAACGGCTGAAATCGATCCGGACCGAAGCCAAGGAATAGGATGTCGAACCTGCAGCGTTCGGCGTCCGACAGGGCCCGTGACATCCCGCGAGGCCGATTCGACTAACTTTTGCGGCGGTCGCTCACCGGAATAAAGCGCCCCTTTCGCAACAAGGAGGGTTCGAATCGCACGCCCCCTATTGGCGTGTTGCGCATTTCCGCCTTAAGGTCCGCCTCGCCGATCAAGCCAGCGCGAGGTGGCCGTCCATGAACGAAACTGTCCTCAAATCTGCCCGCTCCGCCTTGCATCCGGGCCCGGCCCGCGATCGGCTGAACGCGCTCATCCGCGAACGTTCGCTGCTGGCCGGCGAGTTCACCCTCGCCTCGGGCAAGGCGAGCGGCTTCTTCTTCAACATGAAGCGCACCATGCTCGATCCGGAAGGCGCCTATCTGATCGCCGACGGATTCCTCGATCTGATGGTCGATATCGATTGTCAGTATGTTGGCGGGCTGGCGATGGGCGCGATCCCATTGGTCGCGACGGTGGCCGCGCGCTCGTTCGAACGCGGCCGGCCGGTCTCGGCCTTCTTCGTGCGCAAGGAAGCGAAGGATCACGGCACGATGGATCTGATCGAGGGTCTGCTGGAAGACAAATCGCACGTCGTGCTGCTCGAGGACGTGACGACGACCGGCGGATCGAGCCTCAAGGCGGCGGCGGCCTGCCGCGCGCGCGGCTGCATCGTCTCGCATGTGCTGACGATCGTCGACCGCGAGCAGGGGGCTACCGAGAATTTCGCCCGCGAAGGCATCGAACTGCGTGCGCTCTACCGGCGTAACGATTTTGCGGATGCGGCCGCCGTGTCGCGATGACCGATATGACCATCGGCATTGTCGGCTGCGCCGGACGCATGGGCCGGATGCTGATCCGTATCGTCGGCGAGACCGACGGCGCGCGCGCCGCCGGCGGCACCGAGCGGTCGGGTTCCGAGCATGTCGGCGCCGATCTCGGTACCCTGGCCGGCCTGCCGCCGCTCGGCATTCGTGCCGGCGAGGATGCGGATGCGCTCTTCGCCGCGGTCGATGCAGTGCTCGATTTCACCACGCCGAAGGCGAGCCTCACGCATTCCAAACTCGCGGCGAAGCATAGAAAGATCCACGTCGTCGGCACCACCGGTATGGGCAATGACGACGTCGCGGCGCTGAAGCGCGCGGCGGCGGAAACCGCGATCGTGTTCGCGCCGAACATGTCGCTCGGCGTCAATCTGCTGCTGGCTTTGGTCGAGCGCGCCGCGCATTCGCTCGATGCCGGCTGGGATATCGAGATCGTCGAGATGCATCACCGCATGAAAGTCGATGCGCCCTCGGGCACCGCGCTGGCGCTCGGCCGCGCCGCCGCCAAAGGCCGCGGTGTGCCGCTCGACGAGGTTGCGGTCAAGACACGCGACGGCGTCACCGGCGCGCGCGAGACCGGCACGATCGGCTTTGCCACGCTGCGCGGCGGCGACGTGGTCGGCGAACATCGCGTGATCCTGGCGGCCGACGGCGAGCGCATCGAGATCGGCCATGTCGCAACCGATCGCGCGATCTTCGCGCGCGGTGCCGTGCGCGCCGCCTTGTGGGCGAAGGGAAAGCCGGCCGGTCTCTATGCGATGAAGGACGTGCTCGGGCTTTAACGGCGCCGCGTTACGCCGGTCCCGTCTCCCGGAGCCGCGCGAGTTCGGCGCGCAGCGCGTTCGCAAATTCGAGCCGCTCGTCGGGCGAAAGGAACGCGCCGATCGACAGCGACTTCCCGTGCGAGGACAGCGTGAGCCGGCTGTCGGTATCCGGAGGATCGGCAATGTGAACCTTGAGCCAGTAAGGCTGGAACGACCAGCGCCGGATCGTGCCGTCCTGCAGACGCCGCTCGATCTCGAGCGATGTGGCGGTGAGCCTGATCCGCTCGCGAATACGCCCGCTGCGATAGTTGAGACGGAAAAGCAGATAGAAAAGCCCGATTTCGATTACGCCGAAGCCGGTCACCGGCCAGGCGCCGGCGAGCAGAAACGCCATGCCGCCAATGAAGCCGACGGCGGCGATCGCACCCATCATGATCGTAAAACCGGTCGGCGACAGGCTTCGATGCGGCGTCAGCACGGCATCGAACAGCGCCGCCGCATCCGCAGCATCGGGCGCCGGGCGCGTGTCGCCGGGTGCGTCCATGTCAGCGCCGACAACCGGCGCATCGGCCACCGGCAGCGCCGCGGAGCCATCGCTCGCCGGTGTGCGGTCGTCGTTCTCGCTGCTGTTCGGCTGCGTCATTCTTCGCCAATATGGGCCGCCTGCCGGGGGAAGGAAAGCGCCGCAGCGCGGCTGCGCGAATCCCTCGGCATGGTGCGGTGGCAGAGGAAACGCGCGCATGAAACCGGCCCTGGTCGAGGAGTTCTTTCGCCGGCTTGAGGCGCGCAATCCCGATCCGCGCGGCGAACTCGAATACATCAATCCCTACACGCTGCTGGTGGCCGTCATCCTTTCGGCGCAGGCAACCGATGTCAGCGTCAACAAGGCGACCGAGCCGCTATTCCGGCTTGTCGACTCACCCGAGACGATGCTGGCGCTCGGCGAGGAGGGGCTGAAGCGCTACATCCGAACGATCGGCCTGTTCAATGCCAAGGCAAAGAACGTGATTGCGATGAGCCGCATGCTGATCGACGAGCATGCAGGCGTCGTGCCGGCCGATCGCGCGGCACTCGAAAGGCTGCCGGGCGTCGGTCGCAAGACCGCGAACGTCGTGCTCAATATTGCCTTCGCCCATCCGACGATGGCGGTCGACACGCATATCTTTCGCGTCGGCAACCGCACGGGTCTCGCGCCCGGTAAGACGCCGCTGCTTGTCGAGCTCGCGCTGGAGAAGGCGGTGCCCGACAGATACAAACTGCATGCCCATCACTGGCTGATCCTGCACGGGCGCTATATCTGCAAGGCACGAAAGCCGGATTGTCCGATCTGTCCGGTGATCGATCTCTGCGCCTTCAAGGACAAGACGCCGCCTGAATCGCGGGATCCACGTTCGGTTGCGAAGCGGGGCGCCGCTTCTGCACCGAAGCCGAAACCGAAATCGAAGACGCCGAAAAAGCCGGCCGCGCGATCGCGCAAGCCGCGCTGATCCCATCCGCGATTACCGGGTCAGGTGCCGGCCGTATCCGGCCAGGGCTGGCGCGCGGCATGAACCGCCGCAATGCAGGCACCGGGCGCCTGCGATGCACCGAACGAATCGCGCGCCTCGAGATAGAGCACGCGCAACGCGCCCGATTCTTCGTAGAGATAGAGATCGAGGACGCAGCCTTCGGCGCGGTACTGCCAGATCTCGGATGCCTTGGCGCGCATCAGGAAAACCGGCTTGCCGAGCTGGGCTGCCAGCCTGTCGCTGTCGAGACCGATGATCGCTTCGGGCAACGGCGGCGGTTCCACCGGTGCGATGGCGACCGGTGTTTCGACTACCGGCACCAGCGTTGCGGCGTCGGTCGGGGGTTGCGGCACGGTGCAGGCACCAAGCAGAACGAGCATCGCACACAGAACAGCGCTCGCACGCGTCATCGCGCGCGAGTTCGGCGTCCTGCCGGCTTGCGTCAGAGAATCGTGTCGGTACGGATCAGCGGTCCGGGGCGCCGTCATCGGCGCCTCCGCTGCCGGCATTGTAGCCCGGCATGGGATCGGGTGAACGGAAGCTGCTGTCGCCTTCGGCGAGTGGCCGCATGTCGCCGGCGATGACGCCGCCGCGTTCGATTTCCATTTCGCCGTAACGCACCGAGCCGACGATATGGCCGGTCGCACGCACCATCAGCCGCTGACGGACAATGAGATCGCCTTCGAAGCGGCCGCTGATATCGGCGACATCGATTGTGGCCGCGCCCTTGAACAAACCGTCCTTCAGGATTTCGATCGAATGGCTGTCGGTCAGCGACGCCTCGACCTTGCCTTCGACGACGAGCTTCTCGCAGGCCTTGATCTCGCCCGAGAGCACGATCTGTTTGCCGACGATGAGTTTCTTGCCGTCGAGTTCGCTGGGTGCACGCTCTTCGCGGCGCGGCTCTTCGTTGCGACGAGGCGGCGTCGGTGCCGCGATGCTTTCGCTGCGTCGGGACGGATCGGTGATATGCGCGGTCGGATGCAACGCGGGCGCGCTCGGATGCGAGGGCGGTGCGCTCGGATGGGCCGCCATATGCGCGGTCGCGACGGGCGTCGCCGACAGCGGTGCCGAGGGGCGCTGTGGTGCGGTCACCATATCGGGGCGCGGATAGGCGCGGGGCTGGGCGTTTTCACGCGGCGGCTCGCTCTCGCCACCTTGCCTGGCAGGAACATCGTTGGGCTGCCGCCGTCCGAACAGGGCCATGGATTCCCCTCTTTCCGGCCCGCGTCGAGGAGCGGGCGCCGAGTTTGGCGTGTCGCTGAATTGGTTCTCATTCTCGCCTTCATGGGGGAAAGATTCAAGCCCGTTCAGTGGTTTGCGGCAGGCTGTTGAAAAGATGCACCATGAACATCGTGGCAACCACCGGAACCACAAGGTTGAGGAGGGGGATCGTGAGCAGGAAGGCGATCAGGGCGCCCGCCGCGAAGATGCGCCCGAGATGCTGCTTCCGCATGGCCTTGGCCTGGGCGGGATGCATGCGGCGGAAGGCGACGATCTCGAAATATTCGCGGCCGATCAAATAGCCGTTCACCGAATAGAACAGGAGCAGATAGGCCGGCGGGAAGAAGAACAGCAGCGCATAAACCGGCAGCAGCAGGAGGTTGAGCCCGAGCGCCACGGCGGCGAAAGCGAGGCTCGAACGGATCGCCTCGCCGACCGATTGCTGGCGCGCCGGCGGAAGATGCGGGTAATGCCGGCGGTCGACCGCTTCGGCGACATCCTCGAGGAAGAACCCGACGATCGCCGTGACGGTGACCGGGAAAAGCAGCCAGGCGGCGATCACGGCGCCGATGCCGGCAACGAAATCGACTGCGGTATCGAGCCAGCCCCAATCGAAGATGTGCAGCCAGCCGAGCAGGATCCAGAGGAAGACCACCAGCAGGAGCATGACCAGGAGCGAGAAGGCGACCGACTTCCACAGAACGCGCAGGACCGGCGGATCGGAAAGCTGACCGAGGCTTTTCGTCAGTGCTGCGAGCATCGTTCCGTCCTCGATTGCGGGTTGCGCGCGGCACTTTAGGAGCGGGGCACCCGGCCTAGCAACGGGCGCGCAAAGCGCCGCATCGCGCCGATTCTCCCGGTTCCCGGGGTGCACGGCCGGCGAACCCGGACAAGCGCCCGGACAGGCGCCCGATTTGTCCGATTCGGGCCCGATTCTGGGCGCCAACCCTTGTTCCGGACCCGCTTGTGGCTATACTCCCGCCGCGCGCCGGCCCCTGACCTCGATTTCGGGGCCAGCGCCTTGCCGAACACAATCGGATCGATCCCGTAATCATGGCTGCCACCGACCTCGACCTGCTCGCGATCGGCAACGCGATCGTCGACACCCTGCTTCATGCCGACGACGAGTTCCTCATTCAGCATGGGCTCGCCAAGGGCACGATGACGCTTGTCGATGCGGCGCGTGCCGACCAGCTCTATCAGGCGAGCGGATCGGGCATCGAATCCTCCGGCGGGTCGGCGGCGAATACGGCGGCCGGCTTTGCGCTGATGGGCGGGCGCAGCGCCTTCATCGGGCGCGTCGCGAACGATCAGTTCGGCGGCGTCTTCCGTCACGACATTCGCGCGAACGGCGTCGAATACGAAACCGATTCGGCGAAGGACGGTTCGCCCACCGGGCGCTGTCTCGTTTTCGTCACGCCCGATGCGCATCGCACGATGCAAACCTATCTCGGCGCGTCGATCGAACTCGGCCCCGAAGACATCGACGAAGCGCAAGTGAAGCGCGCAAAGATTCTTTATCTCGAGGGTTATCTCTGGGATCCGCCGAAAGCCAAGGTCGCGTTCCTCAAGGCCGCCGACCTCGCTCATGCCGCGGGCCGCAAAGTGGCGCTGACGCTGTCCGATCCGTTCTGCGTCGAACGCCATCGCGACGAGTTCCGCCAGCTCGTCGAGAATCATGTCGATATTCTGTTCGCCAACGAAGCCGAAATCTGCGCGCTCTGGCAGACACCCGACTTCGACAATGCGGCGACGATCACCCGGCAGAAAACGCCGCTCGCCGTGCTGACGCGCAGCGAGAAGGGTTCGGTCATACTCGCCGGCAAGCAGGCCTTCTCGGTTCAGGCTGCGCCGGTCGATCACGTCGTCGATACGACCGGTGCGGGCGATCAATACGCCGCCGGATTCCTCTTCGGTCTCGCGACCGGGCGGCGGCTCGATAGCTGCGCCCGCATCGCCTGCCTCACGGCCGCCGAAGTCATCTCCCATTACGGCGCGCGCCCGGTGACCACGCTCACCGACCAGGTCATGGCGCGCTTTAGCTGAAAGAAACGATTCTCATGTCCGCCCAGGAATTTCCGCTTCGTAATCTCGCGATCATCGCCCATGTCGATCATGGCAAGACGACGCTGGTCGACCAGTTGCTGCGACAGAGCGGCACGTTCCGTGCCAATCAGCAGGTGGCCGAGCGCGCGATGGACTCCAACGATCTGGAGCGCGAGCGTGGCATTACGATTCTCGCCAAATGCACCTCGGTGCAGTGGAAGGGAATGCGACTGAACATCGTCGATACGCCAGGCCACGCCGATTTTGGCGGCGAGGTCGAGCGCATCATGAACATGGTCGATGGCGTGCTGTTGCTGGTCGATGCGGCCGAAGGGCCGATGCCGCAGACCAAGTTCGTCACGATGAAGGCGCTTGCGCGCGGGTTTCGGCCGATCGTTGTGGTGAACAAGGCCGACCGGCCGGATGCGCGCTCGCATCTCGTGCACGACATGGTGTTCGATTTGTTCGGCGCGATCGGTGCGACCGACGCGCAGCTCGATTTCCCGATGGTTTTCGCCTCGGCCAAGCAGGGCTGGGCGGTGCGCGATCTCGAAAACGATCCGCGTGAAAACATGGATGTGTTGTTCGATCTGATCGTCTCCCATGTGCCGCCGCCGACGCGTCGGC
>JAWXBK010000121.1:0-28855 GCA_034439975.1 Rhodospirillaceae bacterium | reverse complement strand
TCGGCCTATCTCGCGGTGCAGTTCAATCCAATTTACGGCGTTGCCCTGTTCGCCCTCGGCGCTGCGTTCATCCTGCTGGTGCTGCGGCCGCGCGCGCGGGCGGCGACCGTCGAGCGCGTGCGCAAACACTCGCTCGAAAGGCTCGAAGCCTGGAACGAGATCTGGTTCAACGGCGGTTACACGCTGCGTCTTGCCGATCGGCCGGATGTCGAATGTCGTGCGCCGGATTGCAACTGGGTCGCCTTTGCGCGCCAGCATACACCGATCCGGCGCGGTTGAACGCGCCATGACGCGCGCGACGAAACGATGAATGGCGCTGTAAACAATCCGGGGAATGAGGGTGCGCGGGCCGGTTTGTTCGGCCGCATCCGCGAGGCGCTCGGCGCCGATAAAAAAGACGGGCGCAGCAAGATAGTTGCCGATCGGCTCGCGGCGCATCCGCGCGGACCGCAGCCGGCGCGTTCGGTCGGTGCGGGCGATCACGACGACGCGCATCGCCATCGTCTGTTCGTCGAGAAGGCGCTCGAAGCGGCCGCGAGTGTGGAGCCGCTCTCGTCGCGCGCCGAAGTGCCGCAGGCGATCGCGCGCTATCTGCGCCAGAACAATCTGCCGCCGCTTCTGCGGCTTGCGCCTGGCGCCGGGCTCGATGCACTCGACTGGGCGAGTGCGCCCTTGCTCGACATCAGCAGCGGTGCAAGCGACGGCAGCGATCCGGCTTCGCTGACAATGCCGTTCGCCGCGATTGCCGAGACTGGTACGCTGATGCTGGTCTCCGGCGCCACCAGCCCGGTGACGCTCGCCTTCCTGCCCGAAACGCATTTCGTACTGATGCGCAAGGACCACATCACGGGTACGCTCGAGGCGGCGTTCGACCGGCTTCGAGCAGTACACGGCAACGCGATGCCGCGCGCGATCAATTTCGTCACCGGCCCCTCGCGCTCGGCCGATATCGAACAGACATTGCAGATGGGCGCGCACGGGCCGAAGCGCCTGCACATTCTGCTGCTCGATGAGTGAGCATTGACCGACAAGCGCCGCAAACCCGATCCGGACGATCTCGTTTTATGGCAGGCGGCGACGCGCGAGGCGAAGCCGATCAAGCGCCGTCCGGGTCTGCGCAAAGGCGCGACCGAAGCAGCGAAGCCGACTGTGACCGCGAAGGCCGCCGCTGCATCCGCGCCGGCGAAACCTGCGAAGCCACTGGTTCTGAAGCGCGCGGTCGCACGGCCCGTGGCGCTGGCGCCGAAGAAGACCGAGCCGCCGCCGCTCGAGCGCGGCCAGTCGCCGGGCGTCGATAAACGTCAGGCGGAGCGGTTGAAGCGGGGCCGCACGCCGATCGACGCACGGCTCGACCTGCATGGTATGACGCAGGACGCGGCGCATAGGCGCCTCGCGATTTTCATCGAGAATGCGGTCGCGGCCGACAAGCGCGCGATCGTCGTCGTCACCGGCAAGGGGCTCAAGGAAGGCTCGGGGGTGCTGCGCGCCGCCGTGCCGCGCTGGCTCAACGAGCCGCGGCTGCGCCCGCATATCCTGACCTACGAGTATGCCCAGCCGAAGGATGGCGGCATGGGCGCACTCTACATTCTGCTGCGCAAGAGGCGCTAGGATCGGCGCGAGGGTTTCGCTCCAACCGAGAGGGGGCACCGATGGTCACGCTCGAAGGCTCCTGCGCCTGCGGCAGGGTTTCCTTCACTGTCCGATCGCACACGCCCGATCCCTATATGCGTTGCTACTGCTCGATCTGTCGCAAGACCGATGGCGGGGGCGGTTATGCGATCAACGCGATGGGTGTCGCCGACACGCTGAAGCTGCGCGGCAAACAGCATGTCGCCGTCTGGCGCGCGACGATCGACGGCAAGCGTTCGGAGGCGCGCCGGCATTTCTGCAAGCATTGCGGCAGCGCGCTCTACATCACCGATCCGCGCTGGCCCGCGCTGATTCACCCCCATACCTCGGCGATTGACAAGGGGCTGCGCAAGCCGAAATCCGTTGTGCATATCATGCTCGATTCGAAGGCGAACTGGGTTGTGCCCGAGCGCGGCGGCAAACGCTTCCGCGAGTATCCCGATCTCTCGATCGAGGACTGGCACCGGAAGAACAAACGCTGGTCCGCATGACGACGAAGCGGGCACGATGCGAGATGCGGTCGGCGCGATGACGCCGTTCGGCGAACGGGTGCGCAAACTGCGCACGGCGAAGGATGTCAGCCTGAAGACGATGGCGGCGGCGCTCGGCGTCTCGGCCGCCTATCTCTCCGCGCTCGAACATGGCCATCGCGGTCGGCCCTCGCCCGGTTTCGTGCAGCAGGTCTCGGCCTTCTTCAATCTCGCCTGGGACGATGTCGACGAACTGAAGCGGCTTGCCGAACTCTCGAACCCGCGCATCACCGTCGATACGGCGGGGCTCACGCCAGCGGCGACCGAGCTTGCGAACCGGCTCGCGGAAACAATCGGTACGCTCGACGACGAGCAGATCGCGGCCTTGCTCGCGCGGCTCAGGATGCGATGAGGTTGGCGCGATGAGGTTGGCGTGGTAACGGGGCGCGGTACCGGCGACGCGCGCGAAAGGGAAAATCGCGCGGCCTTGACGATCCGGGCGGCGGTCGTGGGCGATCTCGAGGCGCTGGCCGCGATCCACGAGGCGGCGGCGCTGGAGGCCTATCGGCATATCTTTCCGGCCGGTGCGCCATTCCCGCGCGAGGAGTCGCGCGCCGATCTGAGTCATCATCTGACGGCGCCCGCAACCCGCGCTTTCGTCGCCGAGGCAGAAAACGCGATCGTCGGCTTTATCGCCGTCGGCCCGACGCTTACGGGCGAAGGCGAAGGGTTCGGCGATGCGCTGCCCGGAAGCCTGGGGCAGACCTATCTGCTGCATGTCCATCCGGCCTATTGGAGCGGCGGCATCGGCGGCGCGCTGCACGACCGCGCCATGGCGGCGCTCGCCGGGGACGGGTTTGCGTCGGCCGTCATGTGGGTGCTCGAACGCAACGAGCGCGCGCGGCGCTTTTACGAGCGACGCGGATGGCACGCGGATGGCGCCCGACGCAGGGAGCGCTATGCGATCGAGATCGACGTGATTCGCTATCGCCGCGCGCTGGCGTGATACGGACACCCTACGGCGCGCCGGTCGCCGTGCGGGCCAGTTCTTCGAGAATGTCGCCGGCGCGGCGGATTTCGCTGTTGTCCTCACGGATGGCGTGCCGGCGAGCGAGCCAGTCGGCATCCTCGTAGGCGAGGATCGTGCGGCCCTCGTCGTTGCGATAGACCAGCATCGCGAACGGCAGGTCGATCCCGAGCGACGGCGCATCGGGAACCAGCGCGGCGCCCAGAGAGGGCCCGCCAAAGAGGATCAGTTCCATCGGCGGCATCGTGCGGCCGGCTTTGGCGGCCTCGGCCGCGTGATCGATCTGCGCATAGACCGCGAGCCCCTTCAGCCCGATCAGGGTGCGCAGCCGCTCGATCGTCTGATCGACCGTGAAGGCCGATATCATCCCGACGATCCCGTCATCCTCGAGCAGAACCGGCCGTTCGATGATGATATAGCGAGTCGTGACGCCGTCGCCGTAAACATCCGCGCGGACCGACCCTGAGAGCCAGGCGGCAATGAGCGCGAGGGCGAAGACGAGGGCTGCGAATCCTGCAAAAGCGCGCGAACGGTTCATGCCGGTCTCCTTCGGGAGCGCGCGGCAAACCGCCGGCGCTTACGGCGTGGTGGCGGCGCGGGCGAGCTGGTCGAGCGCGGCCGCGACATTCTGGATGCCGGGATGGTCGGCCGGGATACCGTGCCGTTCGGCAAACCAGACGGGATCGTTATAGGCGAGGAACACATTGCCGCTCCCGTCCTGAAAGGCGAGCGCCTTCAGCGGTAGATCGAGCCCGGTCAGCGGATCGGCCTGCAAGGCCGGCGTGCCGACTTTCGGATTGCCGAATACCAGAAGCTGCATCGGTGCGAGTTCCATCCCGACGCCCTGCGCGTTCGCGGCGTGATCGATGCGCGAGAAGACGGTCGTGCCGTTGGCGTCGAGCAGAGTTTCGAGCCGGTCGATGGTTTCCGCCACGCTGAAGGCAGAAGGCATCTTCACGATGCCGCGCTCGAGACCGGCCGCGGTCGTGTCGTCGAAGGTCTGGGCCGACGCTTGCGAGGTCACGGCCCCCGTTGCGGCGACGGTTGCGACCAGGAGGAGCATTGCGAAAGCGGCGTGAAAACGGGTCATCGGGCGCTCCTTTCGGGTCGGCGTTGCGCTCCGCCTAGAGAATGAACTTCGACAGATCCGAGTTCTTCGCCAATGCGCCGACGCGATCCTGAACATACTGGGCGTCGATCACGATCTTCTCGCCGTCGCGGTCGGGGGCGGTGAAGCTGATCTCCTCGAGCAGCCGCTCGAGTACGGTATGCAGCCGCCGCGCGCCGATATTCTCGACCGTCGAGTTGATCTCGGCGGCGAGATTGGCGAGCGCGTCGATCGAATCGTCGGCGAATTCGAGGGTCACGCCCTCGGTCGCGAGCAGCGCGCGGTACTGCGTCACCAGGCTTGCTTCCGGTTCGATCAGGATGCGCTTCAGATCTTCGCGCGTGAGCGGGTTGAGCTCGACACGGATCGGCAGGCGGCCCTGCAGTTCGGGCAGCAGGTCCGACGGCTTCGCCAGATGGAACGCGCCCGAGGCGATGAACAGGATGTAATCCGTGCGCAGCGTGCCATGCTTGGTCGCAACCTGCGTGCCTTCGATCAGCGGCAGCAGATCGCGCTGCACGCCTTCGCGGCTCACATCGGCGCCGGCACGGTCGGAGCGCGCGGTGATCTTGTCGATCTCATCGATGAATACGATGCCGTTCTGCTCGACCGCCTCGATCGCCTGCGCCACGACCTTGTCCTGGTCGATCAGCTTGTCGCTCTCTTCGGCGATCAGCACGGCATAGGAATCGGCGACATTCATGCGCCGCGTTTTGGTCTTGTTGCCGAAGGCCTGGCCGAGCATGTCGTTGAGATTGACCATGCCGACCGAGGCACCCGGCATCCCCGGTACCTCGAAGGTCGGCAGCCCGCCTTGCCCGCCTTGCAGCTGCAGCTCGATCTCCTTGTCGTCGAGCTCGCCGGTGCGCAGCATCTTGCGGAACTGCTCGCGCGTTTCCTTGCGGGCGCCGTCTCCCACCAGCGCATCGATCACGCGCTCCTCGGCCGCCTTCTCGGCGCGCGCGACGACCTGCTTGCGCAGCCGGTCGCGCGTCATCGTGATCGAAATCTCAACCAGGTCGCGCACGATCTGTTCGACATCGCGACCGACATAGCCGACCTCGGTGAACTTGGTGGCCTCGACCTTGAGGAACGGTGCGTCCGCCAGCTTCGCGAGACGCCGCGCGATCTCGGTCTTGCCAACGCCGGTTGGCCCGATCATCAGGATGTTCTTGGGCAGCACCTCTTCGCGCAGAGCGGGCTCGAGCTGCTGGCGCCGCCAGCGATTGCGCAGCGCGATCGCGACGGCGCGCTTGGCATCCTGCTGGCCGACGATATGGCGGTCGAGTTCGGAGACGATCTCGCGCGGGCTGAAGGCGCTGCGATCCTCGGCCTCTTTCTTCGCGACCGGACGGGGCGGGGTTACGTTCATAATGTCTCGATGGTGATGTTGGTGTTGGTATAGATGCAGATCTCGGCGGCGATCTCGAGCCCGCGCCGGGCGATCGTCTCGGCGTCGAGATCGTCGCGGTCGATCAAGGCGCGCGCGGCGGCCAGCGCATAGGAACCGCCCGAACCGATGCCGATAAGACCGCGTTCGGGTTCGAGCACGTCGCCATTGCCGGTGAGGACCAGGCTCACCTGCTTGTCGGCGACCGCCATCATCGCCTCGAGCCGGCGCAGATAACGATCGGTGCGCCAGTCCTTGGCGAGCTCGACGCAGGCGCGGGTCAACTGGCCCGGATGTTGTTCGAGTTTCGCCTCGAGCCGTTCGAAGAGCGTGAAGGCATCGGCGGTCGCGCCGGCAAAGCCGGCGACGATGTCGCCCTTGCCGAGGCGGCGGACCTTCTTCGCATTCGCCTTGATGATGGTGCCGCCAAGGCTGACCTGGCCATCGCCGGCGATCGCGACCCTGCCGTGTTTGCGCACGGAAAGGATCGTGGTGCCGTGCCAGGACGGCGGGGACGTTTCTTTCATAGCGCCACAGATAAGTGGCGCCTTGCGCCGGCGCAAGTTTCCGGCCGGTGACGGGCGCGCGCCGACACCCCTGCGGCCAACCGGGGCGCCGTGGCCATGCGTTGCGAGGCCGGTCGCCGCTCGGGCAACGCCTGTGGGAAACTCCTGAAATCTCAGGTTGAAAAGCCGGAATTGTCCCAAATCGCGCGTATTGGCTTGGGATTATCCTGTCAAGTCCTGTGGGCAATTCGGTGCACATCGTCGGTCATTCCGGGGATGCACGGTTCCGCGGCAAAAGCTTTGGCGGCCCGGGTTTTTCGCTGTTAGCTTCTCGCCATGTCAGCCCTTTTCGCAACCGAAGACCCGAACGCCGAGCGCCCGGGGGAACGCCCCAACGATCCGCAGGCGACCGGCATCATGCCCTGCCAGACCTTGGCCGAGCTGATCCGCAACCACGAGATCATCGCGCTCAAGGAAATCGAGGCCGACCAGATCCAGCCCGCCTCGCTCGATCTCCGCCTGGGTGCCACCGCCTATCGCGTGCCGGCCTCGTTCCTGCCCGGCGCCGACAACACGGTGATGGGCAAGATCCGCGAGTTCGGCATGTACCCGGTCGACATCACCGGCGGCGCCGTCCTCGAACGCGGCTCGGTCTATATCGTGCCGCTGATGGAGTCGGTGGCGCTCGGCTTCCGCATGACGGCCTTCGCCAATCCGAAAAGCTCGACCGGGCGGCTCGATATCTTCACGCGGATGATTGCCGATGGCGGCACCGGTTTCGACCGCATCGAGAGCGGCTATCGCGGGCCGCTTTATGCCGAGATCGCGCCGCGCACCTTCTCGGTCGTGGTGCGCGCGGGCTCGCGGTTGAACCAGCTTCGCGTCCGGCGCGGTTCGCCGCCGACCAGCGAGGCCGCCCTTAAACGTCTTCATGAGTTAACGCCGCTGGTTCACGCGCGCGACGGCGCGACCATCCGCGAGGACAATATCGGCGTGACGCTCGATCTCGCGGGCGAATCGGGCGGCGGCCTCGTCGGCTATCGCGCGAAGAAACATACCGACGTGATCGACGTCGATAAAAAGGCGCATTACGACCCGATCGATTTCTGGGAGCCGGTGCATGCGCGCGGCGGGCGCGGCATCGTGCTCAATCCCGACGATTTCTACATCCTGGCGACGCGCGAGGGCGTGACCGTGCCGCCCGACCATGCGGCCGAGATGATCGCCTACGACACGATGGTCGGCGAATTCCGCGTGCATTATGCCGGCTTCTTCGATCCCGGTTTCGGCTGGGGCGTCGAGGGCGGCACCCGCGCGGTGCTCGAAGTCCGCAGCCACGAAGTGCCGTTTTTGCTCGAGCATGAGCAGATCGTCGGCTGGCTGCGCTACGAGAAGCTGGCGGCGGTGCCCGACCGACTCTACGGCCAGGATATCGGCTCACATTATGCGCGGCAGGGCCTCACGCTCGGCAAGCAGTTCAAGGCGTGGGGGTAGCGCACGGCGCCTGGAAGGCCCGCCCGCGCCTCGCTCCCTCTGGCCTTTCCTGGCCCTTTGCGCTACAAGCCGGCGCCTTCGGGGATCGGTCGATTTGCCCCGATTCCCGCCAATTCGAGTGGCGTTGAAGCAGGATGGGAGGCCGCGATGCGCGAAGCGAGCGTCGAGCGCAAGACCGCCGAAACGTCGATCGAAGCCGCCGTCAATCTCGACGGCTCCGGCCGGTCGGAGATTTCGACCGGCATCGGCTTCCTCGACCATATGCTGGACCAGCTCGCGCGCCATTCGCTGATGGACATCACCGTCAAGGCGAAGGGCGATCTGCATATCGACTTCCACCACACGACCGAGGATAGCGGCATCGCGCTCGGCCAGGCCGTGTCGCAGGCGCTCGGCGACCGGCGCGGCATCGTGCGCTGGGGCGAGGCGACCGTGCCGATGGACGAGACGCTGACCCGCGTCGCGCTCGATGCGTCGAACCGCCCCTATCTGATCTGGAAGGTGACCTTCACCAAGCCGAAGCTCGGCGAGATGGATACCGAGCTGTTCAAGGAATGGTTCCAGGCCTTCGCGCAGAATGCCGGCCTCACGCTCCATATCGAGAATCTCTACGGCGAGAACAATCATCATATCGTCGAGAGCTGCTTCAAGGGGCTCGCGCGCGCGCTGCGCCAGGCGATCGCGGTCGATCCCCGCAAACAGGACGCGATCCCCTCGACCAAGGGCGTTCTCTAGTTCCATGACCGGATTTCGCAACGAAACCGGTCGGGCAACGACCGGCGGATTGGCCGTGGCGCATGATGTCGAAACGGCATCGAGGGCGGCGTCATGAATGTCGTAGTGGTCGATTATGGCTCCGGCAATCTGCGCTCGGCCGCGAAAGCGCTCGAACATGTGGCCGACGCGGCGACGCGCGTGCAGGTGAGCGCGCGGGCCGACGATGTACGCGCCGCCGACCGGATTGTGCTGCCCGGCGTCGGCGCCTTCGCCGATTGCAAGAGCGGGCTTGCCGCTTTACCCGGCATGATCGATGCGTTGCGCGAATGCGTCGTCGAACAAACGCGGCCGTTTCTCGGCATCTGCGTCGGCATGCAGTTGATGGCGCGCGCCGGCCACGAACATGTCACCACCCGGGGCCTCGACTGGATCGGCGGCGAGGTCGTAACGATCGAACCGCGCGACGCGGCAACAGGCGCGGCGCTCAAGGTGCCGCATATGGGCTGGAACGCGCTGTCGTTCGACAATCCGCGCCATCCCTTGTTGGCGGGGATCGGTGAGGGCGCCGAAGTCTATTTCGTGCATTCTTTTCAATTGCGGCTCGACGATCCGAAGGACCGGCTGGCCGCGACCGATTACGGCGGTGCGATCACCGCGATGATCGCCCGCGACAATATGGCGGGCACGCAGTTCCATCCCGAGAAAAGCCAGCGCATCGGCCTTGCGCTGCTGGCGAATTTTCTCACATGGAAACCGTGAGCGCGCGCCTGAACCACCGATATGCGCGCACGGCGCGCCGGGAGGGACAACCATGACCGATATTGCCGTCGACGAAGTGACCGCGCTCTCGGTGCGCGATCTCGACGAACTCTGCGAGGCGTCGGACGATGCGATCCGCGCCGGCGGCGGCTTCGGCTGGCTGACGCCGCCCGAGCGCAGCATCATGGAGAATTACTGGCGCGGCGTGCTGCTGGTGCCGGATCGCCGCCTGTTCGTCGGCCGGCTCGACAGCGTGATCGTCGGATCGGCGCAGCTTCAGCGCAATTCCAAGAACAACGAGGCACAGGCGCATGCCGGGCGACTGACCAGCCATTTCGTTGCGCCCTGGGCCCGCGGCCACGGCATCGCGCGCGCGTTGCTCGTCGCGGTCGAGAACGCGGCGCGGCTGCAGGGCCATGCGACTCTGGAACTCGACGTGCGCGAGACGCAGGAGGCGGCGCTTCAGATCTATCGCCATTACGGCTACACCGAATGGGGCCGCCATCCCGATTACGCGCGGGTCGACGGCCGGCCGGTCGCGGGGCTCTATTTCTACAAGCTGCTCAACGTTGCACCGGGCGAGGAAGGTGCCGACGCAGCAACAAGCACAACGAAGACGGACGCGACGCCGTGATCCTCTATCCCGCGATCGATCTTAAGGAGGGTGCCGTCGTGCGGCTGAAGCGCGGCGCGATGGACGAAGCGACGCTCTATCGCGACGATCCGGCGGCGCAGGCGCGCGATTTCGCCGATGCAGGCGCTGAATGGCTGCATGTGGTCGATCTGGATGGGGCGATCTCCGGCCGCGCGGTCAACGGGGCCGGGGTCGATGCGATCCTCGCCGCGGTCTCGATTCCGGTGCAGCTCGGCGGCGGCATTCGCGACATGGCGCGCGCCGAAGCCTGGATCGCGCGCGGCGTCGCGCGGCTGGTGCTCGGCACGGCCGCGCTCAAGGACCCCGATTTCGTGCGCACGGCCTGTCGGGAATTTCCGGGAAAAGTCGCAATCGGCATCGATGCGCGTGATGGCAGGGTCGCGATCGAAGGTTGGGCGGAAACCTCGGACATGAAGGTCGCCGATCTTGCGAAGCGTTTCGAGGATGCGGGCGCCGCGGCGCTTATCCATACCGACATCGAACGCGACGGCATGCTGTCGGGCGTTAATGTCGCGGCGACGGCCGATCTGGCGCGCGCGACGCGCCTGCCGGTGATCGCCTCGGGCGGCGTCGCCTCGCTCGAGGATCTGCGCGCGCTCAAGGCGGCCGATGCGCCGATCGCCGGCGTCATCTCCGGCCGCGCGCTTTATGACGGCCGGCTCGATCTGGGCGCGGCGCTCGCGCTACTGGCGGCGTAAATGCTGGCGGTGCGCATCATTCCCTGCCTCGACGTCGCCAAGGGTCGCGTCGTCAAGGGCGTGAATTTCGTCGACCTCGTCGATGCCGGCGATCCGGTCGAACAGGCGCGCATCTACGATGCGGCGGGTGCGGACGAACTCTGCTTTCTCGATATCACCGCGAGCAACGAGGAACGCGGCATCATGCTCGACGTGGTCGAGCGCACCGCTTCGGTCTGTTTCATGCCGCTGACGGTCGGCGGCGGCGTGCGCAATGTCGAGGATATTCGCCGGCTGCTGCTGGCCGGCGCCGACAAGGTTTCGATCAACACGGCGGCCGTTTCCAATCCCGACTTCGTGCGCGAGGCATCGCAGAAATTCGGCGCGCAATGCGTGACGGTCGCGGTCGACGCGAAGTCGGTCGCGCCGGGGCGCTGGGAAGTCTTCACCCATGGTGGGCGCAACGCGACCGGACTCGAGGCGATCGGCTGGTGCCGGCGCATGGCCGAGACAGGTGCCGGCGAAATCCTGCTCACCTCGATGGATCGCGACGGCACGAAGATCGGTTACGACACGGATCTCACGCGTGCGGTCTCCGATGCCGTCACGGTGCCGGTGATCGCCTCGGGCGGCGTCGGCACGCTCGCTCACATGGTCGAGGGCGTCACGCGCGGCCATGCGAATGCGCTGCTTGCCGCGTCGATCTTTCATTTTGGCCAGCACACGATCGCCGAGGCGAAAGCCGCGCTCGCGGCGGCGGGTGTGCCGGTCAGGATGGTGTGAGGGTTGGCGCCCGTTTGGCCCCTCTCCCGCGCTGCGGGAGAGGGTTTGTTTTTCAATCCCAGAAGATCATCGGCGTCTTGATCAGCAGTTCGGTGCCGGTTTTCGTGACCAGCAGGTTCTGTTCGAAACCCGCGGAACCGAGGCCGGGCCGGCCGAAGAACGCCTCGACGCCGAGCGCCATGCCATCCTCGAAGATGTCGTCGTCGCTGCACATTTCGGGGCCGATATAGGGCTTCTCGAAAAATAACCCGATGCCGTGGCCGAAATGCGGCCATTTCTCCGCCATCTGATTCGAGACCGCGCCATATTGCGCGCAGAGCGCGCGCCCGTGCAGCGCGACCTCCTTCACTTTCCGGCCCGGTTTGATCTGCTCGATGATCGCCTCGACGATACGCGCGCCGGTCTCGACCATTTCCTTCTGTTCGGGCGAAGGTTTGCCGCCGCAAACCGTCGTGCGGCCCGGATCGATGTAATAACCTTCGAAGAACGGTCCATAGACCCAGCCGCGCACCAGATCGCCCTGTTTCGGCGCGTCGAAGGAATAGCCGGCGATCGGGTTGCGCACGAAGAGATCGATCATGTCGCCGTGGCCGATCGGCAGCATGTGGATGTTGCCGCCCGATCGCACGACCTCTTGTGCGGCATAGGACGCGGCTTCGGCTTCCGGCCGGCCGGCGATCAGTGATTCCATCATGCGGTTGAGCGCGCGGGTTGCGGTCTCGCCCGCGATGCGCAGCGCGTCCTGTTCGCGCGCGCTCTTGATGCGTCGCACCGAGAGGATGAGATCGTCCTCGATGCGCCACTCGATCTTGGGCCCTTCCTCTTTCATGATGTTCCAGTAGCGCAGCGGCAGAAAATCCGAACCGACGAGCGCGATCGGACCTTTGCCGCCGCCTTCGTTCAGCGCCCTGATGATTTCGCGGAACGGCCGGTTGGCCGAGCGGATGCGATCGGTCGAGATCAGCGAGGCGCGCAGTCCCGGTTCGTCGGCGACGAGTTCCGGCTTCTCGCCCTTCCGGAGGATCACCGCGTTGAACGAGCGGCCCTCGAAAAGCTGCGAGTCGTAACCCTGGCCCGACGCGGTCGAGAAAAAGTTCGAGAGATAGAGCACGTCGCCGCAGCGATCGTTGGTGCCGCCGGAGCGGCCGAGCACGACCGCGCGTTCGATACCGCGGCGCGCCATTTCGGCCTCAACGCGGCGCCAGCGCGCCTCATACTCATCCTTCGGAAAAAACTGACCGAGCTGCATCGTCGCTGTCTCCCTTGTCCGCGGTGCCTTCGCGGTATGTGTGGCGCGTTATGCGTGGCGCCAGTGAATCGGTCGATCGCGCGACGGTCAAGCAATCGCAGCGGGTAACTGCCATGCGGGAACGACGATCCGACGAATCTTTCTCGCCGTGCGGATCGAGCGCGCAATCCGTCCTTCGACGGACGAGGAGCGAGGTGTGCGACAGAGCTCGTCCCGGGCGGGCGGGCCTGCTGCTCGCGGCCGGTTCCAGGCCGACTGAGCCGGCAGACCCTTTAAGGTCGCCGGGAGCGCTGTATTTTGTTACAATGGCGACATAAGCCCGCTAGATCGAGTGTGAGCGCCGTATCGCGGGCGACGCAGCGCTAAAAAGGGCCCGATGGCGACCAAGGGTAAATATCAGCTCGACGCCCTGATTCTGGACCGGCTCTATCGGGTCATCGTGAGCCGGCGCGGCGCCGATCCGGCAAGCTCGAACACGGCCCGGCTGTTCGCCAAGGGAACCGAGAAGATCGCCCAGAAGCTGGGCGAGGAAGCGGTCGAGACCGTGATCGAGGGCATCCGCGGCAAGAAAAAGGAACTCGCCGCCGAGAGCGCGGATCTGCTCTATCACCTGCTGGTCCTGTGGGCCGATCGCGGGCTCAAGCCGGAAGAGGTCTGGGATGCGCTGGCTGCGCGCGAAGGTATCTCCGGCGTCGAGGAAAAAGCCTCACGCAAGAACGGCCACTGATCGCGCCGGCGGCGGAACAGCGGCGCGCCATCCTGCTTCTCCCAAAGATCGATCGACCGTCAATAACGCACGAACCCGTTACAAGCGGACGACCGTTCCTCTTGCAATGCGCGGGCGGCGAACAAAGATCGGATCGCCGTCCGCTGCGCCGCCAGGATCGACATGCGCTGGTTAAAATATGGATCGGGATTCGTGGCGTTCGCGTTGCTGCTCTGGATGGGGGCGGCCGGCACGCTCTGGCTGATCCAGGATCGCCTCGTCTTCCAGCCCGACGACCGGCTGCTCGGCGATCCGCCCGCCGCCATCGCGCGGCTCGCGCGCGAAACGATCGCGACCACGGACGGGCTCGAGCTCGGCTTCTGGCTCGCTTCGCCCGATCCGGGCCGCCCGGTGATCGTCTATTTTCACGGCAATGGCGGCAATGCCGGCGATCGCGCCGCGGCGCTGAAGCCGCTGATCGACGACGGGTACGGACTGCTGCTGACCGAGTATCGCGGCTTCGGCGGCAACCCGGGCAAGCCCTCCGAAAGCGCGTTCTATGCCGATGCCGCCGTCTATGTGGCGCTGGCGGGCGAGCGCTATCCCGGCCTTCCGATCGTGATCTGGGGCGAAAGCCTCGGTGCCGGCGTCGCGACCTGGGTTGCAACGGACGAGGCACTCGATCAGGCGCTGCGCGCGCGCATCGCCGGGATTATTCTCGATGCGCCGTTTACTTCGCTGCGCGACATGGCCGCCGCGCTGAATGGCTGGCTGCCGTCGCTCGCGCCGATGCGAAGCCGCTTCGACAATCTGGCGCGCATCCCCGCGATCCAGGTCTCGCTGTTGATCCTGCATGGCGAAGACGATTGGATTGTGCCGGTCGCGCAGGGCCGCCGGCTGCTCGAGGCTGCGAACGATCCGAAGACGGGCCTCTTTCTGCCCGGCGTCGGCCATCTCGCCTTTGCCTATGACCGAAGCGGTGCCGCACTCGCCGCGGTCGAGGCGTTTCTCGCGGCGATTCCAGCGGGTCAATGATCGCCGCATGACGCGCGCCGTTCGGGACTTGCCAGCGATGCGCTGCGCATGCTGATTTTGTCGCGCGACCAGACGCGCATCGGGAGATCCTTCATGGCCTATGACCGCAACAATATCTTCGCAAAAATCCTGCGCGGCGAGATTCCATGCCAGAAGATCTACGAGAACGACCATGCGCTCGCCTTTCACGATATCGCGCCGCAGGCGGCGATTCACGCTCTGGTGATCCCGAAGGGCGCGTATGTGTCGTTCGACGATTTCAGCGCGCAGGCCAGCGAGGCGGAAATCGTCGGGCTGGTGCGCGCGGTCGGCAAGACCGCCGAAGCGCTCGGCGTCGAGGCGGACGGCTATCGCATTCTCGCCAATCACGGCCGCGATTCACGCCAGGAGGTGCCGCATCTCCATGTTCATATCTTCGCCGGCCAGGACCTCGGCAGGATGGTGAGCGTCGAGCGGAAGGGATAAGGGGCGCCGGAACGAGAGCGGCGTCGCCCGCGCGACGCTTAGTTGCGCCGCTCAGTTCGTCGTCTTGCTGCGGTCGGATTTGCTCTGACAATCCGCCGTGTCGGTGCCGGGCGCACAGATATCGGGCTCGTCGCAGGTGCCGTCATTCTCGAAGGGACAGGCCTCGGTCACCGGCGAGCCGCTGCTGCTCGATGTGGACTTGCAGTCGGCCGCATCGGTGCCCGGCGCGCATAGGTCGGGTTCGTCGCAGGTGCCGTCGTTCGTATACGCGCAGGCCCCCGCATCGGTCGACGTGCCCTTCGTGCCGCTGCTGGCGCCCGCGCAATCCGTCGTATCCGTGCCGGGCCGGCAGAAATCCGGCTCATCGCAGGCGCCATCGTTGGCGAACCCGCAACTGTCGGGACCGGATGCGGCCGGGCTCGAACAATCGGTCGTGTCGGTGCCCGCATCGCAAAGAACGGGCTCGTCGCAGGCGCCGTCATTGGCGAACCCGCAACTGTCGGGACCGGATGCGGCCTCTTTGCCGGAATCGCTCGAGCAGTCGGTGGTATCGGTACCCGGACGGCAGAGGCCGGGTTCGTCGCAGCCGCCATCCTTGGCAAACTGGCAACTGTCGGGACCGGTGGGTGCGTTCGCGCAATCGGTCGTATCGGTGCCGGGTTCGCACATCATCGGTTCGTCGCAGGCGCCGTCGTTCGCGAAGAAGCAACCGTCCGGATCCGCGGTCGCATCGGTACCCGATGCGCTTGTGCCCGATCCGCTGGCGCAGTCCGTTGTGTCGGTGCCGGGATCGCACATCGTCGGCTCGTCGCACTCGCCGTCGTTCGCGAAGAGGCAACCATCCGGTCCCCCTGCCGGATCGGCGTCGGATCCGCTTGTGCCGGCCCCGCTTGCCCCAGTCCCGCCGGCGCAGTCCGTCGCGTCGGTGCCGGGGCCGCAGAGATTGGGTTCGTCGCAGGCGCCGTCATTGGCGAACGGGCAGCTGTCGTCGGTATAGGTCGTGGCGCCGCCGGTCGTGCCTGTTGCGCCCGCGCCGTCCGCATCCGTGTCGCTTGCGGGTGGCGAATTGGCGCAGTCGGTCGCATCGGTACCGGCGGGGCACATGACCGGCTCGTCGCACTCGCCGTCATTTGCAAAGGCGCAGCTATCGTCGCTGGCGAGGAGGAACGAGCCTGGCGCGGTGGCCGGCGCGGTCGACTGATCGGGCGCCTCGGCCGGTGCACAGCCCGTGAGGCAAATATCGGCTGGCAAGGAAACGTCGGCACGCGCATCCGGCAGCCCAAGAAAGCAGGAAACCGCGATGCACATGATAGCGCCGATACGGTAGCCCATGGCGACATCTCCTGGCGCAGACTTGTACTTGAAAAACCTATAGCGCGGCCGGATCGTCGTCAATTGACGCAGCGGTCGGCTGCGGGCAACCATCGCCGCCTTGAATCGCGGCGCGATGACGCGAAACAGACGGCGCGAAAGGACTGTGCATGACATCCGACGAACGCAAAGGCATGACGCCCGGGCGGTTCGACCCGGCGAAGCTCGGCGAAAAACAGCTCGCCTTTCCGCCCGCCGAATATGATGCGCGGCAGAAGAAGATCAAATCGCTGCTGCAGCGTGAGCGGATCGATCTGTTGTGGATGACGACGCCCGAAGCGGTCGCCTGGACGCATGGCTATGTCGTCTCCTGGTACAAGGCGAACGCGCCGATGCGCTATCCGCAGTTCTACGGAACGGCGATTCCGGCGCATGCGGACGGACTCGTGCATTTTGACAATCCTTCGGAAGAGACAATTCTCGCGCGAACCTCCGTCTCGCCGGAAAATAAATTCTTTACGTCGCGCGAACCCGACGAAGTGCTGCCCTTCATCGTCGCCGAGTTGAAGTCGAAAGGCTGGCTCAAGCCGGGTACGCGCATCGGCATGGAGTTCTGGTCCTATCTGCCGAACCGCGCGATCTCGGAAATGGTCGAGCAGGCGTTCCGCGCGGCCGGCGCCGAAATCGTCGATGCGTCTTCGCTGGTGCGCGAAGCGCGCCGCGTCAAATCGGAAGCCGAGCTTGCGAAAATCCGCGAGGCGGTGCGGCTCTGCGATATCGGCCACGCAACTGTCGCCGGGGAAATGCGACCGGGTATGACCGAGCTCGAACTGTTCGGGCTCGCAACGGCTGCGATGATGAAAGCAGGCAGCGGGTTTCCGGCGCTGATTCCGATCTTCAACGCCTCGCCGGTGGTCGACGGCGAACCGCAGATGCTGGGCCATGCGATGGCCGGCAGGCATGCGCTGAAGGAAGGCGAGATTCTGGAAGCCGATTTGTGCGGCGTGGTCGATCGCTATCACGGCAATCTGTTGCGCGGCCATTATCTCGGCGATCCGCCGACAAAACTCGTCGAGAAATATCGCCTTGCGGCCGGCGCGTTCGATGTGATCCGCGCCGAATGCCGCGCCGGCCAGACGCAGCGCGAGGTCGCCGCGATCCTCAAGCGTTACTACGTGGATTGCGGGCTGTGGGACACGCCGGGCTGGGCGCTCGGTTACGAACTCGGTCTGTCGCTGCCGCCCGACTGGGTCGGCGATTTCTATTTCAACCTGCGTGACGCGAAGCCCGCTTATGTCGATCGCGTGTTCGAGCCGGGCATGGTGACGAATTTCGAAAGCCTCTACGGCACCGCGCTGATCGACACGCTGATCTGGAACAAGGACGGCGTCGAGATTTTGGGCAAGACGAAACTGGGGCTGCTCAGCACGCCGGCCTGAGCGGCGGCGTTTCCGTTCGTACCGGCCGATCGGGTTGCGCGCGAACGATCCGGGGCGCGCCGCGGTTGTCGCCGCGGGGCGGTTCGCCTAGGTTTGTGGACGGCCCGGCGACCCGGATCTGGAGATGAGCAAACCATGCGTTTTGCCCTGCCGCGCCGTGTCATGGCGCTCGCCGCCTTGCCGCTTGCGCTCGTGGCGTCGGGCGCTCTGGCCGAACCGGAACATATCGCGGGGCTGTGGCAGGAATGCCAGACCCAGCTCGGCTATTCGGCCGAACGCTGCACCTGCCTTGCCGATCGCCTCGCGTACCAGTTCGACGACGATCAGGAAGCCTTCATGTACGCACATGCGATCGAAAACGAGCTGGAGATCCGCCGGCTGCAAAGCATCCTATCGATCGGCGAGATGCAGGCGACCGGCAATTTCATGAGCGGCATCGACGATATCTGCCGCTAGCGCCGGCGGCACACCGCCGCGGCGTTTCGGATTTGGCGACGGTTTCCACGCCCCTGCCGGCCATTGCAACCGGCCGGGCGAGCACCCAGATCGGATAAAGGAGGCCCAATCATGGAAAAACCGCTCGAAATTTCCTTCGCCAATGTGCAGCATTCGCCCGCCATCGAGGCCGCGATCCGCGAACGGGTCGACCGGCTCGAACGCTTCTTTGATCGAATCGTGAGCTGCCGCGTCGTGTTCGAGGCGCTGCAGAAAAGTCACCGCAAGGGCAATCAGTATCAGATCAAGATCTTCATCGTCGTGCCCGGCCGCGAAATCGTGGTCGATCGGGCGGGGCCGAAAGATCAGGCGCATGAGGACTGGAAGGTCGCGCTGCGCGATTCCTTCGAGGCGGCGACCCGCCAGCTCGAAGAATATGCGCGCAAGCTGCGCGGCGAGGTGAAGAAGCATCAGCCGAAGCCGGTCGCGACACCACCCGTCGAGAGCTGACCCGCGCCGGCTGGCTTGAGGATTCCCGCGGGACAAATCCGGGCCGCCCGAAACGGCCGGATTTCGCGCGGCCCTTGACCCGATGCGTTGTCCGGGGCATGTCCCGGGCGGGAATGTTGCCTGCGGGGTTGGGGAGCGGATGCCGGATCTGGACGCGCTGCTGAAGAACAATCGCGAATGGGCGCGGCGCATGGTCGAGCAGGATCCGCTCTTCTTCCGCCGCCTCGCCGAACTCCAGACGCCGGAATATCTCTGGATCGGCTGTTCCGACAGCCGCGTGCCCGCGAACCAGATCACCGGCCTTCTCCCGGGCGAGGTGTTCGTCCATCGCAATGTGGCGAACCTGGTGGTGCGCAGCGATCTCAATTGTCTCGCGGTCGTTCAATACGCCGTCGACGTGCTCCATGTGAAACACATCATCGTCTGCGGCCATTACGGCTGCGGCGGCGTGCGCGCAGCGCTGGGCGACCGCCGCCTCGGGCTGATCGACAACTGGCTCGGGCATATCGCGAGCGTGCGCGACCGTCATGCCGGAGTGCTCGAGGGGTTGCCGGATGTGCAACGCTGGCGGCGGCTCTGCGAACTCAATGTCGTCGAACAGGCGCGCCATCTCTGCCTCTCTTCGGTGGTGCAGGATGTCTGGGCGCGCGGCCAGACGGTGGCAGTGCATGCCTGGATCTATGGCGTCGAGGACGGGCTGATCCGCGATCTCGCACCCGGCGTCAAAGCGGCTGACGACGTTGCCGATATCTGCGATGCGGCGATCGCCCGGATTGCGGCAGACGAAGGTCCCCGCCCCGCATCGGCGCGCGCGACCGACAGCGCATTCTGAACGCGCGCGTAACACCGTACGGCGCCTTCCTAGGGCGCGACGCCGCGGCGCCGGCACCAGCGCTTCCATGCGAGATTGACGATCGCTATCGCAAGAAGCAGCAGCGCGATCTTGACGCCCCACAGCGCCAGCCGGTTATTGTCGATCTTCCAGCCCGTCTCTGCAGCGTCGCCCTCGGGATTGGCCGCAAGCATGGCAGCGACCAGCGCCTCGGTATCCCAGCGCAGGAGATGCAGCGTGTCGGCCGCGCTGACGGCGCGCGAAAGCAGGACCGATATCGAACGGTCGTAGAGCAGCGTGCCACCGATGATGCTGGCATGCAGTCCGCCGCGATCGCGCGCGACGCCGGCATCGACGATCGCCAGGTAATAGGCATGCTCGTCATGCCCGATGACGCCGATCTGTTCGCTGCCCGCGGCATCGGCCGGGCTGCCGAGCGATGCCTGCCAGCGATGGCGGATGCTCGCGACGAGATCCTCAAGATCGAATGCCGGCAAGCTGCGCGCCATGGCGCTCGCAAATTCGGCGCGGCTCAGTCCGATGAAGGTTTCGGTTTTCCCGTCCGCATCGCAGGGCGTGAGATAGACGCCGTAGCGCAGGAACAGCGAAGCGGGTGCGTCGGCGACATGACCGAGCGCGGTGCAATCGGCAAACCAGAGCAGGACGCGCTTGCCGTTGCCGAACGTCGAGGCGAAGCGATCGTAGGTTTCGGCATCCACGTTCGTGCCGCGCTCGATCGCGCAATAGCCCGGCGGAATCGGCAAAGCGAGCCTGCGACCATCGAGTTCGATCGTCACAAGCGTCGGCGCGGCTGCGTGTACCGTTGCGGCGGGAACGATCGCGATCGTCAGCGCGAGCAGAAGCCATGCCGTGCACCGAACGGCTCGCCTCGCCGCGCGATCGCAGCCGACGACCATACTTCGCCTTTCCGGACTGTCGGTTGCAGACGATCCGCAGTCTTTCGGCTAATATGCTATGCAGCCGAGGGGTTCCGGCGCAACATGACTAACCTGATATGCAACCGGAGGTTCGGGCGGCTTGGTGCTGGCCGGCCTATCGTTTGGCGGCAGCCGTTTCCAGCGTTTGCGCGAGGCTGTTGAAGCCCAGCGCCCGGGCATGCGCCAGTGGCGCGATCCCGTCATGGTCGGGAATATCGGCGTCGGCGCCGGCATCGAGCAGAAGGTTCAGGATCTCGAGAAAGACCGGACCGCCATCGCCGAGAATGACCGTCTCCATCAGCGCGGTCCAGCCGAGATCGTTGATGTGATCGATGTCGATCGTCGTTGCGAGCAGGATGCGCACCGTCGAGGGATGCGCATGATGGCAGGCGGGGATGAGCGCCGTGCCGCCATAGCGGTTGGTGTCGGCCAGATCGGCGCCGGTGCCAAGGGTCATGACCAGAATGTCGTCAAGCCCTTCCGCACCGGAATAGAGAAACGGCGTGTCCTTGATGGAGTCTTTCGCGTTCACGTCGGCGCCCGCTTCGATCAGCAGCCGCGCCGCCTCGATATCGTTGGCGCGCGTTGCGAGCATGAGCGCGGTGCGCGCATCGCCGTCCCGCGCTTCGAGATCGGCGCTCCGGGAAATGGTGTCCGAGAGGGCGCGCGCCAGCGCTGTCGGATCGCCGTTGTTGACGGCATCGATCAATGGCGAATTGGTCGCGGCCGGCATCGCCTATTCCCGATGCCGGCCGATGGGATGAAGTATCGTCATTACCAGAACAGATGCGGCGTCTTGGTGATTTCGTCGCAGCCGTTCTTGGTGATGATGAAGTTGGTCTCGAAGGCCGCCGTGCCGACGCCCTCAGCAGTGTAGAACGCCTCGACGCTCGCCACCATGTCTTCGAGGAAGATGTCGTCGTCGGTGCAGAGCCGTGGCTCGATGTACGGCGCTTCCCACATGCAGCCGTTCGAGTGACCGTAATAGGGCCAGTTGGTTTTCAGCACCTCGTTAAAGTAGCCGCTCTCTTCGGTCAGTTTGTCGCCCAGCTCGCCGACCTTCTTCACTTTGACGCCCGGCTTGATCTCGGCCATCAGCTTGCGCATGACGTCGACCAGCGTCTCGATCAGCTTCTTCTGTCCGGGGGTCGGCTTGCCGCCGCAGACGGCAGTGCGCCCGGGATCGAGCCAGTAGCCCTTCAACGTCGGCCCGTAGATGAAACCGTGCACGATGTCGCCCTTCTGCGGCGCCTTCGTCGAAAATCCGGTCAGCGGATCGCTTTCGAGATACTCGCTATCCTTGCCATGCGATATGGCGATTCGATGCCAGGCGCCACCGCCTTCGAGGATGATCTTGCCGGCGGCACCCGCCGCTTCCGATTCCTTCTTGCCGGCAATCAGAGCCTCCATCATGGCGATGTGGCCTCTCGTCACCAGCTCGCCCGCCTCGCGAAACAGCTCGAGTTCGAGCCGGCTTTTGACGAGCCGCACATTGCGGATCAGATCGTCGTCGAACAGCCAGTTCGCGTTCGGCAGATAGCCCTTGAGCTGTTCCCAATATTTCATCGGCAGCGTGTCGGTACCGACGAAACCGATTTTGCCCTGCACCTTGCGCTTCTTGATCGCCTCGGCGACGCCCTTGATCGGATCGTAGAGTCCGGAGAAGCGATCGGTCGCGATGATGTCGAAGCGCCCTTCCGCCTCGTCGGTGACGAGTTCGGGCACCTGGCCCGGCTGCATGATCAGCGCCGAATAGGAACGGCCGTTCCACAGCACAGTGTCGGGCTCCTGCCCGGAATGGGTCGAGAAGAAATTGGCGAGATAGAGCATGTCGCCGGCGCGCTCGTAGACGCCCGAGGTCTTGCCCCAGATCACCAGCAGTTCGAGGCCTCTCTGCTTCATCATGTCGTGTACGCGCTGCCAGCGCGCTTCGTATTCCTCGAGCGGAAACGGTCGCCACTCGCTGGCGGGCTCGAGTTTCGCGCGATCGACCTTCACCGCGCTGGTCTGCTGGTTCATGGATTTCCTCCGTACCAAAGGGCGGTCGGTTGATTCCGACCCTGCCCGGTCGGACGAGGCCCCGGGCCTCGTCCGCAATCGGCTCCGACTATAGGGAGGCGCGACGCAGGCCGGCAAGAAAGCGCGGCGCCTCTCCGTGCTATTTCCGACCGGAAGTCATTGCGGGATTCGTAATCCCCGCGCTGGCCTCGCATAAAATCGGGTAGATTGGGCCGACCGGATGGCGTCCGGCGCGAAGGGCGACGTCGCGTCTTGTCGCATCGCAGCATGAACGGAGAAACATATGGTGACCAACATTGCCGCGCTCTGCGCCTTTGCGACCGTGCTGCTGGCCGGCGCGATGACCGGGCTCTATTTTGCCTTCACGGTCGCGGTGATGCCAGGGCTCAATGCGCTGCCGCCCGAAACGGCGGTCGCGACGATGCGCAGCATCAACCGCCGCATCATTAATCCCTATTTCTTCGTCGCCTTCCTCGGCATGCCCTTTGCCGCGCTGGCCTCGGGCGTGCTGCTGATGCTGACCGAGTTACGCACGCCGGCCTTCGTCCTGTTCGCCTCGGGCGGCGTCTATCTGATCGGGTCGCTGATTCCGACGATGATCGTCAATGTGCCGCTCAATCTGACGCTCGAGCGCGGGTTTGCGCCGGCCGATGCCAATGCGGCAACGACGCTCTGGGCGCAATACGCGAAACCCTGGACGCGCTGGAACACGATCCGCGCGATCGCGACGGCGGCGAGCCTGCTGCTCGCGACGCTGGCGCTCTTCTGGTGGGGCTGGTCGGTCTTCCTGCGCTAGGCGGAGCCCCCGCGCAGCCTGAAGCGGGCGCCGGGCGGCGAAATGCCGGGCGGGTTACCCACCTGCCCGGGCATCCGTTTCTTGCTATCATCGCCCGGGTCTGGGGAACCGATGGATTTCCGATGCCGCCTGAGCCGATGCGCCTGGCGAGCCACGCGCCCGTGCTGATCCTGCCGGGCGCCATACCCGACGATTTGCGCCAACGTCTTCTCGCCGCCGCCGATCGCGAGCTGCCCACCTTCGGATCGGACGGCTTCAGTTCGGAGGGTTTCGAAAAAGCGCCCGGCGATTATCGCGTTCGCCACGATGGCGAATACGGGCGCATGTCCGAAATCGTGTTTCGCGACGGCGGGCCGATGCCGGTCGAGCTCGATGCGTGGCTTCGCGGCGGTATCGTGCCGGTCCTGAAGCAGGCGTTCATGGCCAGGATCGCCGGGCGCGAGTTCTGGCGGCTTGCGCGGTACGACGCGCCGGGCGGTTATGTTGCGCCGCATCGCGACAATCCGGCCACCTGGACCGCGCACCGGAACTTCACGGTGACGGTCAATCTCAATGCCGGCAGCTATGAAGGCGGCGCACTGCGCTTTCCCGAATATGGCGACACGCTCTACGAAATCGCGGCCGGCAGCGCCGTCATCTGGTCCGCCGCGATGTTGCACGAGGTGCTGCCGGTGACGAAGGGAACGCGCGTCATCCTCGGCGTCCATCTTTGCAAACGCATGCCGATCGCGGCGAAACCCTGAGGCGCTGGCGACGGCGGGCCGGGCCGATCAACCCTTGATCTTCTTTGCCGCCTCGCCGATGCGCTCAAACGCGATGCGGCGCCGTGCGATCTCGTCCGGCGTGAGCCCCTCGGCATTCGCGTAATCGCGTTTCCAGTCGGCGCTCTCGGACCAACGCTGCGGCGATTGCATGGTCGTGCGCGGGGCCGGTGCGCGTTCCAGCAGATCGAGTGCGAGCGCCAGCGATTCCCGTTGCGATTCGCGATCGTGCGGTTTGCCGGCCGCATTGCCGAGCGGAAAATCGGAAAAGAGAAAGCGCGCGACGCCAACCTGTTCAACGATGTCCTTGGCCGCGCCCATCACCACGGTCGCGATGCCGGCCGCTTCGAGCGCGCGCGCGGTCAACGCCAATGTCTGATGGCAGATCGGGCAGTTCGGTACCAGGATCGCGGCATCGGCGCCGTCCTCGATGCAACGCTGCACCAGATCGGGCGCATCGCGGCCGATCGTCGTGCGATGGCTGCGGTTGGTTGGCGCGCCGTGAACGCGCGGCGCCACGCGGCCGATGCGGCCCGTGCGCGCGGCATCGCGCAACGCATCGAGCGGGAAGAAACTCGACTGGTCGGTCTGGTCCGCGTGATCGTAATCGATCGCAACATGGTTGACGCGCAGATCGAATACGCCATCCGACGGCGCCGACCAGGGTTCGTAGAATTTGAGATCGGCGGAATAGGGGCCGCTGCGCGGCATATTGGTGCCGGGCGGCACCAAAGCTGCCGTCGTGATCAGCGCGATACTCGATTGCGCGAGCGGCTTTCGCAGCGGCGCAAACGGCGCATCGGCGTAATGCGCCCACTCATAGGGTTTGGGATAACCGAGTGCCAGATAGTAGTCGCGCGTGCGCCGCATATAGGGGATCGGTACGTCGTGCGGTGCGGCGAAATTTGCGGGCGGCAACCCGGACGGCGTCGCTGAGGTCATGCGCAGGACTATAGGCAGCGATCGGCCGCATCGGCAAACCTGCGCCTTAACACGAATTCGCGCCGCCGAAATGGTGCCCGGTGGAACTGGCGGCAGCTTTCCGGGTTGATAAGTTTGACCCAACCGGAGGAGGGATCGATGGTCGCCGCAACCGCACGCCGGGTTCCGGCCAGTACGGCGCATGAGGTGAACGAACGGATCCGCGAGGAAACCGAGGCCCGGCTCGCCTATTTTCTGGAGCATCCCGAAGAGATACCGGCACGGCTCGAGGAACTGGATCACGAATGGGATATCGAGCGGATGCTCGAAACCAATGCGTCGGCGCTGGCTTTTACGGGCATCGTCCTGGGCAGCACCGTCGATCGGCGTTGGCTCGCGCTGCCCGCTCTTGTCACCGCGTTTCTGTTTCAGCATGCGATCCAGGGCTGGTGTCCGCCATTGCCTGTACTCCGTCGGCTTGGCTACCGCACGGCGGAAGAAATCGGTCGGGAGCGCTACGCGCTTCGGGCCATGCGCGGCGATTTCGATCGAGTGGCGCAGGCAAAGGATAAACTTGCCGCCATCCTGCAGGCTGTCGGACTACGGCGAGCCGGAAGCTGAACGAAGATTCGCGGAATTCAAGATTCCGACCGTGCCTTTCGATACGCATCGAGCAACGCATCGACCGACCGGTCGGCATCATCCTTGGTGGTCGACCAGCCGATCACCGAGAGCCGCATCACCCAGCGGCCACGCCATAGGGCGCCGCCGACGAAACAGGTTCCGTCCTGCAACGCGAGCTCGATCGTGCGCCGGGTGAGCGCATCGCCTTCCTCGTCGGACCGATCGGCGCCGAAGCGCAGGATCGCCTGATTGAGCGTCACCTCGTTCACGAGCGCAACGCCGTCTTCGGCCGCGAGGCGCTGCGCCATGTTGCGCGCGATCTTGCAATGTCGCGCGACCATCGCGGCGATGCCAATGCGGCCGAGATGCTGGATGATCGCCCATGTCGCGAAGCCGCGCGCGCGTCGCGACAGCTCGGGCACATAATGCGCGGGATCGCGTTCGTCGACGCCGGCGCTCGGCAGATAGCTCGCGGCCGTCGCCATCGCGCGGCGATGCGCTTGTGCGTGGCGAACGATCGCATAGCCGGTGTCGTACGGCGTCTGCAGCCATTTATGCCCGTCGGTCGCCCAGGAATCGGCCTTCTCGACGCCGGCGGCGAGCCCCGCTGTTTCCGGCGCGGCGCGCGCCCACAATCCGAACGCGCCGTCGACATGCAGCCAGGCATTGCGCCCGACGAGCGCATCGGCCATCGCGCCAACCGGATCGATGGCGCCGGTATTAAGTTGGCCTGCCTGGGCGATCGCGATCACCGGGCCTTTGGTCTCGTCCAGTGCGGCGCGGAACGCATCGGCGACGATGCGGCCCTGACTGTCGGTCGCGACCCGGCGCACACGCTCCTGGCCCAGGCCCAGCAGGCGCAACCCGACGAAAACCGTGACATGCGCATCGTCGCCGATCAGGACGTCGATTTCCGGCGCGCCGAACAGGCCGCGCGCATCGACGTCCCAGTTGGCGCGTTCGAGGACGAGGCTGCGCGCCGCCGCGAGACAGATGAAATTAGCCATCGTCGCACCGGTCGCGAATCCGACCGAGGCGCTGGCCGGCACCGCCAGAATGTCGAGCAGCCAGCGCGCCGCCACTTCTTCCGCGACCGCGGCAGAGGGCGATGCCAGATGATTGCCGGCATTCTGGCCCCAGGCGCTGGCTAGCCAGTCGGCCGCGACGCCGACCGGGTGCGAGCCGCCGATCACCCAGCCGAAGAAGCGCGGGCCGGTCATCGCGTTGAGACCCGGTTCCGCGAGTGCAATCAGGGCTGCGATCGTCTCATCCGCCGCCGTCCCTTGTTCGGGTGTCGCAACCGAGGCGCCCGCGCGCAGCGTTGCGTAATCCAATTCCGGCCGCTGCGGCCGGTCGCCGACCGACTGGCGATACCGGCGTGCTGCCGCATGGGCGGCGGCGAGAACGTCGAAGCTTCGATCGGTATGTGACGGCATGGCATGTCTCCCGCCTCGTCGCGGGAAGCCTAGCACCGCTTGTCCATGCCGTCGCAATGCGGCTCAGGCGCACGCGGGCTCGTACCGCGTCTCACGGAAACCGCGTCGGCGATTACGCGATCGCACCCTCATGCTGCAGCAGCCATTCTTTCCGGTCGATGCCGCCGCCATAGCCGGTGAGACGCGCGCCGCTGCCGATGAGGCGGTGGCAGGGCACGACGATGGAGATGGGGTTGGCACCGTTCGCCGCGCCCACCGCGCGCTGCGCCTGCGGCCGGCCGAGCGAAGCCGCAAACGCCCCATAGGTCGTCGTCGTTCCGGCCGGTATGGATCGCAGACGGGTCCAGACCTGCTGCTGGAACGACGTTCCGCCGGCGCGCACGGGAATATCGTCGATCGCGGTCAGCACACCGTCGAAATAGCGGCGCAGCCGTTCCGCGATGCCCAACCGGTCGGCGGATGCTGTTGGTTCGACGCGACCAAGGCGCCGTTCGAGTGAAGCGCGCGTACGGATGGCGCAGTCCTCGAAATCCAGGGCGACCAGCGCGTCGGTATCGAAGAGACACTCGATCGGTCCGATCGGCGTGTCGATGCGCAGGAGATTGAGGACGATCGGCTTGCGGTCAGGCGCCGCCATCGGGCTTCTCCGAAAGAGGGTCGCGCCATCGTCGCATCGCGCGGTCCAAAACTGCGGCGAAGGGCGTACCGGCAGCATAGCAGTGGGGCACGATGCCAGTGGCCGAATCTTCAGACCTTTGTGGTAGCGCCGCCTTAACCGGTTCGGGCTTCATCGTCCCGTCATCACCCGGCGATAACTGAGCGCTTCGGCGATATGGATGCGCTTCACATGGTCCGCGCCCTCGAGATCGGCGAGCGTGCGCGCGGTGCGCAGCACGCGGTGATAGCCTCGTGCGGAGAGACGGAAGCGATCGACCGCCTCGGTCAGCAGATTGCCGCCGGGCTGATCCGGTGCCGCGACTTTCTCGAGCAGCGCATCGTCGGACGGTGGCGATGGCTCATTGCGCAGCGGGATCGAGTCTGGATCGACGGCGGGCACGGTCCTGGCGAGCTTGCGGTAGCGCAGCGTCTGGCGTTCGCGCGCGACCGCGACGCGCATCGCGATCTCGGCACTGGATTCGCGCGGCGGCGGCAAGGCAAGATCGCTCGCCTTCACCGCCGCGACATCGACATGCAGGTCGATGCGGTCGAACAGTGGCCCGGAGATTTTCGCCTGATAATCGACCGCGCAGCGGGGCGCGCGGCCGCAGGCCAGCGACGCATCGTCCAGATGACCGCAGCGGCAGGGGTTCATCGCGGCGACGAGCTGCACCCGCGCGGGATAGGTGACATGCGCATTGGCGCGCGCGATCGCGATGCGACCGGTTTCGAGCGGCTGGCGCAATGCCTCGAGTGTCGCGCGATTGAACTCGGGCAGTTCGTCGAGAAACAGCACGCCGAGATGCGCGAGCGAGACTTCGCCCGGCCGCGCGCGCAAGCCGCCGCCGACCAAAGCCGGCAGCGAGGCCGAATGATGCGGATCGCGAAACGGCCGCCGCCGCAACAACTTGCCACCTTCGAGCCGACCGGCGAGCGAGTGGATCATCGAGACTTCGAGCGCCTCGGCCGGATCGAGCGGCGGCAACAGCCCGGGCAATCGTGCCGCGAGCATCGATTTGCCGGCGCCGGGTGGCCCGCACATCAGAAGATTGTGGCCGCCGGCCGCCGCGATCTCGAGCGCGCGCTTCGCGGTTTCCTGGCCCTTGATGTCGACGAGATCGGGATAGGGCCCTTCCGGTTCGGCAAGGCGCGGCTTCGGGCGCGCAAGACGCTGCGTACCGCGACAATGATTGACCAGCTCAATAAGGTTGGCCGGCGCGATGACGGTCATGCGCGGATCGGCCCAGGCCGCCTCGCCGCCCTGAGCCGCGGGACAGACGAGCCCGCGCCCGGCGGCATTGGCGTGGATCGCCGCCGGCAGCACGCCCGCGACCGATGCGATGCCGCCATCGAGCCCCAGTTCGCCGAGTGCGGTCAGGCCATCGAGATCGGATGGCGCGAGCACCTCCATCGCGGCCAGCAATCCAAGCGCAATCGGCAGATCGAAATGGCTGCCCTCTTTCAGAAGATCGGCTGGTGCTAGATTGACCGTGATGCGCCGCGGCG
>JAWXBK010000120.1:0-6545 GCA_034439975.1 Rhodospirillaceae bacterium | reverse complement strand
CTGCCGGGCATGACGCTCTTCCTCGACGGCCAGATCGGCGAGAACAATCACGAGGGCCTGCTGGCCGGCGTGCGGTTCTACTTCGGCGAGAGCACGACCTTGATCGACCGTCACCGCCGCGACGACTGGTTCCAGCTCATCCCCTGGCTCCAGGTCGACGACAACAAGAAATATTACGATCGGGGCGAAGAGCCCGAGATCGACATCAAGTAACCGTCCCGGATCGCCACGCAGCGATCCTTCTTTGAGAGCTTCCATCGAGGCCGCCGTTCGAGACAGTATCGGACGGCGGCCTTTTCATTTTCATCCCGGATCGAATGGCGCGAATCCTCTTCGCATGGGAATTAGGCGGCGGCTTCGGCCATGCCGGACCGTTGCGGACGCTGGCCGACCGGCTCGCCTCCTCCGGCCATGAGCCGGTGTTCGCGCTGCGCGACGTCGTCGTGCCGGCGCCGCTGTTTCGCGAGCGGCCCTATCCGATTCTTCAGGCGCCGTTCTGGCCCAAGCCGTTCGACCTGCCGGGACGCAAACACGCGATCGCCAGCCATTCCGACATGATGGCCCTGGCCGGCTATGGCCGGGCAGAGGGTCTCGCGGGGATGGTCGCGGCATGGGATTCGCTGATCGATCTGGTGCGACCCGATCTGATCGTCGCGGACAATGCGCCAACCCTGGCGCTGGCTACCTACAAGCGCGTGCCGACCATGTTCATCGGATACGGGTTCACGCTGCCGCCGGTGCATGAAGACCGGTTTCCGCTGCTGCGAACCGATACGCCGCTGCTGATGGCGGAGAACCAGTTGCTTAGCAACATCGAGAAAGTGCAACGACATCGACGGGCGCCGGTGCCGCCGACGCTGACGGCGCTCTTCCGGGGTGCTGCGCGCGCGCTGGTTGCCGCCCGCGAGCTCGATCCCTATCTGGTGCGCGAGGATCCGGAACTTGGCCCGCTCGAACGCATGCCAAAGCCGAGGCCGCCGGCCCGGCCCTCGCTGTTCGCCTATCTCGGCGGCGAGTTGCGCCGTATCGAACCGCTGATCCAGGCCTTCGCGCTGATGCGATCGCCGGTCCAGGTGTTCCTGCGCGACGATGCCGCGGTGCATGCAACATTTCTGGCGGCGCGCGGCATCACGGTTCATCGCACAACGCCGGCGCTTGCCGACGTCATTCCGACCGTTTCCTGCGTCCTCTCGCTCGGCGGCCATACGACATCGCATGCGGCCCTGATGGGCGGGCGTGCCCAACTCGTCATTCCGATCCATATCGAAACCGAATTGACCGCGCTCCGATTGAGCGAAATGGGGGTCGGCCGTACCTTTATCTCGCGCGAAGAGCCGCCGGCGCTCGCCGAGGAGCTCGATGCGCTGGTCCGCGCGCCCGAACCGCTGGCGGCGGCGATGGCGGTGGCGCAGCGAATCGCGGGGCGCGATCTCAACCATGCGCTCGATCGGACGGCCGAAGCCTGCGCCGCCCTGTTGCGATGAAGGCCGACATCCCGGGTAACGTGAAACTCAGCGTCATCGTGCCGACCTTCCGGCGCGCCGACCGTCTGGAACGGCTGCTGAAGTCGCTCGAACCGCAACTCAATGGTCGCAGCGATCGCGAACTGATCGTCGTCGACGATGCCAGTGCCGATCCGGCCTACGCATCGCTGGCGCTCCGGTTTGGCAATACGATGCAGCTTCTGACCCAACCGAAGAATGCCGGGCCGTCGGCCGCGCGCAATGCCGGATTTCGCGCCTCGCGCGGCGAGTTCCTGGTGTTCACCGACGACGATTGCGTCGCGACGCCTTTCTGGCTCGACTGGCTCGACACGATCCTCGCGCAGAACCCCGACGTCGATCTGATCGGCGGCGAGGCGCGGCCGTTACCGCATGAACGCGCCGGGACCGTGACGCGCTGGGCGCCGGATGGATATCTGCGGCTGAAAACCTGGTCCTATCTCGACGTCGTCACGCTCTGCAGCAGTTGCATCGTCGCGGTTCGACGAAGCTGGTTCGAGCGCATCGGCGGTTTTCGCGAAGCGATGCGCTGGGCCGAGGACCGCAACCTTACCTATCGGCTGCGCCAGGCCGGCGCGATCCTCTACATCGATCATGCATGGCATATGTATCACGAGTCCGAAGCGACCCTGCGGCAGCATCTGCGCCGGCGCATCGGTTACGGCGAAGGCGCTTTCGACCAGATGGTGCGCGAACAGCCGGCCATCGATGGTCCGGAATGGCCCAACAAGGGTTCGTTCATCGGCGCCCTGAGCCGGCGCGTCGCGACGGAGTTCCGCCGCATACCGTTCTATCGTCGCGAAGCCCGCAACGAAAGGAAATGGGGCCCGGGCTATGTCGCGATGGCGGCACTGACGACGCTTGCCATGGACTGGGGCTATCTGCGCGCGCGACAACGCCATCGGCGTCGGCCGAGCGGATTCGGACCGCGCGGCGCGGTCTGCCTCATCGCCGAGGCTAACAGCGGCAGCGATGTTCTGGGCGACCTGATCGCGCAGAATCCCGGTATCGGCTGGGCGCGCGACCTGTTTGAGGAAGCCCGGCTTCGCGGCACGGAACCGGTTGTCTATGAACTTCTGTCTCGGCAGATCGCGCGTTGCGACGAGCAGGCTTATGGCTTTGCGGTCGAACCCGCGCATATTGCGGCGCTCGGCATGAGCCTCGATATGTTCATCGAGCGCGCCGCCGCGGACGGCGTTGCGAATTTCATTCTGCTGACCCGCCGCGACGGCCCGCGCCGCCCGATCACGGCCGAGACCGAAGTGCTGTGGCAGAAGCTGAAACCCTGCCGCTCGATCGAGCTCACGTTTGAGGACGATATTGAACCGGACCCGATGATCGGCCTGCGCAAGGTCGCGGCGTTCCTCGACCTGCCCGACTACGATCCGGTGATCCGCGATCCGCGCGCACGGACCTAGCGGCGGCGGTCGCGCAGCACCCGCTTCGCCGCGTTATGTCCGGGCGCACCCGAGACGCCGCCGCCGGGATGGCTGCCTGAACCGCAGAGATAGAGCCCGGCCAGCGGCGTCCGATACTGCGCCGCTTTCGGATGAGGCCGCAGGCTGAAGATCTGATCGAGATCGTGCCGGCCGTGAAAGATGTCGCCTTCGGTCAGGCCGAAAATGCGCTCGAGATCGAGCGGGCTCAGCACCTGACGGCCGACCGTGATCGACGCGAGATTCGGGATATGTTTTTGGACGGCCGCGAGGATCGTATCGGCGACCTGGTCGCGGATCGCATCCCAGTGCCGGTCGCCGGACAGCCGATAGGGATAATATTTGCAGAGCAGGCTCATCACGTGATGGCCCGGCGGCGACAGACTGTCATCGAGCGACGATGGCAGCAGCAGCGCGACATAGGGCGTCGCCGGAAGTTCGCCGGCCTGCGCCCGCCGGTAATTCTCTTCGGCCTCGCGCCGCGTCGGCAGGATCGTGACCGACGAGCCTCGCGCGATCGCCTGTTCCGCGTCCGGAATGAATGCAAAATGCGGGGCGCCGTTGAGCGCAAGGTTCATCCGCAGCGAGGCATGACCCATGCGCAGATGGCCGATGCCCTCGGCGAAATCGGGATCGAGATGTTCGCTGCCGACGAGCTTCAGAAAGGTGCGCTTGGGATCGGTATTGGCCAGCACAAACCGTGCGCGGATCTCCTCGCCGCCCTCGAGCCGCACACCGACGGCCCCGCCGCCTTCGACGACGATGCGCTCGACCGGCGCATCGGTTCGAATGACGACGCCATGCTCGCGCGCATCGGCGGCGAGCGCCTGCGTCACCGCACCCATGCCGCCGCGCGCGAGGCCCCATTTGCCGTGCCGCCCTTCGAACTCACCGAGCACATTGATGAAGAACGGAATTGCCGAGCCGGGTGCATCCAGCGAGGAAAAATTGCTCGAGACACAATGCACGGCATAGATCTGCCGGACCGCTTCGCTCTCGAACCAGCGTTCCATCAGATCGTTGGCGGAAAGGGTGAACATCTGGACGAGGAAATGCCGGTCCTCGGGCGTCAGCTTTCGCATTCCGCCGCCGATCTTCAGCATCGACAGGATCGAATCGAGCCCGCCGGAAAGAGACGGCGGCTCGCGCAACAGCTGGTCGCGCACCACGTCGCCAACCCGCTGCAATTGGGCCGAGAGCCGGCCCATCGCGTCATAGTCGCGATTCGAGAAACGGGCAATCTGGGCCCGATCATGGACTTCCTCGCCGATGAAAAGCGCCGTTCGGCCTTCGCCGAGGACATCGAGCGAACCCCGATAGGCAATCGTTTCGAGCCCGTGGCGTTTCAGCTCGAGGTCGCGGGCGATCTCCGGGCGCAACAGGCTCAACGTGTAGGAGGCGATCGAATTGCGGTAGCCCGGGTAAAATTCCTCGGTGACGGCAGCACCGCCGACGACCGACCGCCGCTCAAGCACGAGTGTTTTCATGCCGGCGCGGCCGAGATAGGCGGCCGCCGTCAGGCCGTTATGCCCGCCGCCGATGACGATTGCCTCATAGTCGCTCATGCCCCGCCCCGCTATATTCCGCGCCCGCCGGTTGCCCGGCCTGTTTGATAGCCGGTTCGGACCGGGGGCGTCGAGCGAACCGCGCATCGTCCCGGTGGGCTGCTGCGACGGGAAACGAGCGCCCGCCGCCGCTCGATATGTTCCCTGCATTGTGCCTGCTAGAATGATCGATCCGAGAAACCACCCCAAGGGACCGCACGTATGACCCAGGTGAGCCTATCCACAAAACTGCCGGCATCGGCGGCCCGGGTGTGGGAGCTGGTGGGTGGCTTCAACGCACTGCCCGATTGGCACCCCGCCATCGAAAAGAGCGAGCTCTCTGAAAGCGGCCGGGTGCGGACGCTGACACTCGCCGATGGCGCCAAGCTCGTCGAACGGCTGCAGAAGCATGATGATCGGGGCCGCAGCTACAGCTACGCGATCGCCGCCAGCCCGCTGCCGATCGCCGAGTACAGCGCCACGATCAGCATCCGCGATGCCGGCGCCGAAGGATGCGTCATGGAATGGTCGAGCCGGTTCGAGCCGGATGGCGTCCCCGAAGCCGAGGCCGAGAAAGCCGTCACGGCGATCTACGAGAGCGGCTTCGAGAGCCTGCGGCGGATGTTCGGCGGCTGATCGCCGACTGACCCGTCGCCGTCAGGACGGGTTGGACTTCCGCGCCCTGATGCGCCGGCTGCCCGGCGGCCGACGTTCCAACCAGGTTTCCTTGTCGAGCCATGTTGCCCGCATGCCGCGGACGAAGAGGCGGTTGCGGCGCCGGATCCAGTTGCGCAGATGCTTCATCATCGAACGCAACAGCTTGGCGCGGACCTGTGCAAAATCCGCCTGTCTGGAATCCGCCGACTGCAGCTTCGCCAGATCCTCGAGCATCGCCATGAGCACGGTCACGGCATGCGCCGCTGCGCCCTCGATCTCGACAAGCTGATCGCTGCCGCGATCGAGAAGCTGTTCGCTCAGATTGCGGTCGTGACGTCGCCATTCGAGCAACGGTTCCGCCAGATAATATGCGCCGTCGAGCAACGTCGCCCGAAACACCATGGGCAGATCGTAGCCGGCCGGTAAATTGAGGCGATCGACGCCACCGAATACGGTGAGCACCTCGCGCCGCCAGGCCATGGTCGCGCCCAGCATGTTGCGCTGCCAGCCATCGGCCAGCAGTCTTTCCATCTGGAAGCAGCCGGAGCGGAGATTGCCCACCATCAGACCGCTGCGCTCCCGCGCGGCATCGGTGACATAGGCATCCGACGTCACCAGCGACACTTTCTCGCGCTGCAGGGTTTCAACCAGACGCGACGCCCGGTTCGGCAACGCGACATCGTCGCCATGCGCGATCACGATGATGTCGTGGTCGACCAGCTCGAGAATCCGGTTGTAATGGTTCATCCCCATATTCTGCGGATTTCGGTTGAGCCGCAGGCGATGCGGCCCCGAATAGCCGGCGACGGCGTTCTCGATCGCGACCCATGTGCCGTCGGGCGAGGCATCGTCGGAGATCAGGATATCGAGCGGCGGGCCTTCCTGGGCGAGTGCGCTGCGCACCGCATCGGTCACGAAGTTCTCGTGCTGATAGGTGACCAGGACATAGGCAACCGTGCGTTCGCTCATTCGCAGGATGTTCCTCGCATCAGCCGGCAATCTGCGCCCGCGTCGCGGCGTCGAGCAGCGCGATCCGCGCCGCCTCCAGCGCAACCGTATCGCGTGATGCCCAGTCGTTCATCCGCGCTCGGAAATCCGCAACCGATCGCACCAGGTCGATCCGGTCGGGATCGGGCAGCAGGAAGTACCGCGAGACGAATGCCCGGTCCGCCATGAGCCGCGGATACTGCGCATAGACCAGTTCGGGATCGACCGGAAGGTTGCGATCGTCGGGCCGCCCGATCCGGCCGAAGCCGAACGGCATCCCGGCACCGCGCACGGCCGCGGAGACTTTCCCGAGAAGGGGCGACGCCATGACCTCGAACCCGCTGATGCCGAGACTGAGGCGCAGATCGTTGAGCCCGACATGGATCTCGTCAACCCCGTCGATTGCGACGATATCGTCG
>JAWXBK010000119.1:0-41603 GCA_034439975.1 Rhodospirillaceae bacterium | reverse complement strand
TCGCCGCCGGCGGCGACCTGCGCACCCTCGGCCACGGCCTTCTTCAGCAACGCTTCGTAGCGATCGCGTTCGCGCCGCGCCGCCATCGGGCCAAGCTCGACCTTGTCGAGCCCGTTGCCGATGCGGATCTTCTTCGTCTCCTCGACCAGTTTCTCGACAAACTCATCGTGCACATCCTTGTGCACGTAGAGTCGTTCCGACGACGCGCATATCTGGCCGCAATTCATGAAGGCGGCAAAGGCCGAGCCGCGTACCGCGAAATCCATCGGCGCCGACGGCATCACGATCAGCGGATCGTTCCCGGAGCTTTCGATCAGGCAGCGCTTGAACTGGTTCGCGCAGGCCGTTGCAATCGCCTGGCCGGTTTTGATGCCTCCGGTGAAGCAGACCATGTGCGTGTCGGGGTGGTTGACCAGACGCTGCGCCGGTTCGGCACCGCCGGTCACGCATTGCACCAGCCCGGCCGGCAGAGCCGCGAACGCTTCCATGAACTTCAGCGTCGTCAACGACGTCAGATCGCTCGGCTTGATGATAACTGCGTTGCCCGCCGCGAGCGCGGCTGACGCTTCCCAGCAAAGCAGTACCAGCGGATAGTTGAACGGCAGGATGATGACGACGGTGCCGACCGGCTCCTTCGCGACGAAATGAAACTGATGATCGGTCGCAGGCCCGACGATGCGGCCGTTCTCATGGCGGCCAATCTCGGCATAGTAGTCGACCGCGGTGATCGACCATTCGACCTCGTCCATGCTCTCCTTGAACGGCTTGCCCATTTCGCGGGTCAGCATTTCGCCCAGCACCGGCTTCAGCGCCTTCATGCGGCGTGCGACCTCGTGCATCAGCTCGGCGCGGTGCAGCGTATTGGCCTTGCGCCACGCCTTCTGCGCCTTGTTGGCGATCGCGACGACCTTGTCGATTTCCTCGGATGTCGTATCGGCGAGCTGGCCGACGCGGTCTTCGGTCGCGGGGTCGATCACGTCGAAGGCGAGCTTACCGCCGCTCTTCTTGAACTCGCCGCCAACATAGATGTGGCCGGACAGCTTCCCGAATTCCTGCAACGCGGTCATGATCGAACTCCCCGCTGGACCGGGCGCCGGACGCACCCGCGATGCCGGCATCATCCCTGCCGCCCGCGTCGGGAGTCAAACCTCCGGGCGGCCGATGCGGCGGCGGCTTGCATCGAGGCGCCGGGATCGTGAGACTGTCGCCAACAAGAATCTGCCGGAGGGAATGCACATGGCGAAATACAACGACGTGCTGGTCGGGGAAATGTCCTGGCCGGAATATGCGGACCGGATGAAGAAGAACCCGGTGGTGATGCTACCGGTGGGCGCGATCGAGCAGCACGGACCGCATCTGCCGCTCGCGACCGACGTGATCGTGCCGACCGAGATCGCGGTCCGGGTAGCGCGCGAGACCGGCTCGATCGTGCTGCCGCCGGTCAATTACGGCTATCGCTCGATGCCGAAATGCGGCGGCGGTGACCGTTACCCCGGCACCACCAACATGGATGCCGCCACGATCGTCGGACAGGTGCGCGACATCATCCGTGAGCAGGTCCGCCACGGCGCCCGCAATTTCTGCATGGTGGTCGGCCATTACGAGAACCAGTGGATCGTCACCGAAGGCATCATCCAGGCGATGCGCGAGGTCGAGGACAAGGGCGTGCGCATCATGCAGCTCCAGTACTGGGACTTCCTCGACAACGATACGATCGAGCGGCTGTTCCCCGGCGGTCTCGAGAGCATGGCGCTCGAGCATGCCGCCGTGCTCGAAACTTCGATGATGATGCATCTCTACCCGGAACGGGTGCGGCTCGATCTGATCCCCGACAACCCGTCGGCCCAGTTCCCGAACTACGACATCTTCCCGCACAACCATGACTGGGTGCCGGATTCCGGCGCGCTTACCAGTGCCAAGCGCGCCGATGCCGGCAAGGGCGGCGAGATCATCGAGCATTACCGCCGCACGATTTCGGCCGCGGTGAAGAGCGAGTTCAAGTAGAGGAAATTAGAAGGCTCGCCGCAGAGACACAGAGAGCAGCGAGAGGGCTCAGGCCTCGTTGTTCTCTGTGCCTCTGTGGTGGGTTCCTTGACGAAGCCTTCAAGCCCTCTCCCCTGCAAGCGGAGGCGAGGGTTTTGTTTGTTACTTCGCGACCTCGTGCTTGGCCATCAACTCGAGCGCGCGGACCATCGCCGAATGATCCCAGTCGGCGCCGCCATTGGCGACGCAGGCGCTGAAAAGCTGCTGCGCGCCGGCGGTGTTCGGCAAGCTCATGCCCATCGCGCGCGCGCCGTTGAGCGCCAGATTGAGATCCTTCTGATGCAGCTTGATCCGGAATCCGGGATCGAAGGTGCGCTTGATCATGCGCTCGCCATGCACCTCAAGGATGCGCGACGCGGCGAACCCGCCCATCAGCGCCTGACGGACTTTCGCCGGATCGGCCCCGGCCTTCGAGGCGAACAACAGCGCCTCGCCGACCGCCGCGATGTTCAACGCGACGATGATCTGGTTCGCGACCTTGCAGGTCTGGCCGTCGCCATTGCCGCCAACCAGGGTGATGTTCTTGCCCATCAGTTCGAACAGCGGCTTCGCGCGCTCGAACGCGGCATCGGGGCCGCCGATCATGATGGTGAGGGCGGCGTTCTTGGCGCCGACCTCGCCGCCTGACACCGGCGCATCGAGATAGTCGCAGCCCTTCTCGCCGATACGCTTGGCAAAATTCTTGGTCTCGATCGGCGAGATCGAGCTCATGTCGATCACCAGTTTTCCCTTCGAGAGCCCTTCGGCGACACCGTCCTTGCCGAACAAAACGGTTTCGACGTCCGGCGTGTCCGGCAGCATCAGGATGATGATCTCGGATTTCTCGGCGACTTCGCGAGCGCTCTTGCAGGCAACGCCACCGCCATCCGCCAGTTCCTTCGGCAACGGCGAGCGATGTTGGAGGAGGAAAAGCTTGTGTCCGGCCTTCTGCAGATGGCCTGCCATCGGGCGGCCCATGATGCCCGTTCCGATGAAACCGATATCCGTCATGCTCGTCGATCCTTTGCTACCAAGGCCTCTAACGCCAGGGGTCCATCCAGGAGAGACCGGCGCGCGTGTCGCCGGCCGGTTTGTATTCGCAACCAATCCAGCCGTCATAGTCGATGCGATCGAGATGTGCGAACAAAAATGGGTAGTTGATCTCGCCGGTGCCGGGCTCGTGCCGGCCCGGATTGTCAGCGAGCTGGAAATGGCCAATGCGCGGCAGCAGTCGCTCGATCGTCGCCGCCAGCTCTCCTTCCATGCGCTGCATGTGATAGATGTCGTACTGGAACTTGAGATTGTCGGCGCCGATCTCGTCCATCACCGCGATCGCCTGCGCGCTGCGGTTCAGCCAGAAGCCGGGAATGTCATAAGAATTGATCGCTTCGATGAGAAGCGTGAGTTTCGCTTTGGCGAACTCGGCCGCGGCATAGCGCAGATTGCCGACGAAGGTTGCGCGCACGGTGGCGGCATCGGCATGGGCGGGCGCGATGCCCGCAAGACAGTTGAGACGCGGGCAGGACAAAGCCTGCGCATACCGGATCGCTGTTGCGACGCTGTCGCGGAACTCGTCGGCCCGCGCCGGATCGCAGGCGATGCCACGATCACCTTTCGCCCAGTCGCCGGCCGGCAGATTGAACAGCACCTGCTCAAGCCCGAGCGCATCGAGCCGCGCCCGCAGCTCGGCCGGATCGTATTCGTAGGGCGACATATATTCGACCGCCTTGAACCCGGCTTTCGCCGCGGCCTCGAGCCGGTCGAGGAACGGCAGCTCGGTGAACAGCATCGACAGATTGGCGGCGAAGCGTGGCATGGGTGTCCTCTCGATGCTGCCGGATTCAACAACCCTCTCCTGTGAAGCGGGAGAGGGTGGTCGCAAGCGCAACGCACATGCAACCGGGTGAGGGCTGCCCCCTCACCCTGCTTTGGGTAAGGCGCGGCTCCCGCCGCACCAACCCTTCGCGTCCCTCTCCCCATGCCGCCTTGCGGCACGGTGGCGAGGGAATTTCTTCTGTTGCGGCCTACTTCCCCTTCCGCGTCGCAATGCTCTCCGCCAGGAGGCAGAGGATTTCGTACATGATCGACGCGCCGACCAATGCCGTATTGCCGGTCGGGTCGAAAGGCGGCGAGACTTCGACCACGTCGCCGCCGACGATGTTGAGACCGCGCAAGCCCCGAAGCAGAAGCTGCGCCTCGATCGTGGTCATGCCGCCGATCTCCGGCGTGCCCGTGCCGGGCGCATAGACCGGATCCAGCCCGTCGACATCAAAGGAGATGTAGGTCGGCCCGTCCCCGACGACGCGGCGCGCTTCGGCAATGACCTTATCGACGCCGAGTTGGGTAAACTCTTCCATGAAGATGACGCGCATGCCTTTTTCGAGCGAATAGGTCCAGCCCTGCTCGGTGTTCTGCGCGCCGCGAATGCCGATCTGAACCGTGCGCTTGGGATCGAGCACGCCCGCCTCGACGGCACGGCGGAACGGCGCACCGTGCGAAAACTTTGTACCGAGAAACTCGTCCCAGGTATCGGTATGCGCATCGACATGGATCATCCCGACCGGACGATGCGCGGCGATCGCACGGAAGATCGGATAGGTGATCGAATGGTCGCCGCCCGCAGTCAGGGGTGCAGCGCCGGCTTCGTGAATGCGCTGGAAGAAGGCCTCGATATCCTCGATCGCCTTCTCGATCTGAAAGAGATGCGTAAACGGCACGTCGCCGACATCGGCGATCTTGCAGAGCTTGTAGGGATTGACCTTGGTCACATGATGGATCGACCGGCACAAGGTCGACATGTTGCGCATCTCGCGCGGGCCGTGCCGCGCGCCGGGCCGATTGGTGACGCCAAGATCGAACGGCACGCCGCACAAGGCAATATCGAGGCCGGTCGGGTCGCGCTGCAGCGGCGTGCGCATGAAGGTCGCGATATCGGCGTAACGCGGCAGGAACATCGGGTTTGCCGGTCCGCGCAGCGGCTGCAAAGTGGTGGAAGCTTTGGTCTCGTCCGGCATGTCTCGTCTCCCGCGGCAATGGCCAGCCTGTGCCTTTGGCTCTCGGGGGAGAATTTGGCACTGTTCTTACTCCCGAAATAGCGTAACTTTTCGATAGATGGTTCGGATATGGCCGAAGTGAATCAAGGCCCGGAGCATCGCGGCGCCCTGCTGCCGCGGCTTGATGCAGTGGATATCCGCCTGCTGCGCATCTTTTTCTCGATCGTGGAGGCCGGCGGGTTCTCGGCCGCCCAGATCGCCCTCAATGTCAGCCAATCGACGATCAGCGCCAAGATGGCCGAGCTCGAGACCCGGCTCGGCTCGCGGCTTTGCCGGCGCGGCCGCGGCGGCTTTGCGCTCACCGACAGCGGCCGGCGCGTCTACGAGGCGAGCCAGGCATTGTTCCGGGCGCTTGACGAGTTCCAGGCCCAGGTCGGTGACATGCGCGGCAGTCTGGTCGGCGATCTGCATATCGCCGCGCTCGATGCGCTCGCGAGCAACCCCGATTGCCGGCTGTTCGACGCGATCGGCCGGTTCAAGGCGCATGGCGGCGCCGTGCACCTCACCTTGCATATCGCGAACCCGCTGGAGATCGAGCGCGCCGTGCTCGAGGGCCGCTACCATCTTGGGATCGGCAGCTTCCCCAGCCACGCGCCAGGCCTCTCCTACCGGTTCCTGTTCGACGAGGAGCAGCAGCTTTACTGCGGGCGCGGCCACCCATTTTTCCGGCGGGCCGAACGCAGCCTGACGGTGCGCGAATGCGAAGCGGCCGACTATGTCCGGCGCGGCTATTACGCGGGATCGCTCAAATCCGGCCGTTTCCGGGCGCAGAACGAGACCGCGACCGCGTTCAACATGGAGGCGACCGCGACGCTGATCCTGTCGGGGCGCTATCTCGGTCATCTGCCGACCCATTTCGCGACGCCGTGGGTCGAGCGGGGCGAGCTGCGCCCTTTGTTACCGACGAAACTGGCCTACCGGACCCGGTTCGAGGCGGTCCATCGCAAAGGGCCGCCGCCGGCCCAAGCAATCGAGCTATTCCATGCCGATCTGCTGGCTGCCTTTGGGCAGGCGGGCCCGGCCGCAGGCAGCCCCGGACGGTCACTTGGCAGAAAGAAAATGTAAACAACAGAAAATTCGTATTTTTCCCACCTAATAATTGCCCCACGCTTTCGCCGGAAAATAAGGCGACCGGCTCAATGCCGGCGTGGCACACACCAGGGAGGCACGAATGGCGGCAGGACGGGCGGATTTCGGGACGCGGACATTTCCCCGGCGAATTCTGATGGCGACGGGGATGGCGGTCGGTTTGTTGGCAACGGCCGGCGCACCGGCACAGGCGGCGGACGAGATTCGCTGCGCCTATCCCTACTGGTTCGGGTTTGCACCGGTGCCGGTTGCGACTGGCATGGGTTACTTCGCCGAATACGATCTGGAAGTGACCTCGGTTTACGACAATGACCGCGCCAACGTGATGCCGGCGCTGGAGAGCGGCGATCTCGACTGTACGATGCGGACCATCGGCGAGCATATGTCGCGCCCGCTCGCGGCCGATTCCAATCTGGTCGTGATCGGTACTGTCGACGTGTCGATCGGCGCCGACGGCGTGGTCGCCGCCGGCGACATCCAGTCGGTCGAAGATTTGGTCGGCAGGACCTTCGCCGGCGAAATCAACCATCCGGGCACGATGATGGTGGCGCATGGCCTCACCGAAGCCGGCTTCAGTCTCGACGATGTCGACCTTCGCCTGATCGCGACCGACGATTCCGCCGCCGTCTTCGAAGATGAGAGCGTCGCGGCGGTTGCCACCTGGGAACCGATGATGAGTGAAATCGTCGCGAACAGTTCACGCGACGGCGCGCATATCCTGCTCGATTCGAGCGACTTCAACGGGCTGATCACCGACGTGATCATCGTCCGCAAGGACGACTACGAAGCCAATCCCGAGAAGTATGCCAACTTCCTGCGGGGCATCTACCGGGCGGTCGATCTGTTCAACAACGACCCCGAGCAATTCCTGGAACATGCCGCGCCGTCTTTCGAGGTCACGCCGGACCAGATGGCGATCGACATCCAGGGGCTCCACTATACGAGCTATGAGGATGCGGTCGAGTTCATGGGCAGCAGCGGGCCGAAAACGCTGGGGCCCATCGTCGACTCGCTCAATGGCATCAATGTCGGTCTCGACCTGATGGACGCGCCAATCGGGTATGACGAGATGATTGATCCGACTTTGCTCGACACGTTGTTCGAGGGGCATACGCGCTAGGGGCGCAATCAGAGCCAGAAAGGGCCGGCGTCAACCGCCGGCCCTTCCCTTTCCCGTCGCCTTCCCCGAGAATTCCGACCATGTCATTGCGCGGCCTGTTCACATTCCGCGGCCAGTCCAGTTCGCGGACCGATGCCGTTATGGCGGTCATTGCCTTCATCGGCTTTATCGGGCTGTGGTATGCCGTCGCGTTTTTCGGAATCGTACCGCAGCGCTTCCTCCCTTTGCCGACCGAGGTGATTGCCGCGCTCGAGCGCATGATCGTCGACGGCGATTTTCTTTCCGACATCTGGATTTCGGTCCTGCGCGTCTGGGCGGCGTTCCTGCTCTCCGTTGTCATGGCGATCCCGCTCGGCATCTTCATGTCGAGCTATCGCATCGTCGGCACGCTGACCGAACCGATCATCGATTTTATCCGGTATCTGCCGGTTCCAGCGCTGGTGCCGCTGCTCATCATCTGGCTCGGCATCGAGGAAGCGTCGAAAATCGCGGTCTTGTGGATGGGCACGTTCTTCCAACTCGTGCTTCTGGTCGCCGACGATGCGAAACGCGTTCCGCGTGAATTCGTCGAGATCGGCTATACGCTCGGCGCCAAGAACAGGCAGATCCTGCGCGACATCGTGCTGCGCGCGATGCTGCCCTCGACGATCGACAATCTGCGCATTACGCTCGGCTGGTGCTGGACCTATCTGATTATCGCCGAGATCGTCGCGGCGAACTCGGGCATCGGGCATGCAATCTGGTCGATGCGTCGCTTCGTGAAGACGCCGGAAGTCATGGCGGGCATTCTGACGGTCGGCATCATCGGGCTGGTCACAGACCAGCTCATTCGCTATGCACATCGCCGCTACTTCCGTTATCTCTAGAGAGATGCCAGACATGACGAACAAGGACGCATTCATCGCAATCGACGGCATCACGAAGATCTTCGAGCCGCAGGATCGCAAGCAGAAGGCGGTCAAGGTCATCGACAATGTTTCGATCGACATCGAGGAAGGCCAGTTCGTCGTTTTTCTGGGGCCATCGGGCTGCGGCAAGACCACGCTGATGCGGATGGTGGGTGGTCTCGAAACGGCGACGAGCGGCGAAATCCGCCTCGCGGGCGAGCGCGTGACCGGGCCCGACCGCCGCAAGGGCATGGTGTTTCAGGCATATTCGTCTTTCCCCTGGCTCACGGTCTACGAGAATATCCGCTTCGGCCTCAAATATCGTGATGATGTCGACAAGGCCGAGAAGGAGCGCATCGCACGGCACTATATGGGCCTGGTCGGCCTGACCGATTTTGCGGGCTTCTATGTGAATCGCATTTCGGGCGGCATGCGGCAGCGCGTGGCGATCGCCCGGACGCTCGCCGCGGGCCCCGACGTGCTGCTGATGGACGAACCCTTCGGCGCGCTCGATGCGCAGACACGCGAGTTTCTCCAGTATCAGCTTCTCGGCATCAATCGCAGCGAACGCAAGACCGTCATCTTCGTCACGCACGACGTCGAAGAGGCCGTGTTTCTGGCCGATCGCATCATCATGTTCTCGGCGCGGCCAGCGACGATCATTGAAGAAGTCCAGGTCGGCGATCACATTCCCGGCGACCGCACGCTCGAGACCAAGGAGACACAGGCATTCTTCCATCTGCGCAACCATGTTCTCGAGGCGATGCGCGTTCAGGCGCGGCGCACCGAGGAGCTGGAACGGCCGGTTGTCGCATGACGCCAGTGCCCGAGCGCAATCCATGACCGGCATTCTTCAGGGCAAGCGGGCGCTGATCACCGGCGCCGGCAGCGGCATCGGCCGCGCCATCGCCGAGGCCTATGCGGCCGAGGGTGCGAAAGTCTGCCTCGCTTACTACCCGCCCGATGCCCCGCCGAACGATGCCATCCAGCGGATCCGGGCGGCGGGCGGCGACGGGTTTGCGCTGCCCGCCGACGTCGCCGACGAAGCGGCGGTCGCCGGGTTGTTCGCCGCGGCGATACCGAAACTCGGTGGGCTCGACATTCTGGTGAATGCTGCCGGCATCATGGATGAAGAGCCGCTCACCGATCATGACACGGCGGTTTTCGACCGCACGATTGCCGTAAATCTGCGGGGCACCTTCCTCGTCGGGCGCGCTGGCATCGCGGCCATGCGCCAGGGCAGCGGCGAAGGTCGGATCATTAATTTCGCCTCGGACCTCGGCTATCTCGGTCGCGCGAATTTCTCGGCCTATTGCGCGTCGAAAGGCGCGGTGCTCGCCCTCACCCGATCTTGGGCGCGCGAACTTGCGCCGGAAATTCTGGTTAATGCCATCGCACCGGGCCCGATCGAAACGCCGATGCTGCGGCGCTCGCTCTCGAATCCCGACGTGCTGGAACAGGAGCTCGACAGCCCGATGGCGCGGATCGGCGATGTGAGCGAAGTCGCGGCCAGCGCCGTCTTTCTCGCCGGCCCCGGCGCCTCGTTCATGACCGGGCAGACACTCAACCCCAATGGCGGCAGCGTGATGCCGTGAGGCTCAGAGCCAACCGCGCCATTTGAATATCCAGAAGCAGCCGAGCCCCGAAGCGATCATCAAAACGACAGCCATGGGGTAACCCAGGAGCCAGTCGAGCTCGGGCATGTACCGGAAGTTCATGCCGTAAACCGACGCAACGATGGTCGGCGGCAGAAACAGCACGGCAGCGACCGAGAACACCTTGATGATCGCGTTCTGCCGTACGCTGATGAGGCCAAGCGTGGCCTCGAGCAGGAAGGTCACTTCCTGGTTTATCTGCGCGTCGTAGTCCGACAGCGATCGGATATCGCGACCCAGCGTCTCAAGCCGACCCATTGTTTCGGGATGCGCCCAGGATGCCGCCTGCTGGCGCAGATAGGGCGTTATCCGCGCGATGGTCAGCAGACTGTCGCGAACCATCGAATCGAGCCGGTTGGCGCGCCCGAGCCGTTTCAGCACGACGGAGAACTCGCGCTCGGCAAGGCCGTTGCGATCGCGCTTGCGGCCGCTTTCGCCGAAGATCCGACGCCCGATCGCATCGAGCTCGCGATCGACCCGCTGCATGAGATCGGCGAGGCGGTCGACGATCGTCTCGGCCAGCGCGACCGTCACCAGATCGCTGGTCATGGGCGAGCCTGCTTCCTTGGTGCAGCGCGCGGCGAAGGTCTGGAAGGGTCGCGGATCGGCATGGCGCAAGGTAATGAGCCGGTCCTTATCGAGAATGAATGTCGCCTCGGCGGTGCTGGGATCGGACGTGTCGGCGGCGATCGGAATGAGCACCGTCATATGAATTTTGCCGTCGTCGAGATAGAGCCGGCTCGATTCCTCGATCTCGCTCATCTCTTCCGCACTCGGCAAAGCGAGGCCGCAGCCCTGTTCGATCAAAGCGCGCTCTTCGGGGGTCGGATCGAGCGCATCGATCCAGATGGCACCCGCCGGCAGGACCGACTCGGCGACGGGAAGTTCGACCAGCCGGTCGCCTTGAGAACCGTATGCACGGAGCATGGGCCCGCGCCTCCTTGTGATGGGTCAAATCGACACGAAACGGCCAATCGCCGCGGCCATGCTAGCCCCCGCTCCGCCCCGGCGGAAGCGAGACGCGGCATCGGCGCGCAGTACCGGAGAATATGCAGGCTCCTGCGCAGCAACAGCGCCTCCGCCCTTGTCCATTGCCGCCGGCGGGCTACATTATTCCATGCGGACCTGTGCGGCGCTGATCAGGGACGCAAGTCAGGACAGGTCGACAGGAGTCGTCGCGAATGAGCAGGTTCATGCCGGCTGAGACCAGCGATTTCGCCGTCGACGAAGCGCGGTTGATCGTTGCGGACTTGTTCCACCACAAACCGATCCTGTACTGGATCGATTTCGCGATCTCCTATTCGATCGCCGCCGGCGCCACGATTGTGTATTTCGCCGAACCCAATTTTAGCTGGCTTCAGATTGTGATGTGGGTCGTCGCCGGATTCGCGATTTTCCGCACCGGCGTCTTCATTCACGAAATCGTACATATGCCGGCGCGGCATATGACCGGCTTCAAGGTCGTATGGAATGTGCTGTTCGGCCTGCCGATGCTGACACCGAGCTTCATGTACGCCAACCATCGCGACCATCATAACCGGCGCCATTACGGCACAGCCAAAGACGGAGAGTATCTGCCGATGGGTGTCGAAAACCGCGAGATCATTCTGCGCTATCTGCTACAGATTCTTCTTCTGCCCGCCTTTGCGATGTTCCGGTTTTTCGTGCTGACACCGTTGACGCTGATCGTACCGCCGCTGCGACGCTGGGTACTGGAGCGCGCATCGTCCTATGTCTGCAACCCGGAGTACCGGCGCGAACTGCCGCCAAACGAGGACCGGAGCTGGTGGCTGCCGGCGGAGATCGGATGCTTACTGTTGATGATCGTGCTGATCGTCGGCATCGCGACCACGACGCTGCATTGGTGGATCATCGCCGAGATTTATGTGCTCGGTATGCTGGGCGTCGGCCTCAACTGGTTCCGCAATCTGCTGGCGCACCGCTATTGCAATCGCGGCGGAGAGCTGACGCACGCGCAGCAGCTTCTGGACTCGATCACGATCGGCGGATGGTCGCCGGTGGTCCCGCTGCTGTTTCCGGTCGGGATGCGATACCACGCGCTGCATCATTTGTTTCCGGCGATCCCCTACCACAATCTGGGCGAGGCCCATCGCCGCCTGATGGCACAACTGCCGGCGGATTCGCCCTATCGCAAGACGGTGAGCCCGGGTTTGCGGGCGGTATTGAGCGAGCTGTGGCGTCGCCCAAAATCGGAGCAGGAGCTTGCCTATCTTCGGCCGCGCATCGCCAGCCGCGCGGCGTAGCGGCCTGAGATCAGGGAACGACCTTCAGAGGACGATTTGCCGCCCGGCCCCGTCCGGCGTCGGGAGATCGCCTTGGGCATCGACCATCTCGTCGATCAGCCGCCGCACCTCGGCAACGATCGGCCCTACAGTGCCCGCCTTGCCGTCGTAGAACAGCCACATCGATTCCAGCGTCGCGACCTCTGGACCGTCGTCACCCAGGCTCATGCAGTACCAGAGATGCAATTTCTTCTCGCGTACGCCCAGAACCTGCAGACGAACCGTCAGGGGGTCGCCGAGCTTCACTTCCTTGAGAAAGCGGATGTGCGATTCGACGGTAAAAAAGGTGAGCTTCGTCGACCTGATGTAATCCGGCGTCACGCCGATCATCGCCATCAGCTCGTCGGCCGCATGCGAAAACACGACGGGATAATAGCCCTCGTTCATGTGGCCGTTATAGTCGATCCAATCCTTCAGGACCGTCTCGCGGTGGATGATCGGCATTGTGCTCATCCTCCTACCTTCCCTTCCAAACCGGATCGCGCTTCTCCGCGAATGCGCGCGGTCCCTCGATGGCGTCTTCCGAATGCCGCATCTTCTCGTAGTTGAGGATCTTGCGGTCGGCGATCAAGCCATAGCCCTCAGCAATGCTCTGGCCCTCGCAGGCCCGAACCGTTTCCTTGGTGCCAGCAACCGCGAGCGGCGCCCCACGCACGATTTCGCGGGCGATCTCATAAGCGCGATCGAGCAAATTGCCGGGTGCCACCACGTCGTTGACCAGGCCCCAGCTATGCGCCTCGTCGGCACTCATGCGCCGGCCGGTCAGCATCAGTTCGATCGCAATCGCCCGCGGTATCATGGTGGGCAGCCTTATGCAGGCCGAGTTCGCGATTACCCCGACGCGCGTTTCGGGCAGCGCAAACACCGCCGTTTCCGAGGCGACCATCATGTCGGCCGCGAGCGCGATCTCAAAGCCGCCGCCGATCGCCATGCCGTTGATCGCCGCGATCAACGGCTTGTTGAGATTGGGAAGCTGCGTGATCCCGCCGAATCCACCGACCCCGTAATCCTCGTCCGCCTCGTGCCCTTCGGCCGCGGATTTGAGATCCCAGCCCGCGGAAAAGAACCGGTCGCCCCCGCCGGTGAGGATCGCAACGCGCAGCGCCGGATCGTCGCGGAACGCGGCAAACACCTCGCCGAGGCGGCGGCTGGTTGGCGAGTCGATCGCATTGGCCTTGGGCCGGTCGAGCGTGACCAGCAGCACACCATCTTTCGTCTCGGTCTTGACCGCTTCGCTCATAGGACGCTCCCGTTCAGTTTTCGTGCGGCCGTAACAGCGCGCGCGATATGATATGCCGCTGGATCTCGCTGGTGCCGTCCCAGATGCGCTCGACGCGGGCATCTCGCCAGAGCTTTTCGACACCAACCTCTTCCATGAGGCCCATGCCGCCGAAGATCTGCACGGCATTGTCCGTCACGCGCGCCAGCATCTCGGTCGCGTAGAGCTTGGCCATTGCATAATCCTGATCCGCGACGACACCGCGATCGGTTTTCCAGGCGGCATGCAGTGTGAGCATTTCCGCAGCCGCGATCTCGGTCGCCATGTCGGCGAGCTTGAACGAGGTGCCCTGGAACTTGCCGATCGCCTGGCCGAACTGCTTGCGCGTAGCCGCCCACTCGATCGCCAGTTTCAGCGCCCGCTGCGCGCGGCCGATACATTGCGCCGCGACCGTGAGGCGCGTCGCGCCCAGCCACAGATTGGCGACGTCGAAGCCCTTATGTTCTTCGCCGAGCACATTGCGCGCCGGTACGCGCGCATCGACGAAACTCAGCGTGCAATGATGGAAGCCGCGATGCGACACCGCGATCGAGCCGCGCCGAACGTCAAGGCCCGTCGTATCCTTGTCGACCAGAAACGACGTAATCTTTTTCTTGCTGCCCTTGGCGGTCTGCTCTTCGCCGGTCGCCGCAAACAAAACGATGTAATCGGCGACATCGGCATAGGAGATGAAATGCTTGGTGCCGTTGACGATATAGTCATCGCCATCGCGCACCGCCCGCGTCTTCATGCCGCGCAGATCGGAACCGGCATCCGGTTCGGTCAAGGCGAGACACTCGACGCGCTCGCCGCGGATTGTCGGTTTCAGATAGCGTTCGATCTGTTCGGCATTGCAGGCACGCAGGATGTTCGAGGGCCGCGCCACCGCATATTGCAACGCAAAGGACGTGCGGCCCAGTTCACGTTCGAGCAAGGTCAGGCTTACATGATCGAGCCCCGCCCCGCCGAGTTCTTCCGGCATGTTCGCCGCATAAAAGCCGGCGGCGACCGCCTTGTCGCGGATGGCGCGGACGAGCTCGGGGCGAACTTCGCCCTCGCGCTCGACCTCGTCTTCATGCGGCATGAGTTCCTTCTCGACGAAGGCGCGCGCCGCATCGACGATCATTTCCTGCTCGAGCGTGAGCGCAAAATCCATATTAAGCGCCTTAGCGCTTGATGCCGATCTTGTGGCCGGTGCCGTCCGGCGTCGGCAGGCCCTTGTGCGCAGCCATCACCGCATCGACTGCCTTCTGAACGTCCGCGGGTATCGTGGCGGCGCGCTTGGCGTTCATGTCGACATGGAGAAGCATCTGTTCGGTCGTTGCCAGCAACTCGCCGGTCCGGCCGTGATGCATCCAGTTGAAGATGTGCATTCGCTTCGAATCGCAGTCGAGCAGCTGGGTCGTGTATTTGAGAGGTTCGCCGCCACCGACTTCATGGTGATAGTTGACGTGACTCTCGACCGTGTAGAAGGACTTGCCCGATGCGCGATAGTCGTCGTCGACGCCGATATAGCGGAACAACGCGTCGGTGGCGTCTCCGAACGCCCAGAGATAGAAGCTCTCGCTCATATGGCCGTTATAATCGAGCCAGTTCATCTCGACCGCGCCCTCATAGACCGCGAACGGCGTCGGCACGGTGTCGCCTTGCTTCCAGCGCGGGAGCTTGCGGGACTGGTAGCGGCGCGCTTCGTCCTCGATCAGAACATTACCCGCGCCCTGCTTGTGCTGCTTCAGCGCCTGCATGACGGCGATCAGGCAATCGTCGCGCACGCGTTCGAGTTCTTTGATCGAACGGCCGGCCGCCTGTGATTCGGTACCGCTGGCCATCCGGTCGATCAGCTCGGGCGTCAGGGTCGGCGCCTTCAGCTTGGTCCAGGGCAGTTCGAGTGCCGGGCCGAAATGTTCCAGCATGTGCCGCATGCCACCTTCGCCGCCGGCAAGGTGGAAGATCAGGTTCGTGCCCCAGATCGACCAGCGCAGGCCGGGCCCGTAGGCGATCGCCGCATCGAGCTCTTCGGTCGTGGCGACCCCGTCATTGACGAGATGCAGCACCTCGCGCCAGAGCGCTTCCTGCAGGCGGTCGGACAGGTAGCCCTCGATCTCCTTGCGGACATGCAGCGGGTACATGCCGATGGTGCGGTAGAAATCTGCAGCCTTCGTGATCGTCTCGGGCGCGGTCTTTTTGCCGCCGACCAGTTCGACCAGTGGCAGCAGATAAACCGGGTTGAACGGATGGCCGATCAGCGTGCGTTCCGGATTCTTGCATTCGCGCTGGATGTCGGTCGGTAACAAGCCGGACGACGAGGAAGCGATCAGGACGTCGGGCCGAGAAGCCTCGGCGATCTGGTTGAACAATTTGCGTTTCAGGTCTTCGCGATCGGGCGCGTTCTCCTGGATGAAATCCGCATCGGCGACGCACTGCTCGAGCGTCGGGACGAAGGTGAGATTGTCCTGCGACGCACTCGCTACCATGCCGAGCTTGGCCATCGCCGGCCAGGCATTGTCGACGTTGGCGCGCATCTGCGCCTCGGCACCCTTGCCGGGATCCCAGGCGACGACTTCAAGACCGCGGGCGAGACAGCGCGCCGCCCAACCACTGCCGATAACACCGCTGCCGACAACAGCGACCTTGCGAATGCTTGTCATGAACGGATCCCGTTAGTGGTTGCGGATTTCAAGCTTCTTACGGGCCTCGTCGGGCGTGAGCACGCGCGCGCCGAGATCGTGGATGATGCGCACGGCCTTTTCGACAAGCTGTGCGTTGGTCGCGAAGACGCCTTTCTCCAGATAGAGATTGTCTTCGAGCCCGACCCGGCAGTGACCGCCGAGCAGCACGGCCTGCGCCACCATCGGCATCTGCATGCGGCTGATGCCGAAACCGGCCCAGACATGGCCTTCGGGTACCTGCGAGGCCATCAGCGCCATGGTGCGGGAATCCGCCTGCGCACCCCACGGAATACCGAGGCAGAGCTGGAACATCGCGGGACCGTCGATCAACCCCTCTTCGACCATCTTGGTCGCGAACCAGAGATGGCCGGTATCGAACACTTCCATTTCCGGCTTCACGCCGAGTTCCTTGACCCGCTTCGCCATCGCGCGGAGGATGCTCGGCGTCTGAAGCATTACGGTGTCTTCGTCGCCGAAATTCATGCTGCCGCAATCGAGCGTGCAGATTTCAGGCTTCAGCGCCTCGACATGCGCAAGACGCGTCGCGGCATCGACCAGGTCGCTGCCGGCGGCGGGCTTGCCCTCGTTGTCGGCCACCAGATCGCCGCCCATGCCGGCGGTCAGATTGATGACGACATCGACGCTGCTGCGGCGGATGCGCTCGACCACATCGCGGTAGAGACCGACGTCGCGCGAACCCTTGCCGGTCTTCGGATCGCGCACGTGACAATGCACGATCGACGCGCCGGCTTCGGCGGCTTCGATCGCCGAATTGGCGATCTGCTCCGGCGTGACTGGAATGGCAGGGTGCCTGCCGACCGTATCGCCGGCGCCAGTAACGGCGCAGGTCAGGATGACTTCCCGATTCATTCAACGTCCTCCCCGTGAAACGCGTTGACGCCCGCGCGGTGGTCCGCGCCCGGCGGGATCATGGCCGCAGGCCGACCCCGACCCGCTATCGTGCCGGCGACGTAAGGCGTCGCACGGGCGATGCTTTTATCAGAATCCCCCTCAAAAAGCCCATGCGAAGCCCGCAACCCTGCCTCCCGGTCGCCCGGCGATAGGGATCGGGCAGAGTTCCGCGAAAACCTCGTCCGTCACGCCGCAGCAGACGCATATTGGATGACCGGAATCGCACATGTTACTCAGCCGGGTTCATCAATCGGGACCGATCGGCGAACGGGCGATCAGTCCGCCATCGACCGTGTAGAGATGCCCGCTCACGAAGGCTGATTGATCCGAAGCGAGCCACGCCGCCAGCGCGGCAATGTCTTCCGGGCGGCCAAGCCGGCGCAACGGATGCTGTGCCGCCGCAGCCGCCTCGGCTGCGGCCGGATCAGCCGCCAGAGCGAACGACTGCTGCAGCATGTCGGTCTTGATCCAGCCCGGACACACAGCGTTGCAGCGGATGCCCTGCGACCCGTGATCGACAGCGACCGAGCGCGTCAGCAGATGCACCGCCGCCTTGGTCGCGTTGTAACCGGCCATGCCGAAATCGGCGAGCTGGCCGCTGACCGAACCGAGATTGACGATCGAACCGCCGCCGCCCGCCGCCATGATCGGGATCGCCGCACGGCAGGCATAAAACACGCTCCGCACATTGACCGCGAACTGGCGCTCCCAATCCTCGTCGCTGGTATCGACCAGTGTGCCTTCGATCAGCACGCCGGCGTTGTTGACCAGCACGTCGATGCCGCCGAACGCATCTCGCGCAGCGGCAATGACAGCCTCGACATCGGCGCGCTTCGTCACATCGCAATCGCGCCACATGATGCCGGCCGGCAGATCGTCCGGACGATGACGCGCCGCCGCCATGACCTTCGCACCTTCGGCGGCGAAGCGATCGACGATGGCGCGACCGATGCCACGCGAGGCACCGGTGACGATCGCTCGTTTCCCCGCGAGCAGGCCGCCGAGCGGCGCCGTCATAGGGTCAGCGGCCCTTCCAGACCGGCTCGCGTTTTTCGGCAAAGGCGGTGATGCCTTCCATCGCGTCCTCGGATTTCGGCAGCTTGCCGTACATTTCGAGACCGTGACTGCCGCCCATGCGCACGACCCGCATCGACTCGACGATGTTCATGCCGTCGGTGAACTGCAGGACTTCCTTGAGCGCCTGCAGTGCGAGTGGCGCGCCCTTCGAAATCTCGTCGGCCATTGCGCGCGCGGCAGGCATGAGGTCGGCCTGCGGATAGGCCTTGTGCGCGAGACCCCAGCGCACCGCCTCGTCCGACAACATCCGCCGGCCGCTGAGCAGAAATTCGCGGGCGACCATCGCCGGGATGAGGCGCGGCAATTTCTGCACCGCACCGCCATCGGCAAGAATGCCGCGCTGCATCTCGGGCAGCGCAAAGAACGCGGTTTCCGACATCAGGATGATGTCGCAGGCGATCGCGACCTCCATGCCGCCGCCGACCGCCGCGCCGTTGAGCGCAGCAATGACCGGCTTCTTCAGGTCGAAATATTCGGTGATCCCCGCGAAGCCGCCCTGGCCGAAGCCCTTTTCGGGATGATAATCGTCGTCATAGTTGATGCCCGAGGCCGCCGTCTCCTTGAGATCCCAGCCGGCGCAGAAGATTCGCTCGCCCGTGCCGGTGACCAGGCCGCAGGTGAGCTCCGGGTCGTTCTGCAGCGTGTGGAACGCCTTGTACATGGCGCGGCTCATCTGCCGGTTGATCGCGTTCGCCGGCGGCCGGTTCATCACGATTTCGAGAACCTTGCCCCGACGCTGGGTGAGGACGAGTTCCTCCGCCATTTCTGCTTCTCCCTGATCGATGTCGAATGTTGAGATTGGTATCGGTCAGACCCGGACGACGCTGGCGACATTGTCCTCGCCCCGCATCAGGCGGATATAGCGCCGGCGGTGATAGTCCGGATCGCCCAGCGTTGCGTTGATCGCCATCACCCGCTTCAGATAGTGACCGATGGGCAGCTCCATCGTGACGCCGACGCCACCGTGAATCTGGATCGCCTCTTCGCCGACATGGCGCGCATAGCGACCGATCAGGCTGCGCGCCGCCGCGATCCGTCGTGTGCGTTCGGCTGGATCGTTCATGCCGGCGCCATTGGTCGCTTCGATCGTCATCGACCGCGCCAGCTCGCATTTCATGAACATGTCGACCATGCGATGCTGCAGTGCCTGAAAATGGCCGAGCGTCTGGTCGAACTGCTTGCGGGTCTTGGCATATTCCACGGTCTGTTCCTGCGCGGCCCACATCGCGCCGGTCATCTCGGCGGCCAGCGCAGCCGATACGATATCCGACACAAGCTCGATCGAAGACCACGCGCCGTCGCGCTCGCCTAAAACGGCATCGACCGCGACGTGATCGAAATCGACTGTCGCGGCGCTACCGCCATCGTGGGTGCGATAGGACGAGCGCGTCACACCGCCCGCGTCCGAATCGACGAGGAAGAGCGTAATACCGGTCCGGTCGCGACGACCGCCGGCGGTGCGCGCCGATACGATCAACCGGTCCGCCGTCGTTGCAAAGGGCACGCCGAGCTTGCGGCCGCTGATATGCCAGGAACCGTCACGATGCTCGGCTTTGGTTGCAACGTCGAACAGATCGTAGCGGCCCTGCGCTTCGGCCAGCGCCGATGCGATCTGCACATCGCCGGCGACAATCCCGGCGATCAGTGAGGATGCGGTATCGCCGCCCGCTTCCTGCAGCAGACGACCGGAGAGAACCACGGTCGACAGATAAGGCGACACCAGAAGCGCGCGCCCGAATTCCTCCATCAGCACCATGAGATCGAACGGGTCGCCGCCGAGCCCGCCATACTCTTCGGCAAAGGGCACAGACAGCCAGCCGAGATCGGCAAAGGCCTTCCAATGCTCTGGCCGATAACCGGGCGCCTCGGCCACGATCTTCAGCCTTTTGTCGAACGGATACTCGTCCGCCACGAAGCGGCGCACGCTGTCGCGAAACATCACCTGTTCTTCGGTGGGTGCGAAATTCATCGTCCGAGCCCCAACACCGCCTTGGCGATGATGTTCTTCTGGATTTCGTTCGAGCCCGCATAGATCGACGTCTTGCGAAAATTGAAATGGACGCGCGAGGCATTGGCGCCGCGCGCGATCTCGGTGGCGACGTCTCCCGGCATATCGCCGCTCTCGGGCCCGGCGGATTGGCCGTAAAGCCCGAGCGCTTCGAGCGTGAGGCCGAACACAGTTTGTTGGATTTCGGTGCCACGGATCTTGAGCATGGACGCTTCGGCACCGAGTGCATCGCCGTCCTGGGCAAACAGAAAGCGCAACTCGGTCAGCTCGAGTGCGCGCAACTCCATTTCCGCGTCGGCAATCCGCGCCGAGAAATCCGGATCGTCGATCAGAATGCCCCCGCCGGCCGGAATGCGTGCGACAAGACGCTTCAGCCGTGCGATCGACGCCAGCGTACGCGATACCTCGGCGGTGCCGAAGCGCTCGAGCCCGAGCAAATATTTCGCGATGGTCCAGCCCTTCCCTTCCTCGCCGACACGCTGTGCCACCGGCACCCGCACATTGTCGAAGAAGACTTGGTTCACCTCATGCGTACCTTCAAACATGATGATCGGCCGGACGGTGAGCCCTGGCGTTTTCATGTCGAGCACCATGAAGGAGATGCCTTCCTGCTTTTTCCCGTTGCTGTCGGTCCGGAACAGGCCGAACATCCAGTCCGCGTGCTGCGCGTCAGTTGTCCAGATCTTGCTGCCGTTCAATACGTAAAATTCACCCTCGCGCACCGCGCGCGTGCGCAACGAGGCCAAGTCCGAGCCGGAATTCGGTTCGGAATAACCCTGACACCAGAGAATTTCGCCGTTCAGCGTGCCCGGCAGAAAACGCCGCTTCTGCTCTTCGCTGCCGAACTCGATCAAGGTCGGCCCCAGCATCTGGATTCCGAAGCTGGCGATGCGTGGCGCATCCATCAGAGCAAGCTCGCGCTCGAACACATAGAACTGTTCGTCGGTCCAGCCGGCGCCGCCATACTCTTTGGGCCAGCTCGGCGCGCCCCAGCCGCGCTCGGCGAGGATGCGCATCCAGCGCCGTTGAAGCTCCGGGGAGAGATCCATCCTGTCGGCGGCAACCGAGGTCCGGATTTCGGACGGCAGTTCCGCTGCGATGAAGGTGCGCACCTCGGCGCGGAACCGCTCCGCCTCGTCACTGAATTTCAGTTCCATTGCAACCCCTTGAGCGAATGGCGCGCCATTCAATCAGGCCGCGCGATCTTGTGGCAACGGCTAAATCGACCGGCGGACCGCAGGCCTGCCATGTTCGCTCGGCGAGGTCGCCCGGTCAGGCCGTCGCGCGCGCCGCCGTGCGGCGGCGGCGCATGAACAGGATCAGTGCATAACCGCCAAGCAGCGTGACAGCCGCCCCTATCGTGGAGATTGTACCGAGAACCGGAACGGCCGGCGTATAGCCAACACCCATCTTCGCATAGATATACTCCGGTACCGTCGTATCCGCGCCAGTCGTAAACAGGGAAAGCGGAAAATTTCCCCATGACAGCAAAAACGAAAACAGGGCGCCCGAGAATATGCCCGGCCAAAGTACCGGCAAGGTCACTTCCTTGAGGACCTGCCAGCGGCTTGCGCCCAGGTCGAACGCGGCCTCTTCGAGCGCCGGGTCGAAACTGTAGACCTGAATCGAAATGACCAGCGTCGCCACCGGAACGACCCAGACCAGATGGGCAAAAACGGCGGTATGCCACGACGTTTCAACGCCCAACGCATTGAACCAAAGCAGGAGTGCGAGGCCGAGGACGGACTGAGGGAAGAAAATCGGCAGGAGGACGATCTTCTGATAGATCGACCGGCCACGCCATTCGTATCGAGCGAAGGCCAGAGCGCCGAAGAATGCAATCAGGACCGAGATCGCCGTCACGATGAGGGCGATCAGGAGCGAGGTCTCGAAGAGCGCGTGAATTTCCAGCGACTTCAGCGTCTTCCCCCACCAGTCAAGTCCCCATTTCTGGATTGGAAAGTTGAAGTACCGACTAGAGGTCAATGTCGCCAGCAGGCCGGTCAGAAGTGGCATGTAGAGAAACAGGATAATGACGGCCGTCCAGACCACGACAAGATTGCTGCGTACGCGTTCACCCTGAATGGCCATTCGATCACCGCCGCCCAAGAATTCGATCGAGGTCGAACCGCCGCAGCACCAGCAGAACAAGTGCTCCAACGAGTACGATAAGGAGCACGGAGAGCGCAGCGCCCAGCGGCCAGTTCTGCGCGTAAGTAAATGCGATCTCGATATCGTGGACGATTGGAATGACAGACTGTCCGCCAAGAACTTTGGCCTCGGCAATCGCACCCACCGAGAGGACGAAGGTGAGCAGACACCCGATAATCATGCCGGGCATCGCAAGCGGCAGCTCCACTTCTCGAAACACCTGCAGCCGACTTGCACCGAGATCGCTCGCAGCTTCCTTAACCTCCCGCGACACCATGGAAAGGCCGAGCGTCATCGGAAAAAGCATGAAGGGCAGGTATACATAGACCATGCCAAAGACAATGATCCCCGGCGTGAACAGAATGCTTTCGGCATCGATACCGAACAGCGACTTGAGCGTGCCAAGCAGCACACCGCCCTTGATCAGAAACAACACCCAGCCATAGAGGCGGACGTTCTCCGAAACGAAGAGTGGCAATACCAGTAAGAGCGTTATCAGATTGGACCAGCGGCCGAAGATTTTCGCCAGCCCGTAAGCGACCGGGTAGCAAATCAGCACCAGAATGACGACGGTCGTAACAGCCATACCCAGCGACCAGAGGAACGAATAGTAAAACGTTTCCTCGACGATCGTCCGATAACTCTCAAACGTCGGCGCCTGCCACAGCGCAAATGTGCGTTCTTTGCCAAAGCTGAAACCTACGATCGCGATCAGGGGCGCAGCAAAGCCGAGCAGCAACAATAGCATGATCGGCGCCGCATGACGGCGACCGGGTCGCCACAACCAGCTCAGCGAAAACCGACTTCCTTCAGCCTGGCTGGCAGACATCAGTTGCGCACCAGGATGCTGTTTGCGGAATCCCATCCGATCGTCACCTCGTCGTCGAGGTTCGCCTTGAACGCCCGCTGCCGAAGAAGCTCGAGAATGAAGACATTTTGCCCGACGCGAACCTGATACTGAATCCGCGACCCGAGTGCGTATTCGTTGTAGAACCGCCCCTTCAAGCGGTTCTCCGCATTGTCGCCGCTCGCAAGAAACCGCATGAACTCCGGGCGCACAACCAGATGCCCGGTCTCGAATCCCGGCGGAAGCGTCGGTGAGGTAAAGGTCTCTCCCAGACTGTCCGAGACGACCCGTCCTGCATCGCCGCGACGCACATCGATTACGTTCACCTCGCCCATGAACTCCGAAACGAACTTGTCTGACGGCTCGGAATAGATCTCGTTCGGCGTGCCGACTTGCACAAGGCGGCCGTCCCGCATGACACCGATCCGGTCGGACATCACCATCGCCTCCTCGAGGCTGTGGGTGATGTACATGAACGTCTTGCCGGTCTCGCGATGGATGTCCTTGAGTTCTTTCTCGAGCGCCTTGCGAAGCTTGTAGTCGATGGCAGAGAGCGGCTCGTCGAAAAAGAGGATTTGCGGATCGTAGGCGAGCGCACGCGCGAGCGCGACGCGCTGCCGTTCGCCACCAGAACATTGTGCAATCGCCTTGTCGTAGTAGCTTTCGGGCAGCCGAAGCTGGCGCATCAGATGAAGGCATCGCTCACGCCGCTTACCTTCCGGCTCGCCGCGTATCTTGAGCGAGAACTCGATGTTCTGACCGACCGTGCGATGAGGAAACAGCGCCAGCGACTGAAATACCATGCAGGTCGGCCGTTTGTTGGCCGGCAGATCGTTAATACGCTCGCCTTTGAGAAGAATGTCGCCCGAGCTCGGTACTTCCATGCCGGCCAGCATTCGCAGAAGAGTCGTTTTGCCGCTGCCCGACGGGCCGACGATCGTGAAAAATTCGCCTTCACCGACCACCAGATCGATGCCGGCGACGGCGTTGAATGAGCCGAATTGCTTTGAAAGAGCCTTGAGTTCGAGGATCGGCGAGCGAACGGACGCACTCATGAGCACCAGACCGGTTTGACTATATTGTTGCAAAGGCCGCTCCGAAATCTGGGCGGCCCTCGCAACGCCAACGAATGACGGTTGGCCCCGGCCGTCTGGCGCGGTTCGCGCTGGACGGCCGGGGCCGTAGCGATCAACCGCCCGATGCCGCCCGCTTTGCAGCGGACATGATATCCAGCAGTCTGTCGTAGTCGGGAACGATGTCGTACTCGACCGAGTTCGCCATCTCCTGCTCGAGGCTGTCCCACTGAATGATCTCGAGCTCTTCCGCTGTAAAGAGTTCGAAGCAGGCGGGATTGCCCATCTGTGTCACCGGGTTGAACGTCCCTTCGGCGAACGCGACCGTGTGCGACACTTCCGGATCCTGCACGTACTTAAGGAACTCGATAGCCAGCGGCGAGAGTTCGGGATTGTTTACGACCGAGGTCACCTCGATCCAGGATACGCCGCCCTTGCCGCCCGGCATCGGGCCGCTATTCGGGGTTACACCGCGAATGTTCAGGAACCCGTCTGCGCGGGCCAGCGACGCCGAATAGACGCCGCCCGGCAAATAGAGATCGATCTCGCCGCTGACCAGCGCCTGGTTAAGCGTCGGGATATCGCCGACCAGCTTCGCATTCCGGAACAACCGGTTTGCCGCGACCTCGAACTGCGCAACTTCCTCGTCGGTATGCTCGCGGAACGGATCGAAGCCGGCGATCAGACATAATACGAACACATCCCAGTCGTCTGTCTCCTGGACCGCGTAACGACCGGCCAACGCATCGTCGCCCCACAGGTTCCAGCCTTCGTCTTCCGCCATCTGACGGCTTATCTTGTCCGTATTGGCGACGAAGCTGTAGGGACCATAGCGTTGCGTCATACCCAACAGATCGTTTCCGTCCTCGCTCAGCGACCATGCGTAAGGCGGATGGAATTGCGGCAGCATCTTCTCGAAATAGGGTTCCATCTCGTCGCGCGGCAGGGCAACGATCAACCCCTCGGGATACATGACCTCACGGGCCCAGGGATTGTTCACGTTGATCAGGTCCCAAACGTTGATCTCGCCGGCGCGAAGGCGGTTGATCATGGTCGGATCGTTGGTCAGCGATTCAGCCTTGACCGTCGCATCGTGCGCCTGACGGAACGGATCGAGCACCTCTGCCGAGTTGTACCCCTCCCAGCACAGGATGTTCAGCTCCTTCTCACGGGCTGCGTGGGCAGAACGCCCCGCCATCGAGGCTGCAGCGAGGGCGGCGGCACTGGCGCCGGCAGACTGCAGAAACTGTCGTCGCGTTTTACTGAAATCGACCATGGCTTTATCCTCCCCTGTGTGACGAGCGAACCGGTGCGCGGTCCGGGCCTTAGGGCCGTATCGCTGGTTGGGCCGTGACACGGGGATCATTCCCGTAACGGCGCTCGGGCCCAGCGATACTCTCAACGGGGGAGCGTAGCGGACCCTTGCCCAGGGCTCAACGTCCAGTCGAATCCATGGGTTTTGGCGACGCGGATCAGCGTCCGCGTGCCGCCTGGATCGCACGCCAGACCCGTTCGGGCGTCGCGGGCATGTCGAGATCGCGCACCCCCAGGGGACGGAGCGCATCGAGGATTGCTGCCATCAGCGCCGGCGGTGCCGCAACGCAACCGAGCTCGCCGGCACCCTTGGCGCCCAGCGCGTTGCCGGGTGCTGGAATGCCCGCAACGGTTTCGATCCGGAACGAAGGCAGATCGTCGGCGCGCGGCATTGCATAGTCGAGAAACGATGCCGTCAGAAGCTGACCGCTCTCGTCATAGACGGTGCGTTCGAGCAAGACCTGGCCGATGCCCTGCGCCAGACTGCCATGCGCCTGGCCTTCGACGATCATCGGATTGACGACCGTACCGAGATCGTCCACGGCGGTATAGCGGACGACGCGCACCATGCCGGTCTCGGGGTCGATCTCGACTTCGGCGACATGACAGCCGTTCGGCCAGCTCGCGGCGTCGATCGTGTGACGCAGTTCTGTTTCGATCTGGCCGCCCGGCTGGCGCTGCGCCAGTTCGAACAGGCCGATGCGGCGATCCGTTCCGGCAACCGAAAAGATTCCGGCGCGATACTCGATGTCGGCTGTCGCCGCTTCGAGCGCGTCGGCGGCCAGCCCATGCGCCTTGTCGAGCGCCGCCTTGCCGCCGGCCATCGTTGCCGGCCCGCCGATGAACAGTGAGCGCGACGCGACACTGCCGATGCCGTTCACCGCATCGGTATCGCCCGACAGTATATCGATGCAATCGATCGGGAGATCGAACGTCGTTGCGAGCAGTTGGGCGAAGCAGGTCGAGAGCCCCTGCCCCATCGCCTGCATTGCCGTCTGCAACTTGACGCGCCCGTTGCCGGCGATCCGCACGATGACCTGCTCGGTATAGACGGCGGCGCCGGTCCATTCGATGAAGGTGGAGAGCCCGCGGCCGCGCAGCAAGCCGGCTTGGGCCGATGCGTCGCGCCGCGCGGCAAATCCGTTCCAGTCGGCACTCACCAGCGCCTCGTCGAGCACGCGCTCGAACTCGCCACAATCGTAAGCATCGCCGCTCGGTGTCGGATACGGGAACGCATCGGGCGGAATGAAGTTCCGCCGCCGGATCTCGACCGGATCGAGCCCGAGTGTCACCGCCGCTTCCTCGATAAGCCGTTCGATCACATAGATGGCCTCCGGGCGACCGGCGCCGCGATAGGGCGCGGTCGGACATGTATTGGTGAGACAGGCCGAAACCTCGAGATCGACCGCCGACACGCGATAGGTACCGACGACGATGCGCGGCCCGAGCAGCAGCGCGACGACCGCGCCGGCCGGCGTGAGATAGGCGCCGAGGTCGGATTTCGTTTTGACGCGTAGGCCGAGAATGCGCCCGTCGCCGTCGAAGGCGAGTGCGGCATCGCTCACCTGATCGCGGCCGTGAGCGCCCGCCAGAAACTCGTCGGCGCGCGTCGCCCGCCATTTGACCGGTCGGCCGAAGCGTCGCGCCGCAATAGCGCAGACCGCATCTTCGGGATGCAAATTCGTCTTGAGACCGAACCCGCCGCCGATGTCCGGCACCAGCACTCGGATCTTCTCGGGCGCCACACGCAGCACGCCATCTGCCAATTGCTGGCGCAAGGTCGATGGCGTTTGCGTGACTGTACGCAAGGTGAAGCGTTCGTTTGCCGGATCGTATTCGGCGAGGGTCGCGCGCGGTTCGAGTGCGTTCGGAACCACCCGGTTATTGACGACGCGCAGGCTTACGATGTGCGGCGCACGTGCGAAGGCCGCATCCGTCGCGGCCGTATCGCCCAATCGCAGATGAGCCGCGACATTGCCCGGCGCACCCGGCCAGAGCGCGGGCGCATCCGGCGCGGTCGCGGCATCCACGCTGACGATCGCCGGCAGAAGTTCGTATTCGACCGCGATACGTTCGGCCGCGTCCTCGGCCTCGGCATGGGTCTCCGCGAGGACCGCCGCCACGGGATCGCCGACGAACCGGACGCGGCCGCGGGCGAGCGGAAACCGCGGCGGACCCTCGCTCGGTTTGCCGTCGGCGCGGTTGGTGCGCGGCAGCGTCGGAAGGGCGCCGGTGCCTTCGGCTACGAGATCGGCACCGGTCAGAACGGCGATCACGCCCGGCATCGCAAGCGCCTCTGTTCTATCGATCGCCGTTATGTCGGCATGGGCGTGCGGCGAGCGCAGCAGAGCGAGATGCAGCATCCCCTCGGCGCGCAGATCGTCGCCGAAGCAGGCCTCGCCGCGCAGCAGTCTTTCGTCCTCGATCCGAAGGACCGATTGGCCGATACCGAACTTGTCCATGCTGCGGCCAGTGTCGTGCGGTTGCGCAATCAGGCCGTAACGCCACGCAACGTCCGGAGCCGGTCGGCGATCAGGCACATCTGCTCGAACATCAGCACCATCGCGTTCATCGAGGTGATGTTGTTCGGATTGTCCTTGGTCGGCACGATGCAGACGACGTCGGCGCCGATCACGTCGAGACCGCGCAGCCCATGCAGCGTCTGCGTCGCGTCGTCCGGTGTCATACCGCTATAGCCCGGCTCGAGATTGGCCGCGGCCGGCGCATAGACGGGATCGAGCGCATCCATGTCGAAGGTGATGTAAACTGGGGAGTCGCCGACACGCTCGCGCACCAGCTCGACCACTTTCTTGACGCCGAGCTCGCGGAACTCGTCGATGCCGATCACGCGATAGCCGAGCGCGTTCGACGTCTCGCGCCAGTCGAGCGTGACGACATTGCCGCGGATGCCGATCTGCGTGCTCTTTTCGGCGTCGACATGGCCCTCGCGCACGAGATAGGCGGCCCAGTGCGCGGCCGAGCGCACGGCGCCGAGCCAATGCGGGATATGCTCGTAGGCATCGGTATGCGCGTCGAAATGGATCAACGCTGCCTTTCGGCCGCCGCTGATCTTCGCGTTCTTCCCGGCGATCGCCTTCAGGATCGGCCCGGTAATCGAATGGTCGCCGCCGATCGAGACCGGCCGCACATTGGCGTTGTCGAGCCGCTTGTAGAAACCTTCGATATGCTGGACGCAGATATCGTTGACCATCGCCTCCGGCAGCGGCACGTCGCCCATGTCGTTGATCCGGCATTCCTCCCAGGGGTTCAGCCCGTATTTCGCATGGCAGCGGCGATAGAAGCCCGAGACATGGCGCAAAAAACGCGGCGCCAGATGCTGGTCGCGCTCGGTCGAGCCGTTGCCCGAGGAATGCGGCACACCGACGAAGGCGATATCCGCGTTGTTCGGGTTTTCGTCCCAAGGGCAGCGGAAGAAGGTCGGAATGCCGTACCAATACCAGCTGCTCGTCTCGCGCTTCATGCGCTGATAGGTATCTTCGTCCATGACGAAGGGGCGATGCTCGTCCAATTTAGTTTCCTCCCGCCGGTTCGGATGCAGTCTCGTGGCACACGCCGACCCGTACCGGGTGGCGACGGGCGGGATCATGACACTCGCCAATGGCGCGGGGCAATTCGTGCAGGATTGTTGCGCCAGCCGCACTTGCCGGATGCCCAATGGCGGGTCAGCATGACGATGTCGCCGACTCGGCCGCGACGGGGCGCCGGCCGGCATGTCTGCACACAGGGGGCTGTCATGCAGGACCAGCGCGATCGCGTACTCGATGTCGCCGAGCGGCCGAAGCCGCCGGTCTTTCTGCTTCTTAGCCTGCAGCATCTCTTCGCCATGTTCGGCGCAACCGTTCTGGTGCCGCTGCTGACCGGGCTCGACCCCGGTGTCGCGCTCATTTCGAGCGGTCTCGGCACACTCGTCTTCATCGCGATCACCGGCGGCCAGGTGCCGGCCTATCTCGGATCCTCGTTTGCCTTCATCGGCCCGATCATTGCCGCATCGGCGATCGGCGGACCGGCCGGCGCGATGATCGGCGCATTCGCAGCGGGCGGCGTCTATGTCACCGTCGCGACTGCGCTTCGGGCCTTCGGAACCGAATGGCTTCTGCGCCTGCTGCCACCGGTAGTCGTCGGACCGGTTATTGTCGTCATCGGGCTCGGCCTCGCCACCATCGCTGTCGGAATGGCGACCAACACGGCGGGCGGCAGCCCGTACAGCCTGCCGCATTTCCTCGTCGCGCTGGCGACGCTGGCGGCGATCTTCGTGTTCGCGATCGTGCTCAAGGGCTTTTTCACAGTGATCCCGATCCTGCTGGGCATCGTGGTGGGTTATGCGATCGCTGCCGTTGCCGGCTTCGTCGATTACACGCCGCTCTCAGACGCCTCGTTCTTCGCCCTCCCCAACTTCACCCTCGCCTTTTCCGGCCTGACGGACGGCGTGTCGGTCCTCGCCATGATTTTGCTGATTGCGCCGGTCGCACTGGTGACGATGGCCGAACATATCGGCGATATGGTCGTACTCAGCCGCATCGTCGGCCGCGAGTTCCTCAAGAAGCCCGGACTCGCGCGCACGCTCGCAGGCGACGGCGTCGCGACGGCGCTGGCGGCGCTGATCGGCGGGCCGCCGAACACGACCTATGGCGAGAATATCGGCGTCATGGCGATCACCCGCATTTTCAGCGTATGGGTGATCGGCGGCGCCGCGGTGCTGGCTATCCTGCTTGGCTTTGTCGGCATCCTCGCCGCGTTTCTGAAAACGATTCCCATGGCGGTGATGGGCGGCGTGTCGATCGCGCTTTTCGGCGTCATTGCCTCGTCCGGCATCCGGACGCTGATCGAAGGCAAGGTCGATCTCGGCGACAAGCGCAACCTGCTGATCGTCTCGACGATCCTGGTGCTCGGCATCGGCGGCGCGACGATCCAGTTCGCCAACAGCAGCTTCTCGATTTCGCCGATGGCGCTGGCCGCCATCGCCGGCGTGCTGCTGAATGCCGTTTTGCCGCGTGAGAAAGCCCCGGCATCGACTCTTTAGCAGCGGCAAGTTGGCGGCAAGCGGCGCGCTTTCGTCCAGAATCAAGTGGAGCACCTCCGTCACTTGATTTGAACAGAGGATGTGACCACGTCTGACAAAGTGTGCCCGGTTTCGTTCCAGGTGCCATCCGCAAAGGAGACCCACCATGAACGCCCGCCAGATACTGCTTTTCAGCCTTTTTGTAGTCACGCTTCCGATGGCCGGCCAGGCGCAGACAATCGCCGAAGATCCGATCGAAGCCGGCCGTGAAGTCTTCAGACGATGCGCGGGCTGTCACAGCTTTCTGCCCGGTGAAAACGGGACCGGACCCAGCTTCTTCGGACTGTTCGGCAGCAAGGCGGGAAGCGTCGCGGGCTACGACTATTCCGATGCCTTGCGCAATTCCGAGATCATATGGACGCCCGAGACGCTCGACACGTTCCTTGCAGCGCCGTTCCGCGTGGTGCCTGGCATGAAAATGCTTTACGGCGGCGTGCAGCGGCCGATGGATCGCGCGCATCTGATCGCGTTCCTCGCCGACGTGCTGGAAGCGCCGCCCGCGGACGTTGCAGGGCTCCTCGCCCAAGCGGCCGAAGGCGCTGCTGCCGAGGAATCGGCAACTGAATTGAAGGAAGCCTCGATCGAAGGCGCCTACACGCCGGACGTTCGCTATACCCTGCGCACCGGCATTGCCGATGGCCGCATGGTCTACATCGGCGTCGGCGGCACCATCGACGGCGTGGTCAATCCGACCTTGAGAGCCACGATCGGCGATATCGTGCAGATCGCGCTGATCAACGGCGAAGGCGCGATCCACGATATTGCGATGGAAGAGCTCGGCCTCCGCTCGCAGCGCGTGCTCGGCACCGGCGCCGGCACGACGATCGCATTCCAGGTTTCGGAAGTCGGAACAATCACTTATTTCTGCACCCTTCCCGGCCATCGCGAAGCGGGGATGGTCGGTGCGCTTGTCGTTTCGGAGCCTGCGCCGCCGGAAGAGATGGCGGTGCCGGATACCATCGTATCGCTCGACCCGGCCCACCTGCCGGGGCCGGTCGATTGGCAGGAACCGCGGCGCATCGAGGTTGAGCTCGAGGCGGTCGAGCTGGTCGGACTGCTCGACGACGGCACCACCTACGAGTACTGGACCTTCAACGGCACGGTGCCCGGCCCGATGCTGCGTGTCCGCGTCGGCGACACGGTCGTGGTGACGCTCTCGAATCACCACGATTCATCGATGGTGCATTCGGTCGATTTCCATGCCGCGACCGGGCCCGGCGGCGGTGCCGCGCACACCCAAGCCGGCCCCGGCGAAGCCAAAATGATCGAGTTCAAAGCGCTGAAGCCGGGACTTTATGTCTATCACTGCGCGACGCCGATGGTGGCGCACCACATCACAAACGGCATGTACGGCATGATCCTGGTCGAACCGGAAGGCGGCCTGCCGAGGGTCGATCACGAATTCTATGTCATGCAGGGCGAACTCTATACGCACGAGCCGTTCGGCCAGAGCGGCCTGCAGGAGTTCAGCATCGAAAAGCTCCTCGCCGAGCAGGCGGAATATGTCGTGTTCAACGGTACAGTTAATGCGCTGACGACCGAGCATCCGATGCATGTGAATGTCGGCGAATCAGTGCGGATGTTTTTTGGCGTTGGCGGACCGAACTACACCTCGTCGTTCCATGTGATCGGCGAGATCTTCGACCGCGTCTATGCCTGGGGCGATCTCGTGACGCCGCCGAACGAAGCGGTCCAGACCGTACTGGTACCGCCGGGTGGCGCCGTCGTGACCGAGTTCGCGCTCGACGTGCCGGGACGCTATCTCCTGGTCGACCACGCATTGTCGCGGCTGGAACGCGGCCTGGTCGGGTTCTTAGTGGCCGAGGGCGAAGAGAACCCCGATATCTACAAGGCGCACAGCCCGGCCGAAGAAGGGTCGGGTCACTAGCGCTCAAGCCACCGCCAGCAACCGCGTACGACCGATTTATACCCCCGACCGGTTCGCCGGCGCCGCGACCGGTGGCCGCCGCCGGACCGCCTTCAGGACCAACAGCGTCGCAACGACCACCCAGCCGCTGCAAAGCAGCGAGATCGTCGCCATCGACAGGCCGGCGTCGATGAGCCACCCCATCGAAGCAGGCGAGAGAGCGGTCGAGAACACCATCAGCGAGGCGGCCATCGCCTTGATCCCGCCGAGATGACGCACGCCGTAGATTTCTGCCCAGAGCGCCGTCGTCGCGGTGTGATGCGCGCCAGCGGACATGCCCGCCAATGCCATGAACAGGATCGCGACCACCGGTGCGTCGGATACTCCGAGGATGATCAATGCCGCGCCCAACGGCAGCAGAACATAGGGGTAGAGGCGCCGCGCACCCAGCCGGTCGATCAAAGGGCCGCTCGCCAACGCGGAAATCACGGTCACGATGGCATAGGCCGTGAATCCCAGGGCAAACAGCCGCATGTCCCAGCCCATCTCGGATACGATCGTGCGCTGGTTGAAAAAGATTCCTGTATTGATGAAGGCCGGCGCAAAAGCGGCCGGCAACAGCAGCCAGAAGAACCTGTCGCGCAAGACCTGACCGCGGGTGAATTGCCGCTCTTTGGGCTCGCTTCCCATGCCGTCGATCTGCGCCAGGAGTGCGGTGTGACGCGCGCCGTGGCCGCGCAACATGAGTTGCGACAATGGCAGCAGGACAACGGCAAGTGCGAGCGCGACGAAGCCCCAGATTGTCTGCCACTCGAACATGGCTGCCAAAGCGATGACCGCCAGTGGCAAGGTCGCCTCGCCGAAAGAATAACCGAGGGCCGCCACGGCAACGGCCTTACCCCGCCCCGTCGTCGAGTAGCGGGCAACCACAGTCAGGCCCGTGTGGCTGAGCAGCCCCTGCCCGCCGAAGCGCAGCAACAGAAATGCGATATAGAGATACGCAATCGAGCCCGCGGGCAGTTGCCACATGAAAACCGCGGCGGCGATCATCAGGGCGCAAACCAGCGCCGTATAAAGCCGTAGGTCGATCCGATCGATCAGGTGCCCGACCAACAGCATCAATCCGGCGCTGGTCAGGGTCGCGAGCGAATAGACCGAACCAAACGCGCCATGCCCGAGATTGAACGCCACCCGCAATTCATCGCTGAACAACGCGATGAAATAGGTTTGTCCGAACGACGATCCCAGCGTCAGCAGAAATCCGAACATCAGAAGCCGCGGATTGGAAAGGATGTAGCGCAGATACTCAAGCATTTGCGCACCCTCCCCGGCGGCATCTGAAACCCCAATAACCGGAACGGTGCTGGCGGAAGCGATCAGGCGCGGCCGCCGAATGCCATGCTGCCCCAGCGCGTACCGCCGCCCCGCACCCCAGCGGCACCCCGGCTCCGTCGACGAACGATAAGACGGCGTTAGGCCGGCTGACCGTCCGGCGCTACCGGCGGTGCGCCGGTCCCGCTGTCGGGACCCGCGGTCTTCGTCTTCTTCGCCTCTGCCGCACGATGGTCGCGGGCGATGAAGGTGTAGACGGTCGGCGTCACGAACAAGGTGAACAAGGTGCCGATCGTCATGCCGGCGGCAATGACGAGGCCGATATCGAACCGGCTGCGCGCGCCGGCACCGCTCGCGGTAAGCAGCGGCACCATCGCCATCACCATCGCCGCCGTCGTCATCAGGATCGGCCGCAGACGAACGGCCGCCGCCTCCTCGATCGCCTCGCGGCGCGAGTAGCCCTGCTCGATCTGCAGCCGGTTGGCGAACTCCACCATCAGGATGCCGTGCTTGGCGATCAGCCCGATCAGCGTCACCAGACCGATCTGCGAGTAGATGTTGATGCTGAGCAGTCCGACCGACCCGCCGATGGAGAGCGGCAGCAGCGCGCCGAACATCGAGGTCGGCAACGCGATCAGGATGATGATCGGATCGCGGAAGCTTTCGAACTGCGCCGCCAGCACCAGGAAAATGATAACGAGCGCGAAGATGAACGTATAGACTAGGGTGCCACCTTCCTTGATGAACTGCCGACTCTCGCCCTGGAAATCGTAGGAGAATCCTTCCGGCAGGATCTCTGCCGCTTTCTCGCGCAGGAAATCGAGCGTCTCGCCCAGCGTACGGCCCGGGAAAGGCACGGCAGACAAGGTCGCCGAATTGAGTTGCTGGAAACCGCGCAGCGCGTTCGGTTGCACCGACTGCGAAATCGAGGCCACGGTCGAGAGCGGAACAAGATCGCCGCTCGCCGTGCGCACCTGATAGCGCGTCAACCATTCCGATGTCAGACGATAGTCGCGCGGCACCTGCGGGATGACCTGATAGCTGCGGCCATAAAGGTCGAAAAGGTTCGTATAATTGCCGCCGAGCATCGTTCCGAGCGCCGAACCGATATCGGCCATGCTGATGCCGAGCCGGTTCGCCTTGTCGTGATCGATCAGAAACTCGACTTGCGGCGTGTTGAACCGCAGGTCGGTGTCGGTGAACAGGAACATGCCGCTCTGGTTTGCAACCTGCTGGAACGTCTCGACCAGTTCGGAGAGCTGCACGAAGTCGCGCGTCGTCGTGATAACGAACTGGACCGGCGCGCCGCCGGTCGAGCCGGGCAAAGCCGGCGGCGGGAAAGCGACGACGGAAGCGCCGGGAATGCCATTCAGCGCCGGCTGCAGGCTGGCGAGGATTTCCTTCGCGCTGCGGTCGCGCATTTCCCACGGTTTCAGGATCATGCCCGCGAAAGCCTGATGCGGACCGTCGGTGCCGTTGATCAGGAAGACGCCTTCCCGCTCCGGCACGTCCTCGAAAATCTCGTACATCGCCTCGGTCTGACGCTCGAGATAATCGAGATTGGCGTACTCCGGCGTCGACACGATGGTCATAAACCAGCCCTGATCCTCTTCGGGCGCGAGCTCCTTGGGAGTCGTGACATACATCAGGCCGGTCATCACCATGACACCGCCGAGGACCAGCAGCGTGAGCGCACGGAATCCCAGCGAGCGGCGCAGCACACGATGATAACGGCCACGCAGTCCGTCGAAGACCCGGTTCACCAGCCGGACGAAGCGATTGTCGCCACCATGCGACGTCAGAAGGCGCGAACACATCATCGGCGACAATGTCAGCGAGACGATGCCCGAGACGACGACCGCGCCCGCGAGCGTGAACGCGAATTCCTGGAACAGCGCACCGGTTAGGCCCGACACGAACCCGATCGGCGCATAGACGGCGACCAAGGTCAGAGTCATCGAGACGATCGGACCGGTGATCTCGCGCGCGCCCTTAAGCGATGCCTCGTAGGGCGACATGCCCTCTTCGATATGGCGATAGACGTTTTCGACCACCACGATCGAATCGTCGACGACCAGCCCGATCGCGAGCACCAGCGCGAGCAGCGTCAGCAGATTGATCGAATACCCCATCGCCAGCACGAGGATCATCACTCCGATCAGCGACAGCGGGATGGTGACAATCGGAATTGCGGTCGACCGCACACTGCCGAGAAACAGGAAGATCACGATAATGACGATGATCGCCGCCTCGCCGAGCGTCTTGACAACCTCACGGATCGAGGCGCGGATGAACTTGGTCGAATCCCAGGCGATCGTCGCCTCGAGCCCTTCAGGCAGCTCGGCCTGGATCTCGGGGAAGATGTTGCGCACGCCGTCGATGACGGTCAGCGGGTTGGCAGTCGGCGTCACGTAGACGCCGATGAACACGCCCTTGAGTCCGTTGAACACCGAGGTCGAGTCGACGCTCTGCGGCCCCAGTTCGATCTTCGCGATATGGCCGAGGCGGATCAGCGAATCGCCGCGCGTCGCAACCACAAGCTGCGCAAAGGCTTCGGCACTCTTGAGCGAGGTCTCGGCGTTGATGCCGGTCTCGACGAAATCGCCTTTGATTTGCCCGGCGGCCGAGGTAAAGTTGTTGAGGTTAAGTGCGGTCTGAACGTCGTTCGGCGTTACGCCGAGCGCCGCCATCTTGTTCGGATCGAGCCAGATCCGCATCGCGAACGTCTGGCCGCCGAGAATCTGCGCCTGGGCGACACCGCTCACGGTCTGCAGCTTCGGCTGCACGATGCGCGTCAGATAGTCGGTGATCTGCGACGAGCTCATCATGTCAGAGATGAACGACATGTACATGAGCGCGAACCCGTCGCCGGTCTGCTTGACGACGACCGGATCGTTGGCCTCGCGCGGCAGCACGCCGAGCACCTGGTTGACCTTGGACAGGACGTCGGTTGCCGCGCGATCGGGATCGGCATCGAGCAACAGATTGAGGGTCACGGTCGAAACGCCCTGCCGCGACGCCGACACCAGCGTATCGATGCCTTCGGTGCTGGCGACCGCCTGCTCGATCGGCACCGTGATGAAGCCCTTGATCACTTCGGCGCTGGCGCCGGGATAGGTTGTTGTGACCGTGATCGTGGTGTTCGAGAGTTCCGGATACTCGCGAATCTGCAAGTTGAACACCGCCTGCAACCCGACCAGCAGGATCAGCAGGCTGACGACGGTCGCCAGAACCGGACGTCGAATGAACAGGTCGGTAAACGACATGAGCCGGCTCTACTCGTTCGGCCGAATTTCGGGCGGGTCGAGAGCGATGCTGTTGTCGATAACGACCGGCGCGCCCGGAAAGAGCTTCAACTGGCCGGTTGTCACGACGACCTCGCCCGGCGCCAGACCTTCGGCGATCGCCACCAGATTGCCGCGCGTCTCGCCGACGCGGATGAAGCGACGCTCGACGACGAGCGGCGGCGGCACGGCAGCCGCGGCGGCCGGAACACCATCCATTTCAGCTGCGTCGTCGGACGCCGGCTCGGATATCTCTTCGGACGGGGCTTCGGCGGTTGTGGGCGCATCCTCGGCCACCGCCGTTTCGCCCTCCGCTGTTTCGATCGCCTCGGTTTGCTCCATCGACGTTTCGTCCGGCGTCAGGTCGGGCATCGTCGCGCCTTCGGGCGCCGTGACCACATAGATGCTGTCGCCATAGAGGCTGTAGCTGACCGCCGTGCGCGGCACGGTCACGACCTCGATGGCATCTCCGGCCAGAACCGAAACATTGGCGAACATACCGGGCAACAGCTTAAGACCGATATTCGGCAGCACGGCGCGGACCAGCACGTCGCGGGTTTCCTGTTCGACCTTGGCATCGATCGACTCGATCTGGCCGGTGAAGACTTCGTTCGGGAACGCGTTGACGCGAACTTCGACCGTCTGACCGACCGCAATCAGCGCGATCGACTGTTCCGGGATCGGGAAATCGGCATAGATCGGCGCTTGCTGTTGCAGCGTTACCAGCGGCGTGCCGGGCGACACATACTGGCCGACGTCGACCAGACGGATGCCGAGCAGACCGCCAAACGGTGCCTCGATCGATTTCTGATCGATCAGAGCGCGGGCACGCTCGACGGCCGCAGCGGCCGTGTCGCGGCTCGCAACGCTGGTGTCGAGCGATGCGGCCGACGTGTTACCGCGTTCAAACAGTTCCTGCTGCCGGCCGAGATTGAGATTGGATTCGTTGAGTGCAGCCAGCCCCGATTTCAGATCGGCCTGCTCGACTTCGTCGTCGAGTTCGACCAGCAACGTTCCTTCGGTCACGATCTCGCCGGAATCGAAATGCAGCGCGCGGATCACGCCGCCGAGCTGCGGCGCGACATCGATACCCTGCACCGCCTGCAATGTGCCGATCGCCGGCAGGTTTGGAACCCATGCATCGGCCTGCGCCTCCGCGGCGGAGATGGTCGCCGAGGGCATACCGCCCGCACTCATGAACGCCTGAATCATTTTCGGCTTCGTGACGAACTGGAAATAGGCGAAGCCGCCGATCACAACGACCAGAAGCGCGAGCACGACCGAGAAAATGACGATTCGTTTCATGACCACAACCGCAAGGGATTGACCGGCCGATGGAGACCGGTACTAGAAGGACCGCTCGATATCGTGGCGCGGCGCCAGAGCGGCAATAGCCGAACCCGCCAGTCCACGGTCTTCTTAACGCCTGTCCGCGGCGGCGGCCCACTGAGCGCCCCCAAGGGCGGCGGAAATCGGCAGCAGACCGCTTTTGCAGCGGCCTCCTGTAGCCCAGCCCGGGCGCTTAGTAAACCGCGCCGCCGATAGGGCTGTTCTCGGCGAATTTGGCGCCTCGGACGGTTCCGATTCAGGACCAGTGCAACGCGTAACCCGACGCCGCGGCGATCCGGCCGGCGAGCGCGGCGCGGAGGGCCTGAAACCCCGCCGGTAGCTCTCCCGTTCGCGCGCGTCCATCGAGCGCGCCGACCGGAATCAGAAGGCGCACGCTGTTGGTGACGAACAGGAGATCGGCGGAATTGAGGACCTCGCGGCTCAGCGATTCTTCGGCCGGCTCGAGCCCACATTCGGAGGCGCGTTCGAGCACCAGCCCGCGCATGACGCCGGCCAGGACGCCGTCGCCGACCGGCGGGGTCACGAGTCGCGAGCCGCGCATCAGAAAAATGTTGGCGATCGTCGTACAGGCGACGGCGCCCGCAGTATTGAGCAGCAGCGCATCGTCGGCGCCCCGCGCCCTCGCCTCGCGCGCGGCCAGGATATTGTCGAGATAGCCGATCGATTTGAGTTGCGAGGTCGGCGCCTTCTCGTTGCGCCTGATGTCGCTGGTGATCAGTGTTGCCTCGCTCTCGATATTCTTGGGCGACCAGGGCGACGCGGTTACGACAATGGTCGGGCCCGTCGTCGCCGATGGCCAGAGCCCGCGCGTCGCAACGCCGCGGGTGACTGTCGTGCGGAGAATCGCAGCGGTAAAAACCGATTCCGTCAGCACCTGCTGCCAGCCCGTACGCACCGACGCTTCATCGAGCTCGATGCCGATCGCATCGGCGTGCGATGCCAGACGTGCGAGATGCCGGTCGCCCTCGAAGGCGACGCCGTTGAACGCGGTCAGCGAATCGAACACGCCGTCGCCGAGCAGAAAGCCGCGATCGGCGGAATCGATCCGGCCTTCGCCGGCGGCGCGATTGGACCAGACAGCAGAGCCGCCGGTCATCGCGTGTACTCGAGGAAGGCACGCACGATGTCATAGCCGTGCGGCGTCAAAACCGATTCCGGATGAAACTGCACGCCGAAGGTCGGATGGGTACGATGCGCGATCGCCATGATCTCGTTCTCCTCGCTCCAGGCACAGGGAACCATCGCGGGATCGGCCCCGTCGAGTTCGACAATCAGCGAATGATACCGCCCCGCCTCGAACCTGTCAGGCAAACCCGCGAGCACGCCCTCTCCGTTATGGCGGATACTAGAGGCGCGGCCATGCATCGGCGTTTTCGCCGGCAAGATTTGGCCGCCGAAGGCTTCGCCGATGCATTGATGGCCGAGACAGATGCCAAGGATCGGGATCCGGCCCGAGAGGCGACGCACGGTCTCGAGCGACACACCGGCTTCATGCGGCGTGCAGGGGCCCGGCGACAGGATGAGACCGCGCGCACCGGCATTCTCGATTGCGGCGACGTCGAGCGCATCGTTGCGGCGGACGACGACGCGTTCGCCCAGTTCTTCGACATAGCGGGCGACGTTGAAGACGAAGGAATCGTAATTGTCGATGATGAGAATCATCGGATCAGCCCGCCTCAAACGCGGCGAACACGCGCTCGGCCTTGATCAGCGTCTCTTCATGTTCCGCCGCCGGATCCGACAGCAAGGTAATACCGCCGCCGGCATGGAACGACGCCTCGCGTCCGGCGCAGACAAGCGTGCGGATCGCGATATTGCTCTCGAGACTGCCATCGAAACCAAGATGCGCGATGCTGCCGCAATAGACACCGCGGCGATCGGGCTCGAGTTCGTGAATGATCTCCATCGCGCGGATCTTCGGCGCGCCAGTGACCGAGCCGCCCGGGAAACACGCTGCCAGCAGATCGAGAGCATCGGCACCGTCGCGCAGTTGCGACGTTACCACCGAAACGAGGTGATGCACCGCGGCGTAGCTTTCGAGGTCGCACAGGATCGGCACATTGACAGTACGTGGCATCGACACGCGCGAGAGATCGTTGCGCAGCAGATCGACGATCATCACGTTTTCGGCGCGATCCTTCTCGCTCGCGATCAGTTCGGCCCCAAGGCGGCGATCTTCGGCCTCGTCGGATGAGCGGCCGCGTGTGCCCTTGATCGGCCGTGTCTCGACCTGGCCGTCGCGTAGCTTCAGAAACCGCTCGGGCGACATCGACAGCAACGTCTGATCGGCGCCGGTGATGAACGCGCCGAACGTGGCCGGGTTGGCTTTGCGAAGCTGATCATAGAGGCCGATCGCATCCCAGCCTGCCGGAAGCGTGGTCGAAAACCGCTGCGCGATATTCGCCTGGAACACATCGCCCGCGAGGATGTATTCCCGCGTGCGCGACACGGCATCCTCATAGACGCGACGGCCCATGTTCGAACGCCAGGCATCGCGTGGCAGGCGAACATGCGGATGCGATGCGGCGTCGCCTGCATGGCGCAACCAGTCGCGCAGCCATGCGGCTCTCGCCTCGCGCCGGTTCGCCTGTTGCAGGCGATCGGTTTCGGGCCAGCCGGTCGAGATGATAAACAGACGCTGCTCGGCGCGATCGAAGACGAGTGCCGCATCGTGAAACCAGAGTTCGATCTCCGGCGCCGCCGGCCCGGTCGCGCGCGGCGGCGGCAGACGCTCGAACAGCGCACCGGCCTCGTAGGAAAAATAGCCGCTCGCACCGGGCAGATAAGACGGCATTCCCGGTTCGCGCGCGAGCGCATAGCGCCGGAGCTGAAGACGCAACGCATCGATCGGCGCTTCGGCAAGCAGTTCGCCGTTCCAGACCGCCTGCCCGTCGCGCACGACGAAATGACCGAACGGATCGAAGGCGAGATAGGACCAGCGGCCGAGGTCGGGATGGTTCATCGCACTGTCGAGAAAGACGGTCCCCGGCGCCGTCGGCAGGGCCGCCACCAGCGTTTCCGGCGCGCGCCAGTCCGTCTCGTCGATGCGCAACGGGCAATCGGCCCGCGCCGGGCGGATCAGCGTCATGGCAAGGGACGTGCTACCATTAAGACGCGCCGACGCCGCTTCAGCGATTTATGCAGGAGATAGCCGACGCCGAATGGCAGCGCGATGAAGATGGCAATCGCTTCGCCACCGCGCGGCCGGTACGGGAGCCCGCCGCCAAGCAGCGCCCAGAGCGTCGCGCCGGC
>JAWXBK010000118.1:0-10410 GCA_034439975.1 Rhodospirillaceae bacterium | reverse complement strand
TGCGTGGCGCCACGCAAGCCACAGCCGGTTTGCCTCGCGCCGCCATGTCGTGCCGCTGGTCCGGTCGATCCGCCCGCCGTCGGTTCGCTTTGCCATTCCCGGTATCGACGATGTGGCCGCGCGCTTCGATCCGGCGAAACCGCTCCGCATTGAACCACCCGCCGCGACGATGCGGTTGGAAACATCGCGGCGGATCGCAACGAATCTCGGCACCGAATACTGGCTGCGTGCGCCATCGCCGATGTCGGGCGACACGTTCTGGGTACATGTCTATGAACCGGACAATGTCGAGAATCCGCCGACCGCGATTCTCTGTCACGGCCTCGGCGTCGAAACCGAGATGATGAACGGTGTTGTCGATTCCACGCTGTGCCTGCTTCGCCGTGGCATCCGTGTCGTGCATCCGAGCGCACCCGGCCATAACCGGCGTTGCGCCCCCGGCTGGTATGGCGGTGAACAGATGCTCGCGACCCAGCCGATCGGTGCCATCGAAATGCTGCAGGCGGCATCGGTCGAGCTCGGCATGCTGATTCGCTGGGCGCGTGCGGCGAGCCACGGTGCGCCGGTTGCGCTTGGCGGGACCAGTCTCGGTGCGCTGACGACGCAGTTCATGGCGGATCGATCGCGCGACTGGCCCGGCGAATGCCGCCCGGATTTCCTCCTGCTCGCGACGAGCTCGGCTTTGGCCGGCACGCTCTCCTACGATTCGAGCTTGGCGGCCGCGGTCGGGCTGCCGGCGGCGCTGACCGCGCAGGGCTGGACCCGGGAGACGCTTGCGCGCCTTGCCTCGTTCACGGATCCCGCCGGCCCGGCACCTTTGCAGCCCGAACGGATCTTCATGCTGCTGGGCTCGCGCGACACGGTCACGCCTTACGATGGCGGGGTGGTGCTGGCGAAGCTCTGGGATCTGCCGGTGGCGAACGTGTTTCTTGCCGATCGGGGTCATTTTTCGGCGGCCATCGGCCTCCTGTTCGACGCCGGCCCTTACGATGCCCTGGCCGATGCCCTCTGCGGCGGTTGAACCACCCGGGGCCGGGTCTTAGTTTCTGGCTATGGAAAAGCTCGATCTTGGCCTCGCGCCGGGCGCGCGGGTCGTCGTTGCAATGTCGGGCGGCGTCGATTCCTCGGTGACCGCGGCGCTGCTCAAGGAAGCCGGCTACGACACGGTCGGGCTGACCCTGCAGCTCTACGACCATGGCGTCGCGGTCGGACGCAAGGGCGCCTGCTGTGCGGGTCAGGACATTCACGATGCGCGGCGTGTCGCCGACCGGCTCGGTATGGCGCATTACGTGCTCGATCACGAGGCGCGCTTTCGCGCCGACGTGATGGAGGATTTCGCCGATTCCTATCTGGCGGGCGAGACGCCGATCCCCTGCGTGCGCTGCAACCAGCGCACCAAGTTCCGCGACCTGCTCGGCATCGCGCGCGATTTGGGCGCCGCGGCACTCGCGACCGGCCATTATGTGCGCCGCGTGATGGGGCGCGACGGACCCGAACTTCATCGCGCGGCCGACGCATCGCGCGACCAGAGCTATTTCCTGTTCGCCACGACGCCGGCGCAGCTCGATTTCTTGCGCTTCCCGCTCGGCGCGCTCGACAAGCGCGAGACGCGCGCGCTCGCCGAACGATACGGGCTCGATGTCGCGGCAAAGCCCGACAGCCAGGATATCTGTTTCGTGCCGCAGGGCCGCTATGTCGATGTCGTCGCGCGGCTGCGCCCCGGTGCGATCGAACCGGGCGAGATCGTGCATCTTGACGGTCGCGTGCTCGGCCGGCATGAGGGTGTGATCGGTTACACGGTCGGGCAGCGCCGCGGCCTCGGCCTCGTCGATCCGTCGATGCCCGGCGATCCGCTCTATGTCGTGCGACTTGAGCCGGAGCAGCAGCGTGTCGTCGTCGGTCCGCGCGCCGCGCTCGGTGTCGATGAAATCGGGTTGCGCGAAGTGAACTGGCTCAAGGGAACGCCGCCGCCTGCGGACGGGTTGCCGGTCTCGGCCAGGGTACGTTCGGCGATGGCGCCCGCGGCCGCGCGGGTGATGCCCGATTTCACCGTGCGCTTCGAGCAGCCGCATGAAGGCGTCGCACCGGGCCAGGCCTGCGTCGTCTATGACGGCGAGCGCGTGCTCGGCGGCGGCTTCATTCGCCGCGCGGCAGCCGAAGGCGCGATGCGCGCATCGTCGCGTGTGGGGGAGCCGGTCGTTGCAGATCTCGGGCGCGTGTCACGCCTGAGTGTCGGGTAGGTCGCCGCAGTGACACGAAACGGGCCTCTCGCCTGGCCCGGCCGTTTTCGCCCGGCATTCCGTACCCTGCCGCCGCCGCAGCTCTTTCTGGTCGCAATCGCCTTTGTTCTCTGCTGCGCCATCGTCGCGGCGACGCAGGCCGCCGAGAACGAACCGGCGAACGAGGAAATCGCACCGCTGCCCGACGCACTCCGCTATGAGGTCGCGCTCGAGGGTGTCGACAAGAAATCCGGAATCGGCAAGCTGCTGATCGACGTGTCCGAACTGATCCGGCTCAAGGGCTCGCCGCCGGCGAGTCTCGCGGGGCTCGATCGGCGTACCTCGACCGACCTCGAGAATTTTGCGCTCGCCCTGCGGTCCGACGGCTATTACGGCTACAAACTCACTTACACGATCGACGAGAATGTGGATCCGGTTCTGGTCACGCTCGAGATCGACACCGGGCCGGTCTATCGGCTCGAGCAATACCGTATTGACTATGTCGGCTCGGAGCCGCCACCACCCCCCGAGATCGCCGATCTCAGTGCGCTCGGCCTCAGGTTCGACATGCGCGCTCGCGCGGATCTGATCAAACAGGCAGAGGTGAAATTGCTGCGGCAGCTCGCCGATGCGGCGCGGCCTCTGGCAACGATCACCGACAGCGAAATCCTGGTCGATCATGCCAAGAGTACGATGCGCGTCACATTGACCGTCGATCCCGGCCTGGTCACGCAGTTCGGGCCGATGGCCTATGAAGGACTGACCGACGTCGATACCGCTTATCTCGAACGCCTGGTGCCGTGGGAGGAGGGATCACCCTACGATCAGCGTAAGGTCGACGATTATCGCCGCCGTCTCTCCGAAACCGAGCTGTTCGAAAGCGTAACCGTGGAGCCGGCCGCGACCGCGGGGGCGGACGGGTCGCTGCCGATGCAGGTCAGTACCGTCGAATCCAAGCATCGCACCATCGGCGCCACGCTGAGCTATTCGACCGATATCGGACCGGGCACGACCATCTTCTGGGAACATCGCAACGCTTTCTCGGAAGGCGAGAAGGTTCGGCTCGAGCTCGATCTCTCGCCCGTGCGCCAGGTGTTCGATGCGCTGATGCGAAAGCCCGCCTTCCGGCGCATCGATCAGGCACTGCTTTTGCAGGCGACGGCGACGCATGAAGACGACGATGCATTCGAAGAAAACTCGCTGCGCTTCTTCAGCGGCCTCGAGCGCGAGCAGAACGAACACTGGACCCTGATGGGCGGCGCCGAACTGGAGTTCGCCGAGATCACCGATGTCGCGAACGGTTACGAAAAATATATCATCTTTGGGCTGCCGCTCGGCGCGCGTTATGACGGCACCGACAATCTGCTCGATCCGACCGAGGGCAGCCGCCTCTATTTGACCGGCACGCCGACCGTCGTGACGTTCGAGGAGACGCACAGCTATCTGGCGCTGGACGCCATCGCCTCGACCTACATATCGCCGTTCGAGGGCGATCGCGTCATCTTCGCGATGCGCGGCCGGCTCGGCTCCATCGTCGGTACCGGCCCGAACAACGTGCCGGCCAATCGCCGCTTTTACTCGGGCGGTGGCGGATCGGTGCGCGGCTACGAGGCCCGCTCGATCGGTCCGCTTGCCTCGAACAACGATCCGCTCGGCGGCAACTCGGTCTGGGAGATCGGCATCGAAGCGCGCATCAAGCTGACCGACGATATCGGCGTCGTGCCGTTCCTCGATGCCGGGCAGGTCGGCCGCGACAGCTTGCCGCCGTTCTCGGAAACGCCGCTGGTCGCGGCGGGTATCGGCGCGCGCTATTACACCAGCTTCGGGCCGATCCGGTTCGACGTCGCCTTTCCGCTCAACGGACGCGATAGCGACAAAGCTTTCCAGTTCTATGTCAGCATCGGTCAGGCTTTCTGATGCGCGGCCCCTCAATGCGCCCTCTTCGCATCCTGCGCTTCGCGGCCTTGACGATCGGCGTCCTGCTCGCGCTCGTCGCGGGCGCTGCCATCGCGCTCGATACCGCCTGGGGCAAGCGCATGCTGCTGGCGCAGCTCGGATCCTGGCTCGCGCAGGACAAGATTGCGCTCGAGACAGAGGGCGTCGCGGGCAGCATCTGGGACCGGTTCACGATCGACAGCATCGTCCTGTCGGACGAGAGCGGCATTTTCGCAACGATCGACGACCTGGTCTTCGACTGGCAACCGTCGCGCTTGTTCGCCGGCGAACTCGCGATCGAGACACTGGCGGCAGACCGCGTTGCGGTCGATCGGCTGCCGCCGGTCCCAACGGCAAGCGAGCCCGAGCCGGATAGCGGGCCGTTGCTGCCGGAGCCGCCGCTCGACATCCGGATCGATGCGTTCGAGATCGGCATGCTGCAGATCGGTTCGGCGCTGGCCGGCGAGGCGGCCGAGCTGACCGTCTCCGGTAACGGCGCCGTCTCGTCGCTCGCGCAGCTGCGGATTCATCTCGATGCAAGACGGCTCGACGGTGTCGCAGCCGAGGCACGGCTCGATGTCGAATTCGATGCCGCCGAAAACCATCTCCTGCTCGACGGAAGGCTGGTCGAACCCGAAGGCGGCGTGATCGCGCATGCGCTCGGGCTCGAAGCTGCGCCGGCGCTGACCGCCACGCTCGACGGCACCGGGCCGCTGCAGGACTGGACCGGCAAATTCGCCCTCGATGGCGGGCCCGATCTCTCCGCCGCGCTCGACGTGACGATTGCCGGCGAAGAGCCGTACCGGATCGCACTCTCGGGCGACGCCATGCTGGTCGCGTTGCTGCCCGGGGAATGGCGCTTTCTCGCCGCGCCGGATACGAAACTCGACGCCGCCTTCGCGCTCGGCGAGGACGGAACACTGGTGATCGAGCGGCTGAACGCCGACAATGCGGCGCTGAACACGACCCTGAGCGGCTCGGTCACCGAAGAGAACGAGCTCGCACTCACTCTCACGCTCGAGACCCGCGACATTGCGGGCTGGCAGACGCTGGTTCCGCCGGTTTCGTTCGAGAAGGCGCGGATCGAAGCGCAAATCACTGGCACGATCGAAGCGCCCGAGATCGAGACGGTGATCCGGATCGATGAGCCGTCGCTCGACGATTCACGCGCAACTGCTCTCGGCCTGCATGGCAGCATCGATGTCGAGGGCGAGCTCGTCCGGTTCGATCTCTCGGGCCGCCTGTTCGATTTCACACCGAGCGATACGGCGATTGCGACAAGCGCGTCGGGCGAACCGATCCTGCGCGCCGTCGGCAGCTGGAACCGCGTCGACGGCACGGTTCGGCTAGACAATGCCGTGCTCGATGTCGGGACGGTTCGAATCCTTGCCGACGGCACGATCGACCCCGAGACGTTCGTTGGCGATTTCGCGGTCAATGGCAGCATCCGCAATCTTGCCGTGCTGGCACCGCTCACCGGCCTCGATTTCGGCGGCCGTGCCACCTTCGAGGGGCATGTCGCCGCGGGCGCGACCGGCCTGAGCGGCATCGTTACGATGGACGCAACGGGTCTGACCTTCGGCGACGCCACGCTCGACGGTTTGCTCGGCGGCGATGCGGCGCTCGCGGCGACCTTGTCGATGCCGCCGGATGGGCCGTTCGAGATTGCGGATCTGTCGCTCGAGGCGTCCGGGCTGACGCTCGATGGCAATGCGTCGATCGATCTCAAGGCGGCAACCATCGATGGCGACTATCGCCTCCGTCTGCCGCAGCTCGCACGCGTCGATCCGTCTTTGGCAGGATCGCTCGACGGCGAGGGGCGCATATCCGGTGCGCTCGACGATCCCTCGGTCACGATGGTCGGCACCGTCGCGTCGCTCGCGATCGACGGGCAGGCGCTCGGCCGTTACCGGATCGATGCGTCGATCGAGAATCCCACGACGGCGCTGAAAGCGAAGCTGACGGCCTCCGGGCAATCGCCGGCCGGCCCGCTCAATCTGCGCGTGACCGCCACGCCGACTGACCGCGGCATCGAACTCTCGCCGCTGCATCTCGCGATCGGCGATCACAGCCGCCTCGACGGGCGGGTTCTGCTGCGCGCCGACACCGGCATCGCGGAAGGCGGGCTCGATCTGCGCATCGACACGCTCGCCCCTTACGGGACGCTGCTCGATACGACGCTTGGCGGCGCACTCGAAGCGACGGTCGAACTGTCCGCGGTCGCGAGCGAGCAGCAGATCGCCCTCAACGGCGATCTTGTCGCGCCATCGTTCGGCGATATTGTGGCCGATCGCGCCTCGCTCGATGCGACGGCGACAATGGGAAAGGGGGCGCCCGCGCTGACCGCCTCGCTCGAGGCAAGCGCCATCACGGCCGGTTCGGCCGAACTGGATACGCTTGCCTTGTCGCTCGACGGTACGACCGACCGTCTCGCCGGTTCGCTCGCGACCCAGGGCGAGTTCTCGGGCACGGTCGATCTCACGGCCGATTTCGATCTGGCGATCGCCGACGACACCACACAGCTCACCGTCACGCGGCTCGACGGCATTTTCGCCGGCGAACCGGCGGCGCTGGAACAGCCACTCCTGCTGACCATCGCGCCGGATACGCTCTCGTTCGACAATCTCGCGCTCACTTTGGGCCCCGCGCAAATCGCCGGCCGGATGCAGCAGGGTACAGACACGGTCGCCGCCGCGCTGACGGTCGCGGATCTCCCGGTTGGCTGGATCGGCGAATTCGGCGATCTCGGCGATGCCGTCGGCACCATCGATGCGACCCTCAGTTTGGCCGGAACGCCGCAGGCGCCGACCGCGCAGTTCGATGCCACCATCGAAGGGCTTGCCGCCCGGACGCCGCGCTTCCGCGACGAGACCACGATGACGGCTGTCGTAACCGCCCGTTACGCGAACGGCCGGTTCGATCTCACGTCCGACTGGCGCGGCCTCGGCGACGAGCCGCTGGCGATCGAAGCTTCGCTGCCGCTGCAGTTCGCGCTCGAACCTTTCGTCGCCGAACTCGCGCCGACCGGGCCGATCTCCGGTTTCGCCCGATGGAAGGGCGATGCGCGCTATCTGCTCGCCGTCGTGCCGATCGATCCGCATCGCCTCGAGGGTCTCATGACGCTCGATCTCACGCTGGGCGGTACGATGCAGGCGCCGCAGGTGAATGGCAGCATGACGCTCACCGACGGGCAGTACGAGAATTTCGTCAGCGGCACGTTGCTCAAGGATCTCGATATCGTCCTGACCGCCAGCGGGCAGAACGATCTGCGCTTCGCACTGACCGGAACCGACGGCAACAAGGGGACGATCTCCGCGGACGGCACCATCGCCGTCGATCCAGCGCGCGCGGTGCCGTTCGATGTCACCGCGACGTTCAACAACGCGGTCTTGGTGCGGCGCGACGAGGTGAAGGCCCGCGCGAGCGGCAATGTGCATCTCGTCGGCACGACGGCGGGTGCGACGCTGACCGGCGATGTCGTCGTGAACCGGCTCGACGGCAGGCTCGATGCCGGGCTGCCGCCCCAGGTAACCAAGCTCGACGTGATCGAGATCAACGGGCCGGAAGGCGTGGTCGAACAGCCGGAGGAGGAGCCGATCGCGCCCTTCGCGCTTGAGCTCGATGTTGCCGTTTCGATTCCAACCCAGGCCTATCTGCGCGGCCGCGGCCTCGACAGCGAATGGCACGGCGATCTCAAGATCACCGGCAACGCCAACGCGCCGCGCATCGTCGGCCGGCTGCAGCCGCGGCGCGGCACGTTCAGCTTCGCCGATCGTATGTTCGATATCGCCGACAGCGTCATTACATTCGACGGCTCGACCGAGATCGATCCGGTTCTCGATGTTTCGGCGACCAGCAACGTGGGCAGCCTGACGGCGATCATCCGCGTCACCGGCCGCTCGTCGGATCCGGTGATCGCGATCACCTCGCGCCCGCCGCTGCCGCAGGACGAGGTGCTGGCGCGGCTGCTGTTCGGACGCAAGGGCGGCGAGCTCTCGCCGGTCCAGGCGCTCCAGCTCGCGCAGGTGCTGGCCTCGCTTTCCGGCCGCGGGCCGTCGACCGGCATTCTCGATGTCGCGCGCCAGACCCTGGGGGTCGACGTGCTGACCGTCAGCGGCGGCGACGATGACGGGGCAGGGCCGGGCGTCGAGATCGGTCAATATCTGACCCAGGATGTGCGCGTCGGCGTCGAGCAGGGCTTCGGCACCGGCTCGACCGCCGGCACGGTCGAGATCGAGCTGACCGATGAACTCTCGGTCGAAAGCCGGGTCCAGCAGGACGGCAGCCGCGTCGGAATTACCTGGGGCCACGACTACTGATCGTCCGGATTTCTCGAGACCGGGCAGGGACGTGTCGGGTTGCGTTTCGCGGGCATGGCCGGGAAGGGCTGGGAGCGTTTTCGCTGCCGGGGCGGACTACAATTTGCCGCTGTTTTTCAATCCGTTTCGGGTGCGAAAGGGCAGTGCCGAGCGCGGGCCGTTTCCTTGACTTGCAACCCGCCGCCGCCCTATAGGACTGCCTCAATTCCGGAACCGCACGGGCTTGCCCGCGGTTTTCCGATGGGTTCGGGGCGGAGTAGCTCAGCTGGTTAGAGCAGCGGAATCATAATCCGCGTGTCGGGGGTTCGAGTCCCTCCTCCGCTACCAATTTTCTAGCAGTGTCAGTTTATTGAACTGCAGATGCTGAATAATCTGGCGGTGACGCTTAGTTCACAGCCATTTTGTAAGCACTCTTCCAGACGTCCAGTATTTGTTTTCGACGACCGGGCGCCCCGTTGAGAGCCAGTTGGCTCGTATGATGGGAATGCATCAAATGTACGCTAGCACGCAGAATAATTGCGCCAGATGCCGTTGCGGCTGATATCGCATTTCTTGATTTTTGCCCGACTGCGACCATCACTCTTAAATTTGTAAGCAACTCCATTAAATTCTGTAGATGGATTGCGCCATCTTTAACTTCCTTTGGAGTTACGTTGCGTCGATCTTCGGGCGGTTTTGAAACATCATACCAAGGCACAATATTCCAAAGGAGGGTCTTTTTTCGAGGAATACCGGCTTCACAAAAAATCTCAAAAAGATTCTGCGCCGTAGGATCATCATTGTTTCGCGAGATGAACCCGCTTTTGATCGCTTTCGGCCCTGGGTTCTGTTGAATGAAAAGAAGCGGGGCGTGAATTCCACCATCCATCGGATCGAAAAATGGAATATCACCGTGCCCTAGTTCGCGAAGTCGCAAGACATACTTGGTAAGTGGCGCAATGTGAGGTTGATCCAGCATCGACAGCCGGGTTCGCCGATGTTCTGCGACTGCAAGGCTTCGGGGCTTGTCTTCCACGTAAATCGAGTTCGCTACATTTCCGGACGTTAGAGGCCACATTCTAACAGCCGATCGTTTGGTCGATCGAGCTTCCAGTTTCCCGACCCCACCCTACCATCAAAAAATCTAATAACACGCGTGAAAAAGCTCACGTGTTGCGGTTTGGCGCCTCTGTTAGCCTCGCATCGTTAACAAACACGGGCCGCTGAACGGTCCGCCTTGCTGGCGCCTTTGTCCTATCGGATATCCATCGGTTCGACCCCCGACGCTGCGCCCGCGCTCATGTTTTTTCGCGGTTGTGGACGGGGGAAAATATCAACAATTACACCGGTTTCGCGTTGCCGGGTTAGAGATTGCCGAATGTATGCAATCTTGATAGCGTCCCTTGCGATGCCCGGCCGTGCGACAACGGTGGACGGCGTTTTGGGGGTTCGTAAAGGTTGCCATTACCGGCGGCCCTCCAATGCGGATTATCGGCCGTCCTGAGCGGAAGTATCGGATGACCTGCTTCCCGCCTCTCGGCGCGCCGGCGGTTCGCGCAGAAGAAAACAGAAGAGCTCACGCACATGAGGAGACATGGAATGACTAATTCGAAGAGAGGCAGGGCAGCGATCCTGGGCGCCGCACTGGCTGTCAGTGTCGGCGTGGCGGCAGGAGTAGCCTTTGCCGCGGACAGCATCACGTTCGTCGCGTGGGGCGGCACCACGCAGGAGCGCCAGCTGGCGGTCTGGGGGGAAAGCTTCACCGAGCAGACCGGCGTCACCGTTGTCGGTGACGGGCCGACCGATTACGGCAAGTTCAAAGCCATGGTCGAATCCGGCAACGTGGTCTGGGACGTCGTCGACGTCGAAGCCGACTTTGCCTATCGCGCGGCGGCCGAAGGGCTGCTGGAGCCGATCGACTTCGACGTCGTGGACCGGACCAATCTCGATCCGCGCTA
>JAWXBK010000117.1:0-16845 GCA_034439975.1 Rhodospirillaceae bacterium | reverse complement strand
CGCGCGGTGCCGGCACCGCGCGGGCCCGCGGACGAATACGTCTAGGCATAACGGCGCCGGTAGGAAGAACGGCTCCGGGCGCGGGCGCCGACATGCCAGGTTTCATCAACCCGCCGCGCGACTGCCCGCTCTGTCCGCGTCTCGCCGTGTTCCGCGCGGCCAACCGGGCGATCAGTAGATCGGACGAACCCGAGTGGCACAACGCGCCGGTGCCCGGTTTCGGCACACTCGACGGGCGGCTTCTGATCGTCGGGCTGGCGCCGGGCCTCAAGGGTGCCAATCGCACGGGCCGGCCCTTTACCGGCGATTACGCCGGCGACCTGCTCTATCCGACCTTGCAGGATTTCGGCTTCGCGACCGGCGAATATCATCAGCATATCAAAGACGGGTTAGAGCTCGTCGATGCGCGGCTGACCAACGCCGTGCGCTGCGTGCCGCCGCAGAACAAACCGATCGGCAGCGAGATCGCGACCTGCAATGCGTTTCTGGCGACCGAGATCGCGGCGATGAACCGGCTCGAGGCGATCCTCGCCTTGGGACGTATCGCGCATGAAGCGGTGTTGCGCGCGCTGGACCTCAAGATGTCGGCGGCGAAATTCGTCCATAACGCCCGCCATCTCGTCGCCGGGCGTCGGCTTTACGACAGCTACCACTGCTCGCGGTACAACACGAACACCGGACGGCTCACGGTCGCGATGTTCCGGCAGGTGTTCGAGCAGATAAGGCATGATCTGAAGGACTGAGGCGCGCGCGGGGTGTTCTCGCCACAGAGTCACAGAGAATGGAGAGCAATTCGCCGCTGGTTTCTCTCTGTTCGTCATCGCCGGGCTTGACCCGGCGATCCACCGGGCCGCGGCTTCGTCATCGGTGATAATTCGTTCCAACTGGATAGATGGAGCCCGGTCGATCCGTGGATTGCCAGGTCAAGCCCGGCAATGACGGATAAAAGAAGGAGTGCGGGGTTTCCTCCGCACCACGCGACGCTCAGGCCTTGTTGCGATTACGCAGTGCGCGGGCCTTTTCGCGATCCCAGTCACGGCGCTTCAGCTCTTCGCGCTTGTCGACCTTGCGGCGGCCGCGCGCGAGGCCGAGCTGAACCTTCGCGATGCCTCGATCGTTGAAATAGATCGACAGCGGCACGATCGTCATGCCTTCGCGCGAGATCGAACCGAGCAGGCGCTCCATCTCTCGGCGATGCACCAGCAGTTTGCGCGGACGCATCGGCGCATGGTTGTTGCGGCTTGCGCCCGCATATTCGGGGATATGCGCGTTGACGAGATAGAGTTCTCCGTCGCGCTCGACCGCAAACGCCTCGCCGATCGACGCACGACCGCCGCGCAGCGATTTCACTTCCGTGCCGGTCAGGATGATGCCGGCCTCGATCCGTTCCTCGATCTCGAAGTTGAACCGGGCCTTGCGGTTCTGGGCCGCGACCCGCGTCGGCGCGTCTGCCCTGGCCATGACATTCAGTTAATCAGGCCGACGGATACCATCGCCTCGCGCACGCGGGTCTTGGCCGCATCGGCAATCTCGCAGAGCGGCAGGCGCGTATCGGGACGGCAGCGGCCGAGCAGGCTCGCCGCATATTTGACCGGACCGGGACTGGTTTCGCAGAACAACGCCTGGTGCAGCGGGAGCAAACGCTCGTTGATCTCCATGGCCCGCGCGAGGTTGCCGCGACCCCACGCGGCATGCATCTCGGACAGCAAACGCGGCGCGACGTTTGCGGTCACCGAAATGCAGCCATCGCCACCCTGCGCGAGCAGCGGCAGCGCCGTCGCATCCTCGCCCGAGAGCTGGCAGAAGCCGTTGCCGATGCGGACTTTGGTGGCGAGCGGCCGAACCAGATCCTGCGTCGCATCCTTGACGCCGACGATGTTCGGTAACTCGGCCAGACGCGCCATCGTCTCGACCGACATGTCGACCACGCTGCGGCCGGGAATATTGTAGATGACGATCGGAATCTCGACTGCATCGTGGATCGCCTTGAAATGGCGATACTGCCCTTCCGGCGTCGGCTTGTTGTAGTATGGCATGACAATCAGCGCGCCGTCGGCACCCGCCTCCTTGGCGTGACGCGTGAGCAGAATCGCTTCCGCGGTCGAATTCGAGCCGGTGCCGGCAATCACCGGAACCCGGCCCTTCGCCGCCGCGACGCAGAGCTCGACGACTCGCATATGTTCGGCATGGCTGAGCGTCGGCGATTCGCCGGTCGTGCCGCAGGGCACCAGCCCGTCGGAACCTTCGGCGATCTGCCAGTCCACCAGCTCGCGGAATGCCTTTTCGTCGACGCCACCGTCGCGAAACGGCGTGATCAATGCAGTGATCGATCCCTTGAACATCGACTTTCTCCCGACCGGACTATGCTCTCTGCGGCAGGTTTATCGACCTTCCGGCGTTGCCGCAACAGCCGGACGCCGTCAATGTTTGACCGGGCAGCACTCTTTCGGAATAGTGGATCGCAGATTCCTTAACCGATGAGTGCCGCGTGCCGCGTACGATCCCTGCCTTCTTTAGCATCTTTCTCGCTTTGCTGCCCGCAGCCGCGGCAGCGGAACCCCTGCTGACCACTGGCGATGTGGCGATTTACAAGCAGGCATTCCAGCTCGTCGACCAGGAAAAATGGGTCGAGGCGCGGGCGCTCGCCAGCACGGCGGAGAACCCGCTGCCGGCCAAATTCATCCAGTGGCTCGATCTGATTCGCCCCGGCCCGGGTCGTTCGTTCGACGAGATCACCGGTTTCATGCGTACGAGCCCCGACTGGCCGGGCCAGATCTCGTTGCAGGAACAGGGCGAGCGGGGAATGCCGCCGAATCTCGGCACCGAAGAGGTGCTGGCCTGGTTCGCCGATCGCGAGCCGGCGACGATCGAGGGCGCGATGATGCTGGCCCGGGCTCTGATCGACAAGGGCCTGACGCAGCAGGCGATCGACATGGTGCGGCAGAGCTGGGCGCAGTTGCCGGTCTCCGCTACCGTGGAAGGGCCGTTCCTTGGCGCCTACGCGCAGTTTCTCCAGCCGGTCGACCATATCGCGCGGCTCGACCGCCTGCTCTGGGCAGGCGAAACCGCGGCGGCGGAACGGATGATGTCGCTGGTCGATGCCGACCATCAGGCGCTCGCCTTCGCCCGCATAAAGCTGCGGCAGAAGGATCCCGGCGTCGAAGCGGCGGTGCAGCGGGTCCCCGCGGCGCTGATGCGCGATCCGGGCCTGGTCTATGAGCGGGCGCGCTGGCGGCGGCAGAACGACGATTCGCTGGGTGCGGCGCAAATGCTCGATCCGCCGCCGCCCGGTGCGGCGCAACCCGAACTGATGTGGCGCGAGCTCGAGAATGCCGCCCGCGAAGCGCTGCATCGCGGCGACGTCTCGGTCGCCTACCGGCTCGCGGCCGGGCACGGCACGTCGGCGGGGGTCACCTTCGCCGACGGCGAATGGCTTGCCGGCTGGGTCGCCGCACGGTTCCTCTCCGAGCACCGGCTCGGATACGATCATTTCACGCGCATGTATGCCGGTGTCGGTTCGCCGGTCAGCCTCGCGCGGGGCGCCTATTGGGCCGGCCGCGCCGCCGAAGACATGGGCGATATCGCGCTGGCGCAGAACTGGTATCGCAGCGCCGCCGAGAATCTCTCGGCCTATTACGGCCAGCTCGCGGCACAGCGGCTCGGTACGCTGGACGGTATCGGCTTCGATCCCGCCCCGGTACCGACCGAGGCGGAACGCGCGGCGTTCGAAGGAAGCGAACTGGTGCGACTGATCCGGCTGATGGCAGAGCTCAACGAGAGCGATCGCAGCCGGACATTCTTCCTCCGCATGGCCGAGCGCTTCGAACTGCCGTCCGATCTGCGGCTGCTGGCCGAACTCGGCAGCAGCATCCGGCGCGACGACTACATGGTCTCGGTCGCCAAGATCGCGCGCACCAAGGGGATCGAGATGCTCGACTATCTCTATCCGGTGGTCACGCTGCCGGCCGGCAGCGCGGCCGAGGATGCGCTCGTCCTGGCCATCATCCGGCAGGAAAGCGTTTTCGATCTCGCTGCCGTCAGCTCGGCTGGCGCGCGCGGCCTCATGCAGCTCATGCCGGCGACCGCCAAGCATGTGGCGGTCAAGATCGGCGTCTCCTACGAGGAAAGCCTGCTGACACGCGACGGCGATTACAACATCCGTCTCGGCAGCGCCTATGTCGCCGAACTGCTGGACCGCTATGGCGGGTCCTACATCCTCACGATCGCCGCATACAATGCCGGCCCGGCCCGGGTCAGCCAGTGGATCAACGAGTACGGCGATCCGCGCGGCAACGAGGTCGACATCGTCGACTGGATCGAGTTGATCCCGTTCTCCGAGACGCGCAACTATGTGCAGCGCGTTCTCGAGAACCTGCAGATCTATCGCCACCGCCTGCACGGGACGACGGTCGCGCTGACGCTCGAACAGGATCTCGGCCGCTAATGCCGGCAGAAGGCCGGTCGCAACCCGCCGCCTGCGTCTTCGACGCCTATGGAACCCTCTTCGACATTGGCACGCCAGCGGAAGTCTGCCGCGAGGCGCTCGGCGAAGCGGCGGCATCGCTGACGGCTCTGTGGCGGCGGAAGCAGCTCGAGTACACTTGGTTGCGCAGCCTGATGGGCAAGTACGCCGATTTCAGCCAGGTGACCGCAGATGCGCTCGATGTCGCGCTGGCGGCGCTCGCAATCGAGCCCGGCCGATTGCGCCAGCGTCTGCTCGATTCCTATCTGGCGCTGGACGTCTATCCCGAGGTGCCGCTGGCCCTGCAGCGCCTGCGCGAGCGGGGCATCGCCCTGCTCATCCTCTCGAACGGCACACGGCCGATGCTCGATGCCATCTGCGCACGCAACAACATCGCGGCGCTATTCGACGATATCCTCTCAGTCGATGCGGTCGGCATCTTCAAGCCGCACCCGTCGGTCTACAAACTGGCGACGACGCGGCTCGGCGTCGCGCCCGGCGATATCGCGTTCGTCAGTTCAAACGGATGGGATATCGCCGGCGGCAGCGCCTTCGGATTCAGGACAATCTGGGTCAATCGCGCCGGCCATCCGGTCGAGCGATTGCCGGGGACGCCGGCGGCCGAGATCGCCGATCTCTCCCATCTGCCGGATCTGCTGCATTCGGGAGCAAGCACATGACCAGCATCGGGCCGGCCGCGCCGGACTATGCCGATATCGAAGCGGCCGCCGCGCGACTTGCGGGCCATGCGGCAATGACGCCGCTGCTCAGCTCGGCCGCACTCGATGCGCGGACCGGCGGGCGCATGCTGATCAAGGCCGAAACGCTGCAGCGGACGGGATCGTTCAAGTTCCGCGGCGCCTACAACAAATTGCGGCGGCTGGTTGATGAAGGCATGCGGCCCGATGCGGTCGTCGCTTATTCCTCGGGCAATCACGCACAGGGCGTGGCTGCGGCAGCCGCCCTGCTCGGCATCAAGGCCGCGATCGTCATGCCGAGCGATGCGCCCGCGATCAAGATCGCGAACACGCGCGGCTATGGTGCCGAGATCATCACCTATGACCGCTATCGCGAGAGCCGCGAAGAGCTCGCCGCCCGCATCGCCGACGAGCGGCGCGCCGTCATCGTGCCGCCCTATGACGATCCCGACATCATCGCGGGCCAGGGCACGGCCGGGCGCGAGATCGTCGCGCAGGCACGTGCGCTGGGTACGGAACCTGACGCGCTGATCACGCCCTGCGGCGGCGGCGGGCTGATGGCGGGTCTCTCGATCGCCGTGTCGCACGACTGCCCGGATTGCACGATCCATGCGGCCGAGCCGGCGGCCTTCGACGATACCGGTCGCTCGCTTTTGGCGGGCGAGCGTCTCGCCAATGCAAACGATGCCCGCTCGATCTGCGATGCACTGCTGGCACCAACGCCGGGCGAACTCACCTTCTCGATCAACCGAAAGCTCGTCACAAGCGGGGTTTCGGTGAGCGACGACGAAGTGCGAGCGGCGATGGCGTTCGCCTTCGACACGCTGAAGCTGGTGGTCGAGCCGGGCGGTGCCGTCGCGCTGTCCGCGATCCTGAACGGCCGCATTCCGACCCGCGGCCGCACGGTCGCTATCGTGCTGTCGGGCGGGAATGTCGACCCGGCATCGTTCAGCGAGGCGATTGCAAGTAAGTCGCCGACAGGCCAGAAATGAAAACGCCTGTCCGCCGGACGGCGAACAGGCGCAGGAGCGCGCGCGATGGCCGGCTTCTGCCGGCCTTTCTTTTATATGACTAGCTGGCGAACTGCTTCGGCGGGCTGTTTGCGACCGTCGATTTGATTTCGCTCAGGCCCGACGAGCCGCTGCCGAGCGAGCTGCTGCCCGACGACAGCGACGACGTGGACGAAGACGGCGCTGCAACCGAGGACGCAGCCGACTCGATGCGCCGGCAATGGCCTTCGAGGAACGCACCGGGCTCGATTGCCAGGCTCTGATGCATGATGTCGCCAACCACCTTGGCCGACTTGTCCAGCGTGACGGTCTGGCCCTTGATCTGGCCATTGACCGAACCGCAGATGCGGACCGAATCCGCGACGATCGACCCGATTACATGGGCCGACTCGCCGACCGTGATGGTCCGACTCTGGATATCGCCCTCGACGGTGCCGTCGATCTGGATGTCGCCGGCACTGGTCAGATCGCCGACGATCTTGAGATCGGCGCTGATGATCGACGGCGCGGCGTTGCGTACGGGAACCACCGGCTTGTGCGGTTCAGGCGTGGACACGGATGATGTCGTCGACGGCGAGGACGGGCTCGTCGACTTGCTGTTGCTACCCTTTGAAAACATAGCGACCTGCCTTCAGAAAGTTCATCGGGTTGAAGGGCCTGTCGTTAAAACGCACCTCGTAGTGAACGTGCGGACCCGTGCTGCGACCGGAACTGCCGAGCAGCCCGATCTCATCGCGATAGTCTACCGCCTCGCCCACTTCGACCGAGATTTCCTTGAGATGCGCATAACGCGTGGTAATGCCGAGGCCGTGGTCGATCTCGACCAGACGGCCATACTCCCCCTGCCATCCTGCAAAAATCACGATGCCGGGCGCCGTCGCCAGCACTTCGGCACCGACATTGCTCACCAGATCGAGCCCCTCATGCAGCGCCACGGTGCCGTTGAACGGATCAGTGCGGCGGCCGAAGCCGCTGGTGGTGTAGTAATTGTCGAGCGGCGCAGTGATTGGCAAGCTGCGCATCACAAGCTGCAGCCGTTCGAGGCGCGAGACCGCGCTGTCGAGATCCGCAACGCTGGCAAGCACAAGTTCGTCGGCTTCCGAGTCCTGAACCGCGTTCGGGGTGATATAGGGGCCGCCCTTGCCGTCGAGCTCTTCGCCGGCGACTTCCAGAAGCCGTTCCACGTCGAGCCCGGTCATGGTGACGATCTTTTCGACTTCCTCGACGCCGCTGAGGGTCCGCTCGGCCAACTGTTGCGCGACGCTCTCCTGCGAAGACTGCACCGCGGCCAGCCGCTGCTGCAGCTCGCCCAGCTGGCGCCCGAGCTCCGATTTGATCGAAGCGAGATCGTTGCGCTCGTCGACGACCGAGGCGATCACCTGCTGCATCAGAGCGATCCGCTCGTCGCGATCGACATTGCCATCGACGGCGCCGGCGACATCCTGTTCCAGAAGCTCGATGCGGCGATTCAAGTTCTCGGCGGTCAGCGCGTTCGAATCGCGCGCCATTTCGGCGACGGCCAGTTCGTCCTGAAGCCCGGCAATCTCGCGCTGGAGCAGACCGTTCTGACCGATCGCGCTTGCCAGCCTGACTTCAAACTCTGCGAGATCGCCCTCGAGGTCGGCATTGGCTTCCGCGAGATCGTCGCCGGCATCGCGGGAAGCCTCGAGCTCTTCTTCGAGAGCCGCGATCTGGTTGCGCAACGTGCCGTTATAGGAGGCGATCATCCGCAGATCGGAGCGGAACAGCGCCAGCTTCCGGCGCATCGCGTCGGGATCGGGATGGACGGAGGTACCGTTCTCGTTCGCGAAACCGGCCGAGAGACCGAGCAGCCCCCTGGCATCATCGTCCAGATCGCCCGTCAGAACGTGAAACTGGTCATAGGACCGCGCCACGTCTTCCAGCAGACCTTCATAGGCAAGACGGGCGATTTCGACCTCGCTGTCTTTCTTCTGCAGAAAATAGGTGCTGATCAACAGGCTCGTCGAGCTCGCGACCAGCCATACGCCAAGCACGATGCCGACGCCTGTGACAAATTTCTGAAGTCTGCTGGAGACAGTGAGGTAGCTGACGCGACCGTTAGCCCGGATCAGAATTTCGCGCGGCACGAACGCCCGCGCAGACCACTCGTCGATTCCCGCTTTGATCCGTTCGTACGAGATTGGCATCGGGCCCCCAAATCAATCGCGTCTTCGTTATTCCCGCGGCATTGCCGTTGCACAAAAATGTCGTACGAAGCGCCCCGCCTGCTCCGCGAGCGATCCTGCACGACATTTCGGCTTGAACTGTCCTCCCGGCATGCCCCGGCGAACCGGAGCGCCCCTAGACCACAATATCGACCGTCTTGCGCGGCCGTTTCGTGATCGACCGTAGCGACCCGACTAGATCGATGCAAGCCGATTTTCCTGCCTAAAACTGCATTACAGCAATGTGACGGAAATACCGGAAATCAGCCACTATTCCGCTTCGGTGCAATGGAGAAATGGCGATCGATATATTCGAGAATGTGATCGAGACTTTGCTCGACGGAAAGTGCGCGCGTATCGACGACGAGCTCGGCTGCTTCGGGCTCTTCGTAAGGCGCAGAGATTCCCGTGAACTCCAGAATCTCGCCGCTGCGCGCCTTTTTATAGAGCCCCTTCGGATCGCGCTGTTCGCAGGTCGCAACGTCGGCCTCGATATAGATTTCGTGGAAATTGCCCTTCGCGGCGTCGCGCGCGCGCTGCCGGTCGGCGCGATAGGGCGAGATAAATGCCGTCACCACGATCATGCCCGCATCGGCGAACAGAGCGGCAACTTCGCCCACGCGCCTGATGTTTTCCGCGCGATCATCCGGCGAAAAGCCGAGATTTGCGTTGAGCCCGTACCGCACGTTATCGCCATCGAGCACGTAAGCGTGATAGCCGCGTCGGAACATTTCCTGTTCCAGCCCCATCGCGATGGTGGATTTGCCTGCACCCGACAGACCCGTCAGCCACAGCACGCCGCCGCGATGGCCGTTGCGCATCGCCCGCGCCGGTGCCTCGATCCGATGCTCGACGCGGAAGATATTGCTCGACCGCACCGTCATCGTGTCGCGCTGGTCGGGATAGCCGTCCATGTCGATCAGGCCGCCAGCGAGAATATTGACTCCGTCGGAGAGCGCGAACCGGCCGGTGCGCTGAAGATTGCGCCCCTCGTCGACCGCGAGCATCGCGCGGCTGCGCAGGACGATATCGGCGATGCCGTGGCGCGGCACCTCGTTCGATTCCTGCTGCGAGAGATCGTCGGTATCGTAGATGCGCTCGATCGCCTGCACCGTCACCGGCACTTCGCGCGTGTTGAGTTTCAGATGATAGTTCGCGCCGATCTGGAGCGGGTCGCGGCCGAGCCAGAACAAACGGCCGCGGAAAACGTTGGTCTCGATCGGCGCATCCTGCTCGCGGCTCGCGATCTCGCCGCGTTCGACGAAGATCTGCTCGTCGAGCGTGATCCCGACCGACTGTCCGGCGCGACCTTCGGTCAACGGCGCTTTCGAATTCCAGATTTCGATCGAGGCGACGCGCGCCGTCTTGTTGCTCGGCGAGAACAACAACCGGTCGCCGACATTGATGCGGCCGCTTTCGACCCGGCCGGCGAGAATGCGGCGGTCGTCGAACTTGTAGACGTCCTGCACCGGCATTCTGAGCGGCAACTCGGTCGGGCGCGGCGACGGCTTGAAGCTGTCGAGCGCCTCGACGACGGTCGGCCCTTCGTACCAGGGCATGTCGTTCGAGCGGTTGACGATATTGTCGCCTTCACGCGCCGAAACCGGGATCACATAATCGGGCGCGACACCGACCTTGCCGAGAAAATCGATATAGGTCTGGCGGATCTGCGCGAAGCGGTCGGCGGAATAGCCGACCATGTCCATCTTGTTGACGACGACCGCGATCTGCCGGATGCCGAGCAGGTTCAAAAGATAACCGTGCAGGCGCGACTGCTGCTGCACGCCGTGTCCGGCGTCGATCAGCATCACCGCCGCCTCGGCACTCGACGCGCCGGTGATCATATTCTTGATAAACTCGCGGTGCCCCGGCGCATCGATGATGACGTAGTCGCGCTTCTGGGTCTTGAACCAGATCTGCGCGGTATCGATCGTGATGCCCTGATCGCGCTCGGACTGGAACGCATCCATCAGGAAGGCCCATTCGAACGGCATGCCGCGTCGCTCGCACATCGCCTTGATCGCATCGAGCTTGCCGTCGGGCAGCGAGCCCGTGTCGTTGAACAGGCGGCCGACCAGGGTCGACTTGCCGTGGTCGACATGGCCGACGATGACGATCCGGAGCTGTTCGCGCATGCCGCGCACCACCGGCGACTGGGTCACGCTGCTGACGGGAGACTGATTCATGGCGTTTACATATATCCCGCGGCACGCAGCCGTTCGAACGCATCTTCGGTTTCACGATCCATCGCGCGGCCGGCGCGCTCGGGCGCGGTCGTCGCCTCCAGCTCGGCGATGATCTCGGCCAGCGTCTTTGCCTCGCTGTCGATCGGCGAAGTGATGTCCTGATCGCCGAGCGAGCGATACCGCTTCCCGCCCTTCGAGAAATAGAGATCGACCACCGGGATATCCTCGCGCTGGATGTAGCGCCAGATATCGAGCTCGGTCCAATGCAGCAGCGGATGGACCCGCAGATGCGTGCCGGGCGGCAGGTTGGTGTTGAAGTGATCCCAAAATTCCGGCGGCTGATCGCGGAAGTCCCACGCGCCCGTATCGCCGCGGGGGCTGAAATAACGCTCCTTGGCGCGCACGCTCTCTTCGTCGCGGCGGATGCCGGCGATGATGCCGTTGAATTTATGCTTGGCAAGCGCGTCGCGCAGGCCGAGCGTCTTGCGCGCCGCCGAACGGGCCGCGGGCGGCAGCGACGGGTCGGTCGCTTCGACCGGCGGACATTCCTCGCGGATGAAATTGAGTTCCCATTCTTTCACATAGCGATCGCGGAAGGCATACATCTCAGGAAACTTCTTCTGGGTATCGATATGCATGACCGGAAACGGTACGCGGCCGAAGAAAGCCTTGCGCGCCAGCCAGATCATCACGTTCGAATCCTTGCCCAGCGACCAGAGCATCGCAAGCCGGTCGATCCGGGCGAAAGCCTCGCGGAAGATGTAGACGCTCTGCGATTCGAGCTGCTCGAGATGGTCCATGTTTCTCGTGGGATCGTGCGACGTGGATACGGTTTATGGCCCGCCGGATCGGCCGAGGCGACGGGTTGCCGGGCCTCGACAGGACCGGGAGACCCGGGCGTGTACCGCCTCGGCTAAGGGAAATCAACCGATTTTCCGGGCGGTTGGCCGCCGCGGGGCTGTCCGGGCCGTGCGCCTCAGCCGCCTCGGGGCCCGGCTGCCGCGCGAGGCGGTCTTACTGGTTGGCCGTGGCGACCCTGGCGGGGGCGCCGGGTCGCTGCCATTCGAAGACGACAATGACGCAGCCCGGCCCGGTCCAGGAGTTATGCCAGGTACCGCCGTCGTAACTGATGAAATCGCCGGCGCGGAAAACCGTGCCGTCGGAATCGGTTAGTTCGCCCTCGATAATCAGGAACTCTTCCATGCCGGGATGATGGTGCGGGATCGTCACCGCACCGGGCGCCATGCGCATCAGATAACAGCCCTGATTGGTCGCCGGATCGTAGCTGATCGGCAGCCATTCCATTTCGGGTTGGGGCGGGCCTTCCAGATCGTAATCGATGTAGTTTCGATCGCCGCGACGGATCACGCGCCGGCCGGGTACGATCCGATCTGTCTGCTCGTCATCCATGTCCTGCACCTCCCTGCCGACAGCAGGGCCATTATCGCGCGAACCGCCCGAAATGGCTCGCCACTTCTTTCTGGCGGCGTAACTTTCAGGCGGTTGCCTTCGAACATCTACAGAGCCGGTCATGCCGGTTCATTGCCGGCGACCCGAACATGTGCCCTGCCCGACCCATGTGCCGTGCCCCCAGCCGGACCGTGCCCTGCCGGACCGAGGCAAGCTTCCGGAAACGGTGCCCGGCGCAAGCCGTCCCCGCGGATTTTGCGGCAGGGGGAATTCCTCACGATGATTAGCCCGGCAAACCAAAGCAGTAGAGATCGATCGCATCCCATGACGGACCAGACTGCCCCAGCGACCGCCCCGACCGACGGCCCCGGCCTCCCGACGCTCGGATTCGGGATCGGCCTTCGCACCGAACACTACGCCGCGATCGATCGCGACCGGCCAAGCGAGATCGACTGGCTCGAGATTCTGTCGGAAAACTACATGGTGCCGGGCGGACGGCCGTTGCACTGGCTCGATCGGATCCGCGCGCATTATCCCGTCGTCATGCACGGCGTATCCCTGTCGATCGGTTCGACCGATCCGCTCGACGAAACCTACCTCGATCGGCTGGCGGACCTCGCGGCGAGAGTCGAGCCGGCCTGGATCTCAGATCACCTCTGCTGGACCGGCGTCGCCGGGATCAACATTCACGATCTGCTGCCGTTGCCCTACACCGAAGAAGCGCTCGACCATATCGTCCGCCGCATCGACCATGTGCAGGAGAGGCTCGGCCGACGCATCCTCATCGAGAATGTGTCGACCTACGTCTCGTTTGCCGAATCCGCGGTACCGGAATGGGAGTTCCTTACCGAGATCGCGCGCCGCGCCGATTGCCTGATTCTGCTCGACATCAACAACATCCATGTCAGCGGATTCAACAACGGTTTCGACCCGACGATCTACATCGACAGCATCCCGGTGGACCGCGTGCAGCAGTTCCATCTCGCCGGGCATGACGATTGCGGCACGCATATCATCGATACGCACGATCATCCGGTGGTCGAACCGGTCTGGGATCTTTATGCCAGAGCCGTACGCCGGTTCGGGCCCGTCTCGACAATGATCGAGCGCGACGACCACATCCCGCCTCTGCCCGAATTGCTGGCCGAACTCGATCGGGCGCGGCAGATCGCCGGCACGGTGCAGCGCGAACAAGGGGCGGCAGCATGACCTCACTCGCCCGGCTGCAGCGGAACTTCGCCGACTTCCTGCGCGACCGGCCCAACGACATTCGTACGAAGGTGGCGGGCGGACCCCATGCCGGGATCGACACGCTGCTCCGCATCTATCGCAACGCCTATACGGCGCGACTGGTCGGAATCCTGCGTGAAGAATTCGCGAAGCTGCGCTTGCTGATCGGCGACCGTGAATTCGACCGGATCGCGCATGGCTATCTCGCGGCGCATCCGTCGACCTATTTCTCTGTGCGCTGGATCGGGATCGGTCTCGCGGATTTCCTCGAATCGGCCGATCCCTGGCGCGCAGACAACGCGCTGGCGCAAATCGTACGGCTCGAATGGGCGCAGACGATGGCGTTCGACGCGGCCGATCGGCCGCTTGTCGTACGAGCCGAGCTTGCGGCCATTCCGCCGACAGGATGGCCGGGCCTGATCCTGACGCTGCATCCATCGGTGCAGATTCTGTCCGTGTCGCCCGATCTGTTCGCGATCTGGAACCGCCTCGCCAAGGGCGAAGAGGTGGGCGCCAAACCGGCAACCATCGCACCCGAGACGCCGCATCTGGTCTGGCGCATCGGCCTCGATGTGAAGCTGCGCGCGATCGAACCCGACGAGGCGGATGCGCTCGATGCGGTTGCGGCTGGCGAGACCTTTGCCGATATCTGCGAGCGGCTGGCCGATTATGTCGGCGCCGACCAGGCGGCTTTCCGTGCGGCCGAATTGCTCGAGCGTTGGGTTACGACGGAGATGATCGGGCGCGTCGAGTTCCCGACCGACATGTCGAGCTGATCACCGATGAGTGAACCGGCCGGCGCCGATCACCACGGAATCACCTATCGATGAGCGGCCCAGAAAGGCCTGTGAAACGGCGACGCGAGACCTTATTTCCTTTAGGATAATGGTATCCGCCGGCGCGCCGCCGAACCATCACGGAGCATCCCAATGAAAGCCCAGTTGATGATTGCAACCGCCATCACCGCCGCGTTGGCCCTCTCACCGGTCGCATCGACGGTACAGGCGGCAGACAACGAGAAATGTTTCGGCATCGCGGCCGCGGGCAAGAACGACTGCCAGACCGCGACCAGTTCCTGCGCCGGCACGTCGACCGCCGACAATCAGGGCGACGCATGGATTTATGTGCCGGCCGGCACCTGCGAGAAGATCGCCGGCGGCAGCCTCGAACCGAAAGCATGACCGCGTCGTCGTGACATCCTGAGCCGATGACCGAGATGCAACAGAAGGCGGGCGCGATTCCGGCCCACGCCGGCATCGGACTTCGTTTTCCGCATCATCGCGCGATGGCCGAAACCCGTCCGCCGGTGTCCTGGCTCGAGGTGCATAGCGAAAATTTCATGCGCGGCGGCCCGCCGCTCGACCTGCTGACTGATCTGCGTCGCGATTATCCCATCAGCCTGCACGGCGTCGGCCTCTCGCTTGGCAGCGCCGAACCGATCGACGACACGCATCTCGCGCGGCTCAAGACTTTGGTCGATCGGATCGAACCGGGCCTCGTCTCCGAGCATGTATCGTGGAGCATCGCCGATGGCGCCTATTTGAACGATCTGTTGCCGCTCCCCTATACCGAAGAGGCGCTGGGTGCACTCGTCGTCAACATCGACCGTGCGCAGAATGCGCTTGGACGCGCGATCCTGATCGAAAACCCCTCGACTTATCTGCAGTTCGCGCATTCCGACATGAGCGAGGCCGATTTCATTGTGGAGGCCGCGCGCCGCAGCGGCTGCAGTCTGTTACTCGATCTCAACAATGTCTATGTGAGCGCGCGCAATCACGGTATCGACGAGGCGGTGTATATCGCGGCCATGCCGGGTGACCGGATCGGTGAAATTCACTTGGCCGGACACAGCCTGCGGACGATCCGTGGGATCGAGTTGCGGATCGACGATCACGCATCGACCGTTTCCGATGAAGTCTGGTCGCTGTACCGCACGACGATCGCACGGCTCGGACCGATCCCGACCCTGATCGAATGGGATGCCGAGATACCGCCACTCGAGACATTGATTTCTGAATCACGGAAGGCGCAGGCGATCCTGAACCAGGCGCCGGAAAAGCCCGATGAAGCCAACGCTGCGTGATCTGCAAACCCGCTTTACGGCGGCGCTGCTGGACGGCGATCTGGAATCGATCGCGCCGTTCGTTCAGACCGATGGCATCGAGGCCGTCGAACGGCTGCATATTTATCGCAACCACAGCCGAATCAGCCTCGCCGCCGCGCTCGCCGATAATTTCCCGGTCACGTTCCAGCTGGTCGGCAAGGAATTCTTCGATGCCACGGCGAAGCGGTTCATCGCGAACCACCCGCCCGCCGAACCCTGCCTCTCGGCTTATGGCGCGCTGTTCCCCGATTTCCTGGCGAATTTCGAGCCGGCGCGGGGCGTGCCCTATCTCGCCGACGTCGCGCGGCTCGAATGGCTGCGCATAGAGGTCACCTACGCAGCGCTGCAGCCGGCGCTCGATCTCGCGGCGCTCGGCGCGCTACCAACGGACGCGCAACAGGAACTGGTTCTCGCGCTGGCATCGAACATGCGTTTGCTGACCTCGAACTATCCGATCGATCGCATCTGGCATGCCAATCAGGAACCCGATGTGCCGGCGGTCGATCTGAGCGACGGCGGCTGCCGATTGCTGGTTTGGGCGAACGCTGACGGTTGCCGGATTGAGCGACTGACCACAGGTGTTTACGCGTTCTTCGCTGCCGCGACACGAAACGAAACGCTCGCGCAGGGGGTCGAAAGCGCGATGGCTGCCGTTGCATCGTTCGACCTCTCTCAGGCCTTTGCGCTACACCGCGCGCACGGCGTGCTCTCCGATACGATCGATTCGGCGCGATAGCGGTCGTTAAGCCCCCTCACCCTACCATCTCCCCCGAAGACGGGAGCGAGGGAAGAATGCAAACCACCGAGACACCGAGAACATCGAGAGGATTCGGTCCTCATCGTCCTCTGTCTCTGTGGTGAATACCCCGCAGCAACAGCTTCGTTCGTCATCGCCGGGCTTGACCCGGCGATCCACAGTTCGATTTGCCTCCGCTTATCTGACGACGTTGGGTACGGCGGCCTGGTGGATGCCCGGGTCAAGCCCGGGCATGACGAGCTTTTTGGTTTCGACCGATCAGCGTTCCCCCTTGAAGGCCTCCTTCTCCGCATAGGGGAACCACCAGAAATCCTGCGAATGGCAGCCGGGGTCGATCATCACGAATTTGGTGTGACGAAAACTGTCGAGCCCTTCCGAGCCAAGCTGGCGGCCCATGCCTGACATCTTGCGCCCGCCGAACGGCCCGGCGTCGTTGTCGAGCAACGGCGAATTGACCCAGACCATGCCGTGTTCGAGTTCGTCGACGGCGCGCATCGCCTCGTTGAGATCGGTCGTGAAGATCGTCGAGCCGAGCCCGTAGATCGACTTGTTCGCGTATTCGATTGCCTGGTCGAAACTGTCGACCATACAGATCGGCGCGACCGGCCCGAAGCTCTCCTGCTGCAGGATGGTCATATCCGGTGTGACGCCGACGAGAACGGTCGGATTGACGAACCAGCCTTTGTTGAACTGCGAGGGCCGATCGCCGCCGGCGGCGACCTGCGCACCCTCGGCCACGGCCTTCTTCAGCAACGCTTCGTAGCGATCGCGTTCGCGCCGCGCCGCCATCGGGCCAAGCTCG
>JAWXBK010000116.1:0-39445 GCA_034439975.1 Rhodospirillaceae bacterium | reverse complement strand
TGATGTTCCTGCCGGGTGCGTTCTGGCAGTGGCTGGCGTTGCTGATTTACATCGCAGCCTGCGTGACCGACTATTTCGACGGCATGCTGGCGCGCCAGCGCGCGCAGGAAAGCGCGCTCGGTCGGTTCCTCGATCCGATCGCCGACAAACTGCTGGTCGCATCAGTGATCCTTGCGCTTGTGGCCGTTGACCGCATCGTGGGCTGGCTCATATTGCCGGCGCTGATCATTCTCTGTCGCGAAGTACTGGTCTCGGGCCTGCGCGAATTTCTCGCCGGGCTACAGGTCAGCGTGCCGGTCAGCAAGCTCGCGAAATGGAAGACGACCGTGCAGATGGTGGCGCTCGGTCTTCTGATCCTGGGCACGGCCGGCCCGCTCAGCATTCATACGCTGGGCGAGATCGGTCTCTGGATCGCCGCCGCGCTCACGATCGCCACCGGCTACAACTATCTGCGGTTCGGCCTGCGCCATATGGGCAACGGCAGCCAAAGCGCGCCGCGATGAAGCTGTTCGGCATTGCCGGCTGGAGCGGCAGCGGCAAGACCACGCTGCTGGCGGCGCTGGTGCCGATACTGATCGAGCGAGGCTTGCGCGTTTCGACCGTCAAGCATGCCGGTCATGGCTTCGACCTCGACCGGCCAGGCAAGGATTCGTATCGTCATCGCGGCGCCGGCGCGACCGAGGTGCTCATTATCTCGCCGGAGCGCTGGGCGATGATCCACGAATTGCGCGGCGAGACGGAACCGCCACTGCCGGAGCTGCTCGCGCGCATGACGCCGGTCGATCTGGTGCTGATCGAAGGATTCAAGAGCGCGCCGCACCAGAAGATCGAAGTGTGGCGCAAGGCGAACGGCAAGTCGCCTTTGTTCCCGGACGATCGCCAGATCGTCGCGGTCGCCTGCGATGAGCCGCCACCGGGCTGTACGCTGCCGTTGCTGCCGATCGACGACGCGGATGCCGTCGCCGCCTTCATCGTCGCGCATTGCGGCCTTGCGGGAGACGCAGCCGCGCGCCGAAGGGCCTGACCGCGGTGACCCGGCTCTCGGACGATTGTTTCGCCGGCGACGACCGGCCGATGCGGCTCGACGAGGCGCTCGCCATCCTGCTGCCGCGTCTGCCCGTGCTCGCGGGCGTCGAGCACGCGCCACTCGCGCAGTCGCTCGACCGCATTCTTGCCGCGGATGTGACCGCCGAGATCGATGTGCCGGCGGCGGATAACTCCGCGGTCGATGGCTATGCGGTCTATTTCGACGATCTCGATCCGTGCAACGAAACCCGGTTGCCAGTTGGCGGTCGCGCGGCGGCGGGCCATCCGCTCGACCGCCCGGCGCGGCGCGGCGAGGCGATCCGCATCTTCACCGGCGCGCCGATGCCGGCAGGAGAAAACGACAAAGAGGGCGCGCCGGATACCGTTCTGATGCAGGAGGATTGCGTCGAACAGAATGGCGTCGTCACGATCGGCCCCGGCATTGCGCGTGGCGCCAATCGCCGCCGCGCCGGCGAAGATCTTGCGAAGGGCACCGTCGCACTCGCGGCGGGCACGCGGTTGCGGCCGCAGGATATCGGCCTCGCCGCGTCGCTCGGCGCAACCGACCTGGCAGTGCGCACGAAACTGCGTGTCGCGCTGTTTTCGACCGGCGACGAGATCGCCGAACCGGGCCGATCGCTCGAGCCGGGCCGTATCTACGATTCCAACCGCTATACGCTCGCGGCACTGCTGACGCAGCTCGGCCTCGTTGTCAGCGATCTCGGCATTCTTCCCGATCGCCGCGAGGCGGTGACCGCCGCCCTGGTCGATGCCGCGGGCGATCACGATGCGATCGTCACGTCGGGCGGCGTCTCGGTCGGCGACGAGGATCACGTGAAGGCGGCCGTCGCCGCCCATGGCCGCATCCATCTCTGGCGGCTCGCGATCAAACCGGGCCGGCCGGTGGCGCTCGGACAGATCCGCAGCGGCGATGCGAGCCGGCCGTTTTTCGGACTGCCGGGCAATCCGGTTGCGGTCGGCGTCACCTTCCTGCGGCTGATGCGGCCGATGCTGCTCAAATTGATGGGAGCCAGCCGTGTGGAACCGCATATGTTCCGCGTACGCGCCGATTTCGCGCATCGCAAGAAGCCGGCGCGGCGGGAATGGGTGCCGGCGCGGCTGGTGGCCGATGGCAGCGGCGGGTTGATGGCGCAGAAGTTCGCGCATCCCGGTGCTGGCATCCTGCGCTCGCTGGTCGACGCGGACGGGCTTGTTGAACTGCCCGAGGATATGACGGAGCTTGCGCCCGGCATGCCGGTCGATTTCCTGCCGTTCAACGAGGTGAGCCGATGAAGCTGATGTATTTCGCCTGGCTGCGTCAGAAAATCGGCTGCGGCGGCGAGGAGCGCGCGCTGCCGGCGCATGTCGCAACCGTCGAACAGTTGCTCGCCTGGCTCGACACGCTCGGGCCCGGCTATCGGGCGGCGCTGGCCGACCGCAAATCGATCCGCGTCGCGGTCAACCACGAGTATGTCGGTGCCGAACATCCCGTTAAACAAGGCGACGAGGTTGCCCTGTTCCCGCCGGTGACGGGCGGCTAGGCTTGCGCCCATGATCCGCGTGCAGCAGGAAGATTTCGACGTCGGGGCCGAAATCGCGCGCCTCACCGCAGGCAATCGCGCGATCGGCGGGCTTGCGCTGTTCGTCGGCCTGGTGCGCGACATGGCGGATCGCGAGAAAATCGGCGCGATGACGCTCGAACATTATCCCGGCATGACCGAGAAGAAACTCGCCGAGATCGAAGCCGAGGCGCAGCGCCGCTGGCCGCTCGAGGCATCGCTGATCGTGCATCGCTACGGACGGCTCGAGCCGGGCGACAACATCGTGCTGGTCGCCTGCGCCTCGCCGCATCGCGATGCCGCCTTCGACGCCTGCCGCTTCCTGATCGACTGGCTCAAGACCGAGGCGCCGTTCTGGAAACTCGAAGAAACCGGCGCCGGACCCAGATGGGTCGATGCCCGGGATAGCGACGACCGAGCGAAAAAGCGCTGGGTTGCCGACTGATCCTGCGGCCGGGCACAATCCGCGCCCTCACGTCCAGCCGGGAGCCCGACATGACCGATCTCGACCTCTGCTATCTGAGCGGCAGCGAAGCGTTGCAGCGATTCCGTAAACGGACGCTGTCTCCGGTCGAACTGCTGCAGGCGCTGATCGCGCGCGCCGAACAGGTCGAGACGAAGGTCAACGCGCTGCCGATGAAGCATTACGATTATGCGCTTGGCGAAGCGCGCAAGGCCGAAGCGCGTTACATGAAAACCGACGGGCGGATCCGGCCGCTCGAAGGCCTGGCACTCGCAGTCAAGGACGAATCGGCGATCAAGGGCTGGCGCACCACGTTCGGTTCGCTGATCTACAAGGACAACATCGATCAGGTGACGCATCCCTGCGTCGATCGCCTGCTGAAGGCCGGCGCCATCGTGCATGCGCGCTCGGCCGCACCGGAATTTTCCTGCGCGCCGTTCGCGCATTCGAAGTTGTGGGGCATCACGCGCACGCCGTGGAATCTCGATTATTCCTGCGGCGGTTCCTCGGGCGGCGCCGGCGCCTCGCTCGCTTCGGGCACGACGACCCTGGCAACCGGTTCCGACATCGGCGGCTCGATCCGCATCCCGGCCTCGATGAGCGGCGTGTGCGGGTACAAACCGCCTTTCGGCCGCAATCCCGAAGGCCCGCCGTTTAATCTCGACCAGTATTGTCACTTTGGTCCGCTGGCGCGGACGGTGGCCGACATCGCGCTGTTCCAGAATGTCGTCGCCGGTCCGCATCCGATCGACCTCGTGTCGCTTCGTCCCAAACTGCGCATTCCGGCGACGCTCGGCGACATCAAGGGCTGGAAGATCGGTCTGACCGTCGACTATGGATGTTACGACGTCGAACCCGATGTGATCCGCAACACAAGGGCCGCCGCCGATGCGTTCCGCGAAGCCGGCGCGATCGTCGAGGAGGTCGAACTCGGCTGGGACCGCGAGAAGATCGCCGCCGCCGGCTGGGCGCATTTTGGCGCGATCTTCGGCACCTGGGTCGCGCGCGTGATTGCCGAGCATCGCGACGAGATGACCGACTATGCGGTTCATTTCGGCGAGCGCGCCAACCGGATGAAGAAGGAGGATTTCCTCGCCGGGCTCGAATATGAGGGCGAGATGTATCTCTCGCTCGGCAAACTGATGCAGAAATACCGGATCCTGCTCTGCCCGACCCTGCCGCTGCCGGCGGTCGTCGCCGGCGAAAGCTATGTCGATCGCAAGCCGATCATCGACAACAAGCCGCAGGAATCGCTGCTGCACTGGCTGACGACCGCCGTGTTCAACATTCTCTCGCGCTGCCCGGTAATGAGCATGCCCTCGGGCCTCGCCAGCAACGGCGTGCCGACCGGTCTCTCGATCGTCGGCCGCACTTATGACGATGTCAGCGTGTTCCGCGCGGCGCGGGCTTATGAAACACAGGCCGGCGCCTGGTACGCGTCGGGCGATCGCCGACCGCCGCTCTGACGGAGACAACGCAATGCCGTCGCTCGAAACGCTGATCGTTTTCACCGCCGCCGCGTTCGTGCTGAGCGCCTCGCCCGGCCCGTCCAATCTCTATCTATTGGCGCGCAGCGTGTCGCAGGGGCATCGCGCGGGATTGGTGGCAGCACTCGGTCTCGCAGCCGGCGGGCTGGTGCATGTCGCCGGCGCTGCTTTGGGTCTCGCCGCACTCTTCCATCATTCGGCGATGGCCTTCACGATCCTCAAATATGTTGGAGCTGCCTATCTCGTGTGGCTCGGCATCCAGTGCTTCCGCGACGGCAGCGCCGCGACGCCGATCAAACCGGCGGCGCCGCGACCACTCGGTCGCATCTTCCGCGAGAGTGTGCTGGTCGAAATGCTGAACCCGAAGGTCGCCCTGTTCTTTCTGGCGTTCCTGCCGCAATTCGTCGATCCGGCCGCCGGCCCGATCGCGCTGCAGACGCTGATCCTCGGCCTGATCGTGACGGCGACCGCATTGCCCTGCGATGTGGCGATCGCCATTCTGTCGGCACGCATCGCCGGGCTGCTGCAAAGCCGCCCGATCTGGATGAAGATTCAGAACTGGATCTCGGGAACGATCCTGATCGGGCTCGGCGCCGCGATGGCACTGGCCCGGCGAAACTGAACCGACGCGAGGCGCAACCTTACGCGGCCGCGCCCGCCTTCGTGCCCGGTTTCGCGTTCGGCGCGCCGCGCACGGTCGCGGAGTAATCGTCCATCATCGCGCGCGTCACTTCGCCGACCTTGAATTTGTACGGCCCGATTTCGCCGACCGGTGTCACCTCGGCGGCGGTGCCGGTCAGGAACACCTCGTCGGTCTTGGCCAGTTCTTCCGGCATGATCGCGCGCTCGATCACCTCATAGCCGCGCGCGCGTGCCAGCGCGATCACCGTCTGGCGCGTCAGGCCGTTGAGGAAGCAATCCGGCGTCGGCGTATGGATCTTGCCGTTCTGCACCAGGAAAATATTGGCGCCGGTCGCTTCGGCGATCTGGCCGCGATAGTCGAGCATCATCGCGTCCTGATAGCCGTCGTTCTCGGCCTCGTGCTTCGAGATCGTGCAGATCATGTAGAGGCCCGCGGCCTTCGATGCCGTCGGCGCCGTGTCGGGTGCCGGACGGCGCCATTTCGCGATGTTGAGGCGGATGCCTTTCTCGCGCAGCTCGGGCGAGAAATAGGACGGCCATTGCCAGGTGGCGACCGCGACATGAATCCGGGTCGCCTGCGCGGCGACGCCCATCATTTCCGAACCGCGCCACGCAACTGCGCGCACATAGGCTTCCTGCAGCCCGTTCGCCTTCAGCGTTTCGACTTTCGCGGCGTCGAGTTCGTCCGCGCTGTAAGGAACCTTGAAGCCGAGAATCTCGCCGGAGCGGATCAACCGTTCGCTATGGTCGTGGATCTTGAAGATTCGACCGTTATAGGCGCGCTCACCCTCGAACACGCAGGAGGCATAGTGCAGCGCATGGCTGAGGACATGCAGCTTGGCATCGCGCCAGGGTAGGAGGCCGCCGTCGAACCAGATGCTGCCGTCGCGGTCGTCGAAAGGGATGATGCTCATCGCTCTGCTGCCGAGATCCCGGACGGTTCTGAGACCCACCGGGCGGCCACCGGGCGCCGCAAGGCAGGCATGGTCGCCGGCACGGTTCTTGCCTTCGACGCCTCTCGGGTAGCAAATTCTTGCCAATGCGTCAACATTGCTGCCATAATCGGTCGCCATGAACGATCCGCGCCCCGTCGCCAATCCGCTGTTCCTGCGCGAAGAGGAGCTGCGCCAGGGCATCGAGCTTTTGTTCTATGCCTATCGCGACTTCACCGCGGAACCCGACAAGATCCTCGCCGAGCTCGGCCTCGGCCGCGCGCATCACCGTGTGATCTATTTCGTCGGGCGCAATCCCGGCATGCCGGTCTCGGCGCTGCTCGATATCCTCAAGATCACCAAGCAGAGCCTTTCGCGCGTGCTCGGCAAGCTGATCCGCGTCGGTTTCATCCAGCAGAAGGCCGGCACGCGCGATGCGCGCCAGCGGCTGCTCGAACTGACGCCGAAAGGCGCCGCGCTCGAGCGGCGACTGACCGAAGGCCAACGCCGCCGCTTCGCCACGGCCTATCGCGGTGCCGGAGCCGATGCGGTCGATGGGTTTCGCAAAGTGCTGACCGGGCTGATCGACGAGAACGAACGGCTGAAAGCGCTCGCGGGCGGATCCCGCGGCTGATCGGAGGGAGGACGCCATGGTCGCGCCCGCCCCGGCCCGCAAACGCGCCTCTCGCCCGCGCGCGCCAAAAAATCGCGTGTTCAAGAGCCGTCGGCCGAAAGCCCGCGCGCCTTCCGGCAGCGTCGTCTATGCGATCGGCGACATTCACGGCCGCGCCGACCTTCTCGATGCGCTTCATGCGCGGATCGAAGCCGACGCGGCGACACGCGACGCGCAGCGCCGCGTACTGGTCTGGCTCGGCGATTATGTCGATCGCGGTGCGGATCCGAAGGGCGTGATCGAGCGCGTCATGGCGCCGCCCGCCGGCTTCGAGACCGTCGCGCTGCTCGGCAACCACGAAGACCTGATGCTGCGCTTTCTCGAAGATCCGGAAACCGGCCCGGACTGGATGCTGAATGGCGGTGCACAAACGTTGGCCAGTTACCAGATAGACATGATGGATGGTTGCTTCTTCCGGGCCGATCGCTGGGACGCCTTGTCGCGCGCGCTGCGCGAAGCGCTGCCGGCGCCACAGCGCCGCTTTCTCGAGCGGCTGAAACTGACCCATCGGGAGGGCGATTACTTCTTCGTCCATGCCGGCGTCCGGCCCGATCGCGCGCTCGACGACCAGGATCGCGACGACCTGATCTGGATTCGCGGCGAGTTCCTGTTTTCCGACATGGATTATGGTGCGGTCGTGGTGCACGGTCATACCATCAGCGACGAACCGCAGACCCGCGCGAACCGCATCGGCATCGATACCGGCGCCTATTACAGCGACCGGTTGACCGCTCTGGCGCTGGAAGGCGATCGCATGACATTCCTGCAGACGGGAGAAACCGATGCACGTTGAGATCATTCCGCCGGGCGAGCAGCCGGCCCATGACTGCAAGCGCAACCTGCGCCGGCGGATCATGGTCTGGTGCGCGATCGTTGCCGCCGTGGCGATTGCGATCGGGATTCTCGCGGTCGGATTCATCGTGCTGGCGATCGCCGCGGTGATCGGCATCGCGGCCGGCATCCTGCTGACGGCGCTGCGCTGGTTCGATCGGCAGCGCGGCAACAAAGGCAGCAGCGGTGGCTTTAACGATCCGCGCGGCCCGAGTGGCATCGAAATCGTCACCTTGCCGCGCGAACGGCCCGGCGCCGGGCGCCCGACGCCGGCCCCGGATCGGTCCAATGCAGGCGACATCATCGACCGGCCGCCGGATCGCTGACCGAATTCGCCCGTGACCGACCGGCCCAACCTCCTCTTTCTCTTTCCCGACCAGTGGCGCGGCGACTGGATCGGCTGCGCCGGCAGCAATATTCCGGTGCAGACGCCGAACATCGACCGGCTGGCGTCCTTCGGCATGCGCTTTCCGAACGCGCGCACCAATTCCCCGCTCTGCGCGCCGGCACGCGCCTGTCTTGCCACCGGCGCTGCCTATCCGGCCGCCGGCGTGGCGGGCGGCCATGACGATCTCGCGCGCGACACCAAGACGGTTTTCCAGCGGCTCCGGGATGCCGGCTATGTCGTTGCGACCTGCGGCAAGAACGATCTGCGCAAGGGCGCTTACATGCGCGGCGATGGCGGCGACTGGCTGACCGCGCTCGGTTTCACGCAGATCCGCGAACATGCCGGCAAGCGCGACGCCGCGGTGATGGCGATCGAGAACCGGCCCGATCACTATGTTCAGTTCCTTCGCGAGAACCGCGCAATCGACGCCTATCTCGGCGATATCGCCGCGCGCGACATGCTGCGCACTCAGGAACGCAAAGTGTCCGCGGTGGCGCATCGTCTGCCGCGCACCCTCTATACCGACGATTTCTGCGGGCGCAATGCGCTCGGCCTGATCGAGGGGCTGCCGCGCACCAAGCCCTGGTGCCTCTGGGTCAATTTTCCGGGCCCGCACGAACCGTTCGATCCGCCCGGCGAACTTTTGCAGCGCTACGCCAACACGCGCTTTCCCGAGCCGATTGCACCCGACCCCGCCGATCCGAGCGATCATCAGGCCGTGCGCCGCGCTTATGCCGCGATGATGGACGGGATCGATCAATGGATCGGCCGCATCATCAACGCGGTCGCGACGCGCGGCGAGCTCGACCGGACGATCGTTGTTTTTTCGTCCGATCACGGCGAGATGCTGGGCGACCACGGCAAATGGGGGAAGGCCGTCGCACAGGAAGGATCGCTGCGCATCCCGCTGGTTATCGCCGGACCGGGTTTCCGGCGTGGCATCGTCTCGCCTTCCTTCGCCGAGCTCGCCGATATCGGCGCGACGATGCTGGATGCGGCGGGGATCGCGATCCCGACAAGTGTCACGGCCCGCTCGCTGTTGCCGATGCTGACGGGCCGCGTTCCCGAGACGCAACATCGCTCGCATCAATATGCGGCGCTCGGCGACTGGCGCGCGGTCATGCACGAACAGTACAAGGCGGTGCGATGGGCGGACGGGCGGCTTGCGCTCTACGACCTCGCGGCCGATCCGGGCGAGCTCGAGGACGTGGCGGCCGCCAGACCGGGCATCGCCGGGCCGCTCGGCCAATGGCTCGCGCAATATCCCGGTGCCCCGTCGGCCACGCTATAATCGGCCGCATGATCCCGGACCAGCCTCATCTTCTGGTGGTCGACGACGACAACCGGCTGCGCCAGTTGCTCGGCAAGTTCCTCGCCGAGAACGGCTATCGCATCACGCTGGCGGCCGACGCGGCCGACGCCAGGGCGAAGCTGCGCAACATGGCGTTCGATCTGATCGTCTGCGACATCATGATGCCGGGCGAGAGCGGCCTCGATTTGACGCGCGACCTGCGCCGCGACAATCCAGTGCCGATCCTGCTGCTGACGGCGATGAGCGAAACCGAGGATCGCATCCGCGGGCTCGAGAGCGGCGCCGATGACTATCTGCCCAAGCCGTTCGAACCGCGCGAGTTGCTGCTGCGCATCCAGTCGATCCTGCGCCGCGTGCCGCCGGAGAGCGCGCAGTCGGCAACGGAACTGCGCTTCGGGCCGCTGCGCTTCGACCCGACGCGACGCCTGCTGCGCCGCGGACCCGAGGAAGTACGACTGACCGAAGCCGAATCCGCCTTGCTGACGACGCTTGCGGAACATGCCGGTGCGCCGGTCAGCCGCGAAGCACTCAGCGGCGGCGGCGACGATAGCGGGCGCGCGGTCGACGTGCAGATCGCGCGGCTGCGACGCAAGCTCGAGCAGGACCCGCGCTTCCCGCGCTATCTGCAGACGGTGCGCGGGCAGGGCTACATGCTGCAGCCGGATTGAGGAGCGCCGCATGACCGAACGGGTAGCCGACGCGAGCCGGCCGTTGCCGGGCAGCACGCTCGGCAAACGGATCAACCGGCTTTTGCCGCGATCGCTGCTCGGCCGCGCGGTGATGATCCTGGTGACGCCGCTGATCCTGCTGCAGGTGGTCGCGACCTGGGTCTTCTATGACAGTTTCTGGGACAAGATCACGCGCCGCCTTGCTTCCGCGGTCGCCGGCGATGTTGCCGCCATCGTCGAGCTGATGATCGCGGCGCCGCCCGATTCCAATTTCCAGCCGCTGTTCGATATGGCAGAGCGGACGATGGAGATCCGGTTCGAATGGCGGCCGGGCATCACGCTGCCGAGCGATCCGGTGGTGACCCGCGAAACCCTGGTCGATATCAAGCTCGCGCGCGCGCTCGCCTCCATCGTCGGGCGGCCGTTCGCGATCGACAGCCGCTCGATCGAGAAACTGGTCGAGATCCATGTGCAACTGCCCGACGGGGTGGTGATCGCGACGGTGCCGCGGCTGCGTTTGTTCAGCTCGACGACCTATGTGTTCATTCTCTGGATGGTCGGCACATCGGTCGCGCTCTTTGGCGTCGCCATCCTGTTCATGCGCAAGCAGATCCGGCCCATCAGGCGGCTCGCCGCGGCGGCCGACGCCTTCGGCAAGGGCCGCCCGGTCGAGGATTACGCGCCGAAGGGCGCCGCCGAAGTGCATCTCGCCGGAACCGCATTCCTGCGCATGCGCGATCGAATCCGCCGCCAGATGGCGCAGCGCACCGAAATGCTGGCCGGCGTATCGCACGATCTGCGTACGCCGCTCACCCGCATGCGGCTCGAACTCGCGATGATGCCGCCGCATGAATCCGCCGAAGAATTGAAAGCCGATATCGACGAGATGGAAAAGATGCTCGAAGGCTATCTCGCCTTCGCGCGCGGCGAAGGGACCGAGCAGGCACAGCAGGTCGATCTGGCGCCACTGCTGCGCGAGGCGATCGGCAATGCCGAGCGCGCCGGCGCCTCGATCGAGGCTGTCGTGCCGGACGGGCTCGTCACCTGGGTACGGCCCGATGCGTTCCGGCGCTGCGTGAGCAACCTTCTCTCCAATGCGCGGCTGCATGGCGGCAAGGTGGCTGTGTCCGCGCGGCGCTTCAAGGAACGGGTCGAGATTGCGATCGACGATGACGGGCCGGGTATCCCGCCCGAGCATCGCGAGGCGGTGTTCCGCCCCTTCTACCGGCTCGACATCTCGCGCAACTCGGAGACGGGCGGCGTGGGTCTCGGCCTTACCATCGCGCGCGACGTGATGCGCAGCCATGGCGGCGATCTGGTGCTCGAGAAGGCGCCGCTCGGCGGCCTGCGCGCGCTGATTCGCCTGCCGCTCTGACGCTCAGAAGAGGCGGCCGCCGTTCGGCACCTTGTGGCCGGGCCCGATCAGCACGACCTCGTTTGCCTCGTCGGGAAAGCCGAGCACCAACGCTTCCGACATGAACGGCCCGATCTGCTTCTTGGGGAAATTGACCACGGCGGCGATTTGTCGGCCGATCAGCTCTTCCGCGCGATAATGTTTGGTGATCTGGGCCGAGCTTCGGCGCGTGCCGATCTCGGGGCCGAAATCGACGGTCATCTTGAAGGCGGGTTTGCGCGCTTCGGGGAACGGCTCGACCGCGAGGATGGTGCCGACCCGGATGTCGATCTTGCGAAAATCGCCATAGGTGATTTCCGGCTCGACCGGTTCGTTCGCCGCTGTCATGGGTTCAATCCTCGCTGACGCATCGTTGGATTCGATGCGCGACCCTAGCAGCGGTGCCGATATCCGAAAAGCAGTGCGCGATGAAGATCGCGCTGGAAAAGCCGGTGCCAAAAAACGAGAACCGCCGCCCCGGGAGGACTGGGGCGGCGGCTCTGTTCGGAGATCGCTCGGAGAGGAATTACTTCCTCGCGGCGCTCTCCTTTACCTTCACGTCGACGGCGACCTTCGCCGGTACGAACGCGTTCTTCACTTCGTCGAGGTTCTCCGACACGCGCTTGCTGATCACGGTGGCGGCTTCGTTGTTGGTCTTCTGGACCATCGTCGCGAGCTCGCTCGTGTTGGCAACCGCCGTCTCGAACATCGACTTCACGGCATCGGCCTGCTTCGCCAGACGCTCGTCGACATTGGCGGCCGACAGGTCCTTGAAGAGCTTCTGCATGTCTTCCGACGCTTCGCGGACCAGCTCGGCCTGGCGACGCGCGACGGCCTGGACGCCTTCGAAGGCAACCTGGTTCGCGGCCTGGAAGGCCTCGATGTTCTTGCGCTGCGCAACCATCACCGCATCCATGTCCATCGACGGCATCTTGCCGTTGGCGAACATCTTGCCGAATTCCGAGAACATGCGGCTGTAGTCAGCCTGAAGCTGCGAGAAGTCGGGCATCTTGAAGAGGTCGTAATCGAAACCGTTCTGAACTTTGGCCATGGGTCACTCCTTGTGACGCGCAGTGGGGTCCGGGGGTGGCGCCATGGGGTCAGGCGCGACAAGCTTTTGCTGCACTGCACAACAGCTGACGGGAATATGTGGTCTTGCTGCGCCTGCGTCAAGGAAAATGTTGCACCGCAACATTTTTGCCCGAGAAGAAACTTATAACATAATTATTACAATACTCTAGACCGCTTCTTCCGTATGCCGCCTTGCGGTAAAGGCGCCCTGGCAAAAGCGCGCCAGGCGGTCCAGCCGGCGGAGGCCGCGATCGAGCGAGGCCATGGTTTTGGCCCGGTCCTCGCCCTCGTCGCCGAGCCAGACCCGCAGCGCCGGCAGGAAGGCGCCAGCCAGCCCCTGGGCGCGCAGCAGGCCGCGCAGGCCCGCCGAATCGAGGCCGGCGGTTTCGAGCGCGGTCGCCATCGAACACACGAGGCCGGCGCCGCCGCCCAGCAGGGCAACCGGATCGCGGCTTTGATCCTCCAGCACGGCAGCGATTCCCGGGCGCCAGCGTTCGAGCGCGTCGAATCGCCGCATCAGCACTTCGAACAGCCGATCACGGGCGGGACCCACAGTCACGGCACCCGGTACCATCATGGTCCGGTCGATGTTGCGGCGAAGCCCTTCGAGAATGGCCTGCCGGGATGCGAATTGCCGGTGCAGGTCCGCGAGCGGCAACGCGGCGGCGGCGGCAATGTCGGCGAGCGTCAGATCGCGCCAGCCTTGTTCGGCGGCGAGCCGCATCGCGGCGTCGATGATTCGCTCGGCCATGTCCGAGCCGCCCCCAGAGGTCGCCGGTTCCGGCGCCGGATCGCTGTCGGTTGCATGAATGTCAGGGTTGCCTGGTTCTGCCATTGCTTGCGCTCCATCCGGGCCCGATGCACGGGGCCATTGCAGAGATATGGGGCCGGCCGCGTCGTCGACCACCCCCTCAAGATGCCACGGCAATCCGGCTATTTTATGTCGATGACCCGGCCGCCGGTCATGTTCTCGAGGTCGGCTGGATGCAACGGGAAGACGGCCTGCGGCGTACCGGCCGCGGCCCAGATCTCCTCGAAGGCGAGCAGATCGCGATCGATGAACACGATCGGCGGTTCGCGATGGCCGATCGGCGCAACGCCGCCGATTGCGAAACCGCTGCGCTCGCGCACGAAATTTGCGTCGGCCTTGCCGAGTTTTTCACCGAGCGCGGCCGCGATTTTCGTTTCGTCGACGCGGTTAATCCCGCTCGCAATGACCAGCACCGGCGCATCGGATTGCATGGCGCGGAAGACCAGCGACTTGGCGATCTGCGCGACCTCGCAGCCGATAGCGGCGGCCGCATCGGCCGCGGTGCGGGTGCTCGCATCGAATAATCGCACCTTGCCGTCATGGCCGATTTCGCCGAGCAGATCCTGGATGCGCCTTGCGGCCGGCGGCAGGGTTTCGGGTTCGTTTGCCATCACGGCTTATTCCGCAAGTTCGCGCGAACGCCGCGTCGCGGCGGCGATCGCATCGGTGAGCAGAGACTGCAACGCTTCATCGTTCATCAGCACCTTCAGCGCCTCCAGCGTCGTACCGGCCGGGCTCGTGACATTCTGGCGCAAGACGGCCGCCGGTTCATCCGAGCGGCGCGCCAGTTCGCCCGAGCCCGATACCGTAACGCGCGCGAGCCGCATCGCGAGATCGGCCGGCAGGCCGGCTTCGATCCCGGCTTTCGCCAGGCATTCGATCAACAGGAACACATAGGCCGGACCGCCACCCGAAACCGCAGTGACGGCATCGAGATGTTTTTCTTCGGCGACCCAATGCACCTCGCCGACGGCGGCGAGCAGCGCATCGGTCAATGCGCGATCCGATGCCGTCGCCTTCGCGTTGGCGCAGCAGACAGTAATGCCGCGACCGACCGCGGCGGGCGTGTTCGGCATCGACCGAACGATCGCGGTGTCCGCACCGAGGCCGCGCTCGAAATAGGCGATCGTCTTGCCGGCGGCAATCGAAAGGAACAGCGTGCCGGGCAGGGCGAAGCGCCGATAGTCCGGCAGCACCTTGTCCATCATCTGCGGTTTGACCGCGAGGACCACGACGCGCGGGCGAAACCCGGCCGGGATCGCGCCGCCATCGGCAACGATCCGCACGCCGCGTTTGGCCTCGTCTGCCAGCGATTCCGGGTTCGGTTCCACCACCACGGCATCGGCCGCAGGCAAGCCGCCGTCGAGCCAGCCGCGCAACAGCGCGCCGCCCATCTTGCCGCCGCCGACCAGCAGCAGCGGCCCCTTCGCCTCGTTCATTCCGTCAATGTCGGATCAGGCCTCGCCAACGGTCTCCACCAGCGCGGCCGCTACCGCCTCCTTCGCGTTCTTCCCGCCCCACAATACGAACTGGAAGGCCGGATAGAAACGCTCGCATTCGGTAATGGCGGTGTCGACCAGATCCTCGAGCTGCTCGGCCGAGACGCCGCCGACCCCGCGCATCAGCACGGTATGGCGGAAGAGCGGTACCAGCTCATCGGAGCAGAGGTCGAAATGGCCGAGCCAGAGCTTTTCATTGATCAGGCTCAGCAACTCGGCCGTGGCCAGCCGTTTCTTTTCCGGCACGCGGAGGTCGAAGAGACAGGAGAAGTACATGGCCGACAGGTCTTCCTGCCAGACAAAGAACAGCCTGAGCTCGCTCCAGCGACCCGGAACTTCGACGACCATCTCATCCTCGCCCGAGCGGTCGAACCGCCACTCGTTGGCGTTGACAAGTTCTTCGAGGACGTCGATGGGATTGTTCCGGGGTTCCGTTCGTTCAGCCGCATACATGGCCATGAACCACCCCCAGCCGGTCGGCCGATGCGCGGAGCCCGCCCTGCGGTGGACCGTGCCGGACCCCGACATCTAGCCCTGTTTAGAGGTTGGCCCACCACATCTAGCCTGCCAAAAGGCTGCGGGGGGTTCAAGGAGAGATTTCCAAACCGGGTCAGGACCGACCCGGATCCGCCGGAATCGCCAATGGAAGCCTCAGCCGGCCGCCGGCTCCTCGCCGGTATCGCCCTCCTGGGCAGCAGGCGACTGGGTCGGCGCGATGTCCGCTGCTTCGAGCCGCGCCTCAAGACCGGCGATGCGAGCCTCCAGCCGTGCGACGCGATCCTCGAGCGCCCCCTGCTCGGCGCGCGCGCGGGCGGCCATCGCCCGTACCACCTCGAATTCCTCGCGCGCGACCACGTCCATGTCCGCGAGGATGCGCGAGAACTGATCCTTCAGCCGGGCTTCGACTTCACGCTTGATCCCGGTCACGCCGGAAAGGGCGCCGCTGGCGACGCGGGCAAGGTCGTCGAGGATCCTGTTGTCGGTCTGCATGGCCGTCTCTCCGTTCTGGTCGAATATTTAATCTGGTAGGGCGCGCCGTCCGAAGCAACCGCGATCAATCGGTCGCGGCGATGAACCCGTCGATCAGTGCATAGAATTCCTTTTCGAGACTGTCGTCCCAGAAACTCCCCCACACATGCGTCGCCGCGACGACCATGTCCTTCGCCGGGTTCACGTAGATGAACTGGCCGTTGACGCCGATCGCGAGATACGCGCCGTCCTCGCCAGGCATCAGCCACCATTGATAGCCGTAACCGAGCGGATAGCCGGGATAGAGCACGCCGTAATCCACCTGGTCGCCATCGACGGTCGTCGCCGTATCGATCCAGTCGGACGAGAGCAGTTCGGTGCCGTTCCAGGTGCCCCGATGCAACATGAATTGGCCGAAACGCGCAAAGTCGCGCAACGTCGCCTGGAAGCAGCAGAACGCGATCTCGGTCGCGCCATCGCCGCGCCCGTCGACGCCCCAGTTCGCATCCGCCTCCATGCCGAGCGGCCCCCAGAGTTTTTCCGCGGCGTAGGCCGAGAGCGATTGGCCGGTGACCGCGGTGATCAGCCAGCCGAGAGCAGCGGTATCGACGCCCTTGTAGTTAAAATCGACGAAGGGATCCTGCCTGCGCTCCATCTGCGTCACGAAGGAATTGAGCGGCGTCTTGCGGTAATGAACCGTTTCGAGCCACAGCCGCGTACTGTCCGATACGGAAGCAGTGTAATCCTCGATGAATGCGATGCCCGATGACATCTGCAGGATCGCCTTGATCGGCACGCCCTCGTAACCGGTGCCGGCGAGTTCCGGAATATATTTGTCAATCGGATCGTCGATCGATTCGATCAGCCCGTCCTCGACCGTAAATCCGACGAGGGTGGATGCGATCGACTTCGCCATCGACATCGAGGTGAACATCGATGTCTCGTCGGCGCCCAGCGCATAGCGCTCGAACAGAACTTCATCGTCCTTCAGCACAATGAGGCCGGCCGCCCGGCTCAGTTCAAAATATTCGTCGATGTTGCGTTCGGTCGTGCCCCGGACATAGGTCAGGTTTTCGATCGATGTGCCGCGAGCGAGTTCGCTGACGTCACCCGAACGCGGAATGTTGCGCACCGGATAGATATCGTCCCAATGCCGGTACGACCCGATCATGTACGGATCGGACCACATCGAATCCACCGTACCGACCGGATACTCCTCGGCCTGCGCGAGTGGCGCGGCCAAAACAAGGACAAGAACCGGCGCCACGTGGCGGAGTTTCGTCAGTCCGGACAGGATCGGCATGAACGACGTCGCTTTCTGGCCACCGGGAGGGCACACCGCCCCGGACGGCCGATCCGGCGCGGCCTTATTGCCGGTCGGTGCAGTTCCAGAGTAAGCATCCTAGCAATGTCACTGCTCCTCATCGACTACCCCGCCATCGACCCGATCCTGTTCGAGATCGGCCCGCTGGCGATCCGCTGGTACGCGCTCGCCTATATCGTCGGGCTCGTGCTCGGCTGGCGTTACTGCGTGTGGCTGGCCGGCAAACCGCCGCTGGCGCTCGGCCGCGAGCTGTTCGACGATTTCATGGTCTGGGCGATCGTCGCGGTCCTGCTCGGCGGCCGGCTCGGCTACGTGCTGTTCTACAAGCCCGGATATTATCTCGATAATCCGTTGGCGATCCCGGCGCTGTGGGAAGGCGGCATGTCGTTCCATGGCGGCCTGATCGGCATGATCGTCGCGCTCATCCTGTTCACGCGCCGTCGCGGCGTGCCGTTCTTCGCGGTGATGGATGTGATCGCCGCGGCAACGCCGATCGGACTCTTCTTCGGGCGCGTCGCCAACTTCATCAACGGCGAGCTCTACGGCAAGCCGACCGATGTCGCCTGGGCGATGATCTTCCCGAATGGCGGGCCGATGCCGCGCCATCCGAGCCAGCTCTATGAGGCCGCGCTCGAAGGGATCGTACTGTTCATCGTCCTCTACATCGTGGCGCGCCATAGCAACGCGCGTACGCGATACGGTTTCGTCAGCGGCCTGTTTCTGGTCGGCTACGCGCTTTCGCGCATCCTGGTCGAGTTCTTCCGCGAACCCGATGCGCATCTCGGGATGCTCGGCGGGATCGCGTCGATGGGCCAGCTGCTCTCCATTCCGATGCTGCTGTTCGGCCTCTGGCTGATGGCGCGCGCACGGCCGGCACCGACACCGGTCTCGTGACCGCCGCGGCCTCTCCGCTGGTCGAGGCGCTGGTGCGTCGCATCCGCGCCGACGGACCGCTCACCGTTGCGGATTACATGGCCGAGGCGCTCGGCCATCCCGAACATGGTTATTACGCGACGCGCGATCCGTTCGGCGCGGCCGGCGATTTCGTGACCGCGCCGGAAGTAAGCCAGATGTTCGGCGAGCTTGTCGGGCTGTGGGCGCTCTTCAACTGGATGGCGACCGGCGGCCCCGTCCCGTTCAATTTCGCGGAACTCGGACCCGGCCGCGGCACGTTGCTGGCCGATGCGCTGCGGGCGGCGCGGATACGGCCCGCGTTTCTCGATGCGATGCGCCTCCATCTGGTCGAGACCAGTCCCACGTTGCGCGACCGCCAGCAGGAACTGCTGCTGCCGCTGACCGCCGGGCTCGAACCGCCCGAATGGCACGATGCGCTGAGCGATCTGCCGGACGGTCCCCTGTTTCTGATCGCGAACGAATTCTTCGATGCGCTGCCGGTGCATCAATATGAGCGCACGCCGGCGGGCTGGCGCGAACGCGCGGTCGGGTTCGATGCGACGACCGGCCGGCTCCACTGGCAGCATGTTCCAGCCGGTGCGACCCTCGGATTGCTCGATCCGGGCCAGCGCGCCTTGCCGGTCGGCAGCATCGTCGAGGTCGCGCCGGCGGCGCTGATCCATGCCGCCGAGATCGGCCAGCGCATCGTGCAGCATGGCGGTGCTACCCTGATCGTCGATTACGGAGCCTCGGTGCCGACAGGCGTGCCGACCTTCCAGGCGGTGCGCCGCCATCTGCGACACGATCCGCTCGATACGCCGGGCGAGGCCGATCTGACCGCCCATATCGATTTCGGTGCGATCGCGCGGGCCGCGGGCGAAACCGGTGCGCGGGTCTGGGGTCCGATCCCGCAGCGCGTTTTGCTCGAGCGGCTCGGCATCCGCGAACGCGCCGTCCAGCTGGGCGAAAATGCGACGGCCGAGCAGAAGGCCGATATCGAAGCAGCCCTGGTGCGCTTGCTCGATGCGACGCAGATGGGCAATTTGTTCAAGGCGATGGCAATCACCGCCGGCGATGCGCCGCCGCCCGGTTTCGCCGCCGACGAACATGACATGCCATCGCGACCCAAAAGGGATATCGAACCGTGAGCGCCATCGAGACCGATCTGCTGGGACCGCTGCGCGGTGTGCGGCACGCATTCCTGACCCGCGAGGGCGGCGTCAGCGAGGGCATCTATGAATCGCTCAATTGCGGTTTCGGTTCGAAGGACGATCCGGCGCATGTCGCGGAGAATCGTCGCCGCGCAGCCGCCGCGCTCGATGTGCCGGCAGATGCGCTGGTGACCGCCTATCAGACGCACAGCACGCGCGTCGCCACGGTCGAGCAACCGCACAAGGCGGACAACGCGCCGGAAGTCGATGCGATGATCACCGACCGGCCGGGCGTCGCACTCGGTATTCTCACCGCCGATTGTGCACCGGTTCTCCTGGCCGATGCCGAGGCGCGCGTTATCGGTGCCGCGCATGCCGGCTGGCGCGGCGCAATCTCGGGCATCGTTGAGGAGACGGTCGTCGCGATGACGCAGAAAGGCGCCCAGCCGGCGCGCATCCATGCCGCGATCGGACCCTGCATCGGGCCGCGCTCCTATGAGGTCGGGCCGGAGTTTCCGGCGCCGTTTCTCGCGCAGGACGAGGCGAACGCGCGGTACTTCCGTCCGTCGTCGCGCGCCGATCATTATCTGTTCGACCTGCCGGCCTATGTCGAATCGCGCCTTTATGCCGCCGGCGTTCGCGCCGTTGCACGTTTGCCAGCCGATACCTGCGCGGAGCCGGAACGTTTCTTCAGCTATCGCCGCACGGTTCTCGAGGGACGGCGCGATTACGGACGTCTGCTCTCGATCATCGCATTGGAGGACTGATCATGGCGTTGCATTTCAGCCGCGACGAACTGGCCGGCCGGCGCGCCCGCGCGGCGGAGGCCATGCAGGCGCGCGGCCTCGACGGCATGCTGATCTTCCGCCAGGAGAGCATGTTCTATCTAACCGGCTACGATACGTTCGGCTACGTCTTTTTCCAGTGTCTCTATCTGGGCGCGGACGGACGGCTGATGCTGCTGACGCGCGCACCCGACCGGCTGCAGGCGCAGCACACGTCGATGATCGAGGACATCCGCATCTGGGTCGACGGGCCCGAGGCAAAGCCGGCGCTTGAGCTCAAGAAGATCCTCGCGGAATTCGGTCTCAACGGCAAAAAGCTCGGCGTCGAATACGAAGCCTACGGTCTGACCGCGCGCAACGGCATGCGGCTCAATGCGGCGCTCGAGGGCTTCTGCACACTGCAGGATGAATCGGAGCTGGTGAACCGGCTGCGGCTGGTAAAAAGCCCGGCCGAAATCGTCTATGTACGCAAGGCTGCCGAACTTGGCGACCTCGCGCTCGACGAAGCCAACCGCCTCGCCCATCCCGGCGCCTTCGAGGGCGACATTCTGGCGGCGATGCAGGGCGCCATCATTCGCGGCGGCGGCGACGATCCCGCCAACGAGTTCATCATCGGCTCGGGCAAGGATGCGTTGCTCTGCCGCTACTTCACCGGACGTCGCCATCTCGATCCGGTCGACCAGCTCACGCTCGAGTTCGCCGGTGTCTATCGCCATTACCATGCCTGCCTGATGCGGACGATTCCGATCGGCAAGGTGCCGGCGAAACAGCGGGAGATGCACAAGGTCGCGGTCGATGCGCTGTTCGAAAGCGAAGCCGCCCTCCAACCGGGCCGACCGATCGGCGAGGTGTTCGATGCCTATGCGCGGGTCTGCGACGATGCCGGCTATCGCGCGGCGCGGATGAATGCGACCGGCTACAGCCTGGGCACCACCTTCGCACCGAACTGGATGGACTGGCCGATGTTCTATCACGGCAATCCGGTCGAAGCGGCGCCGGGCATGGTATTCTTCATCCACATCATCATCTTCGACAGCGAAAGCGGCATCGCGATGACGCACGGAAGAACCTCGCTGGTGACCGCCAACGGTTCGGAGCCGTTGTCGAAAGCCTCACTCGAACTGGTGGTCGGATAGCGATCGGCCATGCCGCACATGATCCTCTTCGTCGGCGCCTGCCTGATCGGGATCGTGGTACTGATTTTCATCTGAAAACCCGCCGTATCGGTCGCCCGAAACGCCGGTCCGGCTGCTCTCGATCATTGCATTGGAGGATGGAACGTGGCTCTGCATTTCAGCCGTGAGGAACTGGCGGAACGGCGCGCGCGCGCGATACAGGCGATGCAGGCGCGCGGCCTCGACGGGATGCTGCTCTTCCGCCAGGAGAGCATGTTTTACCTGACCGGCTACGACACGGTCGGATACGTGTTCTTCCAATGTCTCTATTTCGGTGCCGACGGTCGGCTGATGCTGCTGACCCGCTCGCCCGATCTGCTGCAGGCGCAGCTGACGTCGGTCATCGAGGATATTCGCATCTGGGTCGATGCGCCCGACGCCAATCCATCGCAGGAACTGAAATCGATCCTCGCCGATTTCAGTCTCGGCGGCAAAAAGCTCGGCGTCGAATACGAGGCCTACGGCCTGACCGGGCGCAACGGCATGCGATTGAACGCGGCGCTCGACGGCTTCTGCACATTGCAGGACGAATCGGAACTGGTCACCCGCCTGCGAGTCGTCAAAAGCCCGGCGGAGATCGCGTATGTCCGGAAGGCGGCCGTGCTTGCCGATGCCGCACTCGACGAAGCAAACCGGCTTGCCGGTCCCGGCGCCTTCGAGGGCGACATCCTGGCGGCGATGCAGGGCGCCATTATCCGCGGCGGCGGCGACGATGCGGCCAGCGAATTCATCATCGGTTCCGGCCAGGCCGCCTTGCTCTGCCGTTACTTCACCGGCCGGCGCCATCTCGATCCGGTCGACCAGCTCACGCTCGAGTTCGCCGGCGTCTATCGGCATTACCATGCGTGTCTCATGCGCACGATCCCGATCGGATCGGTGCCGGCGCAGCAGCGCGACATGCACAAGATCTCGGTCGAAGCGCTGTCCGAATGCGAAGCGGCGCTGAAGCCCGGCCGGCCGATCGGCGAAGTGTTCGATGCCTATGCGCGGGTCTGCGATGCGGCCGGCTATCGCGCGGCGCGGCTGAATGCGACCGGCTACAGCCTCGGCAACACCTTTGCGCCAAACTGGATGGACTGGCCGATGTTCTATCACGGCAATCCTTTCGAGGCGGCGCCGGGCATGGTGTTCTTCATCCACGTCATGATCTTCGACAGCAAAACCGGCATCGCGATGACGCATGGCCGGACATCGCTAGTGACCGCGAACGGCGCCGAGCCACTGTCGAAAGCCTCGCTCGACCTGGTGGTCCGATAGAAGCGGCCACGCGGAATCCGGTCCTTTTCGCCGGCGCCTCCCGGATCGGTATCGCGGTCGCGATCCACCTCTGAAAAGCCCGCAGTATCAGCGGCTTGGACGCCCGAGCCGGTCGTTTACAGTCCTATGACGGTTTGTTATGGTCCGCGCGCCTTGAGCGCGGGGCAGCCCGCCGGCAACGCCGGTGGCGCGCGCCGCGGCCGTTGCGGGGGGAAGGCTCGGCATGAAGATCCTGACCGGAAACAGCAATCGGCCCTTGGCCGAGGCCATCTCGGCCTATCTCAATTTGCCGCTTACGCAGGCGAGCGTGCGGCGATTCTCCGACATGGAAGTGTTCGTCGAGATTAACGAGAACGTCCGCGGCGAGGACGTGTTCGTGATCCAGTCGACCTCGTTTCCGGCGAACGATAATCTGATGGAGCTGCTGGTCGCGCTCGATGCGCTGAAGCGCGGCTCCGCGCGCCGCACCACCGCCGTCATTCCCTATTACGGCTATGCGCGCCAGGACCGGAAATCGGGCCCGCGCACGCCGATCTCGGCGAAACTCGTTGCCAACCTCATCACCGTTGCCGGCGCCGATCGCGTTCTCACCCTCGATCTCCATGCCGGACAGATCCAGGGCTTTTTCGATATCCCGACCGACAATCTCTACGGCGCGCCGGTCCTCACCAACGACATCGAAAAGAAATACGGTCGCGGCGGCGATCTGGTGATCGTGTCGCCCGACGTGGGCGGCGTGGTTCGGGCGCGCGCGGTCGCGCGCCGGCTCGATGCCGATCTCGCAATCATCGACAAACGGCGCGAGCGCGCCGGCGTCTCCGAAGTGATGAACATCATCGGCGACATCAGCGGGCGCCGCTGCGTTCTGGTCGACGACATCGTCGATTCGGCCGGCACGCTGTGCAACGCCGCGGTCGCGCTGAAAGAGGCCGGTGCGGCATCCGTGAGTGCCTATGTGACGCACGGTGTACTCTCGGGCGGGGCGGTTGCCCGCGTCTCGGCCTCGCCGCTCGAGGAGCTGGTCATCACCGACAGCATCACCGGGACCGAGGCGGTCCGGGTCTCGCAAAATGTCCGGCAGTTGACAATTGCCCCCCTGATGGCGGAAGCCATGCGCCGCATCAGCGAGGAGCGCTCGGTCTCGAGCCTGTTCGACTGAGGAAATTATCAAGTAATTCCCGGTGCTTGTCGCTTCTGGCGACCGGCCCGGTGGGAGGGCGTGGGCACCCCTGGAGGCCCCGCCGACAGAACCCGGAGAAAAAGGAGCGAGTGCGATGACCGAGGTTCATGTGTTGAAAGTCGAGCCGAGGGAGCGGGCCGGAAAGGGGGCCGCCCGTGCCGTTCGGCGAGCGGGGAGCGTCCCCGCCGTGGTTTATGGCCTGAAGCAGCCCCCCGCTTTGGTATCGATCGAGCCGCGCGAGCTCGGCCGAGAACTGAACAAGGCCAGTTTCTTTGCAACGCTGTTCGATCTCGATATCAGCGGCAAGAAAGAGCGGGTGATTCCGCGCGACGTGCAGTTCGATCCGGTCAATGACCGGCCGATCCACGCCGACTTCATGCGCGTCGGCAAAGACACCAGGCTTCACGTCGACGTTCCGGTGCACTTTTTCAATCACGAAGCCTCGCCCGGTATCAAGCGCGGCGGCGTGCTGAACATCGTGCGCCACGAAGTCGAGGTGATCTGTTCGCCCGACAATATCCCGCACTCGATCGAGGTCGATCTGGCCGGGCTGGACATGGGCGACGGCGTCCATATCAGCATGATCAAGCTGCCCGAGGGCGTGCGGCCGGCCATCGCCGATCGTGACTTCACGATCGCCACGATCGCCGCGCCGAGCGCGATCCGCATGGAGGCTCAGGAAGCCGCCGAAGCCGCCGCTGCGGCCGAAGCTGCTGCCGCAGCCGCCGAGGGTGTGCCGGCAACCGGCGAAGCGGCCGAGGGCGACAAGAAGGAAGAAGGCGAGAAGAGCGAAAAGGGCGACAAGAAGGACGGCAAGAACTAACCGTCGCCTGCCCACGCGGAACCGGGGAGCGCTGCCGCCATGCGTCTACTGGTCGGCCTCGGCAATCCCGGTCCGCGTTACACCGGCAACCGACACAATATCGGTTTCATGGCTTTGGACGCGATCGCCCGCCGCTACGAGTTCAGCGGCGGCCGGTCGCGTTTCAATTCGCTGACCGCCGAAGGCAGCATCGGCGGCGAAAAGCTGCTCGCGCTCAAGCCGCAGACCTACATGAACGATTCCGGCCGCGCGCTGCAGCCGGCGCTGCAGTTCTTCAAGCTCGGTCCCGCCGACGTGATCGTGATCCACGACGAGATCGATCTGCCGCTCGGCCGCGTGCGCGTGAAGCGCAATGGCGGCGCCGCCGGCCATAACGGCCTGCGCAGCATCGATGCGGCGATCGGCCCGGATTACTGGCGCATCCGTCTCGGTGTGGGCCATCCCGGCGAACAGGGTCGGGTCAAAGGTTTCGTGCTCGACGATTTCTCGGCGGACGAGATGTCCGAGGTGACCCGCGTGCTCGATGCGGTCGTCGAGGCGTTTCCGCTGATGATCGGTGGCGATCCCGACCGGTTCCGCAGCCGCGTCGACGTGGTACTCAATCCGCCACCCCCGAAGCCCGACCCGGCGAAACCCGATCCGGCGAACCAAGATCGCGCGAAGAAGCGCCGCGATACCCTGTCGACCTCAGACGATGACGGGGGTGCGGACTAACGTTCGGCCGTGCGCGGCTGGCTGTCGCTGCGCTGCAGGAGTTGCGCCTGCTGCACCAGACCTTTGCGCAGAACATGGCCGGTCGGAAGCTGATTCGCCGGCAACTGCGTGAGCAGGGCCTGGGCTTCGGCAAAGCGCCCGAGCCGGCGCAGCAATTCGACGCGCAACGCCTGCACCTGCCACCATTTTTCCTCGCCGGCCGCAAGCTGGTCGCCAGCGATCGTGTACCAGCCCAGCGCCATTTCGAGATAGCGGACATTCTTGACCGGATCGCGTTCCTCGAGCCACGAAGCCTCGAGATAGAAATGCGCGACGATGAGCGGCGATTCGTCGAGCCGCTCGGCGATCCAGGCTGCCGTGTTGTATTCGTTGGCATGCTGCTGCGCGCCGCGGAACTGCGAGCTCGCGACCAGTTCGCGCGCCTTCGCCAGCTCCGACTCCGAAAAATCGCGGCGATAGATGACGAACCCACTGGTCGGACAGATCGGCAGCGGGATTGGATCAACCGCGGACCCGACGCGGCGCGTATCGAGCCGTTGGCCGGCCGACTCCGCATTGACGCCGATGATGGCTGTAAACACTTCGCCGTCGATCGGGCAGGTGATTTCGTCCAGAAAGAAATCGGCCGCCGCAGCCGGCATGGCCGGCAGCAGCGCAGCGAAGACAATGGCGGCGAGCGAGATGGATCGGTGGCGCAACATTCATTCGGTCTCGATTGATGACACCCCCATTACCTTAACCGAGGACGAGGCTGCGGCGCGAGCCCCGTGCGGCGGCAGCGAAGGGACCGGCCCCACGCTATTGCGGCGTGCTGTCGCCACCGACGACGAGCTGGCGCTGCCGGTCGAGCAGGCTGCGATAACCTTCGGGGACGGCGCCCGCTTCGGTTTCGTCGAGGAGCGCCTCGGCCTCCGAAAACTGCTCAAGCCGGCGCTTGAGCTCGATCTGCAGCAGCCGCGCCGTCCACCAGTCGTCCGAATCGGGTTGGGCCACCCGTTCGGCGAGGACGAACCGGTCGAGCGCCAGCGACAGATATTCGCGGTTGAGGGCGGGATCGCTGTCCTCGACCTCCCAGGATGCGTAGAGATACATCCAGTGCGTTTCGGCCGTCGGCCGGCCCATCTGCTCGGCGAACCAGGCAGCGACGAACCAGTCGCTGTTCGCCTCGCGCAAGGTCCGGAACTCGTCGCTGTCGACGATGGCGCGAAGCTGGGCGAGCTCGGCCTCGGAAAACTCCTCCTGATAGAGCACGAAGCCGTTCGATTTGCAGACCGGCACCGGCGGCGGGCTCATCAGCGCGCCGACCGGCCGCAGATCGAGGCGCTGATCCATGACCGTGTAGGACATGACGACGATGCGCGTCGAAATCGAACCGTCGAGCGGGCAGATGAACTGCTCTTCCGAGAATGTCAGGGCCGATGCCGGCGCGACGAACAGCAGGGTGAGGCAGATCGCAAGCGATCCTGCGAAACGATCGAGCGCGAACCGGCAACGGGGCATGGGCTTTCCTTTCATTCGGTCGGGTTGCGCGGCATTTCCGCGCGCTCATATTCGAGACTGTCATTGCGGTACTTCTGTGGCGAAAGCTCGGGCGAAATCGGGGGCAATCGCGACCCGCCTGGCCTCACGCCCGGCCTCAAGATTGACCTTTCCGGCGCCAGCGGCTAATGCCATCCGCCCCTTGCGGACGGGCGCCCTCCCACTCATCGGTTCTGGACCATCATGGGTTTCACCTGCGGCATCGTCGGCCTGCCTAATGTCGGCAAGTCCACGCTCTTCAACGCGCTGACGGAAACCGCGGCGGCGGCGGCGGAAAACTATCCGTTCTGCACCATCGAGCCGAATGTCGGCCGGGTGCCGGTGCCGGATCCGCGACTCGACAAGATCGCGGCGATCGCCAAATCGGCCAAGGTGATCCCGACCCAACTCGAATTCGTCGACATCGCCGGACTGGTGCGCGGCGCCTCGAAGGGCGAAGGGCTCGGCAACCAGTTCCTCGCCCATATCCGCGAGGTCGATGCGATCATCCATGTACTGCGCTGTTTCGAAGGCGAGGTAACGCATGTCGAAGGATCGGTCGATCCGGTGCGCGATGCCGAAACCGTCGATACCGAACTGATGCTGGCGGATCTCGACAGCCTCGAGCGGCGCGCCGATGCGCTGGTCAAGAGGGCGCGCGGCGCCGACAAGGAAGCGAAAGCTGCCCTGCCCGTCGTCGAAAAAGTCCTGGCAGCCCTGCGCGAAGGGGAGCCGGCACGCGGCGTCGTTCTGCCGGCGGAAGAGCGCGAGATCCTGCGCGGGCTGCAACTGCTCTCGGCCAAGCCCGTGCTCTATTGCTGCAATGTCGAAGAAACGGCGGCCGCGACCGGCAATGCATTGTCGGCGCGCGTCGCCGAACGGGCGGCCGCGGAAGGCAACGAGTCGGTCGCAATCTCGGCCGCGATCGAGGCCGAGGTGGCGCAGTTGCGCGACCAAAACGAGCGCAACGAGTTTCTCGAAAGTCTCGGGCTCAACGAAACCGGGCTCGCGCGCGTCATCCGCGCCGGCTATTCGCTGCTCGATCTGCTGACGTTCTTTACCGCGGGCCCGAAGGAATCGCGCGCCTGGACGGTTCGGCGCGGCGCGAAGGCCCCGGAAGCGGCGGGCGTCATCCATACCGATTTCGAGCGCGGATTCATTCGCGCCGAGACGATTGCGTATGAGGATTTCATCGCCTGCAACGGCGAACAGGGTGCGAAAGACAAGGGCCTGATGCGCGCAGAAGGCAAAGATTATGTCGTCAAGGACGGCGACATCTTCCATTTCCGTTTTAACGTGTGAGCGCGGCGGCTCTTCCCGTTATCTGAAAATGCGACGGGCGGCGCGCCAGGGGGAAGCGCAACCGCCCGTCTGTCGGCGGCGATCCGCCCGGGGATCCGGCGAACCTTCCGCCTTCGCCAGCGCCAGCCTTTTAAGCGGCCTGCGCCGGCGATAAATCCGCGAGAGCCACTTCGCCGTCGAGCAAGGCGGCAATCGCATGAACCACGGCAGCAATCCGCACCGCTGCCTGGATCTGTTCAGTCGTAAGACCGGCCTTCTTCAGTTCGCGTTCATGCGCATCGATGCACATGCCGCAACCGTTCACGGCGGAAACCGCGAGCGACCAGAGCTCGAAATCCGCCTTGTCGACGCCGGGATTGGCGATCGCATTCATGCGCAGTCGGGCCGGCAGCTTGCCGTATTCCTCGTTCGAGGCGAGATGAACGAAACGGTAATAGACATTGTTCATGCCCATCAGTGCCGCCGCCGTTTTCGCCGCCCTGGCGGCTTCCTCGGACAGTTTCGGCCCGAACTCCGCCGCGACCGCGGCAATGACCTGAGGGTTGCGCGCGGCGATCGCCGAGGCGAGGAACGTGCCGGCCTGCTTCTGCGCATCGAGCGACGTTTCGGCGGCAAGCGACGAAAGATTGAGCTTCAGATCCTTGGCATAGTCCGGCAGCGAGGACTTCAGCGCTTCGAGCGACATGATCGGTCTCCTGGATAATCGGGCGGAAGATGCCGCCGGCATCGCTGCCGGCGGCACTCCATTTCAAAAAACGAGCGCTACGCGGCCTTGAGGACCTCTTCGCCCTTCTGCCAATTGCACGGGCAGAGTTCGTCGGTCTGCAGCGCATCGAGGACACGCAGCACCTCGTTCGGGTTCCGCCCGACGCTGAGGTCGTTGACCGACACGAAGCGGATCACGCCCTCGGGGTCGACGATGAAGGTCGCCCGCAGGCACACGCCCTCGCGCTGGTCGATGATGCCGAGTTCGCTCGACAGCTCGCGCTTGATGTCCGCCAGCATCGCGAACGGCAGATCCTTCAGGTCTTCGTGGTTCTGCCGCCAGGCGAGATGGACGAACTCGCTGTCGGTCGAGACGCCGTAAACGACCGCGTCGCGATCCTTGAAATCGTCATTCAGCTTGCCGAACGCCGCGATCTCGGTCGGGCAGACGAACGTGAAATCCTTGGGCCAGAAGAAGAAGATCTTCCACTTGCCCTTGTCGCTCGTGTGATCGACGTCGCTGAAGGCCGTCTTCGGGTCGGTCGAATTAACCGCCTTCATCGAGAATTCAGGAAACTTCTGGCCAATGGTTAACATTCTATAAGTCCCTCCTTGGGCATCTCATGTTGCAATCCGGATGGCGCCGGCCGGATGGAGGCCGGGCGGGAGAAGGCTTCGGATGTCCCGCGTGCCACAGGCATCCCGGGAGGTCCCGGGGCCGGATCGCCTTCTCTTGACCCAGGAGATAAGGAGTCCCATTTAATCGAACAAATGAATGTTTTGATGTTTTCCAATCGGATTATTCGATGAACGGTTTACCCAGCCTCCGGCAGCTCCGGTATCTGGTGGCCTTGGCCGATCACGGGCATTTCGCCCGCGCGGCCGATTCCTGCCATGTGACCCAGTCGACCTTGTCGGTCGGCATTCAGGAGCTCGAGACCAAGCTCGGCGCGCCACTGGTCGAGCGGCGTGGGCGGCGTACCCTCCTCACGCCGCTCGGCGACGAAATCGCGGGCCGCGCGCGCGCATTGCTGGCCGATGCGACCGATCTCGTCGAGACCGCGCGCTCGGGCCGCGAACCGCTCACCGGCACGATCCGGCTCGGCGTCATTCCGACCGTGAGTCCCTATCTGCTACCTCGAATCCTGCCCGATCTGCGGCGACGCTATCCGAAGCTGCGCCTCTATCTGACCGAGGATCAGAGCGACCGGATCGCCGCGGGGCTCGAAGAAGGGAAGCTCGATGCGCTGCTGCTCGCTCTGCCCTACGAGTTGCCGGGCGCCGAAACGCTGACGCTGTTCCAGGATCCGTTCGTCTTCGCTTGCCGCGAGGATCATCCGTTGGCGAACGAATCGCTGCTGTCGGTCGAACGGCTCGCGGACGAACCATTGCTACTGCTGCAGGACGGGCATTGCCTGTCAGATCAGGCGATCGCCGCCTGTCGTCTCGCCGACCGGCGCGGCCGCGCGCCGTTCGCGGCAACAAGCCTGCCGACCTTGATCCAGATGGTGGACAACGGGCTCGGCGTCACGCTGCTGCCCCAGCTCGCGATCGATGCCGGCGCGATCGAAGGCACCGCGATCAAGGGCTGTACCCTCGCCGGCAATCCGCCGCCCGGTCGCGAGATCGCCCTCGCCTGGCGGCGCGGCAGCCCGCGCGGCGAGGAATTCCAACTGCTCGGCGAGGCGATCCGATCGTTTGTGCATGCGGGCTGACGCGGCCGGAGTCGGCAAGCCGGATGGTCCAGAGCGCGAGCTGTCCGGCACCCTAGTAACTCCAAGGAACCTACTTGCTAGCCGTAACCAGATGCGCAACATCGGGAGAGCCGGGACGCGGTGGGGCCATCACGGCCTCTGCCCTTCGGCCGAATTCACAACACCCACATCACAGGACGTAACCCATGAAGCTTTATTACTCCCCCGGCGCCTGCTCGCTGTCGCCGCATATCGTGCTGCGCGAGGCCGGCATCGAGCCGACGCTGATCCCGGTCAATCTCGGCACCAAGAAGGCCGGCAACGGCAAGGATTACCTGACGATCAATTCGAAGGGTTATGTGCCGGCGCTCGAACTCGATGACGGCCAGGTGCTGACCGAAGGCCCGGCGATCATCCAGTACATCGCCGATCAGGCGCCGGAGAAGAATCTCGCGCCAAAGAACGGGACGATCGAGCGCTCCCGTCTGCAGGAGTGGCTCAATTTCATTACGACCGAACTGCACAAGGGATTCGGTCCGCTGTTTAATCCCGAGATGCCGGATGCGGCGAAGGCGATCTTCACCAAGAAGCTCGGCGATCGACTCGCCTGGGTCGACAAGCAGCTCACCGGCAAGGACTACCTGATGGGCAAGAACTTCTCGGTGGCCGACGCCTATCTCTTCACCGTCACCGGCTGGGGCAAGTATCTCAGCATCTCGATCGACCATCTGCCGAACCTGAGCGCCTTCATGGCGCGCATGGGCGCGCGCCCGGCCGTCCAGGCCGCACTCAAGGCGGAGAAGCTGAAGGATTGACCGGGATCCTTCGCACGTAATCGGCCGGGGGCCGCCTTTCGGGGCGGCCCTTTGCTTTCGACCGGCACCGCTTGTTGCGGCTAGGATGGCCCGTATGAACAGCAGGCACGGTTGAACGAGGATGTTGCAGCTTTCCGACCAGGAGCGCGCGATTGCGGCCGGGGATAGGGGCGAGGCGCAAGCGATGGCGATGCGGCTGCTGGCCGGCATGGGCGAATTGCTGGGGGCGCCACGTTTGATCCCGGTCGTCTCCGCGCATATCGACGGCGCGGTCTATCACGGCGACAGCGGCGTCTATTTCGGCGAGAAGCTGGTCGGCGGCGGCGGTATTGTCGCCGTACCGACGACGCTCAATGTCGGCGGGCTCGATCTGGTGAACCACACGGTGCGCCAGACCAAACACGGTTACGACATGGCGCTGCGTCTCATGCGCGCCTACGAGACGATGGGCTGCCGGCCGACCTGGACCTGTGCGCCCTATCAGGCGGGCCATCGGCCCAAACTCGGCGAACAGGTTGCGTGGGGCGAAAGCAACGCGGTCGCATTCTGCAATTCCGTGCTCGGCGCCCGCACCAACCGCTATGGCGATTTTCTCGACATCTGCTGCGCGATCCTCGGTCGTGTGCCCGATTACGGACTGCATCGCGACGAGAACCGCCGCGCGCGCGTGCTGGTCGACGTGACCGCATTGCCCGAGCGCCTGAAGGCTATGGATGTGCTCTATCCTGTGCTCGGTTACTGGTACGGCCAGGCAATCGGCGGCGCGATCGGCGTGATCGCCGGCCTGCCATCGGATATGAGCGAAGACCGGCTTAAATCGTTCGGTGCCGCCGCGGCCTCGTCCGGTGCGGTCGGGCTCTTCCATATCGCCGGCGTGACGCCCGAGGCGCCGACACTCGATGCCGCGTTCGCCGGCCACAAGCCCGAGACGATCATCAAGCTCGACCCCGCCGACCTGCGCGCGATCCGCGACAAGCTCTCGACCTCGACGGCCGATGCGATCGACGCGGTCGCCCTCGGCAGCCCGCATTTCTCGAACGAGGAATTCGCGCAGCTCGAGGCGCTGCTCGGCGAACGGAAAGTTGCGATCCCGTTCTTCGTCTGCACCGGCCGCGCCGTGGTGCAGCGGCTGGAGGAGGAAGGCCGCTTCGCGCGGCTGCGCGCGAGCGGCATCACGATCGTCGCCGATACCTGCGTCGTGGTCGCACCGATCCTGCCGGAAAAGACCGGCGTGCTGATGACCAATTCCGGCAAGTTCGCGCATTACACGCCCTCGAACACCGGCTATGGCGTGATCTATGGCAGCCTCGAGGATTGCGTCGCCTCGGCGATGACCGGGCGCGTCACGCGCGACGAACGGATCTGGTCATGAGCAAGGCGCGCGCGACTAATCTGCGCGGCAAGGTCCAGATCGCCGGTGAAGCCGAAGGTACGGTCCTGAAACTGCGCAAGCCGATCAGCTTCTGGGGCGGCGTCGATCAGAAGACCGGCCATATCGCCGATCCACGCCATCCCGATCATCCGGCGAGCGTTGCCGGCACGATCCTCGTGCTGCCCGGCATGATCGGCTCGTCTTCGTCGAGTTTCGTGCTGGCCGAGCTGATGATGGACGGCAACGCACCGGCGGCGCTGATCCTGCCTGAGCCTGATGCGATCCTGCCGCTCGGCGTGATGGTCGCGGCGGAGATGGGCTGGGGCTCGATCCCGGTGCTACTGCTGCCGGTCGAGCAGCAAGCAGCGCTGGAAACGGGCATGCGGGTCAAAATCGCCAGGGACGGCGCGATCGCTTTGGCCTGATTGCCATTGCGGCCGCGCGCCGGCGGGACGAAGTGCCGCGGTTGCACGCAACGACTTCGCTTCCGATGTATGGGTTTCGACATGCCGCACCCTTCGATGGAGGCAAGTTCATGAGACGCATTTGCAGGAAATTGGCCGGCAGCACCGCGATGGTCGCATTGCTGTCGGTTTCCGGATGGGCGCTGGCGCAGGATGCCGACGAACCGGCCGCTGCGCAGGATTCGGCGCCGATGATGAGCCAGGATCCGATGGCCGGCAGTTCAGGCTATTGCATGCCGGGCTGTATCGTTCCGCCCATGTCCGGCCAGGGAATGATGAACCAGGGCCAGATGCCGATGGCGGGCCAGGGAATGATGGGTGCCGGCATGATGCACCAGGGACAAATGCCGATGATGGGCATGGCCATGATGCATCACGAGCCTATGGCCATGATGAACGATGCCGCGATGATGGCACCCGGAATGGGCCATTTCCTCGCCCGCGATCTTACAGTCGATGATGCGCGCCATCTCATGGAGCATCGCCTCGTCGCGTTCGGATTGCCGAATTTGAAGGTCGAAGCTGTCGAGGAAACGGATGACGACACGATTATTGTCGATGTCGTGACTAAGGACGGCGTCCCGGTGCAGCGTCTGTCGATCGACCGGCATACCGGCCGCGCCGTTCCGATCGAATAGCAGGCCGCTCAGACCCCGACGAACTCGAGATAGAGGCCACCGGCGTCGTCAGGTCCAAGCACGATGCCGGCGTTTCGACCGAACCCCGACGCGCGCGGTGCGAAATCGCCGGCCACAAGCGCCGCACGACAACGCGTTATGTCCGCAACGCCGACGGTCATCGCGACCGCCCATGGACGCGCATGATCGGGCCAGGGGGCGACGCGCGCATAGCGGCGGGCCAGCACATCGGGCGTTGCGAAATCGAGCCATCCCGCGCCGGTCTCGACCCGCAGCCATCCGTCGCCAGGGCGGACGGCGCGATCTCCGAGGAGCCGCCGGTAGGCCGGCCCCAGCGATGCGGGATCGTTGCTCGCGACCGTCATGCCCAGCAATTTCTTCGCGCCGTTCGCATGCGCAAGCCATTCGGGCCTGCGCACCAGGTCGGGCGTCAGATGCTGGCAGACGAACGCACTCAGCGCCGGCACCGCATCGCCGGGCAGATAGACCAGCGAGAATGCGGGCGTGACCGTTCCTGCCGGCAATTCGAGCAGCCGCTTTAATTCCTTCGGACCGTCGGCGGCGATCCCCGCATCGCGCAATGCCCCCGCGCAACCCACGGCATCGTCGCTGGCGAAGGCCAGCCCCATCAGCCCTTCGCGGGTTTCGAGAAACCGGTCGAGGTTGTTGGTGAAACCCGCTGCGTTCACGATGCCGAGCAGCTCGATGTAGCCGCGATCGAGCATGATGCAGTAATTGCCGGTGCCCCAGCCGATATGACGGCCGCGCGGCGTCACCGTGAAGCCCATGCGCGCCCATTGATCGCGCGCCGCCTCGAGGTCGCGCACGCCGACCAGCGTATGGTCGATGCCGTCGATCGCGTTCATCGACGCCTCATCCCGCAAAAACAAAAGGCCGCTCTCGCGAGCGGCCCTTCGTCGTTCGGTGTGGCTATGCGCAGGGTCAATGGATGTCGGCCCAGACCCGGCGCTTCACCGCATAGGCGAGCGCCGTCAGCACGATCAGGAACAGCATCACCTTGACGCCCATGCGATGCCGCTGTTCGAGATTGGGCTCCGATGCCCAGGCGAGAAACTGAGTCACGTCCTCTGACATCTGTTCGACCGTGGCAGGGGTGCCATCGGGATACTCGACCGCGCCTTCGAACAGCGGCGGCGGCATCGCGATCTGATGGCCCGGAAAATACTTGTTGTAGTAGAGGCCCTCGCGCACGGTCACGCCCGCTGGCGGCTCTTCGTAACCCACCAGAAGGCCGTGCAGATAGTCCGCGCCGCCGAGCCGCGCCTTTGCGATCAGCGACAGATCGGGCGGGAAGGCGCCGTTGTTCGACGCGCGCGCCGCGTTCTCGTTCGGGAACGGCGACACGAAGCGATCGGCCGGCGTTGCCGGGCGCTCGAACATCTCGCCATTCTCGTCCGGACCGTCGGTCACGAGATACTCGGCCGCAATCGCCTTCACCTCTTCTTCGCCGATCCCGATATCCATCAGGTTGCGATAGGCGACGAGACGCAGGCCGTGACAGCTCGCGCAGACATTCTTGTAGACCAGAAAGCCGCGCTGCTGGGCGCCGCGATCGTAGGTACCGAAGACGCTCTCGAACGACCAGTGCATCTCGGGCAATTCCGCATCCCCGGTTTCGGCCGCCTCGGCGCCGCCCGACGCCAGAATGGCCCAGCCGAATCCGGCCGCGGCCATAAGTTTCACCAACGAGGCGCGCATCAGGCTTTCTCCATCGGCTTGGCATGTGCGCCGGTCGAGACCTGGCCGCCGCCTTTCAACACCGGTTCGCTGATCGACATCGGGAGCGGCTTCGGCCGCTCGAAGATTCCGATCAACGGCAGGATGACGAGGAAATGGAGGAAGTAATACGCCGTCGCGACGCGGCCGATCCACAGGAACGGGATGCCGTGGAACACCGCATCGGGCGAGTTCTTGCCGACCCAGCCGAGCACGATGCAGTCGAGCAGCAGGACCCAGAAGAATTGCTTGTAGATCGGACGGAAGCGCGCGCTGCGCACCGGCGACCGATCGAGCCAGGGCACGAAGAACAGGAGGATGATCGAGCCGAACATTGCGATGACGCCGGCCAGCTTCGCATCGATGAACCAGATGTCCGGCACGGCGCGCAGGATCGCGTAGAACGGCAGGAAGTACCATTCCGGCACGATATGCGCCGGCGTCACCAGCGGGTTTGCCTCGATGTAGTTGTCTGGCTCGCCGAAGAAGTTCGGGTCAAAGAACACGAACCCGGCAAAAATCAGCAGGAACACGCCGAGCCCGAAATAATCCTTCACCGTGTAGTACGGATGGAACGGGATCGAATCCTGCGGGCCCTTGGCATCGATACCGATCGGATTGTTCGAGCCGAAGCGATGCAGCGCGAGGATATGCAGCACGACCACGCCGACGATCACGAACGGCAGCAGATAGTGCAGCGAGTAGAAGCGGTTCAGCGTCGGGTTATCGACCGAAAACCCGCCCCAGAGCCACAGCACGATATCGTCGCCGATCAGCGGCACAGCCGAGAACAGGTTGGTGATGACGGTGGCGCCCCAGAAACTCATCTGGCCCCAGGGCAGCACATAACCCATGAACGAGGTCGCCATCATCAGCAGCAGGATGACGACGCCGAGGATCCACAATATTTCGCGCGGCGCCTTGTACGAACCGTAATAGAGGCCGCGGAAGATATGGATGAACACCAGGATGAAGAACATCGAGGCGCCGTTCACATGGATGTAGCGGATCAACCAGCCATAGTTTACGTCGCGCATGATGCGCTCGACACTGTCGAAGGCGTAATCGACGTGCGCCGTATAATGCATTGCGAGCACGATGCCGGTGACTATCATGACGACCAGCACGATTCCGGCGAGCGAACCGAAATTCCACCAGTAGTTCAGATTCTTCGGCGTCGGATACTCATGCAGCTCATGGTGCATGAAGCTGAAGACCGGCAGGCGATAGTCGATCCAGCGGACGATCGGGTTCTTGAAATGCGGCTGTGCCATGGTGCGATTTCTCCTAACCGATCCGCACGAGGGTGCCGTCGAACGCATATTCGGGCACCGGGAGATTCTCCGGTGCCGGGCCTTTGCGGATGCGCCCCGACGTATCGTAATGCGAACCGTGGCAGGGGCAGAGCCATCCGCCGTAATCGCCGCGCGGATCGCCCGGCTTCTGGCCGAGCGGGATGCAGCCGAGATGCGTGCAGACGCCGACCACGATCAGCCATTCGGCCTCTTGTACCCGCGCCTCATCCGGCTGCGGATCGGGCAGGTCTTCGATCGGCACGTCGCGGGCTTCGGCGATCTCCTGTTCGGTGCGGCGGCGTACGAAGACCGGCTTGCCGCGCCAGGTGACGGTGATGCTCTGACCGACTTCTACCTGGGCAAGGTCGATCTCGGTGGTCGAGAGCGCCAGCGTATCGGCGGCGGGATTCATCTGGTCGACGAACGGCCACACGATCGAGGCGACGCCGATGGCGCCGACCGCCGCGGTGGCTAGATAGAGAAAATCGCGCCGACTGACGTCGCCGTTGTCCGGCCCGTGATCGGCCGGCCCGTGACCGCCCGACGCGTGACCGGCCGTCGTCGTTCCGGCGCCCGAATGTTGTGCCATGCTTGCTTTCCCGTATTGGCCCATCTGGTCCGTGCTGGACGGATCGCAACCGGTAGGGTGACCGGCCTCCCCTGCTTATAACATCCGACCCGAAGGGCCGGTTTTGCCCCGATTGCGACAAACCGACGCAGACCGCCGGCCTTCTCCCGTCGCGGCGCCGGTATAGTCGAATTGCCCGGATTTGCCTAGACGGAGGCCGCCCGACCCGATGCGCCTAGCCCTCTACGAACCCGACATTCCGCAGAACGCCGGAACGCTGCTTCGGCTCGGCGCCTGTCTCGATGTCGGCATCGATATCGTCGAACCCTGCGGCTTCCTGCTGGACGACCGGCGGATGCGCCGCGCCGGCATGGATTATCTCGCGGCAGCCGACTGGCGCCGACATGCGAGCTGGTCGGCATTCCGGGAACAACTAGGCGGCCGACTGTTGCTGCTCACGACGGCGGGCGACCTGCCCTACACGCGATTCGCCTTTGAGGAAGGCGATACGCTGCTGGTCGGCCGCGAATCGGGCGGCGTGCCCGACGACGTGCATCGCAGCGCGGACGCCCGGCTGGTCGTACCGATGCGCCCGGGCATGCGTTCGCTCAACGTTGCGCTCGCCGCTGCGATCGTATTGGGTGAAGCGATCCGCCAAACGAGAAATGATAGGGCCGGGAATGATACGGCCAGAAACGATACGCCATGAGTGAAACCGAAACCCGTCAGACGCGCGCGCGCGCATGGTTCGAAGAACTGCGCGACCGCATCTGCGCGGCGTTCGAGGCGATCGAAGATGAGTATCGCGGACCGCTGGCGGACAAGCCGGCCGGCCGTTTCGAACGCAAGACCTGGCAGCGCGAGTACGAAAGTCATGCCGGCGACAGCACCGGCGACGGCGGCGGCGGCACGACGGCGCTGATGCATGGCCGCGTGTTCGAAAAGGTCGGCGTCAATGTCTCGACGGTGCATGGCGTTTTCTCGGAAGAGTTTCGCAAGCAGATCGCGGGCGCCGGCGAAGACGGGCGCTTCTGGGCGAGCGGCATCAGCCTCGTCGCCCATATGCAGTCCCCAAAGGTGCCCGCCGTCCACATGAACACCCGCCATATCGTGACGCGCGAGAGCTGGTTCGGCGGCGGCGCCGACCTGACGCCGATGGTCCCCGATCCGGTCGACACCGATGCATTCCATGCTGCGCTGAAAGCTGCCTGCGACCCGCATGACGACGGTTACTATCCGCGCTTCAAAAAATGGTGCGACGACTATTTCCATCTGAAGCATCGCGACGAACCGCGCGGCGTCGGCGGCATCTTTTTCGACAATCTGGCGACCGGCGACTGGGAGAAGGATTTCGCGTTCACCCGCGATGTCGGGCGCGCGTTTCTCGAGGCCTATCCGGATATCGTGCGCCGCCGCATGAACGAAACCTGGACCGATTCCGAACGCGCGCATCAGCTCGTCCGCCGCGGCCGCTATGTCGAGTTCAACCTGCTGTACGATCGTGGGACGACCTTCGGTCTCAAGACCGGCGGCAATGTCGAAGCGATTCTGATGTCGCTGCCGCCGGTCGCGACCTGGCCGTGAGCCGATGCGGCGGGGCTACGCCCCGCTGGCGCAGTATTCGGCCCAGGCGCGGCGCAGCCCTGCCTCGAGATCGCGCACAAAGCGCGAATTGTTGCCCAGGGTCGAGCGGGCGAAGCGCTCGTGCATGTCGCCGCGCAACGCAACCAGCCTCGATCGATCGCCCGCCAGCGCCTGCGCGCAGGCGACATAGCCGGCATCGTCCGCGGCGACCAGGTCGCCGAGACCGAGCGACACCAGGCTCGATGCGCTGTGATGGCCGCAATAGCGGTCGCCATGCTTGGTCACGACCGGCACGCCCATCCACAAGGCCTCGACGCTGGTGATGCCGCCATTGAACGGAAACGGATCGAGCGCGATGTCGATCTCGTTATAGGCCGCGAGCAAGGCGGCGCGCTGCGCATGGCCGGCAAAATCGATCCGCGCGGGATCGACACCCGCCTCGTGGAACAGGTTGCGGAACCGCGCGACGGTGCCGGCATCGCCAAAGGCGCCGGTGCGCAGCATCAGCCGCGCCGTCGGCACCCGCGCCAGCAGAGCCGCCCACAAACGAATGACGCCAGGTCCGAGTTTCGCCGCGTTGTTGAAACAGCCGAAGGTGATGTGTCCGCGCGCAAAACAGGGCGGTGCCGCCGGCGCCGGCGCATCCTCCGGCGGGGCGAAGGTCACGTAGCTGTCGGGCAGATAAAGCAGGCGCTCGGTGAATTGCCCGGCTTCGGCAGGCGGTAT
>JAWXBK010000115.1:0-11279 GCA_034439975.1 Rhodospirillaceae bacterium | reverse complement strand
TCCCGCACCGCGGCCGGTCTAGTCTTCGCGCCGACGGGGACCATCGGTCTGGGGGAATTCATGAAAGTTCTGGCGGTGCTCGCCCATCCGCGGCGGGATTCGTTGACCGGCGCAGTCCTCGACAGTTTCATCGACGGCCTTGCCGAAGCCGGGCACGAAGCCGAGATCGCCGACCTGCATGCGGAGAAATTCGATCCTGTGCTGTGGCCCGAGGACGAACCGGACTGGAACGACGGCAACAAGCGCTACAGCGATGCCGTCCTGGCCGAACAGGCGCGCATCGAGCGCAACGATGCGATCGCTTTGGTGTTTCCGGTCTGGTGGTGGTCGATGCCGGCGATGTTGAAAGGCTGGATCGACCGCGTCTGGAACAACGGCTGGGCCTATGGCGATCGCAATCTGAAGGGCAAGCGCGGTCTCGCTTTGGCGCTGGCCGCCAGCAGCGCCGAGGCCTATGCGAAACGCGGTTACGACCGCGCCATCGATATCGAGATACGGCTCGGCGTTCTGGAATATTGCGGCATCGAGAATCCGGCGCTTCACCTGCTCTACGATTCGACGACCGATCAGACGACCGGTGCGCGGATCATCGAACGAGCGCGGCAGATCGGCCGCGAGTTCCGCTGATCCGATATTCGGTCAGTTGTTGTCGCGTGGAACCGAGTGGCTCTCATTGGCGCTGTCCACCCGCTCGCCGTTCTCGAATACGTCGATCTGGGCGCTCAGGTGAAATTCGGTTGCGCTCGCGTGCAGGGTGGTGCGGGCGCGGGTTTCGATCGACCAGCCGTCGCGCGCCAGAACCTGGCGGATGATGGCGGTCGCTCGCGCCGATAAGGGATCGCCATCGGCGATCGAATAGATCTCTTCGTGATTGGTATCGGCCAGCAGGTCGACGCTCGGCAGGTACTCGGACCCCGAATCCTTGATCATATGGACTGTCGTCGTCTCGCTGCCGATGTCATAGGCGACACGGCGCTCGATGCGCGCCTCGCGCCGCGTTTCGGATGCGACCGGCGCTGCCGTTTCGGGTGCTTGCCATTCGGTCCAGGCCGCATCTTCGGCGTGCGGCGGGCGGATCGGCAGATCGAGCGCGCAGTCGGGTCCGTGCAGCGTAATCGTTGCCGCCTCGGGCGCCGGCCACATCATCGGCCACCATTCGCTCGAGATCGCGACGCGGATCCGGTTTCCGGCGTGGAACCGGTGCGCGATGTGATTGAGCGCAATCCGCACGCGATAACTCTTGCCGGGCTCGAGCGGTTCCGGTGCCGCATGGCCGTCGCGATGCGTCAGGTTGAACAGCATGAAGCTGACGCGCGACGACGCGCCGTCGGGCCACACATCGCAAAGCCGGACCGCGATCTTCGCCTGCGGCCGGTCGGCCGAAATCGTGAGCGTGACGATCGGTGCGCCGAGCATCTCCAGTGGTGCATCGAGCGGGGCGCTGTCGAAGGTCAGCGATTTGGCATCGTCGGCACGCTGGTCTTCCGGCATGTCGGCACCGCCGCTGCCGTTCGAGCACCATTCGGGGTGGGTCGTGCCGGTACCCGCCGGCGAGCGGACCGCACGTGTCCAACTGCCGGCCGCAGTGTCGCTCAGCCCTGTGGGCCCGCAATGAAAGCGGCGCGGCGTAATGCGCGGCGCGGGCCAGCCGTCCTCGACGATCCAGCGACCCTCGCGCACGCGCGCATCGGGATCGGGGCGGAAGCTCTCGTTCATCCACACGCGATAGGCCGGCTCGCGATCGATTCCGTTCTCGACATCCTTCAGCCAGCGATCCCACCATCGAAGGCAATGCTTCAGATAGCCGATCTGCGGTGCGGGCAAGGCGTTGAACGGAAACGCATGGCCCCAGGGTCCGATCAAGCCGTGCACCGGCACGTCGCCGCACCCTTCCATCAGCATCGGCACGGTGTTGGAGTATCCGTCTTCCCAGCCGCCGACCGCGAGGATCGGAATGCGGATCTGCGCATAGTCCTCGCAGACCGACGCGCGTCGCCAATACTCGTCGCGGCGCTGATGCTCGATCCAAGGCAGCAACCAGAAGCGCATCGCCTCAAGCCGCTGTTGCCACATCGCGCGCCAGCCGCGGCCGACCACGGCCGGATCGGGCGGCAACGCCTCGAGCGAGTACATGATCGAGGCCCAGGCGAAGTTGTCGTGCAGCATGGCGCCGCCCATGTAATGCACGTCGTCGGCAAAGCGGTCGGCCGCGGCATGAACCGGGATGATCGCCTTGAGCGAGGGCGGTTGTTTCGCCGCGACCTGAAGCGCGTTGAACCCGCTCCAGGATTTGCCGGTCATGCCGACGCGGCCGCTGCACCAGGTCTGGCGCGCGATCCATTCGATCGCCTCATAGAGATCCGACAGTTCCTGCTCGCTGTATTCGTCGAGCATCACCCCTTCGGAATCGCCGCTGCCGCGCAGGTCGATGCGCAGGCAGGCATAGCCATGCCCCGCGAGATAGGGATAAGCGAGCGTGTCGCGATGCAGCAGCCCGTCGCGCTTGCGGTAGGGATTGGCCTCGATGATCGCGGGTACGGGATTGCGTTCGGCATCGTCCGGCAGGAACACCCGCGCCGCGAGCCGCACGCCGTCCTTCATCGGGATCCAGAGATTCTCGATCTCCCGTACACGGTGCGGGAAGTCGTGGCGTATAGCCACTCACGCCTCCCATTCGAAGACGATGAAGACCTTGCGCACGGTTTCCTTCACATCCCAGATGCCTTCCGAAAACGGCGGAAAGAACAGGCTGTCGCCCGTCGCGATCTCGATCGTCGCGCCGCCATCGTCGGGCGTGAAGCTGCAGCGCCCTTTCAGGAAATGACAGAACTCGGCCTTCTTGACCTGGCGCCGCCAGCGGCCGGGTGTGCACTGCCACACGCCGGATTCGATGTCCTCGTCGGCGCTCATTTCAATAATCTTGCCGGAGAGACGCGAAACCGGTTCACCCTGCGGCAGGCCGACCGGTCCCCAATCTTCCAGCTCGCTGTCGGCGAGCGCTTCCGCCTTGCGCAGAATGCTGATCTTCATGTTGGCTACCTCCCCAAGGCCGATCGCAACGGGATCGGCATCCTATGATGCGCTGCCTGTATCGCTGCGGTCGAGCGCATCGACCAGGCCCGTCGGCAGAATGTGATTGGTGTCGATGTAGAGGCCGGGGCGGCCCTGCGCGGTGCTGCCGCGGGTTGCCGCCAGCAGATCCGCAAAAGCAAAACCGTGCCGACGGGCGCCGGCGGCCAAAGCGCGGTTGAAGCGTTCGATGATCTCGAGATAGGCGCTGCGCGTCAGCCCCTTCATCACCTCGACCTGCACATTGGTCGCGGGCGTTCCGGCCACGATCGGCGTCACGCCGCGCGCGCGGCATGTGGCGGCGAGCCAGTCGACATAATCCGATGCCAGTTGGTCGGCCGGGGATAGATCCTCGAACTGACCGTGCCGGCTGCGCGGCAACTCGGCGAGCAAGCCGGCGATGCGGCAATCGAGCGAGCCGATCAGCGACACGAACCGCGATCCGCTCGGAACCCGCGCCAGCGCCGCGAGATAGGCGGCCTTGAACCGGTTGTCCGCGACGACAAGATGGGCCGCGCGGCAGCCGAACGCCGGCTCGCCGATCAGGCGCGTGGATTGCCCGTCGATTGTTACGATGTAACCGGCTGCTGCCGTCGCCTGCTCGTCGCCGATGACCGCGAGCGTCGCATGCGCCGCGCTTTCGTAATGCGCGGCATGGCGCCCGCGAAACGCGAGAAGGCCGGCGAGTTGATCGAGCGTGCCACGGAACACAGCCTTGCGCGGCCAGTCGGGCAGCGCCGCTTCGTGCGCCTGCGATGCATCGACCAAAGTTGCCGCGTCGCGGGCGCGGCCCTGAAGCCACAGGACCGTCGCCTTCATCGCGGCCTCGCCGAAACGCTGGCGCGAATCGGGCGGTGCATCGAGCCGGAGAATGCGATCGTAACGACCGAGTGCGAACAGGGTCGAGGCGAGCGCACAGGTCGGATCCGGCAGAGCGGGATCGGCCACCCGGACCTTCTCCAGCGCGGCGAGCGCTTCCTCGAAATCGCCGCGGTCTGACAACAGCGATCCGAGCAGCAGATTGCCGCGCAGATGATCGGGGAACATGGCAATGACCGGTCGGCAGCGATCGAGCGCCGCCGCGTTCTCGCCGATCAGGCCCCAGATCGTCGCGACCTGAATGCGCAGATCCGGATCGTCGAAGACGAGCGCCTCGATTGCCTCGAGCTCGCGCCGTGCGCCTGCGTCGTCGCCGATCTGGCGGTGACTGTCGGCGAGCGTCGCGCGATAGAGCGCTTCCTCGGGTGCAATCTCGGCGGCGCGTTGAAAATAGCGGTTGGCGTCGTGCTCCTGCCCGCGATGTCTCGTGACGAGGCCGAGCAGATGATGCGCATGCGCATGATCGGGATTGTCGCGGATGACCTGGCGATAGATACCGTGCGCCTCGTCCAGCCGCCCCTGGCGGTGAAAATAGAGGGCATTGTTCAGAAGTCGATCGGCTTCGTCGCGCATTCGGTCGGACACGGTTTTTGTGAAGGGGCCGGAGCGATGGCGCGCGCATGATGGCGACGCGGTTTCGTATTGGCAACCGGCTCGCAGCCGGACGGCGCAACCGGCTGGTCAGCCGGCTGTGCCGACCGCCGGTCAGGCGGACGCGGTTGCCGTTCGCGGCTCGGGCAGCAGCTCGGCTGCCAGCCGGTTCGCCTCATCCATGTCTTCCTGCGACATCTCCTGCACCAGCGCCGCACGGGTCTGGACCGCATCGAGATTGCCGCGGCCCGCCGCCAGCGATGCCCAGGCGAGCGCAACCTGCCGGTTCTTTTCGACGCCCTCTCCGGCGGAATGGAGAAAACTCATCCGGTACATGGCGCGCACATCGCCCTGATCGGCGGATGCCCGGCACCAATGTGCCGAAGCGGCGTGATCGACCGGCATGCCTTCGCCCTTGCCGTGCATCACCGACAGATTGAATTGCGCACTCGGTTCGCCGAGTTCGGCAGCGCGCCGGAACCAGTCGGCCGCTTCCGTCATGTCGCGCCTGACGCCGTGGCCGAGATAATAGAGGAGGCCAACGATCGCCAGCGCGCGCGCATTGCCGGATGCTTCCGGGCCTTTCAACAGCGCCGCGGCGGCGTTGTAGTTGCGTGGAACATCCTGTCCGTTGAACAGCATTTCGCCGAGTTTGACCTGCGCGGCAACACGCATCGGTTCGGTCAGTTCTTTCGCGGCGCGCCCGAGGATTTCGTCGGCGCCTTTGGCGCCGCCCAGCATTGCCGCCATCGCCCAGAGATACGCATGGCCCGCACTCTGGCCGACGCCGTCGCCGGCAAGGAACAAACGCGCAAGACGAAGCTGGCCTTCGGGCAGGCCGCGGCGCGCGGCCTGGATGAACCATTGCGCGGCCTTTTCGCTATCGCGGCGCGCGCCCGTGCCGTCGAGAAACATGAGACCGAGCCGCGTCATCGCCGCCGTATCGCCCTGTTCGGCCGCGCGGCGATACCAAAGTCCGGCCTGCTCGTAGTTCTGTGCAACGCCGCGCCCGGAAAAATACATGTTGCCGAGATTGCTCATTGCGCCGGCGACGCCGCGTTCGGCTGCAAGACGGATCCAGCGCATCGCTTCCGCATAATCCTGCGGGACGGCATCGCCATTGAAATAGAGATAGCCGAGATACGCCTGGGCGACGGCGTTGCCCTGCTGGCTCAGCGGCCGCAACAATTTGAACGCCGTGCCGAAATCCTTGCGGCGATAGGCGTCGAGCGCGTCCTCGAGCGATGCCACCGGCTTCCTGTCCGTTTTCTGAGCGACACCCGACGATAGCGCAGTCCGTCGGCCGCCGCCAAACGGCCCTTGCTGCGCGGCGTGTCGCCTCGCATCATCGAGCCTGCATATTCCCTGTGGAAAAGGCGGCATCGCGATGCGGTTTCTGGTTCTCGGCGCCGGTGCGGTCGGCGGGTACTTCGGCGGCCGGCTGGCGGCAGCGGGCCGGGACGTTCGATTTCTCGTGCGTCCCGAACGCGCCAAACGGCTCGCCGCCGGCGGTCTGCGGATCGTCAGTCCGGAAGGCGATGTCGCGACCGCACCGAAGCTCGTCGTCGCCGGCGACGATGCGGGCAGGACGACACCGGCCGATGCGGTGCTGCTCGGCTGCAAATCCTACGATCTTGATGCCGCGATTGCGTCGCTCCGCCCGCATGTCGGGCCCGATACGATGATCGTGCCGCTGCTCAACGGGCTCCGTCATCTCGCCGTGCTCGATGCGGCGTTCGGCGAAACATGCGTGCTGGGCGGGCTCTGCCAGATTTCGGCGACGCTCGACGACGACGGCACGATCCGCCATCTCGGGCTTGCAGCGCGACTGCCGTTCGGCGAGCGCGCGGGCGGGCTATCGCCACGCGTCGAGCGGCTTGCGACGGCCATGGGCGGCGCCGGATTCGACGCACCGGCCAGCGCCGCGATCATGCAGGAGATGTGGGAGAAGTTCACGATACTGGCCACGCTCGCCGGCGCGAGCTGCCTGATGCGCGCACCGATCGGTCCCATCGTTAGCGCGGGCGGCACGGGCTTCGTGGACGCGCTGGTGGCGGAATGCATCGCGACGGCGACCGCGGCCGGCTTTCCACCGCGGTCGCAGTTCCGCGATCGGATCGAGCGGTTCAAGGATCCATCCTCGACGCTCGCCGCCTCGATGCTGCGCGACATCGAGCGCGGCGGTCCGAGCGAAGGCGATCATGTCCTGGGCGATCTAAGCCGGCGTGCCGCGGCGCTTGACATCGCAACGCCGGTGCTCGATATCGCGGCGCTGCATCTCGCCGTATACGAACGCTGCCGGCTAACTCCAGGCGGCGGCGCCAAGGCGCCATAGAACGCCCAGCAGGATCGCGCCGCCAAGGACGGGTAGCAGGCCGAGCTTGAACCGCAGCAAGGCGATTGCGGCTGCCACCGCCAGAAGCAACGCGAACGGATCGATCGTCGACCATTCCGGAATCGAGAGATGCAGCGGGCCGAGCCGCGTCTGCCGCACGTCGGCGAACAGCACATGCAGCAGGAACCAGAGTGCGAGATTGAGGATGACGCCGACGACCGCGGCGGTAATCGCGGCAAGGATGCGGCCTAGTGTGCGGTTGGCGTAGAGCCGCTCGACATAGGGTGCGGCTGCAAAGATCCACAAAAAGCACGGCGCAAAGGTGACCCACAACACCAGGGCTGCGCCAATGGCGCCGGCCAGCGCCGGATCGATGCCGAGCCCGTCGCGGAAGGCCGCCATGAAACCGACGAACTGCAATACCAGGATCAGCGGCCCGGGCGTGGTTTCGGCGAGGCCGAGCCCATCGACCATTTCGCCCGGCGCGAGCCAGCCGAAATCGCCGACCGCCGCCTGCGCGACATAGGCGAGCACCGCGTAGGCGCCCCCGAAAGTCACCACGGCCATCTTCGAAAAAAAGATGGCGATGTCGCTTAACACATGGCCCTGGCCGAACGCGAGGAACAGGGCAATGACGGGCCCAAGCCAGATCGCCGCCCAGATCAGGATCGTCGCGAGCGTGCGCCCAAGCGAAGGGACAGCGCCGGCGACGGAAACTTCGTCCGTACGCTCGGCATGGGGTATGGGCAGCAGCAGGCCGGCAAGACCAGCCGCGGCGATGATCAGCGGGAACGGAAGATCGAACAGGAAAATACCGACGAAGGCGAACGCCGCGATGGCGACATGCAGCGGTCCCTTGAGCGCGCGGCGACCGATCCGCACCAGCGCCTCGACCACGATGGCGGCGACCGCCGGCTTGATCCCGTAGAAGATCGCGGCAACCAGAGCGACATCGCGATAGAACGCATAAACCAGGCTGAGCGCGAGCACGATCACAGCGCCCGGCAGTACAAACAGCAATCCGGCGGCAAGCCCGCCTCGGGTGCCATGCAACCGCCAGCCGATGTAAGTCGCGAGTTGCTGTGCTTCGGGACCGGGCAGCAGCATGCAGAAATTCAGCGCATGCAGGAAACGCCGCTCGTCGAGCCAGCGTTTTTCGTCGACGACGATGCGATGCATCAGCGCGATCTGGCCCGCCGGTCCGCCGAAACCGAGGCATCCGATCTTGAACCAGGTCCGGACGGCCTCTCGGAATGTCGGCATTGCGTTCGCGGCGGGCGAGCTCATGTTTTGGTACTGCTGTTCGACAGACTGGCATGCAGGTCGTCGAACAGCAGCATTGTGCGCTCGAGCCGTTCGTAATCGTCCGCGTATCGCCGGATCGCACCCTGGATCATCCGGGCGACGCCTGGCGCCTCCTCGCGACCAAATTTCTCGTCCTTGATGTCGATGTCGTGGACGATTTCGCTGATCTCGACGACAGCCGGATCGCCGATCATTCCTTCCTCGATCAGGACCTCGAAGGTGCAGCGATCGCCGCGATGGGTGTATTCCGCCTCGAACATGTCGAAGCGCAGTTCGCGTTCGCCGGGCTTGTAATCGGGCTCGGTCACGAACCGGAAACCGGCATGGGGATCGACATGGCGGCGAATAAGCCAGGCCGACGCCAGCCGGTCGATATGCGGATCGGCGCGGGTCACCCAGATCCGCCCGCGCGGAATGCCTCTCTCCGGACCGCCGACGGGTGCTGCGCTTCGGCCCGCCGCGATCGTATCCAGTTGCAAAAGCGCGGCGCTTGCACGCGTGCGAGCGGCAGCGCCGAAGAAATCGACACGTTCGATCTGCCGGAACTCGCGCTTCACCCGCTCGACCTGGGCGCGCTCGACCGGCGATCTGCCGGCAAGTTCGGCTGCTTCCGCTGCAAGCTGTTCGTAATCGCCGTTGCGTGCTTCGTCGAACGCCGCCCGCAGATCGTCGTCGGTCATTCCTCCCATCAGCCGCGCCTCCAGTGTCAGCGCTTCGCCGCCAGCTTCTAGGATTTCGCGTCGCAGCCATTCGAAGTCTTCCCGGCATTCGGGACTGTTGGGCAGCGCATAGAAACCGTTCCGGAGCGCAACCGCGCCGAGACGATTGAGGCGCCGCCAGAATTTCACGCGCGCCGACGCAGCGTCGCTCGGGAGTTTGAGGGAGAGCATCAGCCAGCTTCGCGTCGACAGATCCGTCGCAGCCTTTACAGGAGTCATGTTATAGATATAACATATCCATGAAACAGAAAGACACCGGTTTTAATCTTTGTAATTCAACAGCTTGGCCCTGAGCGTCGGGGCTGACGGGAGGTACGCCGATGAAATGGATTACCCGCGAAAAGCCGAAGATCGACCGGGTCGCGTGTCCCTGGCTGGTCAGCCGTTTCATCGATCCCGCGGCCGAATTTCTCTTCGTACCGGCGGATCGTGTAGTCGCGGAGGCCGCGCGGCTTAACGCGGTTCCTTACGACGTGCCGGACGTCGAACTCAGCCATGTCGGTCCGCTCTGCAGTTTCGACGCCTTTCTCGCCAAATTCGAACTCGCCGATCCGGCGCTGACCACGCTTGCGCCGATCGTGCGCGGTGCCGATACCGGCCATCCGGAACTGGCGCCGGAAGCGCCGGGGCTGCTCGCGCTCTCGCTCGGCCTGTCACGGCGTTTCGACGACGATCATGAAATGCTGCGGCACGGCATGGTGATGTACGATGCGCTCTATGCTTGGGCATCCGAGGCGCGGAACGAAACGCATGGCTGGCCGCCGCAGCTCGGATCGCAAACGCCGGGATGGACGACGATCGATCCGGCCGCACTCCGGTCGCTGGTTGCCTGTGACGAAACGCTGCTCCTGCTTGATGTCCGCAAGCGCCCGGCCTATGACCTCGCCGACCGGCGCATCGCAGGTGCCGTGTGGCGCGATCCCTTCGCCGTCGAAACCTGGGCCGATCGCGTGCCGCGCGATCGGATCGTCGTGGTTTATTGCGTGCACGGACACGAGGTCAGTCATGGCGTCCGCGATGCACTGATCGCGCGCGGCATCGATGCACGGCTGCTCGACGGCGGCTACGAAGCCTGGATTGCGGCGGGCGGTGCGGTCGAGACGAATCCGCCCGATCCGGGCGACGCCGGTTAAGCCGGTTCCTGAAACTGCCGGAACATCCCGGCGACCGTCGCGGGGTCGAGATCGCGCGCGATAACGACGAGGCGCGAGCGGCGGTCTTCATCGGGCCAGGCCGGAAGTTCGACCGGCGGATGGAAAAGATGCTGCACGCCATGTACCGCAACCGGTCCCGCGGTATCGGCGATGTTGAGCACGCCCTTGAGCCGCAGCAGGTTCGGGCCGCAGCCGGCGATCAACGCCTCGACCCAGTCGACGAAGCGCGCCCAGTCGAGCGGGGTCTCATGCGTCAGGACGAACGCGCGAATGCGCGCATCGTGCCGGTTCACATCGGGCGCGTGATGATGCGCGTGCCCCTCGCCATGGCGATGCCCGTGACGCGCATGCGGCGTCTCGCCGTAGGCTTCGGCGCCATAGGCTTCGGCGTTCAGCCAGCGCTGCACGTCGAGGCTCTTGGTCGCTGGATTGTAAAGCCCGGCATCGAGCAGGGAAGCGGCGTCGATGCGCCCCTGTTCGGTACGCATCAGGGGTGCAGCCGGATTGAGCGCGCGCAACCGCGCTTCCAGAGAGGCGACAGTCGCCTCGTCCGCAAGATCGCATTTGGTGAGCACGATCCGGTCGGCCACGGCCGCCTGCTTGACCGACTCTTCGTGCGTGTCGAGCTGCCCTTCGCCATGCACCGCATCGACCGTCGCAACGATGCCGTCGAGCCGGAATTTGTCGGCGACCAGCGGATCCTGCATCAGCGTGTGGATGATCGGTGCCGGATCGGCGAGCCCGGTCGTTTCGATGATGACCCTGCGGAACGCCGGGATCTCGTTGCTCCAGCGCTTCTTGAACAAACGGCGCAGCGCATCGATCAGATCGCCGCGCACCGTGCAGCAGAGACAGCCGCTCGCCAGCAGCACCATGTCTTCCGTCGCCGTTTCAAGCAGCAGATGATCGAGCCCGATCTCGCCGAACTCGTTGACGACGACGGCGGTGTCGGACAGTTCGGGGCTTTGCAGCAGATGGCGCAGCAAAGTCGTCTTGCCGCTGCCGAGGAAGCCGGTCAGCACCGATACGGGCAGGCGCTCGCTCTTCATATCCGCTTCAGTCATGCGCGCGCCTCATAGAGTGCCCAGGTCAGTGCGGTCAGCAGCAGCAGCGCGCCCGCCTGATGCAGCACGGCCAGCGGCAGCGCGACCACGCTCAGCAAGGTCGCGATCCCGAGCGCTGCCTGCAGCAGCGCCATGATGGCCAGCAGATCGAGCGGCCGGCCGC
>JAWXBK010000114.1:0-22685 GCA_034439975.1 Rhodospirillaceae bacterium | reverse complement strand
GCGCTGCGCTTCCTCGGTCAGTTGCTCCTGCGCGGTTAATTCGCGCTCTCTGTCGGTCTCTGTCGTCAGTAACTTTTCGGCCAGCTCGTCGCGCAGGCTTTCCAGCGCCGCGATATCGGCAAGCAGCTTGCTCACTTCATCGCGATGCGCATCGTCCAGTTGAGCGATCTGCGCCGCGAGCGTGTCGCGCTGACCGATCGAAGCCTGCAGCTCGGCCGACAGCTCTGCGAGATTGACGCGCAACTCGTCGCTTGCGGATCGCTCGAGGGCCAGAAGGTCGGTCAGTTCGGCGATCTGCTGATTGAGACGGGTCAACGCGCGATCGCGGCCCGATAGCGCATCGGTCAGGAAGAACTGTGCGATGACAAACAGCATCAGCACAAAAATGATGATCATGAGCAACGTGCTGAGCACGTCGACATAGCCCGGCCAGGCATCGAACCCGCGCTGGAAACGGCGATTGGCCATCGCCATGGTGCTAGCGCACCTGCGGCGTCTCGCCCTCGGCGATGGCCGCGATGGTCCGGGTCAGCAATTTGATCTCGCTGCGGAGCTCATGAACCATGTACTGGCGGCCGGTAACGGTTTCGTCGACCAGCCGGTTCATCTGGATATCGAGGTTGCGCAGATGCTGGCGGCTCGCCTCGTCGATGCCCTGCGTGCCCGCGCCTATCGAATCGTTCATGCGCTGCAGCACGGCCTGCAGCGCGTTCTGGCTTTCGGCGACCTTGACGAGTAGCTGTTGTTCGGCGCGCATCTGATCGGTCAGCAAGGTGAGGCGTTCGACCATTGTGTGCGTGCGCTGGTTTGCCTGCACGCGGCCTTCCTCGGCATGCGACATGGTGCGCTGCAGATTGTCGAGGCTTTCGGCGGTCTGCTCGAGCAGGGCCTGGATATAGACCGGCACGGACTGTTCGCCGTCGGTGACCGGGCCGCCGCTGCCGAGGCGCGTCTGGCCGGACAGCCAGTCCTCGACTTCGTTGAAGAAGCGGTTCTGCGCCTGGCCCGCCTGCAATTCGAGGAAGCCGACGATCAGCGATCCGGCGAGGCCGAACAGCGACGAGCTGAAAGCCGTGCCCATGCCGGTCAGCGGCTGCTGCAGACTGCTCTTGAGCTGGTCGAACATGGCCGCGACGTCGCCGGTACCGATCGTCATGCCGGTGATCGCGTTGGTGACGCCGTTGATCGTGCCGAGCAGGCCCCAGAACGTGCCGAGCAATCCGAGAAACACCAGGAGGCCGATGAAATAGCGCGACAGTTCGTGCGATTCCATCAGGCGGGCCTGCAACCCGTCGAGCAGCGAGCGCAGCGACATGGCGGAGAGGCTGAGGCGACCGCGGCGCTCGCCGATCATGGCCGCCATCGGCGCCAACAGACGCGGCCCGTGTTCGGTAATGTCGGTCGCGCCGCTGCGGAACTTCTCGATCCAGTCGATCTCGCGATAGAGGCGGATCACCTGCCAGAAGGTGAAGCAGATGCCGATCAGCAGCACGACGAAGATGCCGCCGTTCAGGCCCGGATTGTACGAGAACGCCTCGATGATGCGGTCGTGCAGAACGGCCGCGAGGACCAGCACGGCTAGAATTCCGGCGGCCATCCAGGCGAGATAGCGACCGGGACGCGTCATCGTGGCAGCCGGCGGCGAGACAGGGATTTCATCGGCACTTCCACGCGGCAGACCGCGTCATTGCGTCTTTGGTAAAATGTCGACGCGATCGGCCGGTTCACCTTCGATATTGTTGCCGAGGGCACGAACATCCATCCGCGTACTGCGAACGCCTTCGTTGATCAGGAAGGCACGCACGGCGAGCGCGCGCGAGAGCGACATGCGCCGGGCACGGCTCGCGGAATCTTCGTCGCCGGCCGCGTAGGCCAACAGTTCGAGCCGCAAGGTCTCGTCTTCCGCCATTTGGACGGCGAGTTCGCGCAGCGCGCCTTCGGCTTCCGCCGGCAGATCGGCCGATTCGGCGCCGAAGACGACACTCACCTGGCCATCCGCCGTCGTGATCGGCGGCAGCGACGCTTCCTGGGTCCCGGCTTCCTCGTCAACGGCTATCTCTTCCTCGACGACTTCTTCTTCGGCGAGCTCTTCCTCGGCTGCCATTTCTGCTTCGGCGGCCATTTCTTCTTCGGCCTCGACGGCGGCGATCGCGGCTGCTTCCGCTTCGGCCTGAGCTTCGGCTTCGGCGGCCAGGGCGGCGGCTTCGGCTTCCTCTGCTGCGGCTTCCGCTTCCGCGGCTTCCGCGGTCGATGCGGCGGCGGCTTCCGCGGCCAATTTTTCTTCTTCAGCCGTCGCACCGGCGGCGACCGCTTCGCCTTCCGCCTCAGCCGCCAATGTGGCGGCAGCCTGCTCGGCCTCGGCCTCGGCGACTTCGGCTTCCGCTGCCGCGACCGCTTCGTCGGTTGCCATCTCTTCGGCACTCAGCGCGGCGGGTGCTTCGGGCACGGCAGGGGCCGCCGGCGGAATCTCCGGCAGGCTCGGCGCCGTTGTGGTCGTCGTCGCCGTCATCGTCGACGTGCTGCTCGTCGTGGGTGCCGGCGGCGGAATTTCGGGCAGGTTCAGATCGGCAACGGCCGCACTGCTCGCTGTGGTCGTACTGGGTGTGGGGGCGGTGGCGGCGGGGACGATCGGCGCCGATACGGCGGCGGGTGCTGCAGCCGGCAGAGCGGGTGCGGTATAAGCCGTCGCCTGCGTCACGCCGTTGGCGACGCGGATCAGAAGCGTCGATTGCGGATAGGATTCCGGCGGGTAGCGCAGCATTCGCGCCGCCTGATTGCCGTACGGATTATAGACGCTGCCGTAGGTGGCCCCGGCGGCCGCACCGACGCCGCCCTGTTCATACGGGTAACCGTACATCGTGACGGAGGGATAGTTGCCGGCTGGCAATGTGCCCGGCACAGCGGGCCCGGGCCCGAGACTGTCGAGCACCGATTGGTCGATATAGACCTCCTGCGCGGCAGCCGGCAGCGCCAACCCCAAGGTCGCGCTGAAGACCGCCAGTGCCAAGGCCCGACCCGAGGCATTGCCCCGTTCGGCCGCTCGCCTGTCACGGCTGCATGCACGCCGCTTCATGACCGTCGCTTGCATCGCATCGTCCCGCCAGAAACCCTTGATTCCAACGTACTATATCGGAGGGGCAAGGGGCGAACAACCGCGCCCGGCCGTTGTCATGCCCGGCCTTTGTCACGTCCCAGCCTTTGTCACGCCCCAGCCTTTGTCACGCCCCAGCCTTTGTCACGCCCCAACCTTTGTCACGCCCCAACCTTTGTCACGCCCCAACCTTTGTCACGCCCTTGTGAGCAGATCGCGGAGCGGCGCCGCCAGTGTGGGGTTGGTTGCGAGAATACTCGGGCTGTCGACGCGCGAGGCGCCGCCCTCGATCTCGGAAACGAAACCGCCGGCTTCGCGGACCAGTATGATCCCCGCTGCGACGTCCCACGGGCTCAGATCCCGCTCCCAGAAGCCGTCATATCGGCCGGCCGCGACATAAGCGAGGTCGAGTGCCGCAGCGCCGAGACGGCGTACGCCCGAAACCGCCGGCATAACCCGCCCGAGCTCGCCCAGAAACTTTGGATGATCCCCATACTCGGCGAAGGGAATGCCGGTGGCGATCAGAGCCTGGTCGATCCGCTTGCGCCCCGAAACCCGCATGCGCCGATCGTTCTGCCAGGCGCCCTGACCCTTTTCGGCCCAGAACATCTCGTCCTTGATCGGATCGAGAATGACACCCGCAATGATTTCGCCGGCGCGTTCGAGCCCGATCGAAATCGCGAAATGCGGAATGCCGTGCAGGAAATTCGTGGTGCCGTCGAGCGGATCGACGATCCAGCGATGCTCGGTATCGTCGCCCTTGATCTCGCCGCTCTCTTCCATCAACAGGCCGAAGCGCGGACGGGCATGCATCAGTTCGTCGCGCAACGTTCGTTCGGCGCGCAGATCGGCCTGCGAGACATAGTCCGCCGGACCCTTGACCGATACCTGGAGCTGTTCGACTTCGCCGAAATCGCGTTTGAGGCCGCGCGATGCCTTGTCGGCGGCGCGGGTCATGACATTGATGAGGGGCGAGCGGATGGCCATCGGTTCAGTTCAGGGCCATCCCGACGCGGCGGGCGGCGCCCGAACTCAGTCCTTGGCCCGTTCGACGTAGCTGGCGTCGGCCGTGTTCACGACGATCCGCGTGCCGCTTTCGATATGAGGCGGCACCAGGACGCGCACGCCGTTCTCGAGGATCGCGGGCTTGTACGAAGACGATGCCGTCTGACCCTTCACGACCGCATCCGCCTCGACGATCTGCATGATCACACTGTCGGGCAGCGACACGCTGATCGGGCTGTCTTCGTAGCTCTCGATCGTCACCATCATGCCGTCCTGAAGGAACGCGGCGGGCTCGCCGATCATGTCTTCGGGCAGCGTGATCTGTTCGAAATTCTGGTTGTCCATGAAGGTGTACTGATCGCCGTCCTTGAACAGATACTGGTACTCCTTCGAATCCAGCCGCACGCGCTCGACGGTCTCGCTCGACCGGAAGCGTTCGTTCAGCTTGGTGCCGTCGCGCACCTCTTTGAGTTCGACCTGGAGATAGGCGCCACCCTTGCCCGGCTGGGTATGCTGGATCCTGACCGCGCGCCAGAGGCGGCCCTCATGCTCGATGATGTTGCCGGGACGAATGGCATTGCCGTTGATCTTCATGGGTCGAAAAGTCCGTCTGGATGGGGTGTCGGGGCGCCGAAAGGCGGCGGAACCTATCATTCCGACCCACGGGAGTAAACGGGACCGGGCGACCCCGGCGGGGGCCCGTTCGGGCGCTGTCCCGTCCGGCTCACGCCATTTCGAAATTGCGCCGCCGGTCGACATCCGTGACGAAGGATTCCAGCGCGACCAGTTCGAGGCGCTCGACCACCATCAGATTGTCGACGAATTGCGGCGACAGGATTTCGCGGGTGATCGGGCTGCCATCGCATAAAGCGAGCGCGGTCCAGAGATTGGCAGGTACCGTCTCGACATCGGCGCGATAGGCGTTGCCGGTCGACGGCGGCGGCAAGGTGAGTTTCTTGTTGATGCCGCGCATGCCGGCGCCGAGGCAGGCGGAGAAGGCGACATAGGGATTGAGATCGGCACCGCCGATGCGGTGTTCGACACGACACGCGCCGGGATCGGTGTTGATGACGCGCAGGCCCACAGTGCGATTGTCGATGCCCCAGGAGGCCGTCGTGCCGGCCAGCGTTTCGGCCTTCATGCGCTTGTATGAATTCGCATAAGGCGCGAACAGCAACGTGCTCGGGATCAGCGCATCGAGCAGCCCGGCGACATAATGCTGCATCACCGGCGCCATGTTGTGCGGCTGCTTCGCATCGTGGAAGACCGGCTTGCCGCTACCGCGTTCGACCAGGCTCTGATGGATATGGCCGGAGCAGCCGGACATGTTCTCGTGGATTTTTGCCATGAAGGTCGCCGACATGCCGAGGCCGGCGGCGGCCTGCTTGACCGCGGTCTTGAAGGCGATGACGCGATCGGCCATCGCGAGCGGATCGCTCGCCTTGAGCGTGATCTCGAACTGGCCCTGGCCCCATTCCGAACCGCCGCCTTCGACGGCATCGGCGAACCATTGCCGGATCTGGCGATAGAGCGGTTCGTAGAAATGCCCCTCATAGACCGAGTAGCAGTGAACATCCTTCGACACCGTTTCCACAGTCGACCAGTGGCCGAGCCGGATCTTTTCGATCGGCGTGGGCAAAATATGGAATTCGAGCTCGAGCGCGAACCGCGCGTCGTAGCCGAGCTCGTTGAGTTGGGCGAGCTGGCGCTTCAACTCCGAGCGCGGGCAGAACGGGCACGGACTGTCGTCGGGCCACACCCAGTCGAACAACACCATCGCGGTGTCGGGTTCCCAGGGTGCGAGGTGCAGGGTCGAGAGATCGGGGCGGCCTTTCACGTCGGGGAGGCCGCCTTCGAACTGGCCGGGTGCGGATTCATCCATCGGCCCGGTATTGAGAATGGTCCATGGCATGCGGAAGCCCTTGGCAGCGGTCGCCAGAAAATAGTCGGCCGTGTAGCGCTTGCCGCGCAGCGTGCCGACCTGGTCGGGTCCGCCCCCGATGACGGTGGTGATGCCGTTCTTTTCGATGAAGCTCCGGGCTTCCTTGAGATCCAACGCTGCCTCCCCCAAAGCCCGGTTGGACGAACCCCGGTCTATTCCTTGCCGCGATAGATATCGACGATCTGCGACAGCATCGCGAGCGCTTCCTCGCGCGGGCGCTGGAACGTGTTGCGGCCAATGATCGAGCCGGTGCCGCCGCCGTCGCGAATGCCGCGCACCTCGTCGAGAATGCCCTTGATGTCTTTCGACGCGCCGCCGGAGAAGACGACGATGCGCCGGCCGTTGAAGCAGGCCTGCACGACATGCTCGATGCGCTTCGCCAGCGACGAGATGTCGATCTTCTGTTTTTCGTAGACCTTTTTCGCCTCGTCCTGCTCGAGATGCGCGGTCGGCGGTTTGACCTTGATGATATGCGCGCCGAGAAGCGCCGCCATGTGCGCGGCATAGGCGCAGACGTCCATCGCGGTTTCGCCGTCCTTCGAGAGCGCCCCGCCGCGCGGATAGGACCAGATGACGACGGCAAGCCCGACCGACTTCGCTTCTTCGGCCATCTCGCGGATTTCTTCCATCATCTCGAAGGCGAATTCGGAGCCGGGATAGATGGTGAAACCGATCGCAGCACAGCCGAGCCGCAGCGCATCGCCAACCGAGCCGGTGATGCCCTGGTTCTTTTCCTGCGCGAGGCTGTTGGCGCTGTTGACCTTGAGGATGGTCGGAATCTGCCCGGCGAACGTATCGGCGCCGGCTTCGATCATACCGAGGGGTGCTGCAAAAGCGGAGAGCCCGGCGTCGATCGCGAGCTGAAAATGGTAATGCGGATCGTAGGCCGCCGGATTGGGCGCGAAGCTGCGCGCGGGGCCATGTTCGAAGCCCTGGTCGACCGGCAAGATCACCAGCCGTCCGGAGCCGCCGAGCTTGCCCTGCATCAGGATGCGGGCGAGGTTCGCCTTGGTGCCCGGACAATCGCTTTCGTAATTCTCGAGAATTTTGCGGACGCGCGGCGTGGTCTTCATCACGATCCCCCGAAAGGCCGAATGGCGAACAATAGACCGGCGCACGAGCCGGTGCGGGGTGAATAGCGGAGGGTCGGGGTCATTTCAACTGGCCCCGCAGCCAGGCGAGATCCGCTGCGTCGCTGGTTTCCGCCTGTGGCTTTGCCCCGGGGAGGTGCTCCGGAAGGGCCAAAGCGGGCGGCCGGCTTCGCAGCAGCAGCCGACCGGATTGCGCGGCGATATCGGCGAGCTTGTCGAAAACCGCTTTGCGGCCGTGAAAGACAGCGCCCTCGATCCCCTGATGGAAGGCGGCCTGGACCAGATCGGGCCGGTCCGCGCAATCGATCAGGCCGATCGCATCGGCGTCGGGAACCGCGGCACGCGCAAAGCGCATGACCGCATCGAACCAGCCGATCCCCGCGTTGAGGGCCGCATCGGGAACACTGAGCAGTGCGATGGGTCGGCCCGTCGCTGCCGCGGCGCGCAGTGCGATCTCGGCCTCGCGCCGATCGCGCAGAAGAATGACGGGCCGGTCCATGCCGGCCATTCTAGCGCCGGATCGCGGCGTCGTGCGCCGGGGCTCTCCGGTTAGAGCTTGCCGAGCACGACCGCCGTATCGACCATGCGGTTCGAGAAACCCCATTCATTGTCGTACCAGGAGAGCACGCGCACGAAGCGACCTTCGATCACCTGCGTCTGTCCCAGATCGAAGATCGAGCTCGCCGGGTTGTGGTTGAAGTCGGTCGAGACCAGCGGCTCGTCGTTGACGGCGAGAATGCCCTTCAACGGGCCGGCTGCGGCCTTCTTGATCGCCTCGTTCACCGCCTCGATCGACGTCGCCTTTTTCGAGCGAAATTTGAAATCCACGACCGACACGTTCGGCGTCGGTACGCGGATCGACGTGCCGTCGAGCTTGCCGGCGAGCTGCGGCAACACGAGACCGACGGCCTTGGCCGCGCCGGTCGAGGTCGGGATCATCGAGAGCGCCGCGGCGCGGGCGCGATGGAGGTCCTTGTGCAGCGTATCCAGCACGGGCTGATCGCCGGTGTAACTGTGGATCGTCGTCATGAAGCCATGTTCGATACCGATCGCCTGGTCGAGCACATGGGCGACGGGTGCCAGGCAATTGGTCGTGCAGGATGCGTTCGAGACGACCGTGTGGCTCTTCTTCAGGTTCTTGTGGTTGACGCCATAGACGACGGTGAGATCGGCGCCGGTGGCGGGGGCGGAGATCAGCACGCGCTTTGCGCCCGCCGCGAGATGTTTCGATGCGCCCTCGCGGCTGGTGAAGATGCCGGTGCATTCGAGCGCGATGTCGACGCCGAGTTTCTTCCAGGGCAGGTTCGCGGGATCGCGCTCGGCGGTGACCGTCATCCAGCCGCGACCGGCGTCGATCGCATCCTTCTTCGTCTTGACCTTGCCGGCGAAGTGACCGTGCACCGAATCATGGCGCAGCAGATGCGCATTGGTCTCGACGGGACCGAGATCGTTGATCGCGATCACCTGGATGTCCTTGCGGCCGCTTTCGTGAATCGCCCGCAACACCAGCCGACCGATGCGGCCAAACCCGTTGATCGCCACGCGCACTGCCATCACTGCCTCCGTCTTTCCAACTCTGTCTGTTGCAGCCCTTCAAGTCGCGGCCTGGAGCCGCGCGGATCAGAGCCGCTTCCTGATATTGTCCACGACCGCATCGGCGGTGATGCCGAAATGACGGTAGAGATCGGGCGCGGGCGCCGATGCGCCGAACCCGGTCATGCCGACCGAGCCGCCCTTGGGCCCGACATAGCGTTCCCAGCCGAATGTGCCGGCGGCTTCGATCGAGATACGCACCGGCCCGGCCAGCACGGAATCGCGATAGGAATCGGGCTGTGCATCGAACAGCGACCAGCAGGGCATCGAGACGACGGCGGTACCGATGCCATCGGCCTCGAGCTTGGCGCGCGCCGCGACGGCGATTTCGACTTCGGTGCCGGTTGCGATGATCGTCGCGCGCCGCGCGGTCGAGGCGTCGAGCAGTACATAGCCGCCGCGCGCCGAAAGATTTTCGTCGCTATGCGTCGTGCGCAAGGTCGGCACCGCCTGGCGGCTGAGCGCAATGATCGACGGCGTACCGCTGCTTTCGAGTGCGAGCTGCCAGCATTCGGCGGTCTCGATCGTATCGGCCGGGCGGAACACATGCAGATTCGGTATCGCGCGCAGAGCCGCCAGATGTTCGACCGGCTGATGCGTCGGGCCGTCTTCGCCGAGGCCGATCGAATCGTGGGTCATCACATAGACGACGCGCAGGCCCATCAGCGCCGAAAGACGCAGCGAGGGCCGGCAATAATCGGTGAAGACGAGGAACGTGCCGCCATAGGGCGCAAAGCCGCGATGCAGCGCGATGCCGTTCATCGCCGCCGCCATACCGTGCTCGCGCACGCCGTAATAGATATAGCGCCCCGCGAAATCGTCGGCGGTGACCGGCTTCATCGATTTGGTCTTGGTGTTGTTCGAGCCGGTCAGATCGGCCGAACCGCCGACCAGTTCCGGCATGACCGGCACGATCGCCTCGAGCACGTTCTGCGAGGATTGCCGCGTCGCGATCTTCGGCGCCTCGGCGCTTGCCTTGCGCTTCGCCTCGACAATCGCCTTCGCCAGGGCGCCCGGTACTGTGCCGGCGATGCGGCGATCGAACTCGCCGCGCGATTGATGGGCCGCATGACGCGCCTGCCATGAATCGCGTTGCGCGCGATTGCGGGCGCCGGCTTCGCGCCACGCATTGCGGATCGGTGCCGGAATTTCGAACGGCAGCGAGGTCCAGCCGAGTTGTTCGCGCGCACCCTTGATTTCGTCGGCGCCGAGCGGCGAACCATGCGTCGCCGCGGTGCCCGCCTTGGTCGGCGCGCCGTAGCCAATCACGGTGCGGCAGGCGAGCAGCGACGGGCGGTCGCTCGCGCGCGCATCCTCGATCGCCGCAGCAATCGCCTCGGGATCGTGCCCGTCGACACTCCCTACATTCCATCCACAGGCAGCAAAGCGCGCAAGCTGGTCGTCGGAGACCGAGAGCGATGTCGGACCGTCGATCGAAATCCGGTTGTCGTCGAACAGAACGATCAGGCGGCCGAGGCGCAGATGGCCGGCGAGCGAGATCGCTTCGTGACTGATGCCTTCCATCAGGCAGCCGTCGCCGGCAATCACATAGGTGTGGTGATCGACCAGATCCTTGCCGAACTCGGCGGCGAGCATGCGCTCGGCGAGTGCCATGCCGACGGCATTGCCGAGGCCCTGGCCGAGCGGCCCGGTCGTGGTTTCGATGCCGGAAGCATGACCGAACTCGGGATGGCCGGCGGTGCGAGAGCCGAGCTGACGGAAATTTCGGATCTCGTCGATCGTCATGTCCGCGTAACCGGCGAGATGCAGCAGCCCGTAAAGCAGCATCGAACCGTGTCCGGCCGAGAGCACGAAACGGTCGCGGTCGGGCCAATCGGGTGCTGCCGGATCGAATTTGAGAAAGCGGGTCCACAAAACCGTGGCGACATCCGCCATGCCCATCGGCATGCCGGGATGACCCGATTTCGCCTGTTCGACCGCATCCATTGCGAGCGCGCGTAGCGCATTCGCCATGTCGCGGTGCGTCACCGGCGCCTCGGTTCCGTGAAGCGGGGCAGTGCGGGCAGCGTCCATCTGAGGATCGATTTCTCGTCGAAGTCCCGGGAGTCGCGCCGGAATCGTGGCGCCGGCAGCGGACGCGGCGCACCATGCCGGCCGGCTTACCGAGCGTCAACCGGGATTCCCCGCCCTGGTCTCGGATATGTGGAAGTGCGGCAATTGACGGGTTTCGGGGCCGCACCTATCCTGCCGACAATTGCGAGCTTTGTTTCAACCGGCATGTGAGGATGGGGCCTTGTCGGTGACAGATCGGATCAGCGTCGAACTTGATCGTTTGACCGCGGCGGTCACCCGCCTCGAGGCGGCATTGGACGCGCATGGGCGACGCATTGGCGCGGACCAGACCGCCATGCAGGGCGAACTGCGCGAACTGCGAAATTCGCATGCCGCGTTGCAGGCCGAGGCTCGCACGGTCACCTCGCGCATCGATGCGGTTATCGGTCGCCTGCGCAGCGTGGCGGAGGCCTGAGCCGATGCCGATGGTGGCGCTCACCGTCAACGGACGTACCTACGAGATCGCCTGCGATCCCGGTCAGGAAGAACAGCTGCGCCGGCTCGGCGGCGAGCTTGCCGCGCGGGTCGATCGGCTGGTCGGCCAGGTCGGTCAGGTCGGCGATACGCAGCTCATGCTGATGGCGGGGCTGCTGGTCGCCGACGAACTCGAAGGACAACGCAGCGGGGGTCCGGCCGATCCGGCACGCGCGCTTGCCGAGCTCGACACCATCGCAATCGCCATCGGCGACCTCGCGTCGCGGGTCGAGGCCATTGCCGGGAAGCTTGAGGCCGCCTAACTTCCCTCAAGGACGGTTGCTGCCCGACGCGACAGACCCCCACTATCCCTGGGGCCAATATCGACCTCTAGGGAGCTGTCTCTGCCGGAGCCTTGGCTTCGGTATATGGCGCCCACCTGCATAAGCAGGCCACAGAGGATACATGGGTTATCGGTCAAGGCGGCGCCGTCCGCTCATTTTCGCATAGCGCCCACTCGATTTTGTGCCCGGCGACAACGCTGTCGACCCGGCGCGAAATCGCGACCGGCGGCATCCGGCGCGAAGCAGGATTCCCACGAACGATGGTCATGACCGATACCGCCAGCCTGTCCGACCTGCCCGCAATCAAAGCCGCGATGCGCCACGAGATGGCCGAACGCCGTCGCGATGCGGCCGCGCGAGCGGCACCGAGCGCGGGCGAGATCGCGAGGAATCATTTTCTCTCATCGATCCCGCTGCACGATGGCGCGATCGTCTCCGCCTTCTGGCCGTTGCCCGACGAGTTCGATACACGGCCGCTGATGTATGCGCTCCACGAACGCGGCCACCCGATCGGCCTGCCCGTCGTCGAGAAGCGCGGGCTGCCGCTGCGCTTCCGCATCTGGGCGCCCGACACGCCGCTGGTGCGCGGCAATTTCAATGTCGAAACGCCGAGCAAAGAATCGCCCGAATGCGTGCCCGAGATTCTCGTCGTGCCGCTTTTGGCCTTCGACCGGCAGGGTTATCGGCTCGGCTATGGCGGCGGTTTCTACGATCGCACGATCGCTGGATTGCGCGCGATCGGGCCGACCCTCGCGGTCGGCTATGCCTATGCCGGTCAGGAGATCGACGCGGTCCCGCACGATGAAACCGACGCGCAGCTCGACTGGATCGTGACCGAGCGCGACGCGCTTCGGATCGCGCGCTGAGCGCACGGCCAGGCGAACGCTGACATGCGCATTCTTTTTCTAGGCGATCTGGTGGGGCGCTCGGGCCGCGAGGTGGTCCTCGAGCACCTGCCGCGTTTGCGCGAGACGCTCGCGATCGATTTCGTCATCGTCAACGGCGAGAACGCGGCCGGCGGTTTCGGCATCACCGACAAGATCTGCCGCGAGCTTTATGACGTCGGGACCGATGTCGTCACGACCGGCAATCATGTCTGGGACCAGCGCGAAACGGTCGGTTTCATAGGCCAGGATCCGCGTCTGCTGCGCCCGCAGAATTTCCCTGCCGGCACGCCGGGCCAGGGCAGCGGCGTTTTCGCGACCAGGGCCAACAAGAAGGTACTGGTCGTCAATCTGATGGGGCGGCTGTTCATGGACCCGCTCGACGATCCGTTCGCGGTCGGCGAGAAAGTTCTTGCGAGTCACCGCCTCGCCGGATCGGTCGATGCGATCTTCATCGATTTCCATGCCGAGGCGACCAGCGAGAAGATGGCCTTCGCGCATATGGTCGACGGGCGCGTATCGATGGTGGTCGGTACGCACACCCATGTGCCGACGGCCGATCAGCAGATCCTGCCCGGCGGCACGGCCTACATGTCGGATGCCGGCATGTGCGGCGACTATGATTCCGTCATCGGGATGGAGAAAGCGGTACCGATCGCGCGGTTCGTGCGCAAGCTGCCGACCGACCGGTTATCGCCGGCGAACGGACCGGCGACGCTCTGCGGCGTGTTTCTCGAAACCGACGACAAGACGGGATTGGCGCTGCGCGTCGAACCGATCCGCGTTGCCGGTCGGCTGGCGCCGGCGATGCCGGCGAAAGACGGCTGAGAACCGCGTGTGACGAGGTCGGCCTAGAGCGGACGGCGCGCGAGCAACACTTTGCCGATTTCCGCTTCGAGGCGCCGCGTATGGGCGCTGACATCGGCCGCGACTTCGGCGACGCGCGGACCCGCGCCGGGATCGTCGGCCGCAGCCAGCCTTGCGGCCGCATCGAGGGCGCGCATCGCCGACTCTGTTGCCAGTGCATCCACCTCGCGGGCGATCGCATCGAGACAATCGGCTTCGGCGGGCGGTGCCGCGTTCGCGGCCTGGCTGCTGCGTCGTGGTTTCGCTTTGCGCATGGACGGTTTCCCCTCAAACCGATCACAGGGATCGCACCTGGCCCCGAATGCCATATCCCCTTGGGGCAACAGGCGTTTCCTGCTAGAAGGCGCCGCATTATCGCCATAAAAGCGGATTATCAGTCCGCAATGGCGCCTTCTGAACCCACCAGATTTGGTATATTACTGGAAAACGCCCTCATTATCTAGGGGTGGAAGGAACGAATGGCGGGCCACTCTCAATTCAAGAACATCATGTACCGGAAGGGCGCACAGGATGCGAAGCGCGCCAAGGTGTTCACGAAACTGATCCGGGAACTCACCGTCGCGGCGCGGGCCAGTGCGCTGCCGGAGAACAATCCGCGACTGAAGGCCGCGATCGTCGCGGCGCGCGTTGCCAACATGTCGAAGGACACGATGGAGCGTGCAATCCGCCGCGGTGCCGGCGGCGAGGACGATGCCAATTACGAAGAGGTGCGCTACGAGGGTTACGGCCCGGGTGGCGTTGCCATCATCGTCGAGGCGTTGACCGACAATCGCAATCGCACCGCCTCCGAGATCCGCATGGCGTTCTCGAAATGGGGCGGCAATCTCGGCGAGACCAATAGCGTCGCCTTCATGTTCGAGCGCAAGGGCATGATCCGTTACGTGCGCGAGGCGGCCGGCAACGAAGCGATGTTCGAGGCGGCGCTCGAAGCGGGTGCCGACGACGTCGCGAGCGACAGCAACGGCCATGAGATCGTGACCGCGCCGGAAGATTTCGCCCAAGTGCGCGATGCGCTCGACGGGCGGTTCGGCGCACCGAAAGAGGCGCGGCTCGCCTGGCGGCCGCTGAACTCGATCAGTGTCGACGAAGGCTCGGCCGAAAGCCTGCTCAAGCTGCTCGATGCGCTCGAGGACAACGACGACGTGCAGAATGTTTCCGCCAATTTCGAGATCGCCGACGATCTCATGACCCGCCTGACCGCGTAACCGGTCGGCGTGCAGACGGACAGAAACAGCCATGCGGCTATTGGGGCTCGATCCCGGATTGCGACATACCGGCTGGGGTGTGATCGACGTGACGGGCAACCGGCTGACCCATGTCGCGGATGGCTGCATCGACATATCCGTCGCGATGGCGATGGCGGATCGGCTGGTCGCGTTGTATGACGGCATCGAGACGATCGTCGCGCGCTATCGACCCGACGCAGCCGCGGTCGAGGAAACCTTCGTCAACAAGAACGCCTCGACCACGTTGAAGCTCGGCCAGGCGCGCGGCATCGCGCTGCTGGTGCCGGCGCGGGCGGGTATTCCGGTTGCGGAATATTCGACCAACCTGGTGAAGAAATCGGTGGTCGGTGCCGGCCATGCGGGCAAGCAGCAGGTCCAAATGATGGTGCGGGTCCTGCTGCCGGGCTGTCTCGCCGATACACCCGATGCGGCCGATGCGCTCGCTGTTGCGATCTGCCACGCCCATCATGCGGCGACGGAATCGCTCTGGCAGGATCGCGCGCCGATCGTGACGGTGCGCGCATGATCGGCAAGCTCACCGGCCGGATCGACGATATCGCGGGCGATGCGGCAATTATCGATGTCGGCGGCGTCGGCTATAACATCTTTGCATCCGCCCGGACGCTCGCGCGCCTCGCGCAGGCGAACGCGCCGGTCACGCTGTATATCGACACGCATGTGCGCGAAGACCATATCCATCTCTACGGGTTTCTCGACGCCGCCGAACGCGACTGGTTCCGCCTCCTGATGACGGTGCAGGGCGTGGGCGCGCGCGTGTCGCTCGCCATTCTCGGCGTGCTATCGCCCTCGGAAGTCGCAACCGCGATCGCGGCGCAGGATCGCGCGGCGATCGGGCGGGCCAACGGCGTCGGCCCGAAACTCGCGGGCCGCATCACCGCCGAACTCAAGGACAAGGCCGGCGGCATCGCGCTCGGACCGGCGGCGCTGAAAGACGCGGGCACCGAAGGCGTTGCCGGCAACGCGGCCTTTGCCGATGCGGTCTCGGCGCTCGTCAATCTCGGCTATCGCCGCAGCGAAGCCTATACCGCGATCGCCCGCGTCGCCGGATCGCTGGGCACCGATGCCAAGGCCGATGCACTCATCCGCGCCGGCCTCAAAGAACTGAGCGCGGCATGAACGACGAACGCATGGTCACGCGCCAGCATCGCGAAGAGGACGGTCTCGACACCGCGCTCCGTCCGGCGACGCTGGCCGAGTTCGTCGGGCAGGAACAGCTGCGGCGCAATCTCGCGGTGTTCATCGAGGCGGCGCGCGGCCGCGGCGAACCGCTCGACCATGTGCTGTTTTATGGGCCGCCGGGCCTCGGCAAGACGACCCTGGCGCAGATCGTCGCGCGCGAACTGGGTGTCGGATTTCGCGCGACCTCCGGTCCCGTCATCGCGCGCGCTGGCGATCTCGCTGCGATCCTGACCAATCTCCAGGCGCGCGATGTTTTGTTCATCGACGAAATTCACCGGCTCAATCCGGCGGTCGAGGAAATCCTCTATCCCGCGATGGAAGATCGTCAGCTCGATCTGATGATCGGCGAGGGGCCGGCGGCACGCTCGGTGCGGATCGATCTGCAGCCCTTCACGTTGATTGGCGCGACGACCCGCTCGGGCCTGATCACGACGCCGCTGCGCGAGCGCTTCGGCATTCCGCTGCGCCTCGATTTCTACAGCGTGCCCGAATTGGAAAAGATCGTGCGCCGTGGCGCGCGCCTGCTCAATCTGGCGCTGAACGACGACGGCGCGCGCGAGATCGCGAGCCGGGCCCGTGGCACGCCGCGTGTCGCCGGCCGCTTGCTGCGACGGGTGCGCGATTTCGCCTCGGTCGACGGTGCGAAAGCAGTCGACGCCATGATCGCCGACCGCGCGCTGACCGAACTCGATGTCGACAAGACCGGTCTCGACATGATGGACCGGCGCTATCTGACCTGCATCGCCGAGAATTACGCCGGCGGGCCGGTCGGCGTCGAAACGCTCGCGGCCGCGCTCTCCGAACAGCGCGATGCGATCGAGGAAGTGATCGAGCCGTTTCTGTTGCAGCAGGGGCTGCTGCAGCGGACGCCACGCGGCCGCATGCTGACGGCGGTCGGCTTTCGCCATCTTGGCCTCGCCGTGCCGCGCGGCACCGCCCAGCTCGAGTTGATGCGCGACGGGCCGGAGGAAGTCGATGGTTGAAGCCATGGCCGGAGCCCCCGCGACGGATGCGGAGCCGCTTGCGGTTCATCGCCACGAACTGCGGGTCTATTTCGAGGACACCGATGCGGGCGGGATCGTCTATTACGCCAACTATCTCAGGTTCGCCGAGCGGGCGCGGACCGAAATGATGCGCGATTTCGGCGCAACCCATGCCGCGATGATCGAAGTCACCGGTGCGACCTTCGCGGTCCGCCGCTGCGAGGTGGATTATCTGAAGCCGGCACGGCTCGACGATCTGCTGGAAATCGAAACCGCCATTACCGATATAGGAGCGGCCACGCTCGATGCGCGGCAACGCGTTCTGCGCGGCGGCGAGGAACTGGTTCGAATCCAGATCCGGCTCGCCTGCATGAATGCCGACGGCCGCGCCACACGAATCCCTGCCACTGTGCGAGAAGCACTCAACCGAAACCGTTAATCCGGGGAGCAAGTACCCACTCATGGAGACCGAAATCGACGCCGCCGAACTGGCGGGAACCATCGCGCCGCTGGACATGTCGGTCTGGGGCCTGTTTCTGCAGGCGGACCTGATCGTCAAGCTGGTCATCCTGTTGCTGGTCGTAGCCTCGATCTGGACATGGGCGATCATCTTCGACAAGGCGATCCGTTTGCGCCGCGTTCAGGCGCAGGCCCGTCAGTTCGAGGAAGCCTTCTGGTCCGGCGGCTCGCTCGAAGAGCTGTTCGACCGGATCTCGAGCCGTCCGCCCGATCCGATGTCCGCGATCTTCGTTGCGGCCATGCGCGAATGGCGTCGGGCTGCAGCGCGCGGTCTGCTGTCGACCGACCAGATGTTGCGGGCCGGTCTTCAGGCGCGCGTCGAGCGGGTGATGGATATCACGCTGGGCCGCGAAATGGAGCAGCTCGAACGGCATCTGATCTATCTCGCCTCGGTCGGATCGGCGGCGCCCTTCGTCGGGCTGTTCGGCACGGTCTGGGGCATCATGAACAGCTTTGCATCGATCGCGGCAGCCAAGAGTACGACGCTCGCGGTCGTGGCGCCCGGTATCGCCGAAGCCTTGTTTGCGACCGCACTCGGCCTTGTTGCCGCCATACCGGCGGTGCTGGCTTACAACAAGCTATCCGGCGATACGGGCCGCTACGCGCAGCGCCTCGAGGCCTTCGCCGGTGAATTCGGCGCGATCCTGTCGCGCCAGCTTGAGGAGAAGCGCTGACATGGCACTGACACTCAGCAGCGGTGGCGGCGTGCGCGGGCGACATCGTCGCACCAGCTACCGCCCGATGAGCGACATCAACGTGACGCCGATGGTCGACGTCATGCTGGTGCTGCTCATCATCTTCATGGTGACGGCACCTTTGTTGACCGTCGGCATTCCGGTCGATCTGCCCAAGACCGAAGCACAGCCGCTCGCCGAACCGGACGAGCCGCTGGTCATCTCGGTCGATGCCGAGGGCAAGATCTATCTGCAGGAAACCGAGATCGAGGCCGAGAAACTCGTTCCGCGTTTGCAGGCGATCACCGAGAACAAGCTCGACACGCGGATCTTCGTGCGCGGCGACCAGACGATCGACTACGGATCGGTAATGCAGATCATGGGCATGATCCATTCGGCGGGCTACAGCCAGGTGGCGTTGATCGTCGAATTGCCCGAGTTCGTGCCGGGCGGCGAGACCGAAATCGAAACCACAACGGAACCGGAAAGCGATAACTGATCCGATGCGGCGCTCGTCCATCGTTTTTTCGACCGTGATGCACGTTGGCTTTTTCGTGCTGGCCTATGTCGGCCTGCCCGATTGGTGGGACGCGGCCGTGCTCGAGACGCCGATCGCTGTCGAAGTGGTCAACATCACCGACGTGACGAACCCGCCCCGATCCGAGGCACCGGCGCCCGATCCGGCACCGGTCGAACCGGAAGAGGAGGTGGTTGAGACGCCGCCACCGCCCGCGGCACCCGAACCGCCGGCGGTCGAGGAAATTGTAGCGCCGGACCCCGAGCCGATCCCGGAGCCGATCGTCGAACCGGAGCCTGAACCGATTCCGGAACCCGAGGCCGAACCCGAACCGGAGCCGGAACCCGAAGCGGAGGAAGAGCCGGAACCGCAGCTCGCCGAACTGCCGCCGCAGAAGCCGGAGCAGCCCGAGATTGCGCCCGAGCCGGAACCCGAGCCGGAACCGGAGGACGATGCGTTCGAAAATCTGCTGCGCGATCTTGAAGACGAGCAGCCGGTGGAGACTGCATCGACCCAGCCGGTCGAGGTTCCTTCGCAGCCGCAGGCGACGCAAAGCCTGAGCGACCAGCCGCTGAGCATCTCCGAGATCGATGCACTGCGCCGGCAGATCGAGAAATGCTGGAACGTGCCGGCGGGCGCGGTCGAGGCCGAAAGCCTGCTGGTCGAAATCAGGGTCTGGCTCAATCCGGATGGATCGATCGTCCGGGCCGAGATCCTCGATACGGCGCGGATGGGGCGGGACGGCTATTATCGGGCGGCGGCGGAGAGCGCCTATCGGGCGATCTTCCTTTGCGAGCCTTATTCGCTGCCGGTCGAGCGTTACGACAACTGGAAAATGATCCTGATGCGCTTCGACCCGAGCAATGTTCTTGGTTGACCGATGACACAAAGTTGCCCGAGTTTGGGTTTATAGGCAGGAATCGGGCCGCGCCGGGCCATTCCGGACCAGGCGGTTGTCGCCGGCATCCGCCGCAGGAAGCTGAGATTCGTCAGGGAGGTTTCGCGTGATTCGCCGATTTGCCATCGCTGCCCTCGTCATTCTCACATTCGGTGCCGAAAGCCGGGCCGAACCCGTCGTAGATCTCACCCAGCCGACGCTGCGACCGATCCCGATCGCGATTACCGATTTTTTCGGTGCGACCGGCCCGGACGGCACGTTCGGCGCCGATATCGCGCGGGTGGTCGCAGCAGACCTCGAGCGCTCGGGCCTGTTCAAGCCGATCGATCCGCAGGCCTTCATTCAGACACCGGAGTCGCTGCGCGCCCAGCCGCGCTTCGGCGACTGGCGCGTGATCAACGCGGAAGCGCTGGTCACCGGAACGACGACGACCGAGGCAGACGGCCGCCTCAAGGTCGAATTCCGGCTCTGGGACGTATTCGGCGAATCGCAGATGACCGGGCTCGCTTATTTCTCGACGCCGGAAAACTGGCGCCGGGTCGCGCATATCATCGCCGACTCGATCTATAAGCGAATCACCGGCGAAGAGGGCTATTTCGACTCGCGAATCGTCTATATCGCCGAATCGGGCCCGCAGGACCGTCGCGTGAAGCGCCTCGCGATCATGGACCAGGACGGGGAAAACCACAGATTTCTCACCGACGGCAATAACCTGGTCCTCACGCCGCGTTTTTCGCCGTCGACCCAGGAGATCACCTATCTCTCCTACTTCAACAACCGGCCGCGGGTTTACCTGTTCAATATCGAGACCGGTCAGCAGGAGGTGCTGGGCGATTTCCCCGGCATGACCTTCGCGCCGCGATTCTCGCCGGACGGCAACGCGGTCATCTTGAGCCTTGCGAAGAGCGGCAATTCCGACATTTACGCCATGGACCTGCGGACCCGGAGCGTGGCCCAGCTCACCGATGACCCGTCGATCGACACCTCGCCCTGCTATTCGCCGGACGGCAGCCAGATCGTCTTCAACTCGGACCGCGGCGGCTCACAGCAGCTCTATACGATGAGCGCCAATGGCGGAAACGTGCAGCGAATCAGCTTCGGCGACGGCCGCTATGCAACGCCGGTCTGGTCGCCGCGTGGCGATCTGATCGCCTTTACGCGAATCAATGGCGGGAAGTTCTACATCGGCGTGATGCGACCGGATGGCTCCGGCGAGCGGTTACTGACCGAGGGCTGGCTGGTCGAGGGGCCCACCTGGGCGCCGAACGGCCGCGTATTGGCGTTCTTCCGCCAGACGCCCGGCGGCAACGGCACGGTGCGCCTCTACTCGATCGACCTGACCGGTCATAACGAGAGGGAACTGATCACGCCGCTCGATGGTTCCGATCCTGCATGGTCGCCCCTGATCCCGTAGGTGGAGATACGCCAGAATCGTTTGATTTCCAGCTAAACAACGCGGATTATTGTTGAACGGGCATGGGGCGCTACATATAGTCCGCGCGCTCTGCCGAGCCCGTCGGTCTAGTGGGCCTCCACACGGGGGCCACCGTAAAATTTGGCCCACAGATCGTACGACCGGCGTTGCTCCAACTTAATTTGGGTCGAGAGAGGTCCCGAGATGAAATCCAAACTGCTTACCCTCGCAGCCGCGCTTGTGCTCGCGGCCGCATGTTCTTCGGAGCCTGATTCTGAGCCGGTTGTTACCAGCGATGCCGGTCAGACCACGACGACGGCGCCGGACGTTGCGTCCGTGCAGTCTTATGCACCGGGATCGGTCGATGAATTCGTCGCCGAAGTCGGCGATCGTGTATTCTTCGGTTACGACCGGTACGATCTGACACCGGAGGCGCAGAGCGTCCTGCAGCGTCAGGTCGCGTGGCTCAATTCCTATCCGCAGCACCGCATCGTCGTCGAAGGTCATTGCGACGAGCGCGGCACGCGCGAATACAACCTGGCGCTCGGCGAGCGTCGCGCAAATGCCCAGGCGAACTACATGGTGGCGCTCGGACTCGATCCGAACCGCATCGTGCAGGTCATCAGCTATGGCAAAGAGCGGCCGGCGGTGCTCGGCTCCGACGAGACGGCCTACGCGCAGAACCGTCGCGCCGTGACGGTGCTCTCGCAGTAGTCTTCCTCGTTGATCTCTCGAGGGATGGTGTTGAACGCCCGCCGGCTTGTCCGGCGGGCGTTCTCCGTTCCGGGCTGACCCGAAGTCATATTTTCGCCGCTAATCGGGCCATGATACGGGTGTGGTCGATTTAACCGGGCGAGAGCCGAAGGAGCTTCCCGGCCGCGGCCGGAAAGGGAACGTAATGACCAAGCGTAGATTTGCATCGCTGATGGGCACCGTGCTGGCGGTGTTGCTGATGGCCGGCGCGGTACCCGCTGCCGCGCAGGACGAGCAGGCATTGTCCGATCGCGTCGAGCGGCTGCAGCGCGAGCTCTCGGATCTGGAACGCTATGTGTACGCGGGTACGGGCGGCACAGCAGGTGGCTCGACCGGCAGTGTCGCGGCGTCGCAGGAAGTGCGGATGCAGCAGCTCCAGGCTGAGATCAGCCGCGTCACCGGTACGCTCGAACAGGTAACGTTCCGGATCGATCAGCTGAACCAGCAGCTCGAGCGGCTGAGCAAGGATGTCGATTTCCGTCTCACCGCGCTCGAACAAGGCGGGCTGCCTGCGGGCGGTGCCTCCATGTCGGATGCGGGCACCAGCATGACGGCCGATGCGGCGACGATGGATGCCGACACGCATAGCGAGGCGCCGGTGCCGACCTCATCGGGCAGCAGCGGCACGCTCGGTACGATCCCCGAAGACGACCTGAACGCCCAGCTTTCGACCCAGCCGGGCGTCGATCCGACCGCGACCGGTGCCGGAACGCCGAGCACGGCAAGCTCGACGACCATGGCGGCTGCCACGGTCCCGTACGATCTGCCGGGCGCGACACCGGAAGAACAGTACGAGCATGCGTTCGGTCTGCTGCGTCAGGCGAACTATCCCGATGCCGAAGCGGCGCTGCGCACTTTCCTCGATCGCCACCCGGACGATCTGCTGGCCGGCAATGCGCAATACTGGCTCGGCGAAACCTATTACGTGCGCGGCAATTATCAGCAGGCGGCGCTGACCTTCGCCGAGGGCTATCAGAAATATCCGAACAGCGGGAAGGCGCCCGACAATCTGCTGAAGCTCGGCATGGCGCTCGGCCAGCTCGGCAAGACCGAAGACGCCTGTGTCGCGCTCGGCCAGCTTCGCAAACAATTCCCGAATGCGCCGGACAATATCCAGGATCGTGCCGCCCGAGAGCGGCAGCGCTACGGCTGTAGCTAAGCCACGCGCGTCCTTCGCAGCGCCGCCGGCGGCGCTGC
>JAWXBK010000113.1:0-18428 GCA_034439975.1 Rhodospirillaceae bacterium | reverse complement strand
TTCGAGCCTCAGCGGCTTGACGCCTGCCGAGTTCGCTGACCAACTAAACCCAGCCCGAAAGGTCGCATGAAGGCCGGACCAAAGACGGGGTCAAGACCACCAGCCCGAAAGGTCGCATGAAGGCCGGACCAAAGACGGGGTCAAGACCAATCATGGCCAAAACCATACTTCACGGAGGACCACTTCAATGGGGGCAGGTCAGTCCGGCGTACGGGAAATCGGCGGACCCACCCGGTGGTAGAAAAATATTTTCTTCTCAATCAAGATCGGCGGCATCGTGGCGCTCGGGAGTCCGTTCGTCTTCCGGCCCCCAAGTCTTGTTAACTCGCTGACCGCGCTGAACTGCCGGACGTTCGTTTATCTCCGATGCCCATCTCACAACGTGCTTGTAGGACGCGACATCAAGGAATTGCGCCGCCTCATAAGCGTTGTTCAGTACAAAATCTCCGTACCACGGAAAGGCGGCGATATCGGCGATGTTATAATCGTCGCCACAAATGTATCGGCGGCTGGACAGATGCTTGTCCAGTATATCGAGCTGGCGCTTCACTTCCATCGCATAGCGGTTGATCGCATACTCGAACTTCGCTGGCGCATAGGCGTAGAAATGCCCGAAGCCGCCACCAAGATAAGGCGCGCTGCCCATCTGCCAAAAAAGCCACGACAGGCATTCCGCTCGATCTGAGGGTCCGTGGGGGACAAATGCGCCAAACTTCTCAGCCAAATACAACAGGATTGCTCCCGATTCGAACACCCGCGTAGGTGGTGACGTGCTCTGGTCAAGCAAGGCCGGAATCTTCGAGTTCGGATTCAGCGCCACGAACCCACTTCCGAACTGATCGCCATTTTCGATCTCGATCAGGAATGCGTCGTATTCGGCCTCGCGTTTCCCAAGCGCAAGCAGCTCCTCCAACATGATCGTCACCTTGACGCCATTGGGCGTCGCCAGCGAGTAGAGTTGCAGCGGGTGCTGCCCAACCAGCAGTTTCCTGTCGTGCGTGGCCCCGCCAATTGGGCGATTGATCTTGGCCCACGTACCGCCGCTCTCAGAATTCCATTGCCAGACTTTCGGCGGTGTGTAGGAGGGTTTTTCGGGCATTTTATCTTCTGCGTTCGGTTTGTGATGGTGACCTGACCTGATGGGGTGGACGGCCTCCGCTCCTGGCATCGAGGTGCCATAGTGTGGCTGTCGCCAGTCACATGAGGGAGAGCCGTCCATGGAAAAGATTATCACAATCGGTCTGGATATCGCCAAGCACGTCTTTCAGGTTCACAGCATCGACGCGGCCGGTACAGTTGTTGTGCGGCGGAAGCTGCGGCGCGACGGCGTCATCGACTTCTTTGAAGCAGTGCCGCCATGCCTGATTGGCATCGAGGCCTGTGCGTCCGGACATCATTGGGCGCGGATGCTGATAGCGTTGGGCCATAAGGTTCGGCTGATGCCGGCATCCTACGTAAAGCCATATGTTAAGCGGCAGAAGAACGACGCAACAGATGCGGAGGCGATCTGCGAGGCGGTGACGCGCCCCACAATGCGTTTTGTTGCGGTAAAGAGCGAGGAACAGCAGAGCGTGTTGATGCTGCATCGGGTCCGTGAGCTTCTGATCCGTCAGCGGACCATGCTGGTAAATGCCTTGCGTGGCCATCTCGCCGAGTTTGGGATTGTGTCACGTCAAGGCATTGCCGGTGTCGGTATGCTGATCGCCCTTGTCGAAGAAGACAGCCAGAACGTAATTCCTTTTCTGGCGCGCGGTGCTCTTCTTCCCATGATCGATCAGCTCCGGAAAGTTCAGGAGAAGGTTGACGAATTGGATCTGCAGATTCATGCCTGGCACCGCTCGAGTGAGTTGAGCCGGCGCCTGGAGACGATTCCGGGGGTCGGACCGATAACCGCGAGCGCGATCGCGGCGACGGTGCCGGACGCATCTTTGTTCAAATCCGGCCGGCAGCTGGCGGCTTGGCTCGGTCTCGTGCCGCGACAGAACTCGTCGGGTGGCAAAGAGCGGCTAGGTCGTATCAGCAAACAGGGTGACCCCTATATCCGCCGGCTTCTCGTCGTCGGCGCACATGCTGTCCTCCGCTTCAGCCGGAAAGGCAAAGCGCCGCCGACACGATGGGCGGCCAAGCTGCTGGAGAAGAAGCCATACAACGTCGTTGCCGTCGCTCTCGCGAACAAGATGGCCAGGATAGCGTGGGCACTAATGATTACTGGTAAACGCTTCGAAGCTTCCGCCAGCACATAAGGGAAACGGCGGCGGATCCTGACAGAGGTTGGTGAGGTGCTGATGGTGTGATGACGAACGGTCGAACCGGGATCGGACAAACCCGCTCAGTGGGGGCTGCTTTCTAAGCGCGATGACCTGTCTGGGAGCCGATCTGCGGACTTCATCAGGGCCAGCGGCATGAACACGCCGCAATCAATAGGCCGTATACATGCCTGCACCCGACCAACTCGTCAGAAATGCCAATATGCCCCTTGCCAGGCGGAGGCCGTCCATACATGCCCCCCTTGAAGTGGTCCTCCCTGAAGTATGGTTTTAACAATGAAGGAGGGACTGCCATGGCAAGGAAGTGACACGCAGCTCGCTTCGCTTTTTACTTTGCACCTTAAGGTACCAGATCGGGCAGCACGGCGTAGAAAGCATCCAGCGTCGATTGCCCCATCCGCCGGCTGCGGTCCGTCGACCAGCCCAGTCGTGTGTCCGGTGCCAGATCATAATCGTTGAACGGCATCTCGAGCATGACAGTCAGAGCGCCGTACCGTTCAGCAACCTGATAGAGACACATGGTCAGATCGCCTTCGCCCCTCACGGGAAGATGCGGGTAGCGCCGATCGATCTCATAGTCGGGGTTGACGTCCCGCAGCCTGCGCTCGAATCGTTCACGCAGTTCGATGTTTCGATCGCTGGTGGACGGCGCGGCATCCCCACCCTCGATGTAGACGAATGGCACACTCGCGTCAGCATGGATATCGAGGCAGAAGTCGACACCGGTTTCGTCCATCAGGCGGCGGACACCGAATACTTCCGGGCTTCGCACCTCGCTCGGATCATGCCATTCGCGATTGAGGTTGGCACCGGCAAGGTTGCTACGGATGAAGCCATCGACGGAGCCATCGGGATTGACGTTCGGCACGATGTGAAAGACCGTGCCCTTGAGTGCCTCGCGTGCGATCGCATCGGCGGGATCGATCAGCCGGTTGATGAAGCCTTCCATGAACCATGAGGCCTGGGTTTCCCCGGCGTGCTGTCGACCCAGAACCCAGCAGACTGCTTTGCCCTCGGCCGGCTCGCCGACCGTGACCAAGTCGATGTCGCGTCCGGCAACCGAACGGCTGGCAACACCGACGCGCACGAAAGGTGACCGCTGCAGACCAGCGATGAACCGACGATGCCGTTCCATCGAATAGGGCACCGCAAGCGCGTAGTGGACGGATTCGACAGGTGGACGGTCATGGATGGTCAGGACCCGCCCGTCATACTCCGTGGCGACGCGAATCCAAGTCCGGCCATCATAGGAGGCGCAGGCCCGGTAACCGCGCCATCCGTCCGGAAAGGTCGCATCCCCGGCATTCTCGATACGAAACGCCCGATCGTTGTCGCGCGGGCCGATCGCGCGGAAATGGAACCACATCACGAAGCCGCCCTTGTCCTTGGCGAGCGCAAGACGGACCTGGGCCGGATCGGAAGCATCGATCACGTCGATGCTTCCGGATTCGAATGCTGCGGATATCTCCATGGGTTCTCCTTTTCGCAATTTCATGCTGACGATATCAACTCTTGTGTCGGATGGGGGCGATGGCGCCATCGTTCCCGGCATCCGGCACAGATTCAGAACGCATCCAGTGCGTATCGGACAGCCATGTCAGGGTAGTCTCGGTTTGTTCTGCCGCAGCGGTGAAGTTCGAACCGCAAGGCGGCGTGCGCGGCAGCGACCTGTCGAGCGCGCTCGATGGGTTGCCGGCGACGTCAACCAGCGAGGATAAAAGCGTGCGGGTATAGGGATGCGAAGGTCGGTCAAGGATTTCGTCACGCGTACCCATCTCACAGATGCGGCCGCGATACATGATGGCGATACGGTCGGCGATATGGGCCACGACCGCCAGATTGTGTGATATGAAAAGGTAGGCGAGTTCGAACTCGGCGCGCAGATCGTCGAGGAGATTGACGATCGTTGCCTGGACCGAGACGTCGAGTGCCGACACCGGTTCGTCGCAGACGATGAAGCGCGGGTTCGTTGCAAGCGCTCGCGCGATGCCGACCCGTTGCTTCTCGCCGCCGCTCAGTTCATGCGGATAGCGGCGCCGATACGCGTGCGGAAGCTGGACCAACTCGAGCAGCTCATCGACGCGTCTATCCGCCGTAGACATAGAAGCATCGGTAAGTCGCACGATTGGGCGCCGCACGATTTCTTCGACGCGGTGACGCGGGTTAAGCGACGAATCCGGGTTCTGAAAGACAATCTGCGCATTGCGGCGGAAGGCACGGGGCGCTCGCCGATCAAACGCATCGACCGGTTCGCCGTCGAACCGGGTCGAGCCGACGGTCGCTGGGATCAGATGCAGCAGCAAGCGGCCGAGCGTCGTCTTGCCCGATCCGCTTTCTCCGACCAGGCCTAGGACTTCCCCGCGCCCGATCGTCAGCGAGACATCGTCGACCGCACGAAATGGTGAGCGGTGCCACCGCAGAGGAACCGCGCCAATGCGCCGGTCGAGGTTCAAGCGAAGCCGGGCTGACGAGAAAATCTTGCCCAGATGCTCGGCATCGATAAGGACTTCGGTACCCGCTTCGCGACGGTTGGCCCTTTGATTCGTCGCAACGGGCCATGCCGTCTCTCGCAGTTCGTCGAGGCGCCAGCAGGCGGCTTCTCCGCCCGATACATGCGGGATCAGACGTTGCGGCTCGGTGCGGCAACGATCCGCCGCGAAGGGGCAGCGCGGCTCGAAGCGGCAACCCAGCAACCGGGCTGCTGATCCGCCGACCTTGCCCGGGATCGCAGCGAGCCGTGAGCGACGGCCTGCGCGGTCGAGCCGTGGGATTGAAGCAATCAGCCCCTTGGTGTACGGGTGGAGCGCCGCCGAGAAGATCGTACGCGCATCGGAGCGCTCGACAATCTGTCCCGCATACATCACGTCGACGCGGTCGCACAGCGTCTTCACGGCGCCGAGATTGTGGCTGACGAACAGCATGCTCAGACCGTGCGACCGTCGCAGCGCCTTGAGGAGATCGAGGATCTGCGCCTCGATGGTGACGTCGAGTGCTGTCGTCGGTTCGTCGAGAACGAGAAGCGACGGGCCGCACACGATGGCTGTTGCGATGAGCGCGCGCTGCTGCATGCCGCCACTGAGCTGGTGCGGGTAAGCGTGCATGACCGCCGCCGGATCGGCAAAACCGACATCGTGAAGCAGCGCGCGAACTTGCTTGGCTGCTTCCATCCGAGAGACCCGGCGATGGCGTATCAACGGTTCCGTGATCTGCCGACCGACCCTGATGGCCGGATTGAGCGAGGCAAACGGGTCTTGGAAGACGGTTCCGATCCGGCTCCCCAGCAGGCTGCGCCGCTGGGCCTTCGGCAGACGCGCGATATTGATGCCGTCGAACCGGATGGTGCCGGCCACGACAAGGGCTTGTGGCGCCAGCAATCCAAGGAGTGCCCCTACGACGGTGCTCTTGCCGGAGCCGGACTCGCCGACCAGGCCGACGGCACTGCCACGCGGAATCGACAGCGATATCGTGTCGACGGCACGAACCGCCGCACCGTCGCCGGCAAACTCGACGGTCAGATTTTCGATTTCGACGATGTTGTCGGCCCCCATCACAGTCCGGGACCATGCCGGAGGCGGGGGTCGAGATGTTCGCGCAACCCGTCGCCGAGCAGGCTGAGGGACACGACGGTCAGGCACATCACGATGCCGGGTGTGAGCGCGATCCACGGCGAGATCTGTAGGAAGGATCGCGACTGGCTGATCATCAGACCCCAGTCGGCTTGCGGCGGCTGCACGCCAAATCCCAGGAACGACAGCACTGCCGCCAGCAGGATGGCAAAACTCACGCGCAAGCTGGCGTCGACGACCAGCGGCGGCCAGGCATTCGGCATGATCTCGCGGAACAATATGTAGAGCCGGCTCTCGCCGCGCGCCCGCGCCGCCTGGATGAAGTCTTCCGCGGCGATGGATAGCGTCACGCTGCGGGCGAGGCGTGCAACGGCCGGAACGTAGAGCAGCCCAACGACCAGCGCGGTTTTGGCGAGGTTGGGTGTCATGACGGCGAGCACAAGAAGAATCAGGATGATGGGCGGAAACGACATCATCACGTCGAGCAGCCGCATAATGAGTTCGTCGAGCCAGCCGCGCGAATAGCCGGCGAGAAGCCCCAGCGGAATCCCGATGAGCATGGCGATGAAAGTCGCCGCCAGTCCCAGAAACAACGAGAGCCGCGAACCGTAAAGCGTGCGGCTGAGCACGTCGCGGCCGAGTTCGTCTGTGCCTGCGAGGTAGATCGCGTTGGGTGCCTGAAAGCGATCGGCGACGTGCAGTTCTTCGGGCGGAAACGGCGCGACGATCGGCGCGAAGAGCGCGAGCAGCACGATAATTCCGAGCAGCGCGCCGCCCACCAGGAGCTTGCCGCGAAGCGCCGGCCGCCGCCAGGCAGGCTGCGCGACAGTGTTACCGAGAGGAAGCGCCATACCGGATCTTCGGATTGAGGGCCGCGTAAAGCAGATCGGCGCCCAGGTTTGCCAGACAGAATGTCGCGGTGACCACGAGGACGATGGCCTGCACGAACGGGAGATCGTGGCGCTCGATGGAGAAGATCAGCAGGCGGCCGAGACCGGGATAGGCGAAAACCGATTCGATGACGACGATGCCGCCGATCAGCCAGCCGAAATCCTGTGCCAGAACCGTGATAGTCGGAAGCAACCCATTGCGCAACGCATGGTTCATAACGACGACGCGCTCCGGCAGTCCGCGCGCCCGGGCCGCACGAATATAGGAACTCTGCAACACATCGAGCATGCTTGATCGCGTCAGGCGCGAGATGTGAGCAATCAGCGTCAGCGTGAGCGTTACGACCGGCAGGACGAGATGCGAGAGAAACGGCCATAGACCAGCCGACAACGGCTCATAGCCGACAGTCGGAAACCAACCGAGATAACTCGAAAACAGGATGATCAGGACGATGGCCCAGAAGAACTCCGGGATCGCCATGCCCAGATAACCGAAGAGCGACACCGCGTGATCGGTCAAACGGCCCTCGTAGAGAGCGGCAACAACGCCAAGCAGAATGCCGATGATGGCTACGCACACGATGGCCGCAATCGCCAAGATCGCCGAGCGCTGCAGCGCGTCCCACAGGATTGGCGCGATCGGACGCTCCATCACGAGCGAGTTCCCGAGATCGCCCGTCAACGCATCCGTGGCCCAGCGCCAGTACTGCACCGCCAGCGGATCGTTGAGGCCGAGCTTGGCTTCCAGAGCCGCCAGCGCCTCCGGCGTACTGTAGCTGCCGAGCATGATGATGGCTGTGTTGCCCGGCAGCAGGTTCACCACGGCGAACACGAGAATCGACATAGCGATCAGTATTACCGTGACGGACGCCAGGCGCTGTAGAACGTATACCAGCATTAACTCGGCCGGGCCGTGGGCCCGGCTACTCGTTCAGCGTCACTCCGCGCAGATCGAGCCAGAGCAGTGGTGATGGCTCAAATCCGACAACGCTGTTGTGGACGCCGTTGGCATGGTTTGCAACGAAGATCGCAGCGCCGGGCCCGTCTTCGACGATGATCTCCTGGAAGCGGCGGTAGAGTGCGTTCTGCTCTTCTTCAGACGTCGATTGCCGCGCCTTGTCGAGAATCTCGTCGACTTCGGGATTGCTGTACTTCCAAAGGTTTTTGTTCCACGAGCCTGAGCTGTGGTACCAAGCATAGAGCATCGTATCGGGTGTCGTGCGGCCCGAGAACGATGTGCCGTAAAGCGGCTGTTGTCCCTCGATCTCCGCATAGAATTTGTCGTCCGGCGCGGGGCTCAGATTGATGGTGATCCCTGCCCGCTGTGCAACGTCGCGCAGCGCAATGCCGAGCCGCTCGAGATAGGCCGTGTCCTTCGGATACCAGTATGTCAGCTCCAGCGGCGCCTCAAGCCCGAGTGCTGCGATCGCTTCCGCTACCACTGCCGGGTCCGCCGCTGTCATGGGCAGTTCGTTGTCGTAGAACGGATGATAGGGCGGCAGGGCGGTGTGGGTCGGCGTGCCGTAGCCGAACGTCGCGATGTCGGTGAACGCCGGCTTGTCGAACAGACCCATGAACACCTTGCGCAATTCGGCATTGTCGAACGGCGGCATACCGGCGTTCAGCGCGACGGCGTACCAGCTTCCGGACGGAATGACGTCGGCGTGGGCCGTGCTGCTGGCCTTGAGGCGCTCCGATTCCTCCGGTGGGATCTGCCAGACGATATGAACGCTGCCGGCTTCGAGGGCGGCCACTGCGGACGCGTACTCGGGGATGATCGTAAAAATCACCTGGTCGAGCTTCGGCATACCTTCTTCGAAATACTCTTCGTTGCGTGCCATGACGATCCGGTCGCCGGGAAGGTACTCGACGAAACGGAACGGCCCTGTTCCCACAGGCTCGGTCGCGATCGTTTCGAGCCGGTCGCGCGGCAGAATCTTCGCCTGATTGGCGGCCACGATGGCCGGGAAGGCAGCGTATGGCTGTTTTAGTGTGATACGGAGCGTGTGGCTGTCGATCGCTTCCATCGTCTCGATCATGCCGAGATCGGCGGCGAGCACCGAGCCGGAATCTGGGGCGATGATGCGTTCGTAGGAGGCGATAACATCCTCGGTGTCCATCTCGCGCCCGTGATGAAACATCACGCCTGTCCGGAGATGGAACGTCCAAACGGTCAGGTCCTCGTTCGCCTCCCAACTTTCGGCGAGGTCTGGCCGAACGGTGAGGTCGTTGTTGAACGAGGTGAGCGAGTTGTAGACGAGATAGGCGAAGTTGTACTCGCTGCCCCCCAGTTTCATCAGGGCCGGATCGAGCGTGTCCGGCGTCCAGGGATGCGCCGCGTAGAGCGTCGATTCCGCCTGCGCGTCGCTCCCGATCGAAATCCCCAATATCAGCAGCGCGGCGGCAACGAACCTGCCGATGCTGCGGATCGCTTCCGTCAGCCCTTTGTTTGTTTGGCGTTTCATTTCGTTCCTCCCTTGCGCCGCAATCCACCGGTGAACCTGTCGCCGGGCCGGTTGCGGCTTCTACGTCACCATGCCTTTAGGGTAACGCATTGATTGATCGAATAGTAACAAAGGGAGACCTCATAGAAAGCCGCCTTTTTACTCACCTTGCTTATGAGTATAATTCATGGATGGTTCCATCGCTCAAATCGCTCAAGGCCTTTCATGTGGCGGCGCAGCTGGGCAGCTTTACGCTTGCCGCGCGTGAACTACGGGTTACCCAGAGCGCCATCAGCCGGCATGTCATCTCGGTCGAAAAGGAACTTGGCATTCCGCTCTTCGTCCGGATTGGCCGGCGCGTGGTGCTTGCACCGGCGGGACAGGAGTTTGCGCGGGTACTGGACGATGCGTTCAAGCGCATCGAGCAAGGTACGAACCGGATGCGCGTGCTGCGCGGTCAGTGCATCCTGACAGTAAGCGTGCTCCCGTCGTTCGCATCGAAATGGCTGGTACCCCGACTCGAGACGTTTCTAAGAAAGCACCCTGAGATCGATCTGCGTATCAGCGCGTCGTATCACCCGGTCGACTTCTCGCACGAAGGCGTCGATCTGGCGATCCGCTACGGCGTGGGTGGATGGCCCCGCGTCTACTCGGAACTTCTCATGTCGGAAAAGCTGGTGCCGGTCTGCAGTCCGAAATTGCTGCAGGGCCGGAAATCGATCCGGCGGCCGGACGACCTCCGCCATTTCAGCCTGTTGCACGGCGAGATCGAAGAAGACTGGTCGACGTGGTTGGAAACCGTTGAAGCGGTGCAGGTCGACCCGACAAGGGGACCGCGATTCACCGATGCCGGAAGTGTCCTGCAGGCTGCAATCGAGGGGCAGGGGATCGCGTTGGCCCGAAGCGTCTTGGCCATCGATGATATAAGCCGCGGCCTGCTCGTGCGCCTTCCGTTGCCATCGCTACCGACATCAAATTCCTACTACCTCGTGCATCCGCTGGGAGCGATCCGTGCCGAGGCCGAGCATCTTCAGCAATGGCTTCGTGAAACCGCGCAACAGGAGTTTCAATCTGGATAGAGCAAGACCGTTTGGCTGAAGCGAAGCGGGTTTGTCGACCAACGCCTGCGCATCCTCACCGTGGTCGACGACTACAGCCGGGAATGTCTGGCCCTGGTCGTCGACACTTCGCTCTCCGGGCAGCGCGTGGCCCGCGAGCTCGATGCCGTGATTGCACGGCGCAGCCGACCGGCGACGATCGTCAGCGACAACGGCACCGAGTTCACCAGCATGGCGATCCTGCGCTGGGCGCAGGAAGCCCGGGTCGCCTGGCACTACATCGCACCCGGCAAGCCCAACCAGAACGCCTTCGTGGAGAGTTTCAACGGACGCCTGCGGGACAAGTTGCTGAACGAGACGCTGTTCGTCTCGCTCGTCCAGGCGCGCGCCGTGCTGGCTGCATGGCAAGAGGACTACAACACCGTCAGACCGCACAGTGCACTCGGCAACATGTCGCCGGCAATCTATGCCAGGCTCAGCGTTCCCGCGATGCAACGGGACGGGACGCTGCGCTCGCTTGGGGCTCCGCGCCCCGTCCCGTTGCACCACCGAGCCACACGGGCTCAAATGAGGAACGGACTCTGCTTCAGACTGGATGAAAGTTCGGGCTCAGGTCGGAAGTTTCTCCGCGTGATCTCCACTCATGTATTTGAGCATTTAATGTCAGGGTTGAAGATCCTTGCGAATTGGAGACGGTTCGCGGCCGGTTTCCTTCGCTCCAGCGCACAGTCCGAAAACGGCTGACGGTATGCACGCTTCGTGCGAACAAGCAGATTGGCGGGAGAGGCGGGAGTCGAACCCACCGGAGACGCCTCGCGTCTCCCTCCGGATTTGAAGTCCGAGCGTCCCACCGGGGTACGATTCTCTCCCGCGACAAGTCTATCGCCTGGCTGTCGACGACTTCAAGCCGCCGTCCGAATTGAACAAGGAGTCGGCCGACCGAACGATCCGTCGCCGGTCGCCGACGCGCCTGGTGAAGCCAACCCGGTCGAAATACTCGAGCAGCACGATCGACAGGTTTCGGCCGACCGTCGATTGTGACCGAAATTCCGTCAGACCGAAGGTTCCGTTCCGATCGGCCATTGTCTCCATCGTTGCCGCAAGATGGACGACATCCGCGGTCAACAGATAGCGGTCCGGCGCCACCTGGACCGCTTTGCCCAACCGGGCGGCATTCTTCAGAAGCAACTTGACGTCACTCTGTCGAAGGCAGAGTCGCGTGGCGATCTCCGCTACCTTGAGCGGTCCGTCGTCCAAGCATAGAAACCGTGCCGCTGCCGACCACAGCCTGCGCTCCTCGGCACTCGGTTCGGCCGATGTGCCGGATCGAACCATCCGTTGGCCGCGTCGCACCAGCACGCCGGACTGCAGCAGGTGATTCCACACCGCCGACTTCAATTCATTGCGCCGGGCATCGGAAACCGGCCGCCGTCTCGCCGCGGCGGGCGTCGATCCGGCCGCTTCGGTTGCTTCACCTTTGTCGACTGTCACCAGAATTTCCGTTTCGCACTTACGCCAGGACGGTCCATCGAAACCGCGCACCTGCGCCGCGACCATCGACAGCATCATCCCGCCCGCTCTGCCGATGGCCTCGATCTCGGACAGCGGCATGTTCCAGCTTTGCGCAAATTGCCGGAGATCGACACCATCCGCCGAGGCTGCCAAGGTCGCCAGAAGTGCCACCCCTGCATCCTGCCGGAGATACGAACCGAGCAGGCGCAGCCGATCGGGATGCCGACGGCCGCGCAATGGCGGCGACGGGTCGAGCACGATGCCGCCCGCCAAGTTTCGTCGGTCGGCCGCATCGCGCAGCACCAACCGGTCGCCAACGAGGAGGTGCGTCGGCGCGTCCAACACCAGCTGAGCGAAGCCTCGGTCACCCGCGATATCGTCGCCACCCTGCAGCAAATGCAGGCACCCGCCGACATTGATGGCCCCGTGATACAGGTGAACCCGGCCCTCTCGCCGGAGCCGAACACCGGCTGCGACGGTATAGTGCAGGTCGAAACGATCCGTTGTCGTCGCGATGTCGCGCTCGACGAGCCACGCGCCGCGTCGTACGCAATCGCGATCCAGACCGGGGGCCGTGATGTTCAGCGCCAAGCGATGCCCGGCGCCGCACGCCTTCACTTCGCGATGATGCGTGTGAAGTCCCCGCACGCGGACCGGCAGGTTTGCGGGTAACAAAAACAGGCGATCGCCGACCGCCGCGCGACCCGCAGCAACCGTGCCCGCGACGACATGACCGACGCCATCGACGACGAAGCTCCGATCGATGGGCAGACGGAAATATGTTCCCGGTCGCAGGCGCGCAGGTCGCGTCGATCTCAGTACCAGCTCGTCGCGCAGTGCATCGATTCCGGATCCCCTGACGGCATCCACCGGGAAAACGGGCGCACCGGCGAAGTAGGTACCCTTCGTCTCATCGGCAATGGATCGGATCACCGCCGCAATGCGCTTGCCCGGAACGCGATCGATCTTGGTAATCACGACGATTCCGGCGGGCACACCGAGCAGGTCGATGATTTCGGCATGCTCGCGCGTTTGCGGCATGATGCCATCGTCGGCAGCAACAACCAGCATCGCAAGGTCGATTCCCGAAAGACCAGCCAGCATGTTCCGAATGAATCGCTCATGCCCCGGAACGTCGATGAAGTAGACAAACCCGCCGTCATTGTCGGCCATCGCAGCGAATCCGAGGTCGATCGTCATGTTGCGACGCCGTTCTTCCGGTAAATGCGTCGTGTCGATGCCGGTAAGAGCCTTCAGCAGCGTCGTCTTCCCATGATCGACATGGCCCGCGGTCGCAACGATCATGGATCCACCGGCGGCACCAGTTGATGGAGCTGGCCGACAAAGGTTTCGGCATCCTCCAGGCAGCGCAAATCGAGAACCAGTGCCCCTTTTGTGATGCGACCGATGACTGGCACGGGCAGCATCCGGAACGCGAGCGCCCATGCGCCGAGCTGCAATCTGATCTTGCGGGAAGATCCGCGCGGGCGAACGATAAGGGCCCAGCTCGCCAGCCGGTCGATCGGCAGCGACCCGCTTCCGATCTGACTAAGGCACGGTTCGATCGAGACACTCGCTCTGTCTCCGATTTGCGCCGTCACGAGCGGCGCCAAAGTCTCCGCCATGACTCGAATCTTATCCGTTGGCCGGGTCAACTGGCGCAGCGCGGGCAGCCTGGCTGCCAAAAGTCCTTCGTCGAAATAGAGGCGCAACGTTGCGGCAAGCGCCGCAAGCGTCATCTTGTCGACGCGGAGCGCGCGCCGCAGCGGGTTCCGCCGCAACTTCTCGACCAGCTTTGCCCGCCCGACGATCAGGCCCGCCTGCGGACCGCCCAGGAGTTTGTCGCCGCTGAATGTGACCAGATCGGCACCCCGCTCGACGATTGACGCGACCGTCGGTTCGCGCGGAAGACCGAACGCCTCAAGGTCGATCAGGCTGCCGCTGCCGAGGTCGACGATCAGCGGGAGACCGCGCTCGTGCGCCAGACGCGCGAGCTCGCTTTCGTCAACCGTCGCGGTGAAGCCGGAAACGGCGTAGTTGCTGGGATGCACTTTCAGGATCGCCGCCGTGCGGGGGCCAATCGCGTCCGCGTAGTCCGAAAGATGGGTGCGGTTCGTGGTACCGACTTCGCGCAATCGGCAACCGGCCCGGGTCATGACATCGGGCATGCGGAATGCCCCGCCGATTTCGATCTGTTCGCCGCGCGATATGATCACTTCGCGTCGGTTCGCAAGACTGTTCAGTGCCAGCAGAACGGCGGCCGCGTTATTGTTCACCACCAGCGCGGCTTCCGCTTTGCTGAGACGCCGCAGACTGTCGGTTACATGGTCGTCCCGCTCGCCCCGTGTACCGGCAATCAGGTCGTACTCGAGATTGCTTGCCTCGCCCGCAGAAGCGACGACCGCATCGATCGCTTCGACAGCGAGCGGCGCACGACCCAGGTTCGTATGGATCACGGTTCCACTGAGGTTGAAGACGCGCCGGATGCTCGGCTCGACTGCACGGGCAACATGCTCCAGCACGTCGACCTCGATCCGGCGCGCGATTTCGGCGCGGTCGCCCGGTTGCTTCTCCCCAGCTCCATCGATTGAACGACGATGGCTTTCAAGGACTTCTCGCACAGCGGCGGCGAGAACGGATCGGCCATGCCGTTCGCTGGCGGCCATCACCGCGGGGCGGCGGAGCACGGAATCGACCGATGGCAGGAATTCCAGTTTCAATTTTCGACCTGTCCGCGGCTCAGGGGCACCGGCGCCTGTCGCGGCCCGTGGCCAATTTGCCGGCGATCATGCCCGAATTTCAACGCAAGGGGCACCAGAGACGACCCTTCCGATGATGGTCGCTGCGTTGAAACCCGCCGCCCTTACGCTCGCCAGCAGCGCAGGCGCCCGGTCGCTGGCGCATGCGATCAGCAGCCCGCCGGAGGTCTGAGGGTCCGTCAGCAAATGTCGTCGGACGTCCGAAAATCCGCGGGGAAGCGCAACGGCGTGTTCGTAAGCAGACCAGTTCCGGTGCGACGCGCCCGTCACCATGCCGTACTGGGCCAGATCCATCGCCAGCGTCATCAGGGGCAGTTCGTCCGCGTCGATCACGATTCTGAGACCGGCGCCGCGCGCCATTTCGAGCGCATGGCCGAGCAGACCGAAGCCGGTGACGTCGGTCATCGCGTGTACCGAAGGATCGCTGCCCAGATCGGTGCCGATTCGATTGAGCTGCGTGGTCGTTTCGATCAACTCGGCATAGGCGCCAGGCCCGAGTGCCCCTTTCTTGATCGCGGCCGAGTAGATGCCCACGCCGAGCGGTTTCGTAAGGATGAGCACATCGCCGATCTGTGCGTCGCGGTTTCGCCGGACATTCTGCGGTGCGCATGTACCGATGACCGCAAGACCATAAACGAGTTCGGGCGAGTCGATCGAATGACCACCGGCCACGGGCATGCCGGCGGACTCGCAGACCGCTGCGCCGCCGGCGACGATGGCGCGGACATCCTCCAGGTCGATCTTGCCGACGGGAATGCCGAGAATGGCGAGAGCCATGATCGGTCGGCCGCCCATGGCATACACGTCCGAAATGGCGTTGGTGGCCGCGATCCGACCGAAATCGTGCGGATCGTCCACCATGGGCATGAAGAAATCGGTTGTCGCAACGATGCATGTCGCATCGTCGATCTGCCAGACGGCGGCATCGTCGGAACTCTCGGTACCGACCAGCAGATTTTGGAACGGCGATGACGCAGGTACCCCGACCAGAATCTTCTGCAGCACGTCCGGTGCGATCTTGCAGCCGCATCCGCCGCCATGCGACAGGCTCGTCAGCCGCACCGGCTTCGATGCCGTTCCATCGTCGCCGGCAATCATTGTATTCGGCATGATGTTGACCGGATGGCAATTGGTCCCTGTCGAACTTTGCCGGACGAACGGCTTACAAGGCAACCCCGATCAAATTCCTGCTTCGATCTCTTCGAACAGTTCCTGCAGCTTCTGTTCGCCCTTGATCGGCCGCTGGTAGATACCGGCCGAGAGGATTTCGTCCGGATTCTTCGAGAGGCCGACGCTTGCCAGCGTCGCCTCGTCGACCAGTTCGAAGCCGCCCTTGGTCGAGCCGCCGAAACCGAATTTCTGGATCTCCCACGCACGGCTGCGCGGATCGAGATAGGCATCGATCAGCGCCAGACCCTTCTCCGGGTGTTCGGCATCCTTCGCGAGCGACAGCCCGCAAACCCATGTCATGGCCCCTTCTCTCGGGCTCATGAGTTTGACCGGCAGGCCTTCGATGATCAGCCGGATAGCCGAGTAATTCCATGCCGTGGCCGCGACCAGTTCGCCGCTGGCCAGTGCCTGCTCCATCGCGGTGGCATCGTTCGAAAAAAACCGGACGTTCTCGGCGAGCGACTTCAGCTTGCCGGCGACGGTTTCCAGTGCGGCTTCGCTCGAATAGTCGAACGGGCCCGTCAGGCCGGCCACAATGCCGGCGACGACGGCACCATCGATCAGGCTATCGAAGACCGCTACACGGCTCTTGTATTTCGGATCCCAGAGAATTTCCCAAGTTTCATTGTCAACATACTCGGGCGCAAGGTCGGTTCGATACGCAACCGACGTCCGACCCCAGTCAACCGGAACCCAATAATGCTCGCCATTAACGACGGTTCCGGGCGCATCGAGAAGCGCCGGCAGGATGTCCGGCCAGTTCTTGAGTTTCGACACGTCGATCGGTTGCAGCACGCCGGAGTCGATCCATCGCTCAATCTTGTAGTTGCAGGGGAATACGACATCCGGGCGGAAACCGCCGCGGACCTTCAACAACCCCTCTTCCTCGTCGCCCCAGAAACTGAACTCCGGGCTTGTGCCTTCGGCCTCGACATAGACCACGATCAGTCCGGGGTCGTCGTACCCGGCCCATCCAAAATAGACAGGCTGCCCCTCGTCGGCGCCGCCGCTCCTGGGCAATATCGACGACAAGGCCGGCGCCAGGCCTGCAAGTCCAAGGGTTCGCAGCAGCGTTCGACGATCCGGCTTTCCGGCCAGCGGATTGAGTTCATGTGCCATAAGGACCTCCCGCTCGGGGGAAATGCCCGGTCCAACGGGCATTACGGATTTCCAATGCGATGATCGAATCGCTCGCGGGCGTTAGCAATTTTCCCGCTTGGGCGACTTGACTCCGACGCCCGAATGGGCGCACGCGCGGCCGCCGCCGGCATCCCGAACAAGAATTTTCAGGGATACGAACGAATCACCGACGCGAGAACCAGAGAGGAGATGCAGCTGCTACCGCGTCAATCGTGACAATATTCTTCGGCTACCAGCATGAAATTGCCGACATCGCGAATGCCTGATTCGGCATCCGCCAGCAGCACCTTTCTTAACGCCCTGAGCATCGCTCCGGCCGACGTACCGAGCCAGAACCAGTCCGAAATCTGTTTCGCATCCATCCGTCCAGGGCGGGCCGTCACCGCTTCGAAGTAGAACGCCTTGAGATCCGCGCCGCACCAGCGCAGCGCATCGACCTTGCTCATGTCGGTGACGGGGCTTTCGCGCGTCTCATCGGCCAGCCACGCATCGAGAAAGCGCGCGGCATCGGGTATGGCGAGCCCGCCGAGACCGACCATTGTCCGGCCGCGACGTTCGCAACTCACGTCGTACCACGGCGCGAGCTGGTCGATTTCCGACAGGATGGCCTCGCGGAATCCCGTCCGGTCCTCGGGTGCCGGCGGCTTCGGAAAACTGACGGGACAGAACTGGCCGTCCATGTCGTCGACCGCCTGAGCCGGCGCGTCTTCCGGAAAATCCTCGAGCACCGGCCCGGACGGGCGATGGAACAGGTCGAGCGCGGCCCGCAGCACACGCATTTGAAAGGCGGGGTCGTTTGCAGCACCGAGCGGACGGCCGAAGGGGAATGGCACCCAGAGCGTGCGCGGCGGGTGCATGGTTTCGGCATGCTCGCGCAGCAAGCTGATGCTGACGGTCGACAGCCCCTCGTCCTCGAGATAGTGGCCCAGTGCGCTCACGGCGCACGTGCAGAGGGGTCAGACGGGGGTGAGGATGACGGCGTTGACGGCTTCTTCTTTCATGATCCCCGCCAGCTGCCGCGCGGCGGGTTCCATTTTGCGGGCATCGACCGCACCCATGAAAGAGTAGTGAAAATCGGCGACCGACCCGATTTCGCCGGCTTCCGCCAGTTCCTTCAGACGTTGCAGGGGGAAGACGATGTTGACGTCGTCCATGAAACCGATGCGATCGTGCCCGGCCGAGACATGATCCTGCACGACATCGTTCGCCTTGTCGGCGGGAATGACACGATAGTCGCACGAGTCGGACGCAAAGGGTCGATCGGTCTTGAGCTTCAGGCCCGCCGTCGAGATGATGGCGACGCGCATGTCCTTGAGAGCCGGCGGCGGCGTCCAGGGCTGGCTCTCGAGTTTCGGGCAATCGTAGTCCCGCAGGAAATCGTGCAGCAGCGGGTCGACGTCCACCAATCTGACCATCGCCGGTTTCTCCGAACGTCTGCTTCGTCGCTGTATGGCGAAGGGGTCGCCACGATCCAGTTCCGTCAAAATGGTAACACGATCCCGCTTCCGGCGCCAGTTGCCGCAGCCTGCCTCACGGCAAAGGCGATCTGTTCGTCAGCAAAGCGTTTCTTCGGCATTTGAGCACTCCTCTCTTCAAGGATTCGTGCCCGAATTTTCGCACTG
>JAWXBK010000112.1:0-5992 GCA_034439975.1 Rhodospirillaceae bacterium | reverse complement strand
CTTCGACGTCGTGGACCGGACCAATCTCGATCCGCGCTACACGTTCGAATACGGCACGGGCAGCTTCTATTACGCCTTCGTGCTCGCCTACAACGCCGACGCGCTGGGCGGCAATATTCCGCAGACCTGGGCCGATTTCTTCGACATCGAGAAGTTCCCCGGCAAGCGCAGCGTGATCGGTTGGCCCTCGACCGGCATCGTCGAAATGGCGCTGCTGGCCGATGGCGTCGCACCGGAAGATCTCTACCCGCTCGATATCGATCGCGCGTTCGCCAAGCTGGCGACGATCAGCGATCACATCGTGTTCTGGAACTCGGGTGCGGAATCGCAGCAGCTCCTTGCATCCGGCGAAGCGCCGATCTGCTTCTGCTGGGATACCCGCGTGTCGGTGATCATGCGTGAGGAAGGCAGCCCGTCGGTCGGCATGTCCTGGAATCAGAACATCGCCACCGCCGACATGCTCGTCATTCCGAAGGGCTCGCCGAACAAGGATCTCGCGATGCAGTTCATCGCCAACGCGACGACGCCTGAGAACCAGGCCGAGTTCGCGAAGGCGGCGCTGCTCTCGCCGATCAATACGGCGGCGGTCGATCTGATCGATGCCGAGACGATGGACGCCATCGCCTTCGGACATGCGGATACGCAGATCGAAATCGACCTCAACTACTGGGTCGACAATGCCGAAGCGGTGACCGAAGCCTGGAATAAGTGGAAACTCCAATAGTCGTTTCCGCGAAGATCCGCGGGGAAGGGCGCCTTTCCGGGCGCCTTTTCCCGCGGCATCGGCCATTGCCGGCCGAACGCATGTGCGGCACCCTTTTCCCGGCTGGGTGATGGGGGTACGGGAGAGAAGGGATGTCGATGGGGGTTGCGGCCGGCGCCGGCGCTGACACGAGATCGCTGGGCGGAATCCGCTCTCTTGTGCCGGCGATGCCGGCGCTCATTTTCCTCTTCGTTGTGTTCGTGGTGCCGCTCGGGATCCTGTTCCTGCGCAGCGTGACCGATCCTGAGCCGGGCTTCGGCAATTACGAGCGCCTGGTCTCCGACAGCACCTACATCACCGTCCTGTTCAATACGATGCTGGTCTCGATCGTCGTCACCGCGACGGCGCTGCTGCTCTCATATCCGGTCGCCTGGTTCCTGGTGATCTGTCCGCCCGGCGCCATGCGCTGGATCTTCGCGATCATCCTCCTGTCGATGTGGACCAACCTGCTGGCGCGCACCTATGCCTGGCTGGTGCTGCTGCAGAATACCGGCGCCATCAATCACTTCCTGATGTGGCTCGGCATCATCGACCAGCCGCTGGAGCTGGTGAACAACATGATCGGCGTCATCATCGGTATGACCTACATCATGCTGCCGTTCATGATCCTGCCCTTGCACGCGACCATTTCGGCGATCGATCCGGCGCTGATGCAGGCGGCCTCGATCGCCGGTGCCTCGCCCGGTCGCGTGTTCCGGCGCGTCATGCTGCCGCTATCGCTGCCGGGGATCAGTGCCGGCTGCATCATGGTGTTCGTAATGTCGCTCGGCTACTACATCACCCCGGCTTTGCTCGGCGGCGCCAAGGACATGATGATCGCCGTGCTGATCGCCCAGCAGATCCAGCAGCTTCTGAACTGGGGGCTCGGCAGCGCCGCCGCCTTCGTGCTGCTGCTGATCACGCTGGTGATCTATTTCATCTATATCCGGTTTGTCGGCTTCAAGCGGCCGATATGAGGGGCGATTTGTCATGCTTCTGAATCGGAACCGGCGCGGAGCGCAATTCTATATTCTCGCTGCCATCACGGCGGCGGTCATGGTCTATCTGCTCGTGCCGCTGTTCTTCCTCATCGTGTTGTCGTTCAACGAGTCGCGCTGGCTGGCATTCCCGCCGCCGGGCTGGACGACGCGCTGGTTCGAGGAGCTGTTCACCAATCCGAGCTGGCTTGCTTCGATCGTCAACAGCATCAAGATCGGTTTCGTCGTGATGGTCTTCTCGCTGCTGCTTGGCGTGCCGACCTCGTTCGCGCTGGTGCGCGGCAAGTTCCCCGGCAAGACCGCACTCAACGCCTTCTTCACCTCGCCGCTGATCGTGCCGGTCATCATCATTGCCGTCGCGCTCTATGGCCTCGCGCTGACCTTCGGTCTTGCGGGTACCTTTACCGCCTTTATCGTCGCGCATCTGATCGTGGCTCTGCCGTTCGCCATCATCTGCATCAGCAGCTCACTGATGACCTTCGATGAATCGCTGGAGAAAGCGGCCATGATTTGCGGCGCCTCCAAGCTCGGTGCGATCTGGCGCATCACTTTGCCGTCGATCCGGCCCGGCATTTTCGCGGGCGGGCTGTTCGCCTTCCTGATCTCCTGGGACGAGGTCGTCCTCGCGATCTTCATGGCGACACCCGCGCTGCAGACGCTGCCGGTCAAGATCTGGGTGACCTTGCGGGCCGATTTGAGCCCGGTCATTGCCGCGGCCTCGACCTTGCTGATTGTCGCGACCATGGCAATCGTGCTCCTGGTGCTCGCTTTGCGGCGCCCGCAGGCGGAACGATGACGACACGACAACTTCAGACAAGTGGCATAGGACGATGACGCAGACCCTCGTAAAGAACCGTACGGCACAGTCCGCTGACCAGCCGACCTTGCTCGAAGTGCGGAACCTCACCAAGCGCTATGGCGAAGTCCGGGCTGTCGCCAATGTGTCGCTCGAGGTGAAGCAGGGTGAGCTCGTCTCGTTCCTCGGGCCCAGCGGTTCGGGCAAGACGACCACGCTGAACATGATCGCCGGATTCGACGAGCCGACCGAAGGCGACATCCTGATCGGCGGCAAGGCGATTCAGGGCGTGTCGCCGCACAAGCGCGACATCGGCATGGTGTTCCAGCGTTACACCTTGTTCCCGCATCTGACGGTGTTCGAGAACGTCGCTTTTCCGCTGACCGTGCGCGGCGTCGGCAAGGCCGAAATTGCGGAAAGGGTTCGCGCGGCGCTCAAGCTGATCCGCCTCGAATCCTATGACGAACGCCGACCCTCGCAGCTGTCGGGCGGCCAGCAGCAGCGGGTCGCGCTGGCGCGCGCCTTCATCTACGAACCGAAATTGCTGCTGATGGACGAGCCGCTGGGCGCGCTCGACAAGAAGCTGCGCGAGGAAATCCAGATCGAGATCCGGCGGATCCATGAACGGCTCGGCGTCACGATCGTCTATGTGACGCACGATCAGGAAGAGGCGTTACGGCTGAGCGACCGGATCGCGGTCTTCAATCACGGCCGGATCGTTCAGGTCGGAACCGGCATCGAATTGTACGAGCATCCGGCCAACGCCTTTGTCGCGTCCTTCGTCGGCAACTCGAATTTCCTCTCCGGCCGTATCGTCGAAAGCCAGAGTGGAACCAGCAAGGTGCAGCTCGCCGGCGGCGATACGATCGTCGCGCCGGCGCGACCCGAGCTCGGCGTGGGCAGCGCAATCTCGTTGATGTTCCGTCCCGAGCGCGCGATCCTGCGCCGAGCCGGCGAAGCGCAGGCGCACGAGAATCGTATCCCGGGCCGCCTGCTTGAATCGGTTTATCTCGGTGAAAGCGTCAGCCACACGCTGATGACGGCGGACGGGGTCGAGATTTCGATCAAGCAGTCGAGCGGCGGCGAGCACGGTCTTGGTCTCGGATTCACCGGCGATGCCGAAGTCTGCTGGCGGCGCGACCAGACGCATCTGTTCCCGGCCGACGCGAACTGACCTCAGGTCTCGACGAGGATATCGTCGCCGTCGACTTTGACGTTGAAAACCCGCAGCTTTTCGTTGACCGGCCCCTCGAGCGGCTCGCCGGTTCGCACATCGAACACGCCCTGATGTAGCGGGCATTCGATGCGGCAATCCTCGAGATAGCCGCGATGCAGTTTGGCGTAGCCGTGGGTACAGATATTGTGGGTGGCGTAGAACGCTCCCTCGACGTTGTAGAGCGCAATCGACTGGTCGCCGACGATGACTTCGATGACTTCCTCCGGCGCCAGATCGGCAGTCGTGGCAACTTTCGTCCAGGGCATCGGGATCGTCTCCGGCGGGCTCGGGAGGGGTGGCTGGATGCCCGCGGCAAACGGGCAGGTCACGATGGGCGGCAGGTAACCGGATGCGTAAGGTTCGTTAAATCGGCGACAACAGTGAACGCGATATCTATACAATTTGAGCGTTGCTGCCGCAACGAAACAGGCCCGTTCCCGTCGCTTCCTTTCGCCGCGGCGGTGGCTATCGGAGAGGCTCCATGACGTCGTCTGCTGGAGAAAAAATCGGATTTGTCGGGATCGGCAATATGGGCTGGCCGATGGCGGGACGCCTGGCCGGGTCCGATCATGTGCTAAGCGTGCATGACAATCGGGCCGATCGTGCGGCGCAGTTCGCAACCAGGTTCGGCGGCAGTCCGCCATCGAGCCTCGCGGCGCTGGCCGCCGCGAGCGACATCGTCATCACCATCCTGCCGACCAGCGACCAGGTCGAACAAGTGCTGTTCGGCGCGGGAGACGCACTCGCCACGAACCTGCGCCCCGGTGCCGTCGTCGTCGACATGACATCAGGCCAGCCCGCGCGAACCATCGCGCTCGGCGAACGGCTGGCTGCGCTCGGTGTTGGCATGATCGATGCGCCGGTTTCCGGCGGTGTCGCACGGGCGGAGACCGGCGATCTCTCGATCATGGTCGGCGGTGCGGAAGAAACGATCGCCCGCTGTTTACCGCTGCTCGAGCGCATGGGATCGACAATCCTGCGAACCGGCACACTCGGATCGGGCCAGGCGATGAAGGCGTTGAACAATCTGGTATCGGCCGGTGGATTCCTGATCGGCATCGAGGCGCTGCTGATCGGCAAGCGTTTCGGCCTCGATCCCGCGACGATGGTCGAGGTGCTCAATGCATCGAGCGGCAGCAACAACAGCACGCAGAAGAAATTCAAACAGTTCGTTTTGTCTCAGCGCTACGATTCCGGATTTGCGCTTGCGCTGATGGCGAAGGATCTCGGTATCGCACTGGAGCTCGCGCAGCAGGCCGGCATGGATGTGCCGTTTGCCGCGCAATGTCGCGCGCTCTGGGCCGAAGCGGCCGCGGCGCTGGGTGTGGAAGCCGACCACACCGAGCTCGCGCGCGCGGCCGAGCGTCGCGCCAAGGCGGCGCTGAGCGAATGAGCGGATTTCCCCCATCCTGTCGTGTGCGCACGGCGGAGCGATAGCGGATGTCGTCGCGGCCTGTCTCTTCCGGGTTGGCTGATCGGCTGCGGCGGATCAATCAGATCGCGAGCCTCGTCAACACCAGCGCCGATCCGCAGGATGTCGTCGATCGTATCGCACTGGCCGTCTGTCAGCAGCCACCCTGGTCGAGCAGCGCGATCATGGCAGTCGAGCCAGACGCCGGTTACTCGGTTCTGATCACGCGGCACGATCCGTTCGTGGCGAGCCGCCGCCCCTTGTCGGATCGCTGGCGGCTCGACGGCAGCCCGACGCGGACGGTGCTGGAAACCGGCAAGCCGATGGTCATTCCCGATGCGCTCGAATCCTCGTATCCCGGCTATCGCGAGGAAGCGCGGGCCTGTGATTACCGGACCGTCGTCCTGCTGCCGCTGGCATCCTCGCCCGGCGGGCGCGGGCTCGTCATGTCGGTCCATGCGCAGGACAAGGTCGATGTCGACGAGGACGAGCTGCGCTTTCTCGAAACCATCGCCAATCTGGCGGCGCTTGCGATCGCGCGCGTCGAGCATCTCGATACCCAGCGCAGCCTGACCGGCAGGCTCGAGCATGTGCTCGACGTCTACAGCATGCTGATGAACCGGGTGATGGCAGACGTGTCGCTGGAATCGACGGCGCTGCTCGCCGAAGAACTGCTCGGCTGTCCGGTCATCCTGGTCGATCTGGTCGGCAACCGCATCGCCGGCGGTACGCCGCCGCCCGATCTCTCGATGTCGTCGGACGAATGGCGCGAACTCGTATCGGTGCGGGTGCGGCGGCGGCTCTGCCAGGTGGCCCGCGACGGTGGGAT
>JAWXBK010000111.1:0-6058 GCA_034439975.1 Rhodospirillaceae bacterium | reverse complement strand
TATTTGTTCGGTTTGCATGGTGATGCTCCTGAATAGAGTCAAGAAAAATGGTTAAGCAAGACGCTTTCATGCGCCTGCATCCTCGCCGACCATAAGCGTGGTATCCGATACATATCGATGCAGTGGGATGACAAGGTTGGTCGGCGCCGGTACGCCCTTGAAGACACGACCGGCGAGATCGAATCGGGAACCGTGGCACGGACAATAGAAGCCGCCTTCCCAGTTCATGCCCAGCGTTCCGCCGATTTCGGGATGAAACCCGGGAATGCACTGCAGGTGCGTGCATAAGCCGACCGCGACAAAGTATTCGGGCTTGATGGATCTCGCATCGTTCCGGGAATACGCGGGTTGCTGCGCGACTTCCGAGTCCGGATCGCGCAGTTCTCCGCGGTGCTGTTGCAACCGCGAGAGCATTTCGGGTGTGCGCCTGACGATCCAGACGGGTTTCTGTTGCCACTCGATCGTCTTTAATCCGCCGGGCGCGAGGTCGCTTAGATCGGCTTCAACCGGTCCGCCGGCGGCACGAGCCCGCGCGCTCGGCGCGAGACTAGCCATGAATGGAACCGAGGTCGCGATCGCGCCCAATCCGAATCCGGCCGAAACGGCGGCGACCAGCGCACGCCGGCGCCGTAGTTCAGGGTTGTTATCGTGAGCGATCGGAACCGTCGGGCGGGTTTTCAAGCTCATTGCCTCACCCACCGGCGATGGAAGAAGTTGTAGAGCGGCACATAGACAAGGCCCGCGTACGCGCCGTAGAGAAAACTCTGAATCAGACCGACGAGAAAGCCCCGCCAGCTGTTCAGTTCATATCCCGGCAGAACTTGAAGCAGGAACGCGGACATGTGCACGCCGGAGGGCGTCAGCAATCCATACACGACGCAAAACACATAGCTAAACGCCGTCGATATCGCCAGCGACCATGTCACGACTTTTATATTCAACATTTTTGGCGTCTCCATCTCGAGAGCTGACATCCAAGGTCAATGCTGATGACCGGCCCCTGGTTTGGAAACACGTTCTTCGCCGCCTCTGCCCGCCGGCTTGGCGTCATCTCGATCGCCGCCGCTATGCTCGCCGTGTCCACCATGGCCGCCGTGGCCAAACATATGCATCGCAATCATCCCGACGGCGAACAGTATCCAAACCCAGTTTTGGGAAAGCCATTCCATGATTTGCTCCGTTACCAAAATTAGCCGCAGTTCAGCGGAACACCACCTTTCAGTGCGAGAGCACTTTCTGCGTGGCGGCGTAGGACTTCGCCACGTACCTTCGTGCGGCACTCCACATGCTTAAAGTAGATACCTGGACGCGGATTATCTGTTCGCTGTCGCACGAAGGGAGGATGTTCTTCGGTTACGAGGACCTGTGAGATACGACAAAGCCTGCCTCTTGAAGCATGGGCAAGCACTACGCGCCTCCCATCGCACCGAGCATGAGAGGAGGTAGGACAAAGGTGTGGTCTTCGATTCGACGCACGCCAGAGACGCTTTCCGCCGCGACCCGCAGCGCCTGCTTTTCGACGTCCGATTTGAGGCCGCCCCACAGATGCAATACGCCGTCCGAGTCCGATACGCTGAGGTAGATGGCATCCAGCCCGGATTCGCCCATCGCCTTCAGCATCCCTTTGCGCAACGAGCGATCGGTGCTCGAGGCTGGGCGCATCGCAGGCGGCGCGATCGCGATCTGGCGAACGAGATCCGCTCTGCTGACGATGCCGACGAGCTTGCCTGCCCGGATCACCGGAACCCGCTTGATGCGATGTTTCTCGAGTTGTAGGGCGATCTTCTCGAGCGGCGTCGCCTCCGTAACCGAAATGACCGGACTCGTCATCACGTCGCGGACGCGCGACGCGTGCGTCTTCACATAGTCTTCGGCATCGCTCTCGCCGGGAAACGCTACCAGCCTCAGCCACCACGAGCGGGCGCGCTCGGTGCCAAGCTCCACCCGACGCACCAGATCGCCTTCGCTGATGATGCCGATCACGCGCTTTTGGCGATCCACGACCGGAAGCGCGCTGATGCCGCGCCGGAACATGAGCTTCGCCGCCTCCTGGACCGTTGCGTCCGGCCCGACGGTTGCCGCCCACGTCGTCATCACGTCTTTTGCTTGCATGGCGGAGCGGATCACTTCTTACCCATGCCTTGCATGTCCATCCCCTTCATGCCCATGCCTCCCATCATCATGTGATGCTCCTCCATCATCTGGCCCATCATTTGCTGCATGAGACCCATGTGCTCGTCCATCCATTCGCGCATCTGCTCGGGCTTCATGCCGTCGCGCGGCTTCGCCTTCTGCATCTGCGCCATCATGTCCTGCATCATCTTCATGTGCTCCTGCATCATCTTTTGGCGCTCGGGCCCTTGAGCTGCCTGCGCGGCAGCGAGCTTCTTCTTCGCGTCCTGAGCGCGTTGGATCATCTGCTTCTGTGCTTCATCCGGCGCGCTCATGGCGCTGAGAGGTAGTGCCAGGACCAGTCCTGCGAGAATCGAGATCAATTGCTTGTTCATGCCAATTTCCTTTCAGAGTTGAGTAACGGTCTTCGATGAGCCGAGCTTCGGAATGAAAGCCGGCACAGCATCCTTGTAGCGGCGGTACTCGTCGCCGAACTGCGCGACCATCTCCGCCTCCTCCCGCTTGCCGAGCAGGGCGTACATGACGACGAGGATCGGATACATGACGAGCGTGACAAGCGTCGGCCACTGCAGCAGGAATCCGGTCATGATCAATACGAAACCGATGTACTGCGGATGGCGCACGCGCGCGTAGGCACCGGTGGTCGCCAACCGATGCGCATGCTGCGCCTCGTACAGCACCTTCCATGCCGACGCCAGCAGCCAGAATCCCAGGAAGATGAAGATACTGCTCAGGATATGGAACGGTCCCATATGGGGATTCAACCGCCAGCCAAACATCACCTCCAGCAGATGCCCCGCGTCATGCGACATGAAATCCACCCCTGGAAAGCGGGTCGAGAGCCATCCGGAGAGCAGGTAGATGGTGAGCGGAAAACCGTACATTTCGGTGAATAGGGCGACGAGGAACGCGGAGAACGCGCCAAATGAACGCCAGTCGCGTTTGCTCTGGGGCTTTGCGAAGCTGAACGCAAAGATGATGAATACGAGTGAATTGATGATCACCAGGGACCACAATCCGTAAGCCTGCATTTGATTGGAAGCGTTCATGGCGCCTGGTCCTTGTTCTTCTCCTTATCTACCGCGCCGTGGTCGCCATGCCCTCCATGGCCCCCATGGCCGTGGAACATGTGCATCAGCGGACAGGCGAGTAACAAAAGCCATATTCCGTAGGCTGAAAACCATCCGGAGAGGTGCGCTCTGTGCTCGGTAACGAGGAAGAACCCCGCGATGAGCACGAACCCCCAGAAAATCCAGCGGCCGTAATCACCCGCGCCGGACGGATGATTTTCGTGCGAGTGCTCAGCCATGAAGATGGTCTCCTTGTGATGTGATACTCATCAGAGTTTTCCTGATTTGAGTGCGATGACCGCCCACCAGACTCCGAGGGCGCCGGCAACGACGAAGCCGATGATTCCGAGCACGGGCACGTCCGCGATGTGAGGCCCGGCATGGGCCGCGAGGATGATTGCCGAACCGATGATGAGCGACGCGACAATGAAGGCGAAGGCGAGCCGGTTGCTTGCATGCAGCATGTGCCGCTCGAGCGAACCTCCGCTCTGATGCCGGATGTCGAACAACGGCTCGCCGCGTTCGAGCCGACCCATGAGCTGCTGCAGCACCAACGGCGTATTGCCCGCCACCTCTCGCACCGCCGTCGAGAAACGGTAGAGCCGCGCGATGCTGGCTACGCCCAGCTCGGGGATGAAAGCGTGCTTCAGAAGCTGGCCGCTGTAGGACCGAAAAGCTTCGAGCGAACTGAACTCCGGGTCGAGCCCCCGCACCAGCGCTTCGAGCTCGGCAAATGCGCGTAGCAGCAAAGCCGTCTCGCGCAGCAGCCGAATGTGATGGCGCCGGCCGAGGCGAGCGAACTCACTGAGGATAGCGCTGAACGACTGGCGCCCGAGCCCCGATTCCCCGTAATAGCGGTCGAGCGATTCGCCGAGATCTTTCGTGAACTGCGCTCGATCCAGTTCTCCGGTCGCACCACCCATGCCCAGATAGGCGGCGCACACCCAAGCGGCGTCGCGCGCTATCACGCCCAGGAACAGTTCACGGAGCTTTTCCCGCACCTGCGGCGACAGGTCGCCGAGCGCGCCAAAGTCGTGATAGCAGATGCGCCCATCCGGAAGTACAAACACGTTCCCGGGGTGCGGATCGCCGTGGAACGTGCCGTGCTCGAAGACCTGCGTGAGAAAGAGCCGCATGAGCAGCTGCGCCAATTCGGCGTTCCGGCCAGGTTCCGTGGGTGCGGCATCGAGCCGATGTCCCGGGCTGTGCACCATCGTGAGCACGCGCAGCGTCGTAGCTTCCCAGAAGATTCTGGGTACGTACACGGCCGGTTCGTTTCGATTTAGCTCGGCGAATCGCTCCGCATTGCGCCCTTCGCGCTCGAAATCAAGCTCGCCGCGCAGTGTCTCGGCAAGTTCTTCGGCCAGGTCCGGGAGATTCCATGCCCGCGCGGAGGGCATAACCGTGCCGAGCAGCCGTGCGAGGCGGCGCAGCACGGAGATGTCCGCCTCGATAGTGGCCGCGATGCCGGGCCGCTGGACCTTGACGATGACCGAGGTCCCATCCGGCAGGGTTGCGCAATGCACTTGCGCCATCGACGCCGCCGCCATCGGCGAGTCGTCGAAGCTCGCGTAGAGCTCGGCGACCGGCTTGCCGGTCTCCTGTTCGATGATCCCGCGCGCGACATCCGCCGGGAAGGCCGCCGCGTCTTCGTGCAGCTTGCCAAGCTCGCTGACGAGCTCCTCCGGGAAAATATCGGTCCGGCCCGCCATCATCTGGCCAAGCTTCACGAACGTGGGGCCAAGCTCTTCGAGCGCTTCGCGCAGCCGCACGGCGTCGCTTTTGGCGCCACTTTCTTCCGCTGGACCGGCATGGCGCCCGATACCCATGCGCTCCGCATACCGGCCCCAACCCTTGGCCGCCGCAATCCTGGCGATTGCTGCGAAGCGGGCGAGCTCGCTCTCCGCCACTGGCACTTCGAGCGGTGAACGGGCGGTCAACACCGCCGGTCCTCAAGAAGAACTCGGTGCTCGAATTCGGCAGCTGGAACTTCCGCAACGCCCGGCCTGCGCACCTCAAACCGGATGCGGTAGATCCCGGGCACGCCCAACAGGAAAAAGCCACCGAAGCTTGGCTGGTTGGCGATCACCATTGGCTCAAGCCGCTTCGCGACCGATGTGCCACCAAGCATCGTGCGCTCCGCATGCTTGTCCGGAGGGCCGAGAACGATCTCGGCTGGCCGTGGAACAGACCGTTCATGAAATTCACCGCCGCCTCGGGCCAGATCCAGAAGCCGAGCGTACAGAGCGCGTAGCCGATGCTCACGGGCACCGCGAAGGCGGTTCCGGTACGAAATTCGTTGTTCATGACAAGCTCCTCAAGATCATAGACAAGCGCGATGCGATGCGCCGAGAACCGCGCGAATTCAGGATTCGCGGCGGCTAAGACCGAGAGCAGCTCAGATCAGAATGCGCGCCGAGCGGGCGTAATAAGGACTGGAATCAGGTGGACGGTCAGGAGGGATTAACGCAGGGAACACAGGCGCCGCCGCGTGCCATCCCGGCAGGGAGACTGTCGCCACCAGAGCAGGCGCCGGTGACTTGCCGGCGGGTGTCGCCGTGGTCGCCGGGACCAGGAGGGTTCCATCCTCGATGGATGCGCAGCACGGCGCGGAGTCCTCATGGTGTGGGGCTTCGTCATGTGCGTGATCTGTGGCTGTGAAAAGCCCGGATTGAGACGAGCTGCCCTGCTGCTGGTGCACGTCGCATATCGGCCGGGCCATTACCAAGGAGAGCGCGAGCAGGGCGAATATGACAAAACGGCCTCTCGCAAGCCTCCGGACCGCCGGGAATTGGATTGCACCGCTCATTGCACAGTAGCTTCGGCTATTTCCATGACGGAACTTTGACTTGAAT
>JAWXBK010000110.1:0-87676 GCA_034439975.1 Rhodospirillaceae bacterium | reverse complement strand
AATCGGCAGAATTCCGGATTGGCCGCCAAGGAGCGATCATGGCGAGGGCGTTACTGACAGAGCCGTTCGAACGGTTCCAGACCTGGTTCGACGCGGCCGCCAAGGCCGAACCGGCCGACCCGAACGCCATGGCGCTTGCGACCATCGGCGCCGACGGGCGGCCGTCGGTGCGCATGGTGTTGCTCAAGGATGCGACGCCCGTGGGGTTCACGTTCTACACCAATCTCGGCAGCCGGAAGGGCCGCGAGCTGCTGGCAAGTCCCGTTGCCGCACTCTGCTTTCACTGGAAGTCGCAGAAGCGCCAGGTCCGGATCGAAGGCCGGATCGAACGCGTGGATGACGCGACCGCCGACGCCTATTACGCCTCGCGCCATCGCTCGAGCCAGATCGGCGCCTGGGCATCGAAACAATCGCAACCGCTCGAAAGCCGGTTCGCGCTCGAACGGCGCGTCGCGGAATTTACGGCCAAGTTCGGCCTCGGCAGCATCCCGCGGCCCGAACACTGGTCGGGCTTCCGGCTCGTGCCGGACTATCTCGAGTTCTGGGAAGACCGCGCATTCCGATTGCACGATCGGCTGGTCTACCGGCGCGACGGCGATGGCTGGTCGACGGAACAGCTCTATCCATGACCGGTACGAATCTCGCATCGGGGCTTGCAGATGCGCAAGCGATGACGCAGGACGACATCGTTGCCAGGCGTCTGATGCGCCGCGCGACCTATGCGTCGCTCGTAACGGCGCTGACGCTCGTCACCATCAAGACCATCGCGGCGTTAATGACAGGCTCGGTCAGCGTTCTCTCGTCCTTGCTGGATTCGCTGCTCGACATGGCGGCGTCGGTGGTGACGTTGGTTGCCGTACGCCATGCGCTGGTCCCGGCCGATCGCGAGCACCGCTTCGGCCATGGCAAGGTCGAGGCGTTGGCGGCGCTCGCCCAATCGGCATTCATCACGGGATCGGCTGTTTTTCTTATGGTCGAAGTGATCGGGCGATTCAGTGCGCCGGCCCCGGTCACCCATTCGTGGGTCGGCATCGGCGTGATGCTGATCTCGATCGCAGCCACGATTGTGCTGGTCATCTATCAGCGTCATGTGGTGCGCAAGACCCGATCGCTCGCCATCCACTCGGATTCCGCCCATTATCTTGGGGATCTGTCGGCAAATGTCGCTGTGATCGTGGCGGTCCTGCTGACAGCGCAGCTTGGTTGGCTTTATGCCGATCCCGTTATCGCGACCGCTGTTGCGGTCTATATTGTCTGGATGGCCTGGGGCGTGGCTCGAGGAGCACTCGACATGTTGATGGATCGGGAACTGTCCGACGCGGACCGACAGAAGATCAAGGCGCTCGCGCTGGCCGATCCGCGCGTATGCGCCGTTCACGACATGCGGACGCGCAGCGCGGGCCGCCAGTATTTCATCCAGATGCATATCGAGATGGACGGGCACTTGAGTTTGACGCAAGCGCATGAAATCGCAGACGCCGCCGAGGCCCGCGTTCTCGAAGCGTTTCCCGGATCCGAGGTCATCGTTCACCAGGATCCAGACGATATCGTGGAGGTGTCGCCAAGCTTCGCCTGAGTTGAACCAACAGCCGGCAACCGACCTCTCACGAGCGGGAACCGGCAGACGGGAGAAAGATCATGGCTATCAACATCATTCTGGCCCTTGCCGACGGCAGCCCGAACACCGACTCGACCTTGTCGACCGCTGTCATGGCGGGGCGGAAACTCGGTGCCCATCTCACCGTGCTCCATGTCCGGCCCGATCCCGCTTCAATGGTGCCGGTCGTCGGCGAAGCGATGTCGGGCGCATTGGTCGAGCAGATGATCGATTCGCTCGCGCAAAGCGCTGACCGTCGCGCCGATCTGGCTCGTGCCAGTTTCCAGCGCTGCTGCGAGGGCAAGGATATCGACGTGAATTTCGACATCGTCACCGGTGCCGCGCCTGATGTCATCGGCATACGCGGGCGATTGGCCGATCTGATTGCGGTCTGTCGGCCGAGCGGCGACGACATTCCAACGCAGACCGCCGTGCTGGATGCCGCCTTGTTCGACACGGCGCGTCCGGTCCTGATTGCGCCGTCGGTGGCACCGTCGACGCTGTGCGAACACGCGGTCATCGCATGGAACGGTTCGATCGAGGCGACCCGGGCGGTCGCCGGGGGTATGGCGCTGCTGCGCCTCGCCAAGCGCGTCACTGTGCTCGTGGTCGGCAATGACGACCGCCGGCTGTCGGCCGATGCGCTGAAAGCCTATCTGGGCCGGCATGGCGTGACGGCGACCATCGAGCGGATTCCGAGCGAAGGCGGCCCGACAGGCAAGCTTCTGGTCGAGCGCGCGGTCGCATTGGGTGGCGATCTGCTGGCCATGGGCGCGTACGGCCATAGCCGAGTGCGCGAACTCATCCTGGGCGGGGCGACCCATCACGTCATCGCCAATGGCGGCATCACCGTCCTCATGGATCATTGAGGCAGCCGCCCGGCAGTGAAAGGTAAAATCATGACTCTCAAGAAGATCCGACTCGAACTGGCGCGCGACCATGATTTTCCGCAAGGAAGCCCCGAGCATGGTTACGAGTTCGTGGCGCCGCTCGACGGTGCGGGCCATATCGACGTCCAGGGTTGGCGCGCCCATCAAAAGGACTGCAGGGTCCGGCGTTTCTGGCGCGGCGAAGACGATTTCCATGGCCATCTGGTTCATACGCCGGGCCGTCGCTGGGTGTTTCATTACGATCTGGACAGCGAACCGGAGGCCGACGAACCGGGATATCGGTTTGATTCGCATCGCTTTGCCGTCGGGGAATATGTCTCGATCACCGAGCATGACGGCGTGCTGCGGACCTTTCGCGTCGTGTCGGTTGCATGACGGATAGCCGGATCCCGACGGGATCGAAGGAGCGCCGATGAGCGATGGCAAGCGCGTCCTGGTTCTTACCGGCGCCAGCCGCGGCATCGGGCACGCGACCGTCAAGCGCTTCAGCGACGAGGGATGGCGAATCGTGACCTGCAGTCGCGAGGATGTGCCGGAGGCGTGCAAGCGCGATCCCAACTGGACGCATCATATTCCGGCCGACCTTGCCGATCCGGTCAGCGTCGGCGGGTTTGTGATCCGCACCCTCGAGATTCTCGACGGCGCGGCGATACACGCGCTGGTCAATAACGCGGCGATTTCGCCGAAGGCGGATCATGCGGAGCGCCTCGGCTGCCTCAATGGCGATATCGCCGGCTGGCGCGAGGTGTTTGAGCTGAATTTCTTTGCACCGCTCGTGCTCGCGCGGGGCCTTGCGGAACCCCTGGCGCGGGGCAAGGGCGCCATCGTCAACATCACTTCGATCGCCGGCCATGCGATCCACCCGTTTGCCGGTTCGGCCTATTCGACCTCGAAGGCTGCGCTGTCAGCCCTGACGCGGGAGATGGCGGTCGAGTTCGCGGAGCTTGGCGTCCGCGTCAACGCGGTGGCGCCGGGCGAGATCGAGACCGGGATGATCGGCCCCGAATATGAAAGCCTTATCCCGCGCATCCCGATGCATCGCATGGGCCAGCCCGAAGAGGTGGCGGCTGCCGTCTACCGGCTCTGCACCGACGATTTTCGCTATGTAACCGGCACCGAGATCTTCGTCACCGGCGGCCAGCATCTGTTCTGAGATCGCAGGGGCGGTTCGCCCCGATCTAGTCGCGCCGGATCGATGCGGCGCGGTCCTGGAACCAGCGGCGCCGCGCTTCAAGCTGTTCCATATCGTGATCGAGCCAGTCGACCAGCGGAGCGGGCAGCCGCTCGCTGCGGCCGCGCAAATCGACGAGCCGGGCAAGCTCGCGCTCGCAGGCTTCCTGCATCATCTCCAGTTGTCCGATCCGCTCGACCGGATCGAGCACGTCGAGAAACCGCAGCTTGAGCGCGATCACCAGTTTGTTGAACTCGCCGAGGGGGCCGCGGATATTGGCGCCGAGCAGGCGCTTCAGCTCGGTGCGTCCGGTCTCGGTGAGCGTCAGCACCGGGTCGGTATCGGCTTCGCCGCCAGGCGTTCCGGCCACCAGCCCTTCGATGCGAAGCACTTCGACCGGCGGACCCAGCAACTCCAGCGACGGCCCGACGATGCGGCCGGTGAACTGGCGCACTTCCGCCGCCAGATCGGCATAGCGTCGTGCGCCTTCGGCCAGGATACCGAGTGCGGCGAGGCGGGTTGCTTCCGCGGGGATAAGGCTGTGGTCCTTGTACATGTCTCGGTCGCGCCGGCTGATCGATGTCGGAACAGGATAAGGCGGCGGGCGCGGCGGCGCCAGAAGGGGCGGAGAGGCGCCTATGCGGCCGCGAGCGGGGCCGCTAATTGCGGATGCCGCGCAATCGTTCGCTGCGCCGGCGCAGCAGTTCGACCGTCGTCAGCAGGCAGATAGAGATGATGATCAGGACAGTCGCGGCCGCGGTGATGGTCGGGCTGATGATTTCGCGGATACCGCTGAACATCTGTTTCGGCAAGGTGCGCTGTTCGGGGCTGGCGATAAACAGGACCACCACCACCTCGTCCCATGAGGTGACGAACGCGAACAGGGCGCCGGACAGCACGCCCGGCAGGATCAACGGCAGCGTGATCTTGAAGAAGGTGCGAACCGGATCGGCCCCGAGGCCGGCCGCCGCGCGCGTGAGCGTGTAATCGAAGCCCATCAGCGTGGCCGTCACGGTGATCACCACGAAGGGCGTGGCCAGCACAGTATGGGCGAGGATGATTCCGGCATAACTGTTCGAGAGACCGACCAGCGAATAGAGGAAGAAAATCGCAACGCCGGTGATCACGACCGGACAGACCATCGGCGAAATCAGGATACCCATGACCAGAGCGCGGGCCGGAAACTTCGCGCGGCTGAGTCCAAGCGCGGCCAGGGTGCCGAGGAATGTTGCGAGAATCGTGGTGCAGACCGCGATGATCGCGCTGTTCTTGAGCGCAATCGTCCAGCGGTCGTTGAAGAAAAAGTCCTCGTACCACCGCAGCGAAAGCCCGGGCATTGGATAGGTAAAGAACATTTCCGAATTGAACGACAGCGGCATGATCACCAAAATCGGCGCGATCAGATAGAAGAAGACAGCCGCGCAAATGATGCGCAGCGTGTAGTGCCAGAGTTTCTCTGCCGGCGTTGCGTAGGGAGAGGCCGCCATCTTCGATCCTAGCCCAGCTTCATCCGGTCGATACCGACCAGCTTGTTATAAACAAAGTAAATGAGGAACGTGACCAGGAGCAGGATCACGCCCAGCGCGCCCGCCATGCCCCAATTGAGTTCCTGATTCGTATAGAACGCGACGAAGTAGCTGACCATCTGATCCGACGGACCGCCGACCAGTGCCGGCGTGATGTAGTAGCCGAGACAGAGAATAAAGGTCAGCAGGCAGCCCGCCGCGATGCCCGGAATGGTCTGCGGAAAATAAACCCGCCAGAATGCGTAGAACGGACCCGCGCCCAGAGAACGGGCCGCGCGCACATGCGAGCTCGGAATGGTTTTCATCACGCTGTAGATCGGCAGCAGCGTGAACGGCAACTGGATATGCGCCATCGCGATGATCGTGCCGAAGCGGTTATAGATGAGCTGAACGCGCTCGTCGATCAACCCGAGCCACATCAAGCCCGAGTTCACGAGCCCCTCGGATTGAAGCAGCACCACCCACGCCGTCGTCCGCACCAGCAGCGACGTCCAGAACGGCAGCAGCACCAGGATCATCAGCAGATTGCTGTATCGGGTCGGCAGCGTCGCCAGCAGATAGGCGACGGGGAAACCGAGGAACAGGGTAACCAGCGTCACGATCGTCGAAATGTAGAACGTCCGGATATAGACTTTGGCGAAGATCGCCTGGCCCTCGGGGATCGCAACGATGGAGCCGGTCGCATCGCGCATACGGTCGACCGCGGAAAGAAAGTAGAAATCCGTGTAGGGGCTGGTCGCGCGTTTGATGACAGCCCAGGTTCCGAGCTCGCCCCAGACACCTTCGATGTCGACCAGGACGTCTTTCCATGGGCCCGCTTCCACGTCTTCGAGCGCACGACCCGTTGCCATGACGTCGCTGCGGATGGCGGGGAGTTCGTAGTTAAGGCGCTTGGCGATGAGACCAATGGTTTTCTCTTCGCGCGCCTGCTGAATGTCCATCGCGAGGGCTTCGAACGCTTCCTCGCCGGGCAATGCTTCGCCGTCCCAATTCTCTAAAGCCGCGGCCGTTCGGGACAATGTGTGAACCAACTCGGGATTGTTGACCGAGTAGAACAGCATGTTGGCGATCGGCGCGACGAACGAAAGAAGGATGAACAGGAATAGCGGCGCAACCAATCCTACGGCCTTGAGCTGACGCAGACGTTCCGTCTGCTTGAGCTTGACCTTGAGGGGCGTGCCATCGGCCGCCCGCATCACATTGTCGGTTAACGCAACGCTGACCATGCCCGATCCGTACTGCTAACGTCTGAAAAGGAAACCGGGAGGAGCGATCGGCTCCTCCCGGTCTTCAATGCGCGTTACTGCGCCAGCCAGGCAGCGAAGCGCTTCTCGAGATCTTCGCGATGGTCTGCCCACCAGAAGGAATCGACATACAGCACGTTGCTGGAGTTTTCCGGCGCCGTCGGCAGATCCTTCAGAATCTCAGGGGCGATAAACTGGATCGCATCCTGATGCACAGGCCCGTAGGAGATATACTTCGAGTTCTCGGCCATTTGCTCCGGGGCGCTCGAGAAGGCCAGGAACTTGTAAGCCGTTTCCAGACGCGGCGTACCCTTCGGGATGGCGAAGTAATCGAAGTCGAAGCCCTGCGCGTCCCAGACGATGACGAAGTTCTTGCCCTCGTTCTTGGCGGCATCGAAGAAGCGGCCGTTCCAGCCCGAAGCCATGACGACTTCGCCGTCGGAGAGGAGCTGCGGCGGCTGTGCGCCCGCTTCCCACCACACGACTTCGCTCTTGATGGTGTCGAGTTTGGCAAAGGCGCGCGCAATGCCTTCTTCGGTCTCGAGCATGCCGTAGACTTCGTCCATCGGCACGCCGTCGGCCAGAAGAGCCCATTCCATGTTCACGAAAGCCGACTTCTGCAGGGCGCGCTTGCCCGGCCAAGTCGCGAGGTCATAGAGGTCCGCAATCGTCGTCGGCGGATTCTCGGTGATCTCGTCGCTGTCATAGGCGTAAACCGTCGAGTACACGATCGTGCCCACGGCGCAGTCGAGCGCGCCGTTCGGAACGAAGCGTTCCGGGTCCTGACCGATTTTGCTGTAGTCGAGTTCTTCGAAGATGCCCTGATCGCAGCCTGCGACCGCGGTGTTGAAATCGACGTCGACCACGTCCCACGTGACGTCGTTGGCCTCGACCATCGCCGCGATCTTTGCAAACTCGCCGCTATACTCTTCCTCGATGACGTTGATGCCGGTTTCCTTGGCAAACGGCTTTACGAAAGCCTCGTGCTGGGCGGACTGATACGCACCGCCCCAGGAAACGAACACCATGTCCTCGGCCTGTGCCGGCGCAATGGCCAAACCGACGGCTGTTGCCGCCATAGCCACCCCGGACAGAAACAGGGTCGTTTTTCTCATTTTATGTCTCTCCCTGCGTTGAGCCGGTCACAACCGGCCTTGCTTCGCACTCACACATTGTCGGGAACATCGAGGCCTTTTGATGGCCCCTTGAGCCCGACGCCTTATGCCGGGCGGTCCAGTGCCCGGCAATCTTCAACCGCCCAGCCGACCGTCACGGCGTCGCCCTTGTTGAGCGCGCCCTGGCCGGGAGCATTCGGTATCTTGATGACGAAGTCCCGCGATCCACACACATTGACGCGGGTGCGGATATGGTCGCCGAGATAAATGAGCTCTTCGACCTGGCCGCTGAACATGTTCGGGAAGGCGCCGGCCGGCGGGTTGATCAACGTCCGTTCGGGCCGGACAGAGATCAGCGTCGGTCGGCCTTCGCCTTCGATGTTGACCGCGAGCGCCTGAACTTCGCCGCCGCTATCGAGCTCGACCCTGCAGGTCTTTCCGTTGACCGAACGGACCTTGCCCGCGAGCTTGTTGTTCTCGCCGATGAACTGCGCGACGAAGGCATTCTCCGGCCGTTCGTACAGATCGTCGGGTGTGGCGAGCTGCTGGATCACGCCGTCGTTGAACACGGCGATGCGGTTCGACATGGTCAGCGCTTCGCCCTGATCGTGTGTCACATAGACCACGGTGATGCCGAGCCGTTCGTGCAGATGCTTGATCTCAAGCTGCATATGCTCGCGAAGCTGCTTGTCGAGCGCGCCGAGCGGCTCGTCCATCAGCACCAGTTTCGGTTCGAAGACCAGCGCCCGGGCGAGCGCGACGCGCTGCTGCTGACCGCCCGAAAGCTGCGCCGGGCGCCGCTTCCCATAAGGCGAGAGCTGAACCATATCGAGCGCACGGTCGATTCGCGTCTTCATCTCCGCCTTGGCGACCTTGCGGACCTCGAGCGGGAAGGCGAGGTTCTCCTCGACCGTCATATGCGGAAAGAGAGCGTAGTTCTGGAACACCATGCCGATGTCGCGCTTGTGCGGCGGCAGGCGGTCGATCAGCTGCCCATCGAGACTGATGTGGCCATTGGTCGGGACCTCGAACCCGGCCAGCATCAGCAATGTCGTCGTTTTACCGGACCCCGACGGGCCCAACATGGTCAGGAACTCGCCACGGGCGATGGACATGTTTAGGCTTTTTACGACGAGCGTTTCGCCGTCGTAGCTCTTCTGGATGTCCTCGAATTTAACGAAATCTTTCTGTGCGTCGACCATGCCCCCGTCTACGTCTCCTGAAGCAATTCCCTGCGAATGAACGTTTTTATCGGATCCACCTGCATTTTTTGGCCGGAGGCCATGCGGCGGTCCTTGTTTAGGATGCGGATGCTACGGCAGAGCCCCCACGATTTGGAGTCGGAAATTCACCTCCCGATGGAAAAATGCTGCCGCCTCAAAGCCCTGCGGCCCGCTGCGACAGGAGCGGATTGTACGCCACGCCGCCGCATTATCGGAAAGGCACCGGCCACGGCGCCCCGCGGCCGGTGTTACCCGTGCCAGCCCGCTCAGCCGAGCAGGCCTTCCTGCTTCGCCCAGCCATGCGCCTCGTCAAGTGCGCGACCGAACCGGTCGAACATCTCGTTGATCTGCGCGTCAGTGATGATGAGCGGCGGACAGAAGGCGACGCTGTCCATGATTGCCCGCGTAATCAGACCGTGACGCTGACAGAATCCGGCGGTCTTGAGCCCGATCGTCAGCTTGGGATCGAACGGCTCCTTGGTCTTCTTGTTGCGCACCAGCTCGACCGCACCGATCAGGCCGACGCAGCGGACTTCGCCGACCATCGGGTGATCGGCATAGGCGCGCAGCCGCTTCTGGAAGGTCGGCGCCACGCGGCGGACTGTCGCGACGATATCGCGCTCTTCATAGATCTTGAGCGTTTCGAGGGCGACGGCCGCGCTGACGGGATGGCCCGAATAAGTGAAGCCGTGGCCGAAGGTGCCGAGCTTGCCGGAATTGTCGCGCAGCGCGCTGTAGACCTTCTCGTTGATCATGACCGCGGCGATCGGCAGATAGGACGACGAGAGCGCCTTGGCACAGCTCAGGATGTCCGGCTTCAGACCATAGGTCTGCGAGCCCCACAGATTGCCGGTGCGTCCGAAGCCGCAGATCACCTCGTCGGCGACGAACAGCACGTCATGCTTCTTGAGGACCGCCTGGATTTTCTCGAAATAGGTCTTCGGCGGGATGAGGACGCCGCCGGCGCCCATCACCGGTTCCGCGATGAACGCGGCGACCGTATCGGGCCCTTCGGCAATGATCAGATTGTCGAGATTTTCGGCAAGCCGGGTTGCGAATTCTTCCTCAGTCTCGCCATCGGCGCCGAAGCGATAGAAATGCGGGCAATCGGCATGAAGAATGCCGGCCATCGGCAGGTCGAAATCCTTGTGGTTGTAAGGCAAGCCGGTGAGGCTGGCCGAGGCGACGGTGACGCCGTGATAGCCCTTGATGCGCGAGATGATCTTCTTCTTCTTCGGACGACCGATCGCGTTGTTGTAGTACCAGACCATCTTGACGACGGTGTCGTTGGCTTCCGAGCCCGAGTTGGTGAAGAACACCTTCGACATCGGCACCGGGGCGATCTGGATCAGCCGCTCGGCGAGCTCGACGGTGATGCTCGGCACCTTGTGTGTGAAGCTGTGATAGTAGGGCAGCTTCTGAAGCTGGGCGGTCGCGGCATCGATCAGGCGCTGTTCGCCGAAGCCGAGCGACGTGCTCCACAGGCCGGCGAGGCCCTCGATATATTCCGTGCCGTTCTCGTCATAGACATGGATGCCCTTGCCCTCGGTGAGAATCAGCGGTCCCTCCGCCTCATGCTTCACCGCATTGGTGTAGGGATGGAGGTGATAGGCGATGTCCTTCGCCGCGAGCGAATTCGGCAGCGGTTTATTCATCTGGAGTCTCCTGAACGACAAAAAGGGCTGTACCGCTCACGTTGCGGCAACTCGACGGTCATATTCCGGCCCAAGCGGGGATAAGTCAAAGGCCCAATTGGTTGTGGAGTATGGGTCCAGGGCGGCAATCGCCGTGAATTTCAGCGGCGTCCGTAGCTGTCGTCGAGCCGTTCGATATCGTCCTCGCCCAGATAGCCGCCGGACTGCACCTCGATCAGATGCAATGGCTCCTCGCTGCGATTCTCGAGACGATGCACGGTCCCCACCGGAATGTAAGTCGACTGGTTCGCATCCAGATCGAAAACCTCGTCGCCGCGCGTAACGCGCGCCCGGCCGCGTACGACAACCCAATGTTCGGCGCGCTGCGCATGACGCTGCAAAGAAAGCTGGCCGCCGGGCCGAACGATCAGTCGCTTCACCTGGAAGCGATCGCCGGCATCGACCTGTTCGTAGGAACCCCAGGGCCGGTAGACCCGGCGATGTACGACGGCTTCGGACCGTTTCGAATCCTGCAGGCGCTGTACGATCGCGCGCAATTCCTCGGTGCGATCGCGCGGCATGACCAGCAAGGCATCTTCCGTGTCGACGATCACCAGGTCGCGAATGCCGAGGGCGGCAATCAATCGCCGCTCGCCGCGGATGTAACTGCCGGAAACGTCGATGGCCGTCACGTCGCCTGAAATCGCATTTCCGGATGCGTCGTGCGCGGCGACGTCCCAGAGGCTCGCCCAGGAGCCGACATCGCTCCAGCCGAGATCCGCCTCGGTCGGAACGACCGCGGCCCGATCGGTGCGTTCCATGACCGCATAATCGATCGATTTGTTCGGGATCGACGAGAACGGCGGATCGGCGAGGCGCCAGAAATCGAGATCGGCACGGCGCTCGCGCACCGCCTCGCGCGCGCCGCTGGCGATCGCCGGTTCGAATTTTTCCAGCTCGGCGAGAAACGTGCCGGCGCGCATCAGGAAGATCCCGCTGTTCCAGAGATACTCGCCCGACTGCAGATACTGGGCTGCAATCTCGGCCGACGGTTTCTCGACAAAGCGCTCGACGCGATGCACGCCGGGCGTTGCGGGAAGCTTTTCGCCGAGGCGGATATAGCCATAGGCGGTATCCGGCCGGGTCGGGCGGATTCCGAAGGTCACGAGCGCGCCCTGTTCCGCGGCGGGCTTGGCGATGCGGATCGCCTCCAGCAATCGCTCCGGGCGGCCGACGAAGTGATCGGCCGCGGCCAGCAGCATCAGCGGACCGCCGCCCTGCGTTTCATGGCGCTCGGAAAGGTGGATCGCAGCCGCCGCAGCGGCCGGCGCCGTGTTGCGGCCGACCGGTTCGAGCAGGATCGTCTCGGCCGTGATGCCGGTCTGGCGAAGCTGCTCGCCGACGATGAAGCGATGCTCTTCGTTGCAGATGACGACGGGTGCCGCGAACAGCGACGGATCGGAAAGCCGGCGCAACGTCTCCTGAAAGAGCGTGCCGCCATCGCCCAGCGCCATGAACTGCTTGGGATAGACCGTGCGCGACATCGGCCAGAGGCGCGAGCCGGAGCCGCCGCAGAGGATCACCGGATAGATCGTCATACCCTCATCCTGTTGCCGGCATTCTTTTGCCGGCATCCTGGCGCCGGGACGCGGCCGGTCCGCCGCTGGCGGCGGTCGACCCGCCGCGCCGGGATAGTATAAACTGTCGCCGCTTGCCCGCCATCCGCTCGCCCGCCTGATCCGGAGCTGCCACGTTGGAAAAAAACCTCGACCTTCTCGTCCGCGGCGGCATCGCCGCGACACCCAATGGCATCGCGCCTTGCGATATCGGCGTCCTTAACGGGCGGATTGTCGCCCTCGGCCGGGTCACGCTGCCGGCCGCCGAAACGATCGATGCCACTGGCCTACATGTGCTGCCCGGCGTGATCGATACCCAGGTGCATTTCCGCGAGCCGGGCCTCGAACATAAGGAAGATCTCGATACCGGCACCCGGGCCGCAGCCATGGGCGGCGTGACGGCGGTTTTCGAAATGCCCAACACCACGCCGCCCACGACCAACGCAGCGGCGATCGCCGACAAGGTCGAGCGCGCGACCGGTCGGGCCTGGTGCGATTTCGCCTTCTTCGCCGGTGCGTCGGAAGAGAATGCAGGCGAGCTTGCGATGCTGGAACGGACGCCCGGCTGCTGCGGCGTCAAGATTTTTATGGGGAGTTCGACCGGAAGCCTGCTGGTTGCCGACGACGATGCACTCGAATCGGTGCTGCGCAGCGGAACGCGGCGTTGCGCCATCCATGCCGAAGACGAGCCGCGTCTGCGCGAACGGCTGGCACTGGTGCGCGAAGGTGCCGATGTTTCGATGCATCCGGTCTGGCGCGACGAGGAAACCGCGCTGAAGGCGACCAGGCGCATCGTGGCACTCGCCCGCAAGGCGGGGCGCCGCATTCATGTGCTGCATGTGACCACGGCCGAAGAGATGGCGTTTCTGGCCGCGCACAAAGACCTGGTGACGGTCGAGACCACGCCGCAACATCTGACGCTGGCCGCACCCGATTGCTACGAGCGGCTCGGGACGTTCGCGCAGATGAACCCGCCGATCCGTGACGCACGGCATCGCGAGGCGCTGTGGCGCGCCGTCAGCGACGGCGTGGTCGATGTGATCGGCTCCGACCATGCGCCACATACGAGAGAAGAGAAGGCGAAGCCCTATCCGCAGAGCCCGTCGGGCATGCCCGGCGTGCAGACGCTGGTGCCGCTGCTGCTCGATCATATCGCGCAGGGCCGGCTGACGCTCGAGCGGTTCGTCGATCTCACCAGCGCGAGCGCCGCGCGTATCTACAATATCGCCGGCAAGGGCCGCATTGCGCTCGGTTATGACGCCGATCTCACGCTGGTCGATCTCAAGGCGACCTGGACGATCGAGAATGACTGGATCGCGAGCCGTTGCGGCTGGACGCCTTTCGCCGGCATGAAAGTGACGGGGCGGCCGATCTCGACGATCGTGCGCGGCATGAGCGTGATGCGCGATCGCGCGCTGGTCGACAAGCCGCGCGGGCGGGCGATCCGCTTCACCGAGACAATGGCGCGCGGTGGGTGATCGACATACTGCCCGACAAGCCACAGCGTCGTGCCTGCCGTTGATGAGTGCAGTATTATGAGATGCATTTCATAGGCGAAAGGGATGGCTGCGATGCCCACGATCACGACCAAAGACGGCACCGAGATCTATTACAAGGATTGGGGATCGGGACGGCCCGTCGTTTTCAGCCATGGCTGGCCGCTGACCGGCGACGATTGGGACCGGCAGATGCTGTTTCTCGGCGAGCGCGGCTTCCGCGTTATCGCGCATGACCGCCGCGGCCATGGACGGTCGGGCCAGACCTGGCACGGCAATGAGATGGACACCTATGCCGACGATCTCGCGACGCTCACCGCCGCGCTCGATCTGAAGGATGCTGTCCATATCGGCCATTCGACCGGCGGCGGCGAGGTCGCGCGCTATGTCGCGCGTCACGGCAAGGGCCGCGTCGGCAAGGCGGTGCTGCTCGGCGCGGTGCCGCCGTTGATGCTCAGAACGTCCGCCAATCCCGGCGGACTGCCGATTTCGGTGTTCGACGATCTTCGCGCCAAGCTCGTTGCGGATCGCGCGCAGCTTTTCCGCGAGATCACGGAACCGTTTTATGGTGCCAACAAGCCCGGGCCAAAGGTTTCGCAGGGCCAGCGCGATTCCTGGTGGATGCAGGGCATGATGTGCGGCGTCAAGCCGGCCTACGATTGCATCAAGGCGTTCTCGGAAACCGATTTCACGGAAGACCTGAAGTCTATCGACGTGCCGGTGCTCGTCTTGCATGGCAGCGAAGACCAGATCGTGCCGATCGGCGCGTCCGCGCATCAATCGGCCAAGCTGCTCAGGAACGCGACGCTCAAAGTCTACGATGGCGGGCCGCATGGTTTCTTCGGTCTCTGGGGCGAGCGGCTGAACGAGGACCTGCTCGCGTTTCTCAAAAGCTGATCGACGCTGGTGCATGTCCCGGTCCTGATCGTCGGCGCGGGATTTGCCGGCAGCGTCTTTGCCGAGCGGCTGGCGGCGAACGGGGCCAGAGTGCTGATCGTCGACCGGCGCCCGCATGTCGGTGGCAATGCCTATGACCGGCTCGATGCGGACGGCGTACTGATCCACGTCTATGGTCCGCACATCTTTCATACCAACAGCCAGCGCGTGTTCGACTATCTGTCTCGCTTCACGCAATGGCGATTCTACGAGCATCGTATCCTGGCGCGCCTCGGGAGCGAGCTCTATCCCTTTCCGATCAATCGCACGACCATCAACCGGCTTTACGGACTCAATCACGACGAGGCCGGAATCCGGACCTATCTCGATCGCGTCCGCGAGAGGCGCGATCCGGAGCGGACCAGCGAAGACGTGGTGCTCAATGCCGTGGGCGCCGATCTTTGCGACCGGTTCTTCCGCGGTTACACGCGCAAGCAATGGGGCCTCGACCTGTCGCAACTCGCACCCGAGGTGGCGCGGCGGATCGTGACGCGGACCAACGACGACGATCGCTGCTTTGGCGACGAATTCCAGTTCATGCCGGCCGATGGCTATACGGCGATGTTCGGGGCGATGCTCGATCATCCGAACATCGAGGTTCAGACCGATATCGATTTTTCCGATATTCGAAACCGCGTTACCTGGGATCATCTGATCTATACCGGCCCGATCGATGCCTATTTCCATTACCGGCATGGCGCGCTGCCCTATCGATCCTTGCATTTCGAGCACGAGCATCTGTCAGGCGTGGCGCGGTTCCAGCCGGTCGGCACGGTCAATTATCCGAACGAGGAAGCGTTCACGCGCATCACGGAGTTCAAACATCTGACCGGGCAGGAGCATCCCGGGACGTCGATCATGCGCGAGTATCCGCAAAGCGAGGGCGAACCGTTCTATCCCATCCCGCGACCGGAGAATGCGATTCTGTATCAGCGCTATCAGGCGCTGGCAGCCGGCGAGGGCAACGTCACGTTCGTCGGCCGGCTCGCACAATATCGCTATTACAATATGGATCAGGCGGTCGGTGCCGCGCTGAAGGCGGTCACCCGGTTGGGCGTGTCTGGCTGAACGAAGCGCGTTTCGTCTGTAGCGGGCGGCCTTACTCCACCGCGTAGACTGCGGGATCCTCGCCATTATCGCCGATCGCATAGATCTCGAACGGCGCTTCCTTGTCGCCGCTCATGCCGGGCGAGCCCATCGGCATGCCGGGGAGCGAGATGCCGGCGATGTCCGGCTGCTCGGTCAGCAGCCGCAGGATGACCGCAACCGGCACATGGCCCTCGACGATGTAGTCGCCGATCGTGAGCGAGTGGCAGCCCTCGAGATCGGCCGGCACGCCATGCGCGTGCTTGATCGAGGCCATGTCTTCAGTGTTGACGATTTCGAGCTCGAAACCGTTCTCGCGAAGATAGGCGCCATATTCCGCGCAGCAGCCGCAGGCCGGATCCTTGTAGAGCGTGCCGGTCAGCACGGGCTCGTCGGCGTCGGCTGGCGCGGCGCCAATAATGGCCGTCGCGGCGAACAGGCTGGCAATCAGGGTAAAGGTAGCGACGAGGCGCATGGCGATCTCCGTCGGTTCGCGACGCTGGCGGCTTTTTCCACCGTGCGCATCCTAGCGTAGAATCGGGCGGAACGAGGGCGCGGCAAAACCGCGCCGCTGGCAGATAGGCCCGCCATCCGCTAGAACGCCCGCAACCGGGCCGGGCCCGGAACGACACAATCGGAGGATCGAAGTCATGTTCAAGGCGCTCGTGCTGGAAGAGAGCGACGGCAAGGTCGTATCGTCGATCCAGGAACTCGGCGAAGACCGGTTGCCGGAGGGCGATGTCACCATCGCGGTCGAGTATTCGACGCTCAACTACAAAGACGGGATGATCCTCAACGGGCTCGGGCGGCTGGTGCGGAATTATCCGCATGTGCCGGGCGTGGATTTTGCCGGCACGGTTATCGAATCGAGCCATCCCGACTGGAAGAAGGGCGACGAAGCGATCCTCACCGGCTGGCGCGTCGGCGAAGCGCGCTGGGGCGGCTATGCCGGCAAGGCGCGCGTGAAGGGCGACTGGCTGGTCAAACTGCCGAAGGGGCTCAGCGCGAAGCAGGCCATGGCGATCGGAACCGCGGGCCTCACCTCGATGCTCTGCGTGATGGAACTCGAGAACAACGGCATCGAGCCGGCGGCGGGCGATGTGCTGGTTACCGGTGCGGCCGGCGGTGTCGGCAGCGTCGCGACCGCGATCCTGGCGAAGCTCGGGTACAAGGTGATCGCGTCGACCGGGCGTGTGGATAGCGAGAGCGATTATCTGAAGGGTCTCGGTGCGGCCGAGATCATCGAGCGCAGCACGATCGCGACGCCCTCGGGCAAGCCGCTCGATTCCGAACGCTGGGCGGGCTGCGTCGACGCGGTTGGCGGTTCAACGCTCGCTGCGATCCTGCCGCAGATGAAATATCGCGGCTGCGTCGCCGCCTGCGGCCTTGCGGGCGGCACCAAGCTCGAGACGACGGTGATCCCGTTCCTGCTGCGTGGCGTGCGTCTCATCGGTGTCGATTCCGTGATGTGCCCGATCGAGATTCGCCGCGAAGCATGGCGACGCCTCGCGAGCGATCTGCCGATGGCGAAGCTGGATGCGATGACAAAGACGACGCCGCTCAAGGATCTCGTGGGCATGTCGAAACAGATTCTCGAAGGCAAGGTCCGCGGCCGGGTCGTGGTCGAGATCGGCGCGTAACTTTCGACGAAACGAAAAAGCCGGACCGTTCGCAAAGAGCGGTCCGGTTTTCGTTTGCCTCAGGCCGCGAGTTCGGCGGGCGCTGTGCTGCCAGGGCGCGCGATGGGATGGCCATCGATCGGTGCGACCCTGACCTGACCGCCCGGATTGACGCTCTGAACCACGAAACAGGCGATCGCCGGCGTCGGCCGACCATTCAGATTGATCGTGATCTGGTCGCCCGCACAAAGCAGATCGCAGGCGGCGCCGAAATAGCCGGCGTCCTCGAAGGCGCCGGTCGTGGGATCGAGCAGGAGATCGAGCGGATCTTCGGTTCGGTAATGCCAGAGCGTGAAGCCGTTGGCATAAGCGAGCACGCTGAGTTCACGCGATTTGAAGGTCATTTTTCTCGTTCTCCCCTTGGCTGGCAGCGAGCAGGGCGCCCGCGGGAGAACGGTATTACGCTAATACCATCATAAAGTCAATGAATAATGCGTAATTCTACCTGTGACATTGCCGTGTCTTTCACCCTTCGAACACCCCCGACGAGGGGGATTTTACGAAAACCGCAATGGCGGCGACTGCCCGTCCCAGCCGTCGCTCCGGCGGCGTATTCCGAGGGGGATGGGTCGCAGCGAGAGTACGCTAACCGGCCTCTCCCGCGCCGGTGATGCGATAGATGTGGCGCACCTGATCCGACTGAACGCGGATTTCTTTTGCCGGATTGAACTGGCGCAACACGACCAGCGTATCGTCGCGGCGGAGGAACTGTTTAATCAATCCCTGGCCATCGGCAAGTTCGACCGCGACGAAACAGTTGCGCGTGACGGGCCGGTTCGGATTGACGTAGAGAATCTCGCCGGCGAAGTAGCGCGGCTCCATACTGTCGCCGTCGACATAGAGCGCAAAGGCGTTCGCCGCACCTTCGAGAAACGGCGGCCGGCGTAGATATTCCTTGGGTTCTCCGTCGTTGAAGAAGAACCCTTCGGCGCCGCCGCGCACCGCGCCCATGATCGGCAGATCGCGCCCGCCGATCGGGTGCGCGCCATTGCCGACGAGCGGCGGGGGTGCCGAGGGCAGGCTGGTCAAGCCGCCCGGCCCGACACCGGCCAGCGACATCACCTCGCCCGGATCGACGCCGCGTTGCGCAAAGATATCGGCAAGGCGTCGCACGAACTCGAGCGGCAGATACGGCCGTCGGTAGCGATCCTCGTAATGCTGATAGCGGGTTAACGTCCAGCCGAGCGATTCCGATACGGCACGCATCGGCAGCCCGGCGCGTTCACGGAGCGCCTTCAGGCGGCGAGCAGCTTCAGATGGTTCCATGCGCCTCATTTCGCCGCAAAGCGCGGCAGATGTCCACCGATTCCCCTTGACAGAGTTACGCATTTAATCTAAATAAACCGGTAATGCAAGCGTAGCGAAAATCGGGTGCGGAAAGGGGAGACAAAGAATGGGCTCGAAAGTCGTCGATTTCCCGATTTCGGACAGTTTGCGGCCGGAGCAGGTCGCGGGCGCGGTCGCAAAGCGCCGGTGGGAGTCGCTGATCGGGGTCGGCATCACCGAGGACGGCGAATTCGAAGCGATCTGCAGCGACATGACGGCAGAGCGGGCATTGTGGATCGTCGAGTGGGCCCGGCAATGGGCGCTCGGGCTCGACGAGGACCATGAAGAAGACGACGATGGGGCGGAGTAGCGAACGATGCCGGCACGGCGAAGCCGCGGCGGACGGCCGCGCAAGGAATCATCGGGTCTCGACCAGGGCACACCCGAATTGCGCGCGCGCAAGCTCGCGCTGGTCGGCGGGACGGGGGCGGATCCGTCGCTGAGCGAGTATCCGCTGGGCCGCATGCTGGCGCTCGGCCTCGTCACGATCGAAGAGCATCGCTGCGCCGCGATCTATGCCTATCTCTATCGCCGCGTGACCGGCTACATGCCGCCGGCGGCGACGAAGCTTCAGGATGCGTTGCCCGGCGAGTCGGTCCGGCGCGCTTTACCAGAGCTCGATCGCGATGGGCCCGACCATGAGCGTGTTGCGGTTCAGCGCCGCTTTCGTCATGCGAAGAACCGGCTGCTGGCCGGCGGCCGTGCCGTCTGCGATGCGACCGAAAATCTGATCGTGTTCCAGATGACGCCGTCGTTCCTTGCAAATGTACAGTCGGGCCGACGTTTGCCGGGATCGCTGCAGCGCTCGGCCGAGCTGCGCGCGATCCGTAACGGGCTTGCAATCCTGTCGGCCTGTTTCGGGATCGCCGCGGCGCGGGCCGGGCGGATGGAAGCGCATAGCTATGCGAGCCTCGATCCGACCGCTCAGCCTCCGATCAAACGTCGGGGAGAGACACCGTGAAAACGAAACGCAAACCGATCGCCGTCGAACCGGCCGGCGCGAAAGCGAAATCGGCTGCCGCGAAGCCCGGATCGGCCCGCACCCCCAGCGGACTGGACATCGCCCGACAGGCGCGCCGGCACACGACGGCAGCGCTCGAGGCGTTCGTCGCGGTCATGCAGGATGCGAATGCGCCGCCCGCGGCTCGGGTGGCTGCGGCGACGCAGATCCTGACCTGGGGTTATGGCAAGAATGCCGGCGGCGAGAGCGAAACCGGTGAGCGGACGGTGCGGCTCGCGTGGGAGGGGTGAGAGCAAGATTTTTATTGACACTCTAGGAGGATAATCCTATAGTCTGTTTCGTAAATGCAATGATCGCAGGAGGCGGCCGGAAATCCCGGGCCGCCTTTTTCTTTGAGCGATCCGGATACATCCTCGTGACCGCCGCGGAGGCGCAGCATCGTGAAGGAAGCTGCGACCGCCCCGATCGCGCGAAAACCACGCGCATCCAGCAATGTTCGAGCGGGGACCACGGCGCTCCCGATCATTCGTCTGCCCTACCGGCCGCGGCCGCTGCAGCTTGCGCTGCACGGGCAGATGCGGCGCTTCAACGTACTCGTCTGCCATCGTCGCTTCGGCAACACCACCGAGGTGAAGAGCGCCGACTACAATACCGTGAAGGCGCTGGTCGCAGGCCAGATCGATACGTTCCTCGGCTTCCGCTTCATCCGTTCGCAGCGGCTGACGCTCGACGGCAGCGGCGACCGGCAATGCTTCGCCTGGCGCAAGTCGGGCCTGCTGCTCGCCGTCGGCCAGGCGCCGACCGCAAGGATCTCCGAGCGCGACGACAAATCCTATTCGACGCAGGTCTATTACTGCATGTCGATCGGTGCGACGCGGATGGAGGAAGAAGCTGTGGTGGAGATCGCGACAACGCCGTGACGATTAGCCTCGGGCGCGCAGCCGCCACACCAACCCTACGCGCCCGAGGCTGGTTGCAGTTTGCTTCAAGCAGCGGGCCACTTCGCCGCCGGCCAACCCGCCGCGATCAGTCGCGGCCGCGACGCATACGGGGGCTCGTTGGCGCTTTGACCGATCTTTCCGAGCTATCACTGAATTCAACAAGGAGTTACCACCATGGCCGTTCTTTACGGAACGCAGATGGCGAAGCTGCACAACTCGACGCCCGTGCAGTTACCCGCCGTCTCCGACGTGCACGGGCGCGTGCGGGTCTTCAACGAGACCGTCACGCTCGCGACCCAGACCACGTCCGACACGATCGAGATCGCGCGGCTGCCGAAAGGTGCGCGCGTGCTCTATGGCGTGCTCAACACCGACACATCGCTCGGCTCTTCGACGGTCGCGATCGGCATTACCGGCGCGACCGGCAAGTACCGCGCAGCGGCAGCCTTCACCGCGACCAACACGCCGACCTTGTTTGGCGTGAACGCCGGCGTCGGCGTCGGAACCGCGGCGGAGGAAACCGTCATCATCACCATCGCCGCCGCCAGCTTCCCGGGCAGCGGTACGCTGAAGGTGATGATTTTCTACTCCCTCGACTGACGTCGAGGGTTTGATCGCCGCGACTGTAAGCCGCCATACCAACCCTACAGTCGCGGCGATCGTTTTCGCGTTCGTGTGTCAGGCGCGAGTCGCCACTCCAACCCTATGCGCGCGGGGCCCGTTCGGCGTTCGTGGCCGGTGGCAACCGCCAAATAAATCTATCATTCCGTCTCGTCTTGGCGTTCGTGGCACGCATTGATGTCGCGCTACGTGGACGCGGCGCATCCGCACGCGCGTTTTGGAGAAATCCCATGTCGATTTCCGATGTTTCGATCTGCAACCGGGCGCTCGACATGCTCGGTGCCGATCCGGTCATGTCGTTCGACGACGACAACCAGAGCGGCCGGCTGTGCAAGCGCAACTATGCTGCCATCCGCGACGCGGTGCTGCGCGCCTATCCGTGGAACCCGGCCGTGCGCCGTGCCGCATTGCCGGCACTCAGTGTCGCGCCCGCCTGGGGCTTTGCCTATCAGTACTCACTGCCGGAAGGGCCGGAGCCGCCCGGCTGCCTGCGCGTGCTCGCGATCGAAGGCGAAACCGAGGGCGCCTCGTCGCCCTATCGGATCGAAGGACGCCGCATTCTCTCCGATGATGGCCCGCCGCTGCGGTTGCTCTATATCGGGCAGATCACCGATCCGAACGAGTTTGGCCCGCTGCTTGCCGATGCGATCGCCGCGCGCCTTGCCGCCGAGCTTGCTTATCCGCTGACGGCATCGACGGCCCTCAGCCAGGTGCTGACGGAAACCTATCGCGACAAACTGGTCGAAGCGCGCGCGATCGATGCGCAGGAGGGAACACCCGGACGCATCGTCACGCATGACTGGGTGGAGAGCCGCATCTGATGCCGCGCTTCGCCCCCGTGTTCACGACATTCAACGCCGGCGAATGGTCGCCCGAGCTGCATGGCCGGGTCGATCTCGCCAAATATTCGAATGCTTGTCGCGTGCTGCGGAACATGATTCCGCTGCCGCAGGGCGCCGCGACCCGCCGGCCTGGCACGCGCTTCGTCGCGACCGCCAAGGAGACCGGACCGGTCCGCCTGATACCGTTCCAGTTCTCCGCCGGCCAGGCCTATGTGATCGAGGCGGGCGAGCAATATTTCCGTTTCTATGCCGGCGACGGGCGGATCGAGGAACCGCCCGGCACGCCGTTCGAGATCGCAACGCCCTATGCGGCCGAGGATCTCGCCGGGCTGCAATGGGCGCAATCGGCCGACGTGCTCTATCTCGTGCATCGCGGTTATGCGCCACGCCAGCTTAACCGGCTCTCGCACACCAACTGGACATTGACGGCGTTCGAATTCGAGGACGGGCCGTATCTCGATCTCAACACCGATGCGAGCAGGACGCTCGATCCATCCGCCGCGACCGGCAGCGGCATCACGCTGACCACGTTGGTCGATCTGTTTGTGCCCGCGCATGTCGGATCGGTCTGGCGGCTCGAGGAGACGGCCGGGCATCTGAACTATGGCGACTGGGAGCAGACCAAAAGCTATCCCGGCGGGCAGAAGGTGAAGTTCGCCGATCGCGTCTACGAGACCGCCGCCGGCGGTACGTCGGGCACGGCGCCGCCGCTGCATTCGGAAGGGACCGAGAGCGATCAGGGAACGCATAGCAGCGGCGTCTCCTGGACCTATCTTCATAGCGGGCATGGCTGGGTGCGGATTACGGCTTACACTAGTGCGACACAGGTGACGGCCGATGTCCTGTCTCGTCTGCCATCCAGCTCGGCCACGAAACGCTGGCGCGAAGGCGCCTGGTCGGATCATCGCGGCTGGCCGGCGGCGATCGGCTTCTACGAGGATCGTCTCTTCTTCGCCAACACGGCGCATCAGCCGCAGACGCTCTGGGGATCGGCGAGCGGCGCCTATAGCGATTTCTCGCCGACCGATAACGGCATCACGGTGCTCGACGATACGGCGATGACTTTTACCATCGCCGACAACGAGGTGAACGCAATATCCTGGCTGTCGCCGGGCAAGGTGCTGATCGTCGGGACCGAAGGCGGCGAATTCACCGTTCAGGCCTCGAACCTCAACGAGGCGGTGACGCCGGGCAATCTTACCGTGCGCGCGCAATCCAACATTGGATGCTCGACCTTGCCGCCGGTGCGTGCGGGCGGTGCCACGCTTTTCGTGCAGCGGGCGCGCCGCAAACTCTACGAGATCGCCTATCGTTTCGAAAGCGATTCCTATGGCGCGCCGGAAATGACGATCCTCGCCAGCCATCTGGTTCGCGACGGCATCGCCGCGCTCGCGTTTCAGCGGCAACCCTGGTCGGTACTCTGGGCATTGCGCGAGGACGGGCTTCTGCTCGGGTTCACCTATCTGCGCGAACAGGATGTCATCGCCTGGCATCGGCACGATCTGGGTGGCAGCGATGCCGTCGCCATCGGCGCAGTCGCAATACCCGCCGACGGCCATGACCGACTCTGGCTCGCCGTGCGGCGCCAGATCGATGGACAAAAGATATCGACCATCGAGTATCTCGAAAGCGAGTTCTGGCCCGACAGCGGTCGCGGCATCGACAATGCGTTCTTCGTCGACAGCGGACTTTCGTATGACGGCTGGAACATGGATCCAGCCAAGCGACTGACGCTGCAGGGCGGCGCGCCCTGGACAACGGGTGCGGTCAAAACGCTGGTCGCGGACGGCCATTCGCCGTTCCTGCCGGACGATGCCGGGAAATGTTTCCGGCTTGGCGGGCCCGGGATCGCCTGGCCGCCAGTCGCGGTTGAAATCACCGCCTATAACGCGGCCGACAATGTATCGGTCCGACTGGTCGACGATGTGCCGCCCGCGTTGCAACAACAGTCGACCGCCGGCTGGGCGCGCATGGTGACGACATTGTCCGGCTTCGCGCATCTTGAGGGCGAGACGGTGCAAGTGCTGGCCGACGGTGCGGCACACCCCGCGCGAACTGTTGTCGACGGTGGGATCGCGCTCCAGCAGCCGGCTTCGATCGTTCACGCGGGCCTGGGATACGAAAGTCGCCTCGAAACGCTCGATCTCGAAGCGGGTGCAGTCGATGGTACGGCCATCGGCAAGGCGAAGCGGATTCACCGCGCGACGGTCCGGCTGTTCGCGTCGCTCGGCTGCGCCGTCGGCTTCGACGATGCGCATCTCGATCAACTGGCATTCCGCGGCAGCGACGATCCAATGGACCGGCCGCCGCCTTTGTTCACCGGCGATCGAACGATCCTGTTTCCGAAGGGCTGGGACCGCGCGGCGCGAGTCCTGATCGTCCAGTCGCAGCCGCTGCCGCTCACCGTGGCAGCGATCGCACCGCATCTAACCACCAACGGCTGAGGAGAGCTTCATGTGTGGTCTGGGTATTCCCTTTATCGCGGCCGGGCTCGCCGTTGCCGCGGCGACCGTCAGTACGGCGTCGCAGTTTCAGCAGGCGAAAGGCGAAGCTGCGCAGTATGACCGCGAAGCCAAGGTCGCGCGGCAGCAGTCCGTGTTCGAGGCACAGCGCCAGCAGCGCGACATTCGCCGGCAGCTCGGCACGTTGCACGCAAGAACGGCGGCATCCGGGATTCAGTCCGGCGCCGGATCGCCGCTCGACATCGCGGCGGATTTCACCGCTGAAGCCGAACTTGAACCGTTCGATCAGATTCGCCGCGGTCTGATCCAGTATCAGGACCTGAAGAATGCCGCCAGACGCAGGCGGTCCAAAGCCGGTGCAGACCTGTTGAGCAATTCGCTCCAGATCGGCAGCCAGGCCCTTAACGCGATAGGCCCGTCTGCCGGCGGTTGATTGCGCCGATTTGACCCCGCGTTTCGGCCCTGCCGTTTCGAAAGCGGCGCATCGGTAGCAGGAGTTAAAATCATGACCGTTTCCACGACGACGTCCCGTGTCTCGTACACGGGTGACGGGATCACCGTTGCCTTCGCGGTGCCTTTCCCGTTCTTCAATTCGTCCGACCTCACGATCACCGAGCGGGTGACCGCAACCGGCACCGAATCGATCAAGGCCCTTGGCACGCATTACACCGTTGCCGGCGGCGCCGGCACGACCGGTACGGTGACCGCTCTGTCGGCGCCCGCGAATACGGTGCAATGGATCATCGTGCGGGCGCTGCCGTTCACGCAGCTCATCGACTATGTATCCAATGACGGATTCCCGGCGGAGAGTCACGAGGCAGGACTCGATCGCGCGGCGATGCGCGACCAGGAGCTGCGCGCGGCGCTCGCCCGAACGCTGCGCCTTCCGGTCACCGATCCGGACGGGCTGAACGTCGAGCTGCCGGCCGTGCCGGTCCGGGCTGGCAAGGTTCTGGGCTTCGATGCGAACGGCAATCTGATCGTTGTCGTCGATGTTCCCTCGGGCTCGATCAACCTGCCGCTGCCGATCGCCGATGGCGGCACCGGTGCTGCGAATGTGGACGCTGCACGAGCCGCGCTCGCGGTTGCGGGTTTAGCGGATGCCAACGTGTTCACCGCCGACCAGGTGATCGAAAAGACCGATGCCGGTGCGGCCGAAGGCCCGCTGCTGGTCATGCGGCGGATCAGCAGTTCGCCCGCGGCGAGCGACAAGATCGGCGGCATCGCCATGGATGGCAAAGACGGCGCCGGCAATACGCAGCGCTATGCGCAGGTCCATGCCGAGCTGGTCGACCCGGCGAACGGCTCCGAGGATTCGAGGCTCGAGTTCTTCACGATCGTCGGCGGCGCTTATACCAGCGGGATGCGGCTCGGCGCCGGAATGGAGTTCGGCGCCCCGACCGGCGGCGATCCCGGCGCCGGCTGGGTCAATGCCCAGGGTGGCTTCAAGGTCAACAATGTCGAGCTGGTCGGCGTCGCAGCCGGCACGATCTTGCAGCGGGTTTATGCGCAGACCGCGACCTATTCGGGCATCAGCACCGTGATCCCATACGACAACTCGATCCCGCAATCGAGTGAGGGCACGCAGGTGCTCACTGTTTCAATCACGCCGAAGGCAGCCGCCAACAAGCTTTTGGTGACGATCACCTTGCAGGTCGGTTCGAACAGCGGGCTCGATGCGGTGGTCGCGGCGCTGTTCAAGGACAGCGAGACGGGAGCACGGGCGGCGGCGAGCTACATGCCGACCGAAAACCGATCCGGCACCGCGACGCTGGCAATCCAGTACGAGATGACAGCGGGCGGCACCGGCGCAATCGATTTCAAGGTGCGCATGGGCCCGGGTTCTACCGGAGACGCCTATCTGAACGGCGACGACAGCGAGCGCAAGTTCGGCGGTTTGCAGGTTTCGTCGATCGTCGTGACCGAGGTGAAGATCTGATGGCGGAGGGCCATGACGACGGACAATCGGCCGTCCTGGGCGCGCCGGGATTCCTGATCGGCCAGCTGACCGCGCAGGTGACCGGTCTCAATCAGCGGCTCGACCAACTCATTCCGGTGCTGACCAAGCTCGATCAGACCTGCGATGAGACCGTGCGCCGGCTCGATCTGCTTGAGGTCGAGATTCGATACATGAAGCCGCATGTCTCGTCCTGGTCGCGCTGCAAGAACCGGCTCGCCGGCGCCATTTTCGCTTTGCCGCTTGCCGGCGGTGGAATCGGCCTCGCCCTCGATCGCGTCGGCGGCCTTCTGCTCAAGCTGATCGGAGATCAATGACATGCCCGGGTTCAATCTCGGCCGGCGGTCGCGCGACCGCCTGAAAGACGTCCATCGCGACCTGGTGCGCGTCGTCGAACGCGCGATTGCATTGAGCGATGTGGATTTCACGGTGCTCGAAGGCATGCGCAGCGTGACGCGTCAGAAAGCACTCGTCGCAGCGGGCGCGTCGCGAACGATGAACTCGCGTCATCTGACCGGCCACGCCGTCGATCTGGGTGCCCATGTCGATGGCGAGTTGCGCTGGGATTGGCCGCTTTATCACCGGATCGCGGACGCCATGAAATGCGCCGCGGAAGAACTAGGCGTGCAAATCGAATGGGGCGGCGATTGGCACAGCTTCAAGGACGGCCCGCATTTCCAACTGCCCCGCAAACTATATCCTTAGGAGAGACCGATGTTGACCAAACTCGATAAAGCCTATGTCGCCGGCCTTGTGTCGTTCCTCTGTATGCAGCTTCAGCATTGGGCGGGTTTCACGGTTGATCCGACGATCCAGGCCGCCGCGGTCGGCGTGATCCTGTTCATCGTGACCTATGTCACGCCGAACAAAACGCCAGCTTGATCGGATCTACGCGTGATCTGGGATTGGGGAAAATTCGCCCTTGCGCTCGTCCACCTGGCGCAATGGGCGGCCGACCGCGCCGAGCGCGATCAGATGCTCGGCCTCGGCATCAAGGCGCAAATCGCCGACAGCCTCATGGCCTTCAACAGGAGAATGCATCTTGGGTTACAGATCAGCCGCGAGCTTCGCAGCGCTGACGATGCTCTTGACGAGTTGCGCAAGTCTGGGATTTAGGGGGCCGGCCACTGACGTGACCGCGCAGCCACAAGACGCGAACGAGCTATGCGCACTGGTCGAGCCGCATATGTTTGCCCCGGCGACGATCGAATTTTTCGACAGCGCACGCGACGACCCGCTGGTCGCGTCGGACCTCGACTGGATTGCGGACGTGGTGAAGATGCGGCGCTGCCTTTGTACGCCCCGATCCGTCGCCGCCGACGAGCGGCAAACGGGGTGTCCGGCCGCGTAGCGTCGGTTGGCGACCTCTAGGGATCGGCTGGCAGGGCAAATGCCAGGCCGAAGCCTTGAAATGAGCCCATTCCCCCCGTAGCTTCCCGGCCACATTAGGAAGCCCTTTCGATGACAGCGAAAACGACAGGCCGCTCCGGCGTCGCGCCGCCTGCCAAGCCAAAGGCCGGTCCGGAGCGTGATACCCGCCTTGCGGACGCGTTGCGGCAGAATCTGCGCCGGCGCAAGGCGCAGAAATCCGCCCGAAAGAGCGACGAATCGGTTAAATCGGGGGCACGAGACAAAAGCGGCGGGGGCGAGGGGTGATATGGCCCGGCCTGTAGTCGTCGCGTTACGAAAGCCGGTTGTTCGGCCGGCCGTGAAAGGGCGTTGATGGATCGGATCTGGATCAAGGGCGGGCAACCGTTGCACGGGTCGCTCACCATCGGGGGCGCCAAGAACGCGGCCTTGCCGCTGATGGCGGCTGCGTTGCTGACCGAAGAGACATTAATCTTGCGCAACCTGCCGCGCCTTGCCGATATCACAACGATGGCTGACCTTCTGGGCGAACTTGGCGTGGAAGGCATCTTCCGCACCGGCACCAATGGCCATTCCGGCAGCAGCCTGATCGAAATGCGTGCAGCCAATGTACGGACCGTGACCGCGCCCTACGACCTGGTGCGGAAGATGCGCGCGTCGGTGCTCGTCCTCGGGCCGTTGTTGGCACGCATCGGGATGGCGCGCGTATCGCTACCCGGTGGGTGCGCGATCGGCAACCGGCCTGTCGATTTGCATCTGCTCGGTCTGCGTGCACTCGGTGCCGAGATCGAACTGAAAGACGGCTACGTCGAAGCGCGAGCGCCGAACGGCCTCAAAGGTGCGCGGATCGATCTGCCGGTGCCGTCTGTCGGCGCGACCGAAAACATTATGCTGGCGGCGAGCCTGGCCAAAGGCACCACCGAACTCGCCAATGCGGCGCGCGAGCCGGAAATTGTCGATCTCGGCCGCTGCCTTGCTGCCATGGGTGCGACGGTAGAAGGAACTGGAACCGATACGATCCGCATTGTGGGTGCTCAAGCCCTGCATGGCACGACGCACGACATCATTCCCGATCGCATCGAGGCGGGGAGCTACGCGCTGGCTGCCGCCATTACCGGCGGCGCGATCACGCTGGAACGTGCCGATATCGGCCAGCTCGGGGCGGCGGCCGCCGCCATGAGGAGCACGGGTCTGTCGCTCGAGCAGGCGGGTAAAGACATTGAAGTCTCGTGCAAGACGAACCGGCCGCATCCGATCAACGTGACGACGGAGCCATTTCCCGGGTTTCCGACCGACATGCAGGCACAGATGATGGCCTTGATGACCATCGCCGACGGTGCTGCCATGATCACCGAAACGATCTTCGAGAACCGGTTCATGCATGTTCCGGAGTTGAGCCGGATGGGTGCAGATATCACCGTGCATGGTAGTTCTGCGATGGTGCGCGGTGTTTCGCGCCTGCGCGCCGCGCCGGTTATGGCGACCGATCTTCGTGCTTCAATGTCACTCGTGCTTGCCGCGCTCGCCGCGGAAGGGGAATCAACCATTAACCGGGTGTATCATCTCGACCGTGGCTATGAGCGTCTGGTTGAAAAGCTGCAGGGTTGCGGTGCCAAAATCGATCGGATGAAATAGGGAAAATGGCCGAAAAATTCACACTGGTTGCCAAGGATGCCGAGGATCTGCAGGTGATTGCCGCCTGTCTGCAGGATGGGCTGGTGCGCATCGGCGATCTGCAGTTCTTTGCCGATGAAACCCGGTTCGCGATTCTGGTCAATCGCTTCAAATGGGAAGACGAGGCTGACGAAAGTGGTGCGGATTCGGCCGGCAAGGATCGCCGCTTTGCGTCAACCAAAATGCATCAGCGGGTCCATAGCGGTGTCGCATTCGATCGGGTTCGATCGATCAGGATGCGCGGCATCGACCGGCAGGATCGTAATCGAATTCTTAATTTGTTGACGATCGCGGCCGAAAAGGACGGTATTGTTCTGATTTTTTCCGGTGCCGCGACGATCCGGCTGGATACCGATGGGATTGCGTGCCGGGTTGTAGATATGGATGAGCCTTGGCCGACGGTCTGGCGCCCAAAGCATGAGGGCGCGGGCGGAGTATGATGGCCGCCGTCGAATCAGAAGCGACAGCTACCGGTTATGTGTTGGCGCTGCCGAAGGGGCGGATCCTTAGAGAGATAGCGCCATTGCTGGCGGCTGTCGGCATCGAGCCCGATGCCGCGCTGTACGACGAGGCCTCTCGTGCGCTGCGCTTCCACACGAATGTTCCGACGCTGGATGTCGTCCGGGTCAGGGCCTTTGATGTCGCAACCTATGTGGCCTTCGGTGCCGCTCAGATCGGGATCGCCGGCAGCGATGTGATCGACGAGTTCGGGTATCAGGAAATTTATGCGCCCGTCGATCTTGGCATTGCGCGCTGTCGGCTGGTGGTGGCGGAACCGACCCAACTCTTTCACAACGACGATCCCGGACGCTGGAGCCATATCCGGGTCGCAACCAAGTATCCCCAACAGACGCGCCGCCATTTTGCAGGGCGGGGCGTCCAGGCCGAGTGCGTCGTGCTCAGCGGTGCGATGGAACTCGCCCCGCAGCTCGATCTGTGCGACCGCATCGTCGATCTGGTCGATACCGGACGCACACTGGCGGCGAACGGGCTGCAGGAAATCGAACAGATTGCCGATGTGAGCGCTCAGCTTATCGTCAACCGGACGGCGCTGAAGTTGAACCCGGGCTTTATCAATCCTCTCATCGCCCGCTTTCGGGCTGCGGCCAATGACCCGCGTTCTGCATCAGTCTGATCCGGATTTTTCGCGATCATTTGAAGCGCTGCTGGTCCGCGAGCATGACGATCTGTCGGCTGTCGATGCGACCGTTGCCGAGATCATCGCGACGGTTCGCCGGGAAGGCGACGCAGCGCTCGTTCGATTTACCAGAGAGTTCGACCGCCACGAGATCGCGGTGGCGGGGTTGCGATTTTCCGAGGCGGATATCGCCTCACTGGCCGCTCGCTGCGACGCGGAGATACGCGAAGCCCTCACATTCGCTGCCGAGCGCATCCGCCGCTATCATCAGGCGCTTCTGCCGGTCGATCTGGATTATGTCGACGAGGTGGGCGTACGGCTCGGCGCACGATGGCGCCCGGTCGATTCCGCCGGCATCTATGTTCCCGGCGGCACCGCCGCCTATCCCAGTTCGGTGTTGATGAACGCCATTCCGGCTTGCGTCGCTGGCGTTACCCGCATCGCCATGACGGTGCCGACACCGGACGGTCTGGCAAACCCTGCGGTCTTCGCCGCCGCACAAATTGCCGGCGTTTCGGAGATCTACGGGATCGGCGGCGCGCAGGCCATTGCAGCGTTGGCCTTCGGTACGGAAACCATCCGGCCGGTCGACAAGATCGTCGGGCCGGGAAACATCTACGTGGCCGCAGCGAAGAAATCGGTGTTCGGTCGCGTTGGTATCGATACCATTGCCGGGCCATCCGAGATCACCATTGTTGCCGATGCAACGAACAACCCGGACTGGATGGCGGCCGACCTGCTTTCGCAAGCCGAGCATGATGTGAATGCCCAGGCAATCTTGATTACGGACGATGTCTCGTTTGCCGCGGCGGTCGGCGATGCGGTCGAACGCCTCCTCAAAGGAATGACTCGTGCCGATATCGCCCGCACTTCGTGGGAAAGGAACGGCGCGATCGTCATTTCGCGCGATCGGGCCGGTGCTGTCGAACTGGTCAATCGGATCGCACCGGAGCATCTTGAGCTGGCCGTCGAGAACCCGAGCGACATGGCGGCGGAAATTCGACATGCAGGCGCGATCTTTCTCGGACGCTGGACGCCGGAGACTCTGGGCGACTATGTCGGGGGTCCGAATCATGTCCTGCCGACGTCGGGCGCCGCACGGTTTTCGTCGGGCCTCGGCGTCCATGATTTTCTGAAGCGGACCTCGATCCTCGAATGCGGGCCAAACAGTTTCGCGGCCCTGGCAATGCCGGCCATCGTGCTGGCTCATTCCGAAGGTCTCGAAGGCCATGCGCGAGCGGCGGCGCTGCGCCTGCGCCATCATAATGACGGTCCCGGTCGCGATGTCGGGTGACGCACAATCCGCCAGCCGCATCGCAAAGATCACACTGGATGAGCGGTCTGTCGTCCGGCGCAGCGCCGAGGTGGAGCATGAGCGCGCCGTCGCAATCTATGACCTGATCGAAGATAACAGTTTCCGATTGTTCGGCGACGAAGCAGGGCCGTACAGCCTCCATCTCTCGATCGAAGAAAATCGCCTGATCTTCGATGCGCGCGATACGGAAGAACAGCCCCGACGCAGGATCGCGCTCGCCCTCACGCCATTCCGCATGATCGTGAAGGATTACTTCCAGGTCTGCGAAAGCTATTTCTCTGCCATCCGAACGGCCTCTCCTTCCCAGATCGAAGCGATCGATATGGGGCGCCGCGCGTTGCACAATGAGGGTTCCGAGCTTCTCCGGCAACGTCTCGAAGGCAAGATCGAGCTCGATCTCGATACGGCGCGCCGCCTCTTCACCCTGATCTGCGTCCTGCACATCAAGGGCTGAAGGAGCCGTCATGGCCGGCTTCCCCTCCAGCGTCCTCTTCTGTTGCACCCTGAATGCCATTCGCTCGCCGCTCGCAGAAGCGTTGTTGAAACGTATGCATGGCAGTCGGATCTATGTGGACTCGGTCGGGGTCCGTGCCGGCGAGATCGATCCTTTCGTTCTCACCGTGATGGACGAAGTCGGTATCGACATGACCCGGCACCGAACCAAGAGCTTCGACACGCTCGAGGACACATCCTTCGATCTCATCATTTCGTTATCTCCCGAAGCGCATCACAAGGCGCTCGAACTGACTCGAACCATGGCCTGCGATGTGGAGTTCTGGCATACCTTCGATCCGAGCGTGATCGAAGGAAGCCGCGAAATTCGTCTGGACGCCTATCGGGATGTGCGGGACTGGCTCGACGATCGGATCCGCACCCGATTTCCCCATGTCGGCGCGCCCACGGTTTAGGCCCGGGGGTCGGTATTCCAATGGGGCCGTTTGGCGTATAAGAAGCGCCCGTAGGGTTCTGGTGGGGCCTTGCCGGCTGCCCCGGCCCTATGAAACCAAGGAGGATAGATGGCCAAGGAGGATCTGATCGAGTTCTCCGGCACGGTGGTTGAACTGCTGCCCAATGCGATGTTTCGCGTAAAGCTCGACAACGAACACATGGTCCTGGCGCATACGTCGGGAAAGATGCGGAAGAATCGTATCCGCGTACTGGTCGGTGATCGCGTCAACGTTGAGATGACGCCCTATGATCTCAGCAAGGGCCGCATCACGTTCCGCTTCAAGTAGCATCCTCAGGAATCCGATGACGGAGGCCGCCACGAACCGCCGGCACTTCGTTCTGGCCTCGCAATCGCCGCGTCGCGCCGAATTGCTGCGTCGGATCGGAATTGTGCCCGACGAGATCATCGGCGCCGATCTCGAAGAGATACCGGCCAAAGGCGAGTTGCCGCCGGCGATGGCGCGTCGGCTGGCCCTGGAAAAACTCACCAGCATCAAGCCGCGGTTTCCCGATTCATTTGTGCTCGCCGCCGATACAGTGGTGGCACTGGGGCGCCGGATATTGGGAAAACCCGACGACGAGGCGATGGCGCGACGCCACCTTGCCCTCCTGTCCGGTCGACGCCATCGCGTCATTACCGCGGTCGCCTGCACTGCCCCGGACGGCCGGTCCGGATTGCGTATCGCAACGACGGCGGTAAGCTTCAAGCAGCTGCAGGAGGCTGAGATTTCCGCCTATATCGATTCCGGCGAGTGGCAAGGCAAGGCGGGATCCTATGCGATCCAGGGCGCAGCGGAGATGTTCGTTCGGCGGATCAACGGCTCATACTCCAATGTTGTGGGACTGCCGCTCTTCGAGACGGCGGCACTGCTCGGCGGACTGAGCTGGCCAATTCTCGGGCGCTGATGCTCGCGGTTTATTGCAGCGTCATGACGCCGCGCCACTGGGCCGCGTTCCTCGATCACGGGAAGCTTGTCGGTTACTCAGTCGAACCGACGGGGACGGTGGCTCGCTTTGGCGACGTCCATGCGGCGGTCCTTCGCCACATCAACAAGGCAACCGGTTTCGCCACGGTGATGCTCGCTGGAGATGAGTCGGCATTGCTCGATCTGCCGCGGGACCGGCGCCTTCCGACGATCGGCGCGCGGTTACTGGTCCAGGTGCGTCGCGGTGGACGCGGCAGCAAGATGGCTAAAGTTTCCGACCGGATCCGGTTGCAAGATGGAACATCCGGCGTCGACATCTTCTGGGTGGATGGAGTCGGACGAACCGAGCCAGATCTGGCTGGCCCCGCAGATGTATCGGGGGCAGACGAGAGGACGCTACTGGCGGCGCGAGTGGGCGCCTTGATCGCGGCGGCCGATGCTGCGGCGGCGCCGAAGCTTTTGCTGAGGCAGCATGATTGCCTCACCGATTTGTTGATGCGATTTCCCGAAGCCGCGTCGTCGACCATGCGTTGCGATAGTCGCACGATGGCGGAACGCTGGAGCGAGCGAAGTTCGTCCGGACCTGTCGCTTCACCGATACAGGTCGATTTTGAGCCCGAACGCGACTGGCGGTTTCGCCGGACGGATATCGTGGACGCCCTGCGGGATGCACTGGAGCCGGAGCAACATCTCACCGGGGGTGGCGCGCTGTTGGTTGAACCGGGCGAAACGCTGACCGCGATCGATATCAATGCCGGGGCTCGCATGCATTCCTCGGGCGAGGAACGGCTCGCCTATCAGATCAATGAGGCCGCCGTCCCCGAGATCGTGCGACTCATTCGGCTTCTTAATCTCTCAGGCAACATCGTGATCGATTTCATGGGTATGCGTGCATCGGGCCGCCGGCGCACGATTGCGGGCAATCTCCAGGCGGCAATGGCAATCGATCCGGCCGAACCGTGGGTGGGCGGGATGTCGCCTCTGGGATTGGTCGAAATCGGGCGACGTCATCTCGGCCCGGACCTTTACGACGCATTTTCGATCGACCGCGCGCGAGCGCGGGGGCTTGAAGTCGAAGGGTTGGACGCGCTAACCGGGGGGCTATGAGCGCTTCCGCCAAACCCGCTCGGAAGACCGCGCGCGCCGGCCGCAGCGGCAAGGGTTGCCCGATCTGTGGCGAACTCGCCGTCGCGCGATTTCGTCCGTTCTGCACCTCGAAATGCGCGGATATCGATCTCGGCCGATGGCTGACCAATCAGTACCGCATTCCGACACAGGAGCCCGCCGAGGGTTCGGAAGACACGGGCGACGATGGCGACGAGGGAGACCGTTAAAAGAGCCTGCCGATTGCTGGACAATGTAGGGGGATTTCACTATAAGCCGGCCGGTTCATACGGCGCCCAGGTAGCTCAGTTGGTAGAGCAGCGGATTGAAAATCCGCGTGTCGCTGGTTCGATTCCGGCCCTGGGCACCACCGCCTCCCGAACATGTGGGCGCTGCTGTACCTCGCTCAACGCGCGGCACCCACTGTGATCAGGCGGCCGTCCAGGGGATGATTTTCAAGCCGGTCTTCGACCTCCAGAATCCAGATATCCGGATCCCGATGTCGGGCGCGCTCGATATACGCATCCGCTTCGGCGTGGGTACAACGATCCGTGCCTGCGATCATCCATGCTTGCTGCCCGCCGGGATCGATCACTTCGACCAGAAGTCGGCAGGTATCCGTAGGTACATGGGCGATTTTCAGGATGACGCTACCCCGCGAGCGATCGCCGCTATACCGGACATGAGCAGGAATGCCTTCGATCGAACAGCGGCGCAGGTACGCAGTAAGCCAGTAATGCGTGTCGAGCCTGTCACTCATCGGATAAGGTTACACCCCGCCGCATCGCGCTTCTTGTCCATCGCTGCCGATCCGCCTAGTTTCTGCCCGGGTCGACGGGCAGGGGGCGCGCCCGTTGAGGTGTCGCCGACCAGATTACAGCGACCGCATCACCCGGAACACGCGCTGCCACGTCGCCTGCCTGAATGGCGAAGGCGACTATAGAGACGCTGTGCATCTTTTGGAACCGCGGCTGCTGACTATGGATATCGACTGTTTCGCATCGTCGTTATGCTCATCGCCGAGATAGCCGCAGGAACACGAGGCTTACATTGACGGTTTTACTGGGCCTCGATACCGGCGGGACATACACCGATGCCGTCTTGCTCGATCGACAGCGCGGCGTTCTCAGCTCTGCAAAGGCGCTGACGACCCACGACGATCTTGCCCAGGGGATCGGGGCCGCGATCGATCGTATTGCCCCGGAAACCGGCCTCGCGGTCGATCTCGTCGCGTTGTCGACGACGCTGGCTACAAACGCGCTGGTCGAAGGCGTCAGTGCGCCTGCCTGCCTTGTTCTGATCGGATACGACAGCGCAGCGATGGGTCGTGCAGGATTGAGCGAGGCGGCAGCGGGTAGCCCGGTCGTCATGATCGGCGGTGGCCATAGCCCGTCGGGTGACGAGCAGGCGCCGTTGGATGAACAGGCGCTCCGCGCTGCGGTGCGGGAACATGCGCCATCCGTCGAAGCGTTTGCCGTATCCAGTTACTTTTCCGTTCGCAATCCCACGCATGAGCATCGTGCGCGCGCCATCATCCGCGAGCTCTCCCATCATCCCGTTACATGCGGCCACGAGCTGACCTCGAAGCTCGATGCACCGCGCCGCGCTTTGACGACGCTGCTGAACGCCCGCCTCATTTCGCGCATCGCACGTCTGATCCAGGCCGTCCGTTCGATCCTCGATGCGCGGGGCGTCAACGCGCCGTTGATGATCGTTCGCGGCGACGGCTCGATGATGTCGGCGGAGCTGGCCATGGAGCGCCCGGTCGAGACCATCCTCTCTGGGCCCGCGGCCAGTGCCATCGGCGCCTATTATTTATCGGGCCGCCGCGATGCCGTGATCGCCGACATCGGTGGCACTACCACGGACATCGCACTGCTGCGCGAAGGGTTGCCGGCGGTCGATCCCAATGGCGCAACCGTTGGCGGCTGGCGAACGATGACCGAAGCGATTGCCGTCCATAGCTACGGGCTGGGCGGAGACAGCGAGGCCGTGTTCTTTGAAGACGGTGCGCTGACTTTGGGGCCGCGTCGCGTGATGCCGCTATCGCTTCTCGCAACCAAAGATCCGCATGTTGCGACGTCGCTCCTGCGCGCGGCCGGGTCGTCTGACGCCATGCCCTATGAAGGGCGCTTCATCTGGCGCCGGGACATCAATCCCGCTTCCCTGCAACAGGTGAGCCGGATCGGACGCCGCATTCTCGATCGGTTGCCCGTTTCCCCGACCTCTATGGCGGAAATCATCCAAAGCCCCGCCGATCCTGCCGCGATCGACCGTCTCATCGCGCGCGGCCTGGTCGGCGCCGCCGGCATTACGCCCAGCGATGCGGCCCATGTATTAGGCCTCCACGATTCATGGTCGCGCGATGCGGCGGTTGCCGGCTTTGTGTTGGCGGTTCGCGGCGGCAACCTGCGGACCGAAGATCCGGTGTTGCTCGCGCAACGTGTCTACGATCGCGTGGTCTATCAGTCCGCTGAGGTCATCGTCGAAACCTTGTTTGCAGAGCAGTTTGGACTGCGACGGACGGCCTGGGGTGAGGGCGGTGCACTGTTGGTCCGACAAGCGCTCGGCGCAGAACGTTCAAATGCCCATCACATGCTCAATGTCGACCTGAAACTGCGCCAGGCGCTGGTTGCCGTCGGCGCGCCAGCGGCTACCTACTATCCGGATGTTGCGCGCCGCCTCGATGCGGAGCTCATTCTGCCCAAAGGCGCCGATGTCGCCAATGCGATCGGTGCAGCGGTTGCCAGTATCCGCCAGAAGGTGCAGCTTCTGATCACCTCGCCATCGCAGGGGCTGTTTCGACTGCATCTCGCGACCGGCGTTCGCGACTTCAGAAACCTCAGCGACGCCATCAGCTTTGCGCAGGAAACTGCATCGGAACAGGCGCAAGAACGCGCATCGCGGGCGGGCTCCGTCGCACCTGAAGTCAAGGTCGAGGTTCAGAACCGGACGATTACCGATGGCAGCGGCGGTGAGCTGTTCATCGATGCCATTGTTACGGCGACAGCGACCGGCGATGCATGACGTCGTATCGGGATTCGTTTCGCTCGATGGGGCCGCTCGCGGTCAGCATCGTATTCGCCAATGTGCGTTCGGCGTGACGCAGGCGCCATGACAGCATCCGCTCGGCCATGTCCAGCCTGACCGCCTGATAGTCCGTATCGTTCGCGACATTTCGCAATTCACCCGGATCTTTCGTCAGATCGAACAGAAGCGGCGGCAATGCGGCGAAATGCACATACTTGAATCGGTCGTCTTTCATCGCCGCGAGAGTGCAGTCGTCGCTCGATAGGCCGAGTGCCTTCTCCGGTCCCTGTTTTGCGACGTCCCGAAAATCATATTCCCAATGCGCTTCTCGCCGCCAATCCGTTGGCGTCTCGCCGGCCAAAAGTGGCGCGAGCGATCGCCCATCGCAGTTGGTGGGCGTCGGCAAGCCCAGCCAGTCCAGGATTGTCGGCATGATGTCAATCGCTTCGGTGTGCAGCGACACGATCCTGCCTCGTCCGCCTTCGGCGGTCGCGGTTGGATCGACGACAATCAGCGGGATGTGATAGGCGCGATTGAAGTAACCTTCCTTGCCCCACATCCAATGGTCGCCCAGCATTTCGCCATGATCGCAGGTGAAAAGGATGAGTGTATCCTTGTCCTCGCCCGTGCTGGCGAGGTGGTCGAGGATTCGACCGATCTGGTCGTCCACTTGGCTGATCATGCCGTAATACGTCGCCCGAAGCTGTCTGACCTCGCGATCGTCAATCTCGCGCAGATCGCTTGGGAAATGTTCGCTGTACCAGCCGATCTCGCGCTGGTGGAACAGTAGATACTTCAAATAGGGGTGTTGCTCCGATTCTTGTTCGGGCGAGGCCGCGCGTACTGGCAGGGGAACTGCGGCGGGGTCGTACATGGCATTGTAGGGTTCCGGCGCGATGACGGGCGGATGCGGCCGCAGGAAGACGAGATGCATGAACCAGTCTTCGTTCCGATGCGCACGCATGTAGTCGAGCGCTGCGTTCGCCATGAAGGCTGTCTCGCTATGCTCAGCCGAAAAGATCGTCGGGCTGAAACTATGTCCGCGATTCTCTGCGCCGGGAAAGTTAGGGGCGGCGCGGTACACGCTGCGTCGACCCTCAGGCAGATCGTAGCCTCTGGCCTTCAGATCCTGAACCCAGGCCGCCATCCGGTCGTCGAGCTGTAGCCCGACGGAAAAACCCGGCATCACCCCTTCATAGGTCGTGAGAATAGGATCGGCGCAATCGTATTGACGCGGATCGACACTCGTATCCGTGTAACCGAACAGGACTGGATCGAAACCGGCTTTGCGGGCCTCGACTGCCACATTCGTGTGGCGCGCATCGAGCGGCGTTCCGTTGCGCCCGGAGCGATGGTTCAGCAAATAGAGGCCCGTCAGCATGCTCGTCCGTGAGGGCCCACATGGCGAGCATTGCGCAAAATGATTGCGGAACAAAGTGCCGCGCGCCGCCAGCCGATCGAGATTCGGGGTACGCACACAGGGGTGCGCAAGCGCCGAGAGACATTCGCCGCGCCATTGATCGGCAGAAATGAAGAGTATCTTGCGACGTTTCATGGCTCTGTCAGCTCAAGTCCGATGGCTGCCGTTGCACCCAGTGCATCGTTCGCCAAAATCTGCGCTTCAAGCATTGCCGTCTCGGGAAGAATGCTGGCGCAGAAGAAAGCGACAATAGCATTGCGCCGCGCAGCGTCATTCTCCATGCCGGCGCGCTGCGATGCCATCGAAACGCCCTGTACCAGAAGCGCGGCGGCGATGCTGTTGCCGAGCAATCGCAGATACGGGGTCGCAACGCTCAGGGCGTTGTTTGGATTCTTGCTGGCGGCATCGATGAGATGTCTCGAGCAGCGATCCAGCCGGTCGAGGGCGGCCAGGGTCGACGCCTGCAACGGTATGACAACGGATTTGTTCCCGCTGCCCCGCACCGCCTCGCGAAACTCGTTACAGAGAGCGAAGACAGCAGCGCCCTGATCGCGCAGCAGCTTGCGGCCGAGCAGATCGATGGCCTGGATGCCGTTGGTCCCTTCGTAGATCGGCGTAATCCTTGCATCCCGGTAGATCTGCGCAGCACCGCTCTCTTCGATGTATCCCATTCCGCCATGAACCTGAATGCCAAGGTCGGCGATCTCGCAGCCGCGATCGGTGCACCAGGCTTTCGCGATGGGCGTCAACAGATCGGCGCGCGCCTGCCAGCGATCGCGCTGCTGGCCGGGTTCCATCTGGCGCGCACGATCCGTGGCAGCGGCGGTTGCGTAAACCAGGGCCCGCATCCCTTCCATCAGCGCCCGCATTGTCATCAGCATTCGCTGCACATCCGGATGATTCGCGATGACCGCGGATTTTCCAGCCGGCGTCCTCGCGATCCGTCCCTGTCGGCGTTCGCCGGCGTAAGCGCGCGCGGTCTGCCAGGCACGTTCGCCGCAGGCGAGGCCCTGGATCGCCACGGCAAGGCGTGCGTTGTTCATCATGGTGAACATCAGGGCCATGCCCTGATTGACCTCGCCAACAAGTTCCGCGGCGGCGCCCCCGTTATCGCCATAAGACATGGCGCAGGTCGGGCTGCCGTGAATGCCGAGCTTTCGTTCGAGCGAAAGGCAGCGAAGATCGTTCCGCGCGCCGGGTCTGCCTTCGGGGTCGACAACGAACTTCGGGACGATAAAGAGTGAGATGCCCTTCGTACCGGGTGGCGCATCCGGCGTGCGCGCGAGCACCAGATGCACGATATTCTCGGTCAGATCATGCTCGCCGAAGGTAATGAAAATCTTCTGCCCGACGATCCTCCAGCCATCCCCGTCCCTGAACGCTCGCGTTGCCAGCGCGCCGACATCGCTGCCGGCTTGCGGTTCGGTCAGGTTCATACTCCCGCTCCACTGACCGGAGACGAGCCTGCCGAGATACCGTCGTTTCTGCGCGCTGCTGCCATGGGCTTCAAGCAGGTCGATCGCGCCCTGCGTCAGCAATGGACACAACGACAGCGCCATGTTCGCCGCATACAACATTTCCTGAAGCGCTGCGGCGACAGTCCACGGCAACCCCTGACCGCCATGATCCGGGTCGAACGGCACACCCTGCCAGCCCTGCTCGACGAAGCTGCGATAGGCTTCGCGGAAGCCCGGCGGCGTCGTGACGTCGGCCTCCGCGATCGTGCAGCCATGCAGATCGCCGACCCGATCGAGCGGGGCGAACACGCGCTCGGCGAACCGCGCGCCCTCTGTCAGGACGGCATCGACAATGTCCTGGGTTGCTGTTTCAAATCGCGGAAACTGCCGCAATGAACCGATCGATCCATAAGCTTGTAAGGAATACTGGATGTCGTCGAGCGGTGCCCGGTATGTACCTGTCGTCAAATTGCTCATAGGACCTTGCCGGGGTTCATCAAACCATGCGGGTCGAAGACAGTCTTGATGCGTTTCATCATGTCGCGTTCCGCCGACGCCTTATATCGATCCGCTTCGCTGCGACGCAATTGTCCGAGCCCGTGTTCGGCGCTAAACGATCCGCCGAAATCGCGGACAATGTCGTGAACGGCGCGTATCAGTATTTCGGCATTACTCAGGAACACAGGATCCCCGATCGAAAGCGGCCGCATCAGATTGTAGTGAATGTTCCCGTCGCCGAGATGACCGAAGGGCAGAATGCGCGTGCCCGGCAGAATTTTCGATACGGCGGCATTCGCCTGCGCTATAAAAGCGGCGACCTCGGAAATCGGCACGGAGACATCGTGCTTGATGCTTGCACCGGTCACCCGCTGCGCTTCGACAACGCCCTCCCTTATGCGCCAGAGCGCCAGTCTCTTGGCTTCGCTGTCGGCGAGGACGGCATCGACCATGACGCCGGTTTCCATGCCGCTGGCGAGCGTCGCCTCCAGCAATTCAGTGAGGGGCGGTTGCTCAAGCGTCCAGCTCAATTCGACCAAGACGCAATCGGTGACAGCAGCACCCAATGGCCACAAGGTGCCCGGAATCCGGTCAATGGCGAGTTGCAGCGCCGCCGCCGACATGTACTCGAAGCTGGCGATGCAATCGCCGAGGCGCGTCTCGAAGAAGCTGAATAGGTCGCAGGCGGATTGTGCGTTGGCAACCGCGACGAGGGCCGTTGCCCGCTGCCGGGGAACCGGAAAGAGTTTCAATGCTGCCGCGGTAATGATGCCCAGCGTGCCTTCGGCACCGATGAAGAGCTGTCGCAAGGGATAGCCCGTGTTGTCTTTGCGCACGCGACGAAGATCGTCCCAGATCGAACCGTCGGGCAACACGATCTCAAGGCCCAGAACGAGATCCCGGGTGTTGCCGTAACGCACGACATTGATCCCGCCCGCATTGGTCGAGATGTTGCCGCCGATCTGACAGGTTCCCTCGGCGCCGAGGCTTAGCGGAAACAGCCGGTCGACGCCGGCAGCGGCGTTCTGTACGTCGGCAAGAATGCAGCCGGCATCGACTGTTATGCTGAAATCGGCCGGATCGAGCGATCGAATGCGGTTCAGACGTTCGAGCGATAACACGATATCGCTTCCGCCCGTCGATGGCGTCGCACCGCCGACCAGCCCGGTATTGCCACCTTGCGGGACAATGCCGATACGTTCTTCCGCACAGAGCCGGACCAGGGCCGCGACTTCTTCTGTCGAGCCCGGTCGCGCGACAAGGCGGGCTTTACCTTCATACAGGCCGCGCCAGTCGCGGAGATAACGAGCCATAAGTTCCGGCGTAGCGAGACAGCCAGCCTCGCCGAGCAATGCCTGTACGCGGGAAACGAATGGATCGGGATGTTCCATCGACGTCAGATTAATCGCCCCGGTTGCCGGCGTCATCCGCCGCGGCGCGGCAGAGGCGATCGTTGATCGCAGTGCCGAGCCCGGTTTCCGGAACCGGCATGACCGCGATGCCGCTGTAGCGCCGATCGTCGAGCCGGTGCAGCATCGCAAAGAAATTGGCTGCGGCCTCGGTCAGGTCCGAACTGGGGCTCAGGTTCAGCGTTGTCGCGGCACCGGGAAGGGGGTGTGGCCCAAACGCCAGCAATGCTTCGCCCGCCGTCACGGATGTCGCGTTCATTCGCAGTCTGATCGACGGTGCATAGTGGCTCGCCGTCATGCCGGGCGAACGGATCGCGCCCTCAGGATGCCCTAATGCGATCGGTCCGATGATCGCTTCGATTGCTTCCTGCGGCAGACCGCCCTGGCGAAGCATCCGCGGTGTCGGCTCGGTCAGATCCAGCACGGTGCTTTCGATACCGATCGTGCAACGCCCGCCATCGAGGATGAGGTCGATGCGGTCGCCCAGCGACGCCGCAACATGCGCCGCTTCGGTCGGGGTAAGACGGCCGGAAGGGTTGGCACTGGGTGCTGCCAGCGGGCAGCCGCTCAGGCGTATCAGGTCGAGTGCGATGGGGTGTGCCGGCATGCGTATCGCGAGCGTGTCCAGGCCCGCGCTCGCGAGCAGCGATACCGGCGCGCCCCGTCGTCGGGGCAGAACGAGCGTAAGAGGCCCGGGCCAGAAGGCATCCGCGAGACGCTCGGCGCTTCGGTTCAACGTGACCAGCTTCGCTGCCATGGAGCGGTTGGCAACATGAACAATGAGCGGATTGAACTGCGGCCGTGCCTTCGCCTCGAAGATCCGCGCAACGGCGCGGTCGTTTGTCGCGTCGCCAGCGAGGCCATAAACCGTTTCCGTCGGTATCGCGACCAGTCCGCCCTTTGCGATAATTTTGGCGGCAGCGCGGAGCCCCGCTTCATCGCCCGATACAATTTTGACTGTGGCCATCATCCCTTGCGCCCGCGGGCGACGAAATGCGGGTTCTCGAATCCGGGTTTGCCATAAGTCAGGGGTGTGCCGTCGATCCGACAGACGCTGCCGCCGGCGGCCGCCAGCACCGCCTGTCCGGCTGCCGTATCCCACTCCATCGTTCGGCCGAGACGGGGATAGATATCGGCCATCCCTTCCGCGACACGGCAGAATTTCAGCGAGCTCCCGGCATTGATACGATCGGCGATACGCATGTCCTTGAGAAACGCATCGAGTGCCGCATCGTTGCCATGCGAACGGCTGGCGAGCACCGTGACGCCGGCACTGGGCGGTACGCGCGCGGTGATATCGCGGCGTTGCCCTTCAGCGGTTTCCACTGTGGTGCCTTTGCCGACGATGCCGATATAAGTCGTTCCCAGCGCAGGCAAATGTACGACACCGAGCAGGGGCGCCGCGTCGACGATGAGCGCGATGTTCACCGTGAACTCGCCATTGCGGCTGATAAATTCCTTGGTGCCATCCAACGGGTCGACGAGCCAGAAGCGTCGTGCAGCGCCGGCCGCTCCGATTTCGGGTGCGCCGTCGCGCGACACCGCTTCCTCGGAAACAGTCGGAACGCCCGGAAGCAGATCGTCGAGAACCGGAAGAATGATGCGTTCGGCCGCATCGTCCGCGTCCGTCACGGGCGAGCGATCGTCCTTTGCACGTGCGACCAGTGCCTGGCCGTAATAATCCATGATCCGCTCGCCCGCGGCGCGAGCGGCAGCCGCAATTTGGGGGGCCAGCGCAGCCAGTTCACCCGTGTTCATCCCTATAGTCCCCCGTGGCGCGCCCGATGCCGTCGCTGCGGCTGGGCCCCGCCGATGCGGCCATGATCGGCGGCGGGATATTAGGGGCCGATCCCGGGGGAACCAACCGGCAATCGAATACCTTGTGGTGCATCGTGGTTGTATCGGCTTCCGCGACGCGACAGACTCGGCACCATGAAACAACGCCTGATTCGGACGATCTTCCTCGCGGCCCTGTTGCCGTCGGCGGCCCTGTTTGGTGGCGCGTTGACGTCGGCTGCGGTCCGCGCCCAGGAGGCAACGCCACCCCCGGCCATCCCGGTCGAGCCGGTCGACGCGCTGCCTCTCGAGCCCTTGCCGCCACGTCACTTCACCGGCGTTCCAGTCGTGATCGACGCGGTCACGCTGCAGCTGGAAGGGGAACATTTCAAACTCTATGGACTGCGCAGTTTCCCGGGAGACTGGCGGGCCGATGCGATTGCCCGGGTGGCTCTGGAGCTCGTTCTCAGCGAAGCCGAGCTCGATTGTTATTCGGCCGGGCATGACCGGTTCCGGCGCTCGCTCGTTTCCTGCAGCATCGGCGCTGACGATCTCGTCGAAACGATGCTCGAGGCGGGCATGGGAATCGTGGATCGGCAGACCACCCGTGCTCCGTCCGCGGATCCGGCACTGGCCGATCGTTATGACGAGGCGGAACGAGCGGCGCGCGAGCACTCGGCCGGTCTGTGGGCCACCGTTCCGGGTTTCGAACCGCCGCCGTCGGAACTGCCCCCGCCACCCGAGCCCGGCCTCATGGACTGGATCGAACGCTTCCAGGCCGGACTTGCCGTGCTGATCGGCATGATCGGGATTGCGATTGCGCTCGTGGTTTCGCGTCGACCGCACGGCCCTGTCGTTCGGCGCTAAAAGGCGGTTTCGTTGAGGCGCGGCGGCGACGCAAAGAAGGGGAAAGTGGCGGCAATCGCCGTGCCCGAACGTCGCCCGAATTTCAAACCAGTCACAATATCGACACTATGTCGGACTACTGAAAATCATGTAGCGCTGGGTGTCTGGATGGTGGGCGCGACAGGGATTGAACCTGTGACCCCTGCCGTGTGAAGGCAGTGCTCTCCCGCTGAGCTACGCGCCCGAACCCGCAACCGTCTGTCGGCGCCTGCTTAGGGCAGCGTCCCGCGCCCTGTCAACCGAAGAGGACCGGATCCCCCAATGAACGGCAACATACTGAGAGCAATCGGCTTTCTGGCTGTCCTTTCGATCCTCGGCGCCGCCGGTCCGGCGCAGGCAGATTCCTGGGCTCTGCGCTATGTCGGTTATCTCGGCATGGTGCCTCTGATCGAGACCGACCTGCGCGCGGATCTCGCCCGGCAGAGCGGTCGCATCGATGTGTTCAACGCCAATGTGTCGCTCGCAACGAACCAGAACGCTGCAGCCTGGATACCATTTCAGATGCAACTCGAATCCGATGGCGGGCGGCAGGGCGAGACGCTGCATCCGCTCTGGCATCGCAGCGTGTCGACCGCAGGCCAGTATGTGCAGCGCGTCGATCTCGACTATGCCGCAGGCGGCGCGGTCACGGTCTTTGCCGATCCGCCGACGCGCGAAACGCGGGTGGCGCTCGAGAGCGGTTTCGAAACCGGGACGATTGATCCGGTCAGTGCCGGCATCGTTCTGATGGATCAGGCGATGGCGCGCGGCGGCTGCAGCGGTCAGCTGCCGGTCTTCGACGGAATCCGCCGCTATGATCTCACCGTCGTGGGCAGCGATGCGACGCCGCCGCCGGCGCGGTTTACGTCTGGCCCTGCGATTGCGGCGGGGGAAGTGATCGCCTGCCGTCTGTCGATCGAATATCGCTCGGGCTTCCCGACCAGCGCGTCGAGCTCCGGATATTATCCGCGAGAACTGACGATCTGGTTCGCGCCGCTGCTCGACTCGGCTGTCATGGTGCCGATCGCGGTATCGGCGCGCATGGCGCTCGGCGAACTTCGTCTCGAACTGGTGAGCGCCCAGCCGTTCGCATCCGGCGAATAACTCCCGGCAATCGGGTTTGTTGCTAGCTGGCGAGCAACGGCTTCAGACGTTCGAGATACTGCTCGTCAGTTTCGCGGTGGCGTCGGTGGTGGAGATGGACGTCTCCGAGCCACGGTACATCGGAGCTCTCGGCCGGCCACCAGAAATCCTCGCTGCCGCGGATTAGCACGATGGTGCAGCGACCGAGCGTTGCTGCGATTTGTGCGATCGCCGAATCGACCGTTATCACCAGATCGCACTGCTCAGCTGCCGCGGCAATGTCGGCCACGATATCTCCGCCGTCGGACAGTTCCGCGCCGACCTGGATCATGCGTTCGACCAGTCCGGATTTCTGAATCTCGGGGCCGACTGTTCGATCCTGCAACGCGATCAGACCGCAGGCCGACTGCGCAACCGTCATGAGCAGGCGATGGGGGTCGTCGAGTGCCCGGGCGCTCATGCTGCGCCAGTGCAATCCGACAATGGGCCGCGGTAGCCCGGCGCAGCGCTCGGCCCAGCGCGCCGTGGCATTGCCGGCACCGAACCCGTCGGGCCGGGTCGCAAGCGCGCCGGGATTCGGTTGTTTCAACAGCAATGGCAGCAAACCGAGCCAGGTTTGCCGGTCGAACGGCGGCAGCGCTTCGTCGGTACTGCGCACTGCGACCGGCACCGTAAGCGATGAGAGAAGATGGCGGAGCGGCGGCGGGCAGCGCAGAACAATCTGAGCGCCGCGTTCGGCGAGCGGTTCGAGATACCGCAACAGCACGATGCTCTCGCCGGCCGACGGTTCGCAGTGGACGCAGATCGTCATCCCTGCGGGATCGCTGCCATCCCAGGGTCGCTGCACGAAACGTCGCATCTCGTTCAAGTAAAGCGGCAGCGCCAGGCGACGTTCGTAATGCGCCCAGGCCTCGTCCCAGAGGCCGGCCCGCAACATCACACGCGCCAGCGCGACATGGAGTGGTACCGATCCGGGATTCTGATCGACACCGCGCCGCAGACACCCGACCGCATCGGTCGTCTGGCCAAGCGCGAGCAGGATCGGTGCGAGCCGAAGATAGTTGCCGGCATCGCGGGGATCGCTGGCAATGCCGTCTGCGAAAGCGGTCATTGCGGCCCGCTCGTCGCCGGCGGCCAGATGAAGGTCGCCGATTCCCGCCCAGGCCGGCCCGATAGTCGGTGCGATCGACAGCGCGCGTCGATAAGATTCCACGGCCGTCGCGGAATCGCCGGCGGCGGCCAGCGCCCGCCCCAGTGCCACATGAAACTGCGGATCGGACGGACACCGCTCGACGGCGGCGCGAAAGCGGGCGATGGCGTTGCGATGGTCGCCGCGCTCCAGATAGATCACACCGAGATTGACATAGGCGTCGGCGAAATCGGCGTCGGTTCGCAATGCCGCTTCGTATGCGTCGATTGCATCCGCAATGCGGCCGGCCGCCCGATAGGCGAGGCCCAGCGCATTCCGGTACTCGGCATTGCCCGGCCGGCCGCTGACGGCGCGTTCGTGACTTCGGACCGCCGTTTCGGTATCGCCGTTCTGGCGTTGCAAGAGACCCATGCAATGCAGCGCATCCGGCTGCTCCGGGTCCGCCTGCAGGATATGCCGGCAAACTTTCGACACGCCTTTGAAGTCGCCGCGTTTTGCGCAGTCGAACGCGACCCTAATCAGATGGGGTTGATTCGGCGACGGCATGGCGACCCTTTGCTCCAATCCTTCGGCGATCTTGCGGACGGCCGCGCCTGGTCGCAAGTCTGGCGCCGCATCCGAGTTTCAGGGTCATGGCCGCGCCATAATCGGCCGATAGCGTCGGATCGGCATCGAGGTGGCCACCCGGACTGTTCCGGAGCAAGGCGGCCGGGTAGGGTTGCCGGCGCGAACCACCCGTGGAGGGGTCTTGGCTCAAAGGGACGAAAATCGGCCGGCTGCGGTCCTGCTTGCCGCCGGCAGGGGCACGCGGATGCGCTCGCGTCTGCCGAAGGTCATGCACCGGGTCGCCGGTCTGCCGCTGATCGGTCATGTCCTTTCCGGCCTCGCGCCGCTCGGGTGCCGGTCCGAGATCGTGGTCGTCGCACCGGACATGCCCGAGGTCGCAGCCGCCGTCGCACCGCGACCGACCGCCATCCAGCCAGAGCAACGCGGGACCGGCCATGCTGTTGCTGCTGCATTGACGTCGCTTGAGGGGCAAACCGGCGACGTGCTGGTGCTCTATGGCGACACGCCGTTCATCCGCACCGAAACGCTCCGCCGCATGCTCGAGCGTCGTCGCGCAAGCGACAATCCAGCCGTCGTGGTGCTCGGCTTCCGGCCGGAAAGTCCGGCCGAATATGGGCGGCTTATTGTCGATGGCGCCGGGCGCCTCGAACGGATCGTCGAATTCCGCGATGCGAGCGCCATGGAGCGCACGATCGGTTTGTGCAATTCCGGAGTCATGGCGATCGATGGATCGAAACTGCGGTCGCTCATCGACCGGCTCGACGATCACAATGCCAAGAAGGAATTCTATCTGACCGACATCGTTGCCATCGCCCGCAAGGACAATGCGGCCTGTGCCGTCGTCGAGGCGGCGGAAGACGAGCTGCTCGGCATCAACAGCCGCGCCGATCTGGCTGTCGCCGAGGCTGTGATGCAGACGCGGCTGCGCGCCGCCGCCATGGCGAATGGCGCGACGCTGATCGATCCCGCGTCGGTCTTCTTCGCCTGGGATACAATCATCGGACAGGATGTCGTCATCGGGCCGAACGTCGTGTTCGGGCCCGGCGTGTCGGTTGCCGATGGCGTCTCGATCGGCGCCTTCTGTCATATCGAGGGAGCGGCGATTGAAAGCGGTTGCTCGATCGGGCCCTTCGCCCGACTGCGCACCGGCTCGAAGATCGGCCGCGACGCAAAGGTGGGCAATTTCGTCGAAGTGAAGAACAGCCGCTTCGGCGAAGGCGCCAAGGCCAACCATCTTTCCTATGTTGGCGATACGGACGTCGGCGCGAAGGCCAATATCGGTGCGGGAACGATCACGGCCAATTATGACGGGTTCGACAAGCACCAGACTCGCATCGGCGACGGTGCGTCGATCGGCTCGAACGTGGTGTTGCGGGCTCCGGTTGAGATCGGCGCCGGTGCGATTGTCGCTGCCGGAAGCGTCGTCACGCGCAATGTTCCGGCCGATGCGCTCGTCGTTGCGCGCGGCGAAGAGACGATCAAGGACGGCTGGGCCACCGAGTTCCGGGCGCGCAAGCAACGCGGCCGGAAGGACAGGAAGAAGGAATAATCCGATGTGCGGCATCATCGGCATCGTCGGCAAAGCGCCGGTCGCCCCGCTGCTGCTCCAGGCGCTGAAGCGGCTGGAATATCGCGGCTACGATTCGGCCGGCATGGCGACGCTCGTGAACGGCCATATCGAACGCCGCCGCGCCGAGGGTAAGATCGCCAATCTCGATGCGCTGCTCGCGCGCGAACCGCTGGCTGGCGAGACCGGCATCGGCCATACGCGCTGGGCGACACACGGCCGGCCATCCGAAGTCAACGCCCATCCGCACGCAACATCGCGCGTAGCCGTTGTTCATAACGGCATCATCGAGAATTTCCAGGAGCTGCGCGAAGAGCTCGAGGCGGAAGGCTGCCGCTTCGTCACCGAGACCGATACTGAGGTCGTAGCACACCTGCTCACCCGCCAGCTCGAACAACAGCGCACGCCGCAGCAGGCGATGGAATATGCGATGGGCCGGCTGCAGGGCGCCTTTGCGCTGGCAATCATCGTTGCCGGCCGCAGCGATCTGATGCTGGGCGCCCGCCGCGGCAGCCCGCTGGCGATCGGGTTTGGCGACGGCGAGATGTTCCTCGGTTCGGATGCGCTGGCGCTGTCCTCGTTCACCCGGCAGCTTTGCTATCTTGAAGAGGATGACTGGTTCGCGCTCTCGCCGGACGGCGTCGAGATATGGAACAACGGCCGGCGCGTCGAGCGGCCGGTCACCCAAAGCGCATTGAGCGGCGCCGAAGTCGGCAAAGGCAACTACCCGCATTTCATGCTCAAGGAGATCCACGAGCAGCCCTCGGTCATCGGCGACACGCTGCAGGCTTTCCTCAATCCGCTGGCGCGCAAGGTGACGCTGCCTGATCTGCCGTTCGATTTCGCCGCCGTGCCGCGCGTCACCATCGTTGCCTGTGGCACTGCGTACATCGCCGGACTGGTCGCGAAATACTGGTTCGAGCAGGTGGCGCGGCTGCCGGTCGAGGTGGATATCGGATCGGAGTTTCGCTATCGCGCGGCGCCGATGCCCAAGGGCGGCGTGACCATCTGCATCTCTCAATCGGGCGAGACCGTCGATACGCTCGCGGCGCTGCGCTATGCGCGCGAGCAGGGCCAGATCATTCTCTCCGTCGTCAACATGCCCGAGAGTGCCATCGCGCGTGAATCCGATGCGGTGCTGCCGACTTTGGCCGGGCCCGAGATCGGCGTCGCCTCGACCAAGGCCTTCACGACACAGCTGACCGTGCTGGCCTGTCTCGCCATCGCGGCGGCCCGGGCACGGGGCGCCATCGACGAAGCGCGCGAGGCCGAACTGACCCATGCTCTGATGGAAGTGCCGGCCAAGGCGGCGGAGGTCATGAATCACGACGGTGCCATCCAGAAGATAGCACACCGCGTCTCCGAGGCGCGTGACGTGCTGTTCATCGGGCGCGGTACGTCTTATCCGATCGCGCTCGAGGGCGCGCTCAAGCTCAAGGAAATTTCCTACATCCACGCTGAAGGCTATGCCGCCGGCGAGATGAAGCACGGACCGATCGCGCTGATCGACGAAAACGTGCCGGTGATCGTGGCCGCACCCTCGGACGGCGTCTTCGACAAGACCGCCTCGAACGTCCAGGAAGTCGCGGCGCGCGGCGGCCGCGTCATCCTGTTCTCCGACGCGCGGGGCGTGAAGCGCATCGGCAAAGCCGCCGAATCATCCGTCACGCTGCCGGACTGCGATCCCTTTGTTGCGCCGATCCTCTATGCAATTCCGGTGCAGCTTCTCGCCTATCATGCCGCGGTTGCCAAGGGCACCGACCTCGACCAGCCGCGCAATCTCGCCAAGGCCGTGACGGTGGAGTAGGGGCGGGATGTGAGGGAATCCCTAACCAAAACTGCCAACATTTATTGTATTAATTAAATATAGTTCCTCTTTTAGATGTGTTAATGTTCCCTTGTTGTTCTTTTGCAATAATGGCAGAATGATTCCCAGCGAATCGGGGGGACTGATGACTGAATTTTCTAAGCTGAGACAAGAAGCGGGGCTCTCGATTGCAGAGGCCGTCCAAGCGCTGGGCTACTGCGAACGCACCATTTATCGTTGGGAAACCGGTGAAGGATTGCCCCGCAAAGCTGCGTTGGAAATTCTCCGAAAGGTCGCGCTTTCGAAGCCTAAAGCGAGTAGCGCTTTCACATTCATTGATTTGTTTGCTGGGATTGGCGGGCTTCGCAGGGCATTCGAGCCAATTGGCGGAACCTGCGTCTTTACATCGGAATGGGATCGGTTCTGCGTTGAGACCTATCGCGCGAACTATCGTTGCGATCACGATGTAGCCGGAGATATCACGAAGATTTCTGCGGACCAGATTCCTCAGCATGATGTGCTTCTCGCCGGCTTTCCTTGCCAGCCGTTTTCCATCGCCGGAGTATCAAAAAAGAATGCATTGCATCGGCCGCACGGCTTTCTCTGCGAAGCGCAAGGCACACTTTTTTTTGATGTAGCACGAATAATTGAGCATCACCGTCCTAAGGTCTTTGTACTCGAAAACGTCAAGAATCTGTTGAGCCATGATAAGGGCCGTACGTTTGAAGTGATTCGCCGTTCCCTTAGTGTGGATCTGGGTTATCACATTCACACACGCGTCATTGATGCACGATCTTTTGTTCCGCAACATCGCGAGCGGATTCTTATTGTTGGCTTTCGAAAATCCAACAAATTTTCGTTCGATGATTTGACGCTACCTGATCCAACTCAAGGACCGCGGCTCGCGACGATTCTTCATCCTGAGGACGGAAGCGAGAATGCAGATCTCCGATATATCGAGCTAGGTAATGGTCGTGTTCTATCGAAGTACACACTGTCCAATCATTTGTGGGGCTACCTTCAAGAGTATGCTGAGAAGCATCGTGCGAAAGGGAATGGATTTGGCTTTGGTCTCGTCGGAAGAGAGGATATCGCGCGGACGCTTTCAGCCAGATATTATAAGGACGGCTCCGAAATTCTTGTCCGGCAAGGGGGGCGTAAAAACCCGCGGCGTCTAACTCCGCGAGAATGCGCACGGCTTATGGGTTTTGAGAAACCAGGTGGATCACGGTTCCTGATTCCCGTTTCCGATACACAAGCATATAAGCAATTCGGCAATGCTGTCGTAGTTCCAGTTGTAGAGGCAGTGGCGAGGCACTTGGCGCCGTGGATCAGTGGCGTTAGGACGGTAGATTTTGCAGATACCGGAAAGGAAACAAGGGCGGTTGCCTGATATCGTTAATCGGGAGACACGCAGCCGGATGATGTCCGGCATTAAGGGGAAGGATACGAAGCCCGAAATCCTCCTCCGTACCGGACTGCATCGCCTTGGTTTTCGCTACAGATTGCATGCTCGGAACCTTCCGGGACAACCCGATATAGTGCTTGCCAAATGGCGCGCTATAATTTTCGTACATGGTTGCTTTTGGCATGGCCACGATTGCCACCTCTTCAAGATGCCCAGCACTCGCACGGAGTTTTGGCGTAACAAGATCGCCGGAAACGCTCAACGGGATAGCAAGGCAATTTGGCAGCTAGCGAACGATGGTTGGCGGATTGGTACAATATGGGAGTGCGCCCTTAAAGGCCGTACGCGACGTCAATTGAAGGACGTGCTCAGGCAAACGAAACATTGGTTGAAGCATGGAAGCGGAAACCTTGTGATTTCCGGGACAGAATGAAAAATGGCGGCGAAGAAGGCGCCCTTACCTAACCTATCGCTTGACCAGCTTCGGAATATGCTGGCAACGCTCGGAGTCAAACGGCTGCTGCTAAAAGAGCTGGCTCCAAACGACAATTCAAAAAATCAACTCTACCTGTCGGGTAGTATGGAGGTAACGAACATCCTGCCGTCGGGAAACGTCACTCTGGACGAGACCGACAAGGGTAATCGAATCATGAAAGCGCCACTTCCTCTGGAGTGGTTACAACCGGACGGAACAAGTGCTCCTGCCCCGTACGCGCAACTAATCCTTTATCCGCAGTACCCAGAGGTTCGTAGCTCGGGATTTCTTCGAGGTGCACAAAATGCCCCTTCATTTCTTCTGACTACGCGAATGCCGGGACGGCTTTTGTTGCTCGGAATTACGGGTGATCGCCGAATCATCGGTTGGTGTGCCGGTCCGGATAGTCAAATCGCGCGTGCCATTGCGGCATTGGGGACGTTGGAATCAATCGGCGTATTCCGGCGTGTGCCCCTTGAAGCTCGCGAAGCGTCCAGTCGGGGAATTCTTCTCAGCGAATTGCGCAGAATTCATATTCGGGACTGGATCACTTCCCGGGCTCTAAGGATGGATGGAACGTTTGTCCCATGCGCGAGCGGTCAGTGCGTTGGTTATACGCTTGAAGCTGAGCTTGGTGTCTCCCGCAATGGGAAGGCTGAACCGGATTTCGAGGGTTGGGAAGTTAAGGCGAGCCAAGTAAAAAATTTCGCACGTACGCCTGCCTCGAAGGTAATCACGTTGATGACGCCAGAACCGACAGGTGGAATGTACAAGGAAAACGGCGTCGAGGCCTTTATCAGGGAGTTTGGGTACAAGGACCAGCGCGGCCGTGAAGATCGGCTAAACTTTGGAGGAATCCACAGAGCGGGCGAGCAACATCTGACTACGAATCTAACGCTTGCGCTGGTTGGTTTCGATTGTGCGACGCAAAAGATCACCGATCCTGGTGGATCGTTATGTCTGTTCACGCATTCAGGTGCTGTGGCTGCATCTTGGGGCTTTACGGCTCTGCTTCAAATTTGGAATCGCAAGCACGCTCAAGCCGTGTATGTACCCGGGGAGGTTAGGACCGAACCAGAACGACAGTATCGGTACGGGAGGGTCGTGCGGTTAGCCGAGGACACAAACTTCAACCTGTTTGTTAGGGCTCTCGCGGCAGGTCAGGTTTATTATGATCCGGGGATAAAACTTGAGAACGAGCGCGGACCGAGGCCTTTAGTAAAACGGCGAAGTCAGTTTCGGATTCGATCGGTGGACCTGCCAGTGCTTTACGAAAGAATGTCGGAAGTCGACGTAATGGGGATCTAAAAAATTGTCTGACGCTATCTTCCAAGAAGAACTGGGGCCGATCGTCGCGGTGGGCTTCGTAAAGCCGCCGATCTTTGGGTGATGGGTGATGGTCCGGAACGACCCCAATGGCGTGCAGGTTTTCCACGATATTACGCGTTAAACGTATATACGTTAGATTAAGATCGCCGGCTGACGCGCGTTTCTTGCCCCCTCGTTACCAACAACCCCGGTTGCGATTGAAACCGCGGCGCGCGCCGCTATAGTCCGGCCCAATCCCGTCGACCGACACGTCGAATTGCAGAACCAGCGAGGACATCCGCGATGAACCAGGCCGTGAAATCCGTTGCCGCCGCTTTGCCGCTCAAGGACAGGAGCCTGTTCCGGCAGCAGGCCTATGTGAACGGCAAGTGGACCGATGCGAAATCCGGCAAGACGGTCAACGTCTCCAACCCTGCGACCGGCGAGGTGCTCGGCACGGTGCCGCTGATGGGCACCGAGGAAACGCGCGCCGCGATCGAGGCAGCGAACGCCGCCTGGCCAAAATGGCGCAAGATGCTCGCGAAGGAGCGTGCCGGGCTGCTGCGCAAATGGTTCAACCTGATCCTCGAGAACCAGGAGGATCTCGCGATCCTCATGACGGCCGAACAGGGCAAGCCGCTGGCGGAATCGCGCGGCGAGGTGGTCTACGGCGCGAGCTTCATCGAATGGTTTGCGGAAGAGGCAAAGCGCATCTACGGCGACGTCATTCCCCAGCATCAGGGCGACAAGCGCCTCGTCGTGATCAAACAGCCGATCGGCGTCGTGGCGGCCATCACGCCGTGGAACTTCCCGAACGCGATGATCACCCGCAAATGCGCGCCAGCGCTGGCCGCCGGTTGCACCGTCGTGATCAAGCCCGCAACCATGACACCCTTTTCGGCCTTCGCGCTCGCCGAACTCGCCGAGCGGGCCGGCTTCCCGCCGGGCGTGATCAACATCGTCACCGGCTCGTCGAAGGAAATCGGCGGCGAGATGACCTCGAACCCGATCGTGCGCAAGCTCTCCTTCACCGGCTCGACCGAGGTCGGCAAGCTGCTGATCAAGCAATGTGCCGATACGGTGAAGAAGGTTTCGATGGAGCTCGGCGGTAACGCGCCGTTCATCGTGTTCGACGATGCCGATCTCGATGCGGCGGTCGAAGGCGCGATGATGTCGAAGTTCCGCAATACCGGCCAGACTTGCGTCTGCGCCAACCGCCTGATCGTGCAGGACGGCGTCTACGAGGCCTTCGCCGAAAAGCTCGCGACGGCGGTGCGCAAGCTCAAGGTCGGCAACGGGCTCGAGGATGGCGTCAATCAGGGTCCGCTGATCGACACCGGCGCCATCGAGAAGGTCGAGGAACATGTGGCCGACGCTGTGGGCAAGGGCGCGCGCATCGTCGTCGGCGGCAAGCGTCACGATCTTGGCGGCACGTTCTACCAGCCGACCGTGCTCGCCGACGTGACGAACAAGATGGCGGTCGCGCGCGAAGAGACATTCGGCCCGGTCGCGCCGCTCTTCCGCTTCAAGACCGAAGACGAGGCGATCACGATGGCGAACGATACCGAGTTCGGCCTTGCCGCGTACTTCTATGCGCGCGATCTCGGTCGCGTGTGGCGCGTCGCCGAGGCGATCGAATCGGGCATCGTCGGCATCAACACTGGCATCATCTCGACCGAAGTGGCGCCGTTCGGCGGCATCAAGGAATCCGGTTTTGGCCGCGAAGGTTCGAAATACGGCATGGATGACTTCCTCGAAATCAAATATCTGTGCATGGGCGGGATCTGATCGGTCGCGCTTCCATCGCGTTTTCGACATCTCAGAGAGGGGCGCGGCCTGCGGGTCGCGCCCCTTTTTCGTGCGTCCCCGGAAGAGCGCGTCCGGTGGACGACGATCCTTGTTTCGTGATCTAAACGAGAGCGCAGGCATGGACGCTCGGAGGATCCGCATGGCGGCGGCCAATCGACAGATCAGGCTGGTTGCGCGACCCGGCGCCGCCGGCGTCGACGTCGATTGCTTTGCCATCGAGGCGGCCGAACGGCCGCAGCCCGGCGCCAACGAACTGCTGATCCGCGTCATCTATCTCTCGATCGATCCGGCGATGCGCGGCTGGATCGCCGAGGCGCCGAACTATCGCGATCCGGTGCCGCTCGGCGCGGTCATGCCCGGTTTCACGCTGGGCGAAATCGTCGCATCGAATCATCCGGATTTCGCGACGGGTGAGCTCGTCTATGGCCGGCAGGGCTGGCGCGAATGGGCGATCTCGGACGGCACGGACATCGTGCGCCGGGCTGATCCCGCGCACGGTCCGCTGCCGCTCAATCTGTCGCTGCTTGGTCTCACCGGCGTCACCGCCTATCTCGGCCTGATGGAGATCGGCAAACCGAAAGAGGGTGAGACGGTCGTGGTCTCGACCGCCGCCGGCGCCGTCGGATCGACCGTCGGACAGATCGCGAAGATGCTGGGCTGCCATACGGTCGGCTTGACCGGCCATGCCGACAAAGTCGGGCTCTGCGTTTCCGAGTTCGGTTACGACGCGGCGATCAACTACAAGGCGGTGGACGATCTCCCGCGCACGATTCACAATGCGGCACCGCACGGCGTCGACATTTACTTCGACAATACCGGCGGCGCGATCGCCGATGCGGTCGTCGAGAATCTCAATGTCGGCGCCCGGATGGTGATCTGCGGCACGATCGCCCAGCCGTCCGATCCGACGCCGGAGGGGCCGCGCTGGAACCGGCAGTTCCTGATCAAGCGCGCGCGCATGGAAGGGTTTCTGGTGCTCGATCACATCGAGCGCTTCCGCGAAGCGGCGGCGCAGCTCGCCGATTGGTATCGAGACGGCAAGATCAACAGCCGCGAGGAAATCGTCGACGGGCTCGAAAACGCACCCGAAGCGCTGATGCGTCTGCTGCGCGGCGCCAACCATGGCAAGATGATGGTGCGCGTCGGCCCCGAGCCGTTGGCTGAACCGCGCAGCGGGGGATGATGCAACCGTGAGCGACATTGCGCACGACGCTGTCGGCCCGCTGGTAACGGTCGAGAATCTGGTTTTCGACTATCCGGGCCGCCGCGCGCTTGCCGACGTGTCGCTGACGATCGAGCGCGGCACGATCACGGCGCTGGTCGGCCCGAACGGTGCCGGCAAGACGACCTTGCTCAACTGCATCGCGGCTCTCGCGCTGCCTGCTGCGGGCCATGTCATCGTCGACGGCATCGATGTGCACGCGGCGCCCCGTCGCGCGCATCAGCGCATGGGCTATTTGGCCGATTTCTTCGGCCTCTATCGCGAGCTGACAGTTCGGCGCTGTCTCGATTATCGCGCCCGCGCACTCGGCATCGATTCAACACATCGCGCGGCGGCGATCGAGCGGGCCGCGGCGCGCATGGGCATCGTCGACCGGCTCAACGATCGCGCCGGCACGCTGTCGCGCGGCCTGCGCCAGCGCCTTGCGATCGCCCAGACCATCATTCACGAGCCGCCCTTCGTGATGCTCGACGAGCCGGCCTCCGGTCTCGATCCCGCGGCGCGCGTTTCTCTGTCGGCGGTTTTTCGCGAGCTGCGCGATGCCGGCATGACCTTGGTGGTCTCGTCGCACATCCTCGCCGAGCTCGAGGATTATTCGACGCATATGCTGGTGATCGATAACGGTCGCGTGGTCGAGCATCGCGCGCTGACCGGCACCGACGTCGGGCAGCGACGATTGCTCCATATCCGCCTCGTTGCGCCGGATGCACGTCTCGATGCGATCGTCGCCGAGATCGATCCGAACGGCATCGTCGAGCTGGCCGGCCTCGAAGCGCGTTTCGGCATCGAAGGCGGTCCGGCCGAAGAGGCTGCGTTGCTGCGCCGCCTGATCGAAGCCGGGCTTGCCGTCGCTGCGTTCGGGCCGGTGAGCGGCGGCCTGCAGGATGCCTATCTCGCCCTTCTGCGCGAAGGGATGACGGCATGAACCCGGAACTCCGCCGCAATCTCTGGATCGAGCTGACGCCCTCGCGCCTGCTGATCGTGCCCATTCTCCTCACGATCGTTCTTCTGCTGGTCTGGTACATCGCGGGCCGCTCCGTGGACGAGGTACGGTTCGCCGCCCGTTACATCTTTCTCGCGCTGGTGCTGCTCTGGGGCACGCGCCGCGCAGCGAACGCGCTCGCCGACGAGATCACCGGCGGCACCTGGGACGCCCAGCGCATGACTGCCCTCGGCCCCTGGTCGATGAGCTGGGGCAAGTTCGTCGGCGGCACCGCTTATGTCTGGTACGCGAGCCTGATCTGCCTCGCGGTTGCGACGCTCGCCGGGATCGAGCCGGCGGAAGTGATGGAGCGGTTGCGTCTTGCCCTCGAGCTGCTGTTCGTCGGCATGGCCGCGATGCTGACATCGTTTCTGGTCGTGCTGCTGCACCTGCGCCGGCCGCGCGATCCGGGGCGGCGTGCGTCGTTCATGGCGCAGGCGGCCGGTGTCGCGGTCGGGCTTCTGGCATCGAGCACGGCCGGGGGTTTTCTCGACGAATTCACGGTCGACCACCCCTACACCGTCCTCTGGTATGGCGAGCGCATCGCCGAACCGATGTTCCTGCTGGCGACGCAGGCGGCGCTCGCTTTGTGGCTCGGCTTCGGCGTCTATCGCGCGATGTGCGGCGAACTACAGAAGCCGACCTGGCCCTGGGGCTGGCCGGCTGTGTCGGCTTTCGTGCTCGCTTATCTACTGGGCTTCCTGTTGCCGCTCGAGCGGGGTGAATCGCCGTCGATGGCACTCATGGGTGCGGCGATTGTGTCTGTTGCGCTCTTCTATGCGGCGCTGCTCTGCGACGGGAAAGACGGCATCCGTTTGCGCTGGTTCCTGCGCGCCATCGCCGGCGGCGATATCGGACGCGCAGCGCGGCTGTTTCCGTCCTGGCTGTTCTCGTTCGTGCTTGCCGCCGTTTTGATCGTCGTCTGGGCGATGTCGTCGCCCGATGCGCAAACCTACGAAATGTTCGATCTCTACGACGATTTCACCGATCGAGACAGCATCGGGGGCGGCTCGCTGCTGGCCTGGTCGGTTGCCGCGATTCTGTTCATGCTGCGCGACACGGCCCTCGTGCTCTGGCTCAACATGTCGCCGAAGACCCGCTCGCCCGACGTGGCCGCCGCGATCCTGCTCGCGGTCAATTACGGCATCCTGCCGATGCTGTTGAGCTTCGTCGCACCCGACGAGGCCTATGCCATCGTCATGCCATGGCCGTTCGGTCATCCCGCAATCGCGATTGCCGGCCCTCTGGCAACCTTGCTGCCGATCGCTTATCTCCTGTGGCGGCGCTGGCGGTCGCTCGCGCCCCATTCGGGATGAGAGGCGCGATGCCGAGCCGCTACGACTACGATCTCTTCGTTATCGGTGCCGGCTCGGGCGGCGTTCGCGCCGCGCGCATGTCGGCCGGTTATGGCGCGCGGGTCGCGATCGCCGAGGAGTATCGCGTCGGCGGAACCTGCGTCATCCGCGGCTGCGTGCCGAAGAAACTGCTCTCCTATGGCGCGCATTTTCACGAGGATTTCGAGGACGCCGTCAATTACGGCTGGACCGTTGAGGGCGTGCAGTTCGATTGGGGCCGCCTGATCGCGAACAAGGATCGCGAGATCGACCGGTTGAACGGGATCTACAAGGATCTGCTCAAGAATTCCGGTGTGACCGTTTTCGAGACGCGCGCCGTCCTGGAAGATGCGCATACCATTCGCCTCGGCGATCGGCGCATCACGGCCGAGTATGTGCTCATCGCGGTTGGCGGCCATCCGATCAAACCGGAAATCCCCGGCGCCGAGCTAGGCATCACCTCCAACGAGGCGTTTTATCTCGAGACCTTGCCCAAACGCGTTCTTATTGTCGGTGGCGGCTATGTGGCGCTGGAGTTCGCCAGCATCTTCAACGGGCTCGGCAGCGAGGTCATCGTCACCTATCGCCGCGACCAGATCCTGCGCGGCTTCGACGACGATGTGCGCCGTTTCACCGCAACCGAGATGGCCAAGAAGGGCGTCGATATCCGCGTCTACGAAGATCCGGTGCGGCTGATGAAATCGCCCGCCGGCATTCATGTTTCGCTGACCGGCGGCACCGCGCTCGAAAGCGACGTCGTCATGTTCGCGACCGGTCGCGTTCCGAATACCCAGAGCCTCGGTCTCGAGGCGATCGGCGTCGAACTCGATGTGGACGGCGCGGTCAAGGTCGATCCGTTGTCGCGCACCGCGGTCGAGAACATCTATTCGATCGGCGACTGCACCAATCGCGCCAACCTGACGCCGGTCGCAATCCGCGAGGGTGTTGCCTTCGCCGATACGGTTTTCGGCAAGCGCCCCTGGTCCGTCGACCACGACAACATTCCCTCGGCGGTATTCTCGCATCCGCCGGTCGGGTCGGTCGGGCTCGGCGAGGCCGAGGCGCGACGGCGTTTCGGCGCAGTCGACATCTACAAGGCGGATTTCAAACCGCTGAAGCACACGATGACCGCGCGCACCGAGCGTACCCTCGTCAAGCTCATCGTTGACCGTGCCTCGCAGCGCGTGCTGGGCGCTCATATGGTTGGCATGGATGCGCCCGAGATCATCCAGGGCATCGCGATCGCGGTGAAGCTCGGCCTCACCAAGCGCCAGCTCGACGAGACCGTCGCGATCCACCCGACCGCGGCGGAAGAATTCGTCACCCTCCGCACGCCCTTGCCCGATCCGGCCGAGGCCGCAGCGGAGTAAACGCGTCGTCGACGGCCGCGCGCCGCCACGCCGGTCGCCTCGGTCCGCAGGTCGTTGAAAAAGTTATCTTTTCCGAGCGTTTCCACTAACCGGCTCCGGGCTGCCGCGGTTGACCCTTTGTTCGCTTCGGGCGTATACGCATGCGCTTCGGTTCGCCGGCCCCCTCGTGAACGGGCCGCAGCCGCGAAAGGATACGACGATGACTGCCACCTGGAGCCCGGATAGCTGGCGCTCAAAGCCGATCAGCCAGATGCCGGAGTACCCGGATGCCGACCGCCTCGCAGCGGTCGAGGCGACCTTGCGCACCTATCCGCCGCTGGTTTTTGCCGGCGAGGCGCGGCGCCTCACGGATGCGCTCGGCCGCGTGGCCGATGGCAAGGCTTTCCTGCTTCAGGGCGGCGACTGCGCGGAAAGCTTCGCCGAATTCCATGCCAACAACATCCGCGATACCTTCCGCGTTCTGCTGCAGATGGCGATCGTGCTGACCTTCGGCGCGGCGTTGCCGGTCGTGAAGGTCGGTCGCATGGCCGGCCAGTTCGCCAAGCCGCGCTCGACCCCGACCGAGAAGCAGGGCGATGTCGAGCTGCCGAGCTATCGCGGCGACATCGTCAATGCGATCGATTTCGATCTGGCCTCGCGCCAGCCCGATCCGGAGCGGCTGCTGCGCGCTTACAACCAGGCGGCGGCGACGCTCAATCTCCTGCGTGCTTTCGCGCAGGGCGGTTTTGCCGATCTGCACAAGGTGCATCGCTGGACGCTCGATTTCGTCGCCGACAGCCCGCAGGGCCATCGCTATGCGGAACTGGCGGATCGTCTCTCCGAGACGCTGAACTTCATGGAGGCCTGTGGCCTGACGGCGGAAACCGCGCCACAGATCCGCGAGACCGATTTCTTCACCAGCCACGAAGCGCTCCTGCTCTGGTACGAGCAGGCGCTGACCCGCGTCGATAGCCTGACCGGCCGCTGGTACGATTGCTCGGCCCATATGCTGTGGATCGGCGATCGCACGCGCAATTACGACAGCGCACATATCGAGTTCCTGCGCGGCGTCGACAATCCGATCGGCCTGAAATGCGGGCCGTCGCTGGATCCCGACGACCTCCTGCGCCTGATCCACATCCTGAACCCGAAGAACATCCCGGGCCGCCTGACGCTGATCTGCCGCATGGGTCACGACAAGATCGGCGAGAAACTGCCCGGGTTGATCCGCGCGGTCACGCGCGAGGGCGCCAAGGTTGTCTGGTCGAGCGATCCGATGCACGGCAATACCGTCAAATCCTCGACCGGCTACAAGACGCGGCCGTTCGACCGGATTCTGGCCGAGGTGCGCGGCTTCTTCGAGGTCCATCGGGCCGAAGGCACGCATGCCGGCGGCGTCCATGTCGAGATGACCGGGCAGGACGTGACCGAATGTATCGGAGGCGCGCAGGCGATCACCGAGCAGGCGCTTGCCGATCGCTATCACACCCATTGCGATCCGCGTCTCAATGCGTCGCAGTCGATCGAGCTTGCTTTCCTGCTCGCGGAATCGCTCAAGACCGAGCGCCTGAGCAACGGCCGTCGTCTCGCCGAAGCTTCGTAACGAAATAGAAGAGGGCGGGGCGATGATTCCGGAACCGGATCAGATTCCTGCCTGGACGGATCATTACTTTCTGAAGACGAAAGAGACCGTCGCCCGTTTCGGCGACATGCCGGTCACCTACGCCGTTTTCATGCGGCGTCCGGTGATCTCGGCGCCGCGTTTGGCCATCGAATGGCTTAACGCGGTCGCGAAGGCGCGCAGTACCTCGTTCAAGATCGAGGTCATGTATCAGGAAGGGCGCTGGGTCGGCGCCGGTGAAGTTATTCTCTATATCACCGGCTCGTTCGTGCAGCTCGTCGATCTCGAGACGATCTTCCTGCAGAAGATCGGCCCGGCCTGCGTCGCCGCGTTCAATGCCTATACGATGTGCGCCGATCTGCCGCGCGTCGCCTTCCTTGCGATGGATGCACGACATTGCGCCGGTCTCGAGATGGCCGAGCTCATGGCCTATGCCGCGAGCGTCGGGTCGGATCGCGCGCGGCGCAAGGTCGGCGCCAAGGGCTTCATCGGCAATGCGACCCAGGCGACTGCGCATTATTTCGGCAAGCGCGATGGCATGGGTACCATGCCGCATGCGCTGATCGGCTATGCCGGTTCGACCGTGCGCGCGGCCGAGATGATGCACGAGGCCTTTCCGAACGACGACATGACCGTGCTGGTCGATTACTTCGCGCAGGAAGTGACCGATACGATTGCCGTCTGCCGGCGTTTTCCGGAACTCGCGAAGGCCGGTCGCCTCTCGGTGCGAATCGACACGCCCGGCAGCCGCTTCATCGAGGGGCTCGATCCGCCGCGCTCATACGCAGTGCTCGATCGTCACGCGCCGCATGCGATCCGCGGCTATCGCAGCGAATCCGAGCTGCGCTATCTGGTCGGCGGCGGCGTCTCGGCGGCGGCCTGCTTCCATATGCGCGGTGCGCTCGACGAGGCCGGTTTCCGCGACGTGAAACTGGTCGCGTCATCGGGCTTCGACCCGGCGAAATGCAAACTGATGGCCGAAGCCAGCGCTCCGATCGACGTGATCGGCACCGGCTCCTATCTGCCGCATCGCTGGCCCGAGACCTATGCGACGGCCGACATCGTCGCCTATGACGGCACGCCGCGGGTCAAGGTCGGGCGCGAGTTCCTGCTGCGTCGCCTCGACGCCGACAAGGAATAGCGCGTTCCCGTCAGGCTGCGAGCTTCTCCAGCCCGCACCATTCGGCCACGAAGAGCGCGATCGCCTGGGTGACGCGCCGGGTCGATGCGATATCGACGCGCTCGTCGTATCCGTGGATGCTCTCGGATGTCGGTCCGTAGACCAACGCCGGGATATCGGCATAAAGCCCGAAGAATCGTGCATCGGTCGTGCCGGTGATCGCGTATTGCTCGAGTGCGGTGCCGGTCGCGGCGCCATGGGCGCGTTCCAATACTCCGATCGGTTCTTCCGCATTCTCAAGCACATACCCTTCCGCCTGGAAGCCGTGATAGACGATCTCCGGCGGACTGTTCGAGAGATATGAATCGCGGCGTGCGGCGGATGAAACGGTCTGCTCGACCGCTTCGCGAACCGTCTTCAGATCCATGCCCGGATAGATGCCGATCCGCATGTCGAACGTGCACCAGGCCGGTACGCTCGACGTCCAGTCGCCGCCCTCGATCCGGCTGACCACGAAGTTCAGCGGATGATGGACCGCGTGGAACGCGGCATGTTTGTCCGCATTCCATTTCGCCTCGAGCTCGTGCAGTGCCGCCATGATCGGATAAGCGGCTTCGATCGCATTGGCGCCGGTGCCGGCGACCGACACATGGACCGGACGGCCCTTGATCTTGACCTGGAACCACATGACGCCGACCTGCGCCGCGACCAGCGTATCGCTGGTCGGTTCGGGAATGAGGGCGGCATCGGCACGATAGCCGCGCTGCAGGCAGGCGAGCGCACCATTGCCGGTGCATTCTTCTTCGACGACGGATTGCAGGTAGACGTCGGCTGCCGGCTGATAGCCGACGCGGCGCAGGGCATCGAGCGCGAACATCCCCGCGGCCAACCCCGCCTTCATGTCGCCGGCGCCGCGGCCATAGAGCCAGTTGCCTTCGACATGCGGTTCGAACGGCGGTTTCACCCACATGTCGGCCGGCCCGGTCGGGACCACGTCGATATGCCCGTTCAGGATCAGAGAGCGGCCCTTGGTTTCACGCGGCCGGTGGCTGCCGACGACGTTCCATGCATCGTCGTAGCTGACCATGACGGGCGAGAAGCCGGGCAGATGCTGGATGTCTTTCACGTCGATCTTCCAGCGGTCGACCGCGAGCCCGCGCTCGCGATAGGCCCGGGCCATGAAATCCTGTGCCGGCGCCTCGCGACCCCGCAGAGAGGGAATCGCGGTCAGATCGCGGGTGAAGGCGAGCTGCGAATCGAAACCGGTATCGACCGCCGCCATGATCTCTTTGGTAAGGCCGGAATCCGCCATGGTCTCTTCCTCTCGGGCCGCTTTGTTGCACCGGATCGCAGGACCTTGGTTGTAAGGCAGGGGCTGCGCTACATCTAGATCCGCATGACCGACAGTCTCGCCATCGCGCTGGCCCAGCTCAACCCCGTCGTGGGCGACCTCGATGGCAATGTCGCACGCCTGCGCGACGCCCGGGCCGAGGCGGCGCGCAATGGCGCCGAGCTGCTGGTCGCCTCCGAACTGGTGGTCAGCGGCTATCCGCCGGAAGACCTGGTTCTGAAGCCGTTTTTTCAGGCGCGCTGCCGCGAGGCGGCCGAAGAGCTCGCTGCCGATACTGCCGATGGCGGTCCCGCGATGCTGGTCGGTTGCCCCTGGGCCGAGGATGGACGGATCTATAACGCGGCGTTGCTGCTCGACGGCGGGAAGGTGGCTGCGATCCGTCGCAAGGTCGATCTGCCGAACTACGGCGTATTCGACGAGAAGCGGGTTTTTTCCGCCGCGCCGCCGCAAGGGCCGATTGCGTTTCGTGGTGTTCGGCTCGGCGTCATGGTCTGCGAGGATATGTGGACGCCCGATGTCAGCGAGACATTGGCCGAAAGCGGCGCAGAAATCCTGATCGTGATCAACGGCAGTCCCTATGAACGGGACAAGCATGACGAGCGCTTTCAGCTTGCCGGCGCGCGCGTCGCGGCGCACGGCCTGCCACTCATTTATGTGAACCAGATCTGCGGCCAGGACGAATTGATTTTCGATGGCGGCTCGTTCGTGCTCGATCCGGACGGCATTCTGAAGGCGCAGCTGCCGACCTTCCGCGAGCATGTCGGCCTGACGCGCTGGCAGCGCGAGGGCGACGACTGGCGCTGCCGCGAGGGCACGATCGCGCGGGTGGTCGAGGGCGACGAAGAGATCTACAGCGCACTCTGCCTCGGCTTGCGCGACTACGTTGCCAAGAACCGCTTTCCTGGCGTCGTGATCGGCCTGTCCGGCGGCATCGATTCGGCGCTCAGCGCCGCCGTCGCGGTCGATGCGCTCGGTGCCGATCGCGTCTGGTCGGTGATGATGGCCTCGCCCTACACCAGCGACGCGAGCTTCGAGGACGCGGCCGAATGCGCGCGTCTGCTCGGTATCCGCCACGACGTGCTGTCGATCGAGGCGCCGATGAACGCCTTCGGCGATATCCTGGACCCGATCTTCGCCGGCCGTGCGCCCGATACCACGGAAGAAAACATCCAGGCGCGCAGCCGCGGCGTGCTCCTGATGGCGATCTCGAACAAGTTCGGCCATATGGTGCTCTCGACCGGCAACAAGTCGGAAATGTCGGTCGGCTATGCGACGCTCTATGGCGATATGTGCGGCGGCTATTCCGTGCTGAAGGACGTATACAAGACCAGCGTGTTTGCCTTGTCGCGCTGGCGCAACAAGGCGCGGCCGCATGGTGCGCTGGGACCGGAGGGGCGCGTCATTCCCGAGCGGACCATCACCCGTCCGCCCACCGCCGAATTGAAGCCGAACCAGACCGACCAGGATTCGTTGCCGCCCTATGACAAACTCGACGACATCCTCGAATGTCTGATCGAGCGCGATCTCGGGATCGACGAAATCGTCGCGCGCGGCCACCAGGCTGCCACCGTGGTGCGCGTCTGGAACATGCTCGATGCGGCCGAATACAAGCGGCGTCAGGCGCCGCCCGGCGTCAAGATCACGCGCCGTTCCTTCGGCCGCGACCGGCGCTATCCGATCACCAATCGTTTCCGGCCCCGCGCGGGGTGATGCGATGACCCCCGCCGCGAACCTGCGCGTGCGCTTTGCGCCGAGCCCGACCGGCCGGCTGCATGTCGGCAATCTCTATGTCGCGCTCGCGAACTGGCTGCAGGCACGCCGTCACGGCGGTGCGTTCGTGCTGCGGCTCGACGACACCGATGTCCAGCGCTCGCGCCCCGAATTCGAGCACTCGATCCGCGAAGATCTGCGCTGGCTCGGGCTCGACTGGGCGGAGGAGGCGCGGCAGTCGGCGCGCGTTCCTCTCTACAGTGCCGCGGCCGAACGGCTGAAAGCATCCGGCCGGCTCTATCCTTGCTATGAGACGCCGGAGGAACTGGCGCTCCGGCGCAAGGCGCAGCTCCAGGCCGGGAAGCCGCCGATCTATGATCGCGCCGCGCTGGCGCTGGACGAGAGCGATCGGCAGCGGCTCGAAGCCGAAGGGCGCCGCCCGCATTGGCGCTTCAGGCTCGATCGCGAGCCGGTCGAATGGACCGATCTGGTGCGCGGCCCGGAGCGGATCGATGCGGCGAGCCAGAGCGATCCGGTGCTGGTGCGCGACGACGGATCGTTTCTCTACACCTTGCCTTCGGTCGTCGACGACATCGATCTCGATATCACTCAGGTGATCCGCGGCCACGATCATGTGACGAACACCGCAGCGCAGATCCAGATCTTTCTTGCGCTCAGCGGCAAGACGCCATCGTTCGGCCATCTGCCGTTGCTCGCCGATGCGACGGGTGCGCTGCTCTCGAAGCGGCTCAACAGTCTTTCCACCGCCCATCTGCGCGACGACGGCATCGAGCCGCTGGCGCTCGCGGCCTATCTTGCCGGCATTGGCAGCGCCGGCGGCGAGAAGGATGCGCTCGCAACCTCTCTCGACGCGTTGGCGGCGCAGTTCGATATCGGACATTTCGGTCGCGGTGCGCCGCGCTACGATCCGGCGGCGCTGGCGGCGATCAATGCCCGGGTGCTGCACGGTTACGACTATGACCGCGTGGCCGACCGGCTCGCGCCGCTCGGTTGCGACGAACCGCTCTGGCTCGCAATTCGCGGCAATGTCGCGCGACTTTCGGACGCGGCGGACTGGGTTGCGGTTTGTTACGGCGAGATCGAGCCGCTGCGCGACGAACCGGAATTTCTGGCCGAGGCTGCTGCCCTGTTAGCGCCGGAACCATGGGATCGCGACACCTGGTCGCGCTGGACCAATGCGCTCAAGGAAAAGACCGGCCGCAAGGGACGTGCCCTGTTCCGGCCGCTGCGTCTCGCGCTGACCGGCCGCGACGCGGGGCCGGAGATGGCGGCGTTACTGCCACTGATTGGTGCGGAACGCTCGCGGCGGCGCCTCGATCCGGCGGGCTGATGCGGCCGCGCTGCCTTGAGCCGGTTTGGGGCCGCTGCTAGGGTCGCGCGCGCTTGGCCGGAGAGATTATGCCGATCCAGATTCACAATACGCTGAGCCGCCGCAAGGAGGCGTTCGAACCGCTCGATCCGGCGAACGTGCGGTTCTATGTCTGTGGCCCGACGGTCTACGACTTCGCGCATATCGGCAATGCGCGGCCTGTGGTGGTGTTTGATGTTTTGTTCAGGCTGTTGCGTCACGTCTATGGCGAAAGCCACGTGACCTATGTACGCAACGTCACCGACGTCGACGACAAGATCATTGCCGCAGCCAAAGAGAATGGCGAGCCGATCCGCGCACTTACTGAACGCACTTTGCAGGCCTATCAGGACGATATGGCGGCACTCGGCGCCCTGACGCCGACGCAGCAGCCGCGCTGCACCGAGACGATCCCGCCGATGGTCGCCATGATAGGCACGCTGATTGACAAAGGCTGCGCCTACGAAGCCGAAGGCCATGTGCTGTTTCATGTGCCGGCGATGAGGAACTACGGCGAGCTCTCGCGCCGCAGCCTCGACGACATGATCGCCGGCGCGCGGGTCGAGGTCGCGCCCTACAAGAAGCATCCGGCCGATTTCGTGCTTTGGAAGCCGAGCACGCCGGAACAGCCGGGCTGGGACAGCCCCTGGGGTCGCGGCCGACCGGGCTGGCATATCGAATGTTCCGCGATGGCGAAAGAGCTGCTCGGCATCACGTTCGATATTCATGGCGGCGGCATCGATCTGATCTTTCCGCATCACGAGAACGAAATCGCCCAGGGCCGCTGCGCACATAACGACGCACCGCTGGCACGCTACTGGATGCATAACGGTTTCGTGCAGGTGAACGGCGAGAAGATGTCGAAGTCGCTCGGCAACTTCTTCACCGTGCGTCAGTTGCTGGAAGAGGGCCATCGCGGCGAAGCCATTCGCCTGGCGTTGCTCACCGCGCATTATCGCCAGCCGATCGACATCACCGACGATGGGCTGCGGCAGGCGAAGCAGCAGCTCGACCGGCTCTACGGCGCCCTGCGCGAGGGACAGTCGGCACTGGCAAGCGATAGCAAACCGTCTTTGCCGGTGCTCGCGGCGCTGGAAGACGACCTCAACACGCCACTCGCGCTCTCGCATCTCTATGAGGCGATGACCGCGCTCAACAAGGCAGAGCGCCCGGCAGATCGGGCGAAGCTGGGCGGCGAATTGCGGGCCTCGGCCTCGCTGCTCGGCCTGCTCGAGGCCGATCCGGAAGAATGGTTCCAGCGCGCCGCGGCCGGCGCGGACGATACCGCCTGGATCGATGCCCAGATCGCCGCGCGGATCGCTGCCCGCAAGGCACGCAATTTCGTCGAGGCGGACCGCATCCGCGACGATCTCGCTGCCAAAGGTATCCTGCTCGAAGACGGGCCGCAGGGCACCAGTTGGCGCCGCGCCGACTGAAATCGGCAGGCTGCCGGTAAATCCCGCAGCCCGCCTCGGTTGACGGCCAACCGACCTGAAGGCAGTAATGGCGCGCTTTCCGGCCGCGCGGGGCCATTTCCCGCCGGCCCGATCCCGAAACCTGACCAGACCGGCATGAACGAGAATCGCGTCTATCTGTTCGACACCACTCTGCGCGACGGTGCGCAGACGCAGGGCGTCGATTTCTCGGTTGCCGACAAGCAGGCGATCGCGATCGCGCTCGACCGGCTTGGTGTCGACTATGTCGAAGGCGGCTGGCCGGGCGCCAATCCGACCGATAATGGTTTCTTTGCCGCGCCCCCGACACTAACGCGCGCGAAGCTGGTCGGATTTGGCATGACCCGCCGTCCGGGCCGGAGTGCCGCCAACGATCCGGGTCTCGCCGGCTTGCTCGGTGCCAAGACGCCGGCCGTCTGCATGGTCGGCAAGAGTTGGGATTTTCATGTCGACGTCGCGCTCGGGATCGCCCGCAGCGAGAATATCGACATGATCGCCGAGAGTGTCGCGCTCGCCAAACAGCGCGTCGACGAAGTCATGTTCGATGCGGAACATTTCTTTGACGGCTACAAGGCGAATCCGGCCTACGCGCTCGAATGTATCAAGGCGGCCTACGATAACGGCACACGATGGGTCGTTCTCTGCGACACCAACGGCGGCACACTGCCGCACGAGATCGAGCGCATCGTCGGCGAGGTCACGGCGCATGTGCCCGGTACGAGGCTTGGTGTGCATTGCCATAACGATACCGAGAACGCAGTCGCCAACAGCCTGGCTGCCGTCCGCGGCGGTGTGCGCCAGATCCAGGGCACGTTGAACGGGCTCGGCGAGCGCTGCGGCAATGCCAATCTGGTCTCGCTAATTCCAACGCTGGCGCTGAAGACCGATTATGAGACCGGCATCACCGAACGCGATCTGGCCCAGCTTCGCCATGTCTCGCATCTGCTCGATGAGCGGCTGAACCGCGCGCCGCAGCGCAACGCCGCCTATGTCGGTGATTCCGCCTTCGCCCACAAAGGCGGGCTGCATGTCTCGGCGGTCGAGAAGGATCCGCGCACCTACGAACATATCGAGCCTGCGATCGTCGGCAACCGCCGCCACATCGTCGTGTCCGACCAGTCGGGCCGCGCCAATATCCTCGCCCGGTTCCGCGATATCGGGCTCGAGGTCGATCCTTCCGATCCCAAGCTCGGTACGCTGATCGAAACGGTGAAGGCCCGTGAGTATGACGGTTATGCTTATGACGGCGCCGAGGCGAGTTTCGAGCTGCTGGCGCGACGCGCGCTCGGCCATGTGCCCGATTACTTCCGCGTGATCCGCTTTCGCGTCATGGACGACCGCCGCTGGAGCGCGCGCGGCGAGCTGGTGACGGAATCCGAGGCAACGATCACGATCGAGGTGGGCGGCGACCGGCGTATGACCGTTGCGACCGGTAACGGCCCGGTCAATGCGCTCGATACGGCGTTGCGCAAGGCGCTGCTCGAGATCTATCCGGCGCTCGAAGATATGAGGCTGGTTGATTTCAAGGTGCGCATCCTCACGCCGGGCGATGGCACGGGCGCCGTTACCCGCGTCATGATCGAGAGCGCGGACCGCAACGGTGCGCGCTGGAGCACGGTCGGCGTGTCGCCGAACATCATCGATGCCTCGTTCAATGCATTGTTCGACGGTATCACCTGGAAGCTGATGCGCGACGGCGCGGTCGCCCCGGCCCGCTAATGTCGCTTGCGCCGGTGATCGTTCTGGTTCAACCCCAGCTGGGCGAGAACATCGGCATGGCCGCCCGCGCGATGGCCAATTGTGCACTCACCGATCTGCGTCTCGTTCGACCGCGCGACGGCTGGCCGAACGAAAAATCCATCGCCAATGCGGCCGGCGCCGATGCGATCCTCGATGCCGCACGTGTCTTCGAGAGTACCGAAGCAGCGATCGCCGATCTGACTGAGATCTATGCAACCACCGCTCGTTCGCGCGGCATGATCAAGCGCGTGTTGACGCCGGATGCCGCCGTCGCTGCGATGCGGGCGACCACGACGGGCGGTGGCCGGCCGGGCGTACTGTTCGGTCCGGAACGGACCGGCCTCAACAACGACGATGTCGCGCTCGCCGATGCGGTTATCTCGGTCCCGGTCAATCCGGCCTTCACCTCGCTCAATCTCGCGCAGACCGTGATGATCGTCGGCTATGAATGGTTCCAGGCCGGCACCGATGCGCCATCGGAGCAGCTCGTTGCCACCCACACCGTTCCGGCGACCAAGGGCGAACTGCACCGGTTCTTCGAACATCTCGAACACGAACTGGACGTGGCCGGTTTCCTTGCCGTGCCTGAGAAGCGGCCGAGCATGGTCCGCAACATCCGCAATATCTTCGAACGGGCGGCCTTGACCGAAATGGAAGTGAAGACTCTGCACGGGATCGTCTCCCGGCTGGTCGGGGCCCGCTGGTCGGGTCGTGGCACAGGGGAAGGCGGCAGCGGCTCGGCCTGAATGGCCGTGGGCCGGCCTCCGGCCTAGCTCCGGGCTTTTGACAGGGGCGCCCCTCTGGGCTAGAACCCCGCCCCATTCCCGAGAATGCGGATCCGGCTACTTGATGCCGGTATCCCGCCCCAAACTGGCCTTTTGGCCATTCGGGGCCTATCGGGACAACATGTTCACGCAAGGAACAATCATGTCCAAACGGGCAGAATCAAAACACAAGATCGATCGACGCCTCGGAATCAATCTCTGGGGCCGTCCCAAGAGCCCCTTCAACCGCCGCGAATATGGCCCGGGCCAGCATGGCCAGCGCCGCCGCAAGCCGTCCGACTACGGCACCCAGCTCATGGCGAAGCAGCGGCTCAAGGGCTATTACGGCAATATCGGCGAGCGGCAGTTCCGCCGCTACTATCAGGAGGCCGCGCGTCGCCGCGGCGATACCGGCGAACAGCTCGTCGGCCTTCTGGAGCGCCGTCTCGATACGGTCGTATATCGCGCCAAATTCGTTCCGACAGTTTTCTCGGCGCGCCAGTTCGTCAACCACGGCCATGTCCGGGTCAACGGCAAGCGCGTCAACATCGCGTCCTATCTCGTGAAGGAAGGCGATGTGATCGAGGTCAAGGAAAAGTCGCGCCAGCTTCCGATCGTGCTGCTCGCATCTGATTCCGGCGAGCGCGATGTGCCCGACTACATCGATGTCGATCACAAGACCATGAAGGCGAAGTTCGTGCGCGTGCCGGCTCTGGCCGACATTCCCTATCCGGTGCAGATGCAGCCGAACCTCGTGGTCGAGTATTATTCGCTCTGATCGAATAGCTGGATATTCGTTGCGATCAAGGGGCTGCCCATCGGGGCGGCCCCTTTTGCTTTCGGCGGCGGGCTGACCATAATGCCTGCATAACGGGCAGCGCAGGGCGGGGGCATGGCGCGCAAGATCGCTTCAAAGTCACGTTCTAAAACCGCGTCGAAGCCATCTTCGAAGGCGCAGCCGGCGGCCGTTCAAAAGTCGCGGGCACGAGCGCCTGAAGCCGTCCCGGAAGCCGCGCCGGCGCCTGCACAAGATCGGGCGTCGATCCTCACCAGCCAGCAGATTGCGTTGAAGCAATGCCGGCATGGCTGGTTCATGTACAGCCTGAACGACAGCATTGTCGGCATGGCGATCGATCGCTACGGCGAATGGTGCGAAGGCGAACTGGCCCTGCTCGCGCCGCTGCTGCGGCCCGGCCGCGTGGTGATCGATGTCGGCGCCTTCATCGGTACGCACACCGTTTTCTTCGCCAAGCAGGTCGGCCCGGCCGGACATGTCTATGCGATCGAACCGCAGCGTCACACCTTCCATATGTTGTGCGGCAATGTCGCACTCAATTCCCTGAAGAATGTGACCTGCCTGCCCAATATCGCCGCTGCGACGCCGGGCGAGCAGAAGATTGCAATGTACAATCCGGATCTGGTTCAGAACTTCGGCGGCGCCCGTGTCTCGCTTTTCCCGAATGGCGAAACTGTAAGTGCGATCCGGATCGACGACCTGTCGCTCTCCCGTTGCGATCTGATCAAGATCGACACTGAAGGCATGGAGCCGGATGTGCTTGCGGGCGCACGTAAGACGATCGAGCGGTTCCGGCCGGTGGTCTACTGCGAGAACAACACGATTGAAAAGGCGTCGGCCACGATCGATGCCGTTGCGGCGCTGGGATACAGCGCGTGGTGGCATATTTCGAGCTACTACAATCCACATAATTTTTTCGGCAACCGCGAAAACCTGTTCGCCAATTATGTCCCTGAATCGAACATGCTCTGCACGCCGCCGGGCGCGAAAATCGTGGTTGAGGGGCTTATGCCGGTCGAGGGGCCAACCGACAACTGGCAGAAGGCGTTGCAGCGCATGCGCGGGGGGTCGGCCGTCGGCTGAACGCTTGCGATGTTTCCGCAGCGCGCTGCCGGAGTGTTACCACGGCGTATCGCCGAAGCGTCGCCGTAGCGCCGCCATTTCTTTCTTCGATCGTTCGCCGGCTTCTTTCTTGTGACGGATCCGGCCGGTCCCGCCGTCTTCATTCTGAGTCCGGATTACCAGGGGCACCGGCAGGCGGTGCTGAAACAGCCTGACCGGATCCTTCTGGCCTTTCGCGAGATGGGCAAGCCAGCGCCGATGTTCCTCGAGAAACGGGCGATCGAGCGGAAATCCGGCTTCGACCAGATGCACCCGCCGCTTTCGGCTTTCGTTGAGGCGTCCGATCCACTCGACGTCGACATGGAACTGGAGATTTCCGTTGAACCCGCCGATCTCGTCCCATAGCGATCGTCGCATCACCCAGCCGGAGGGTGTCGGGAAATACATGACCTCGAGCGGCAGCCCGTTCTGATCGACCAGCATCTGGCTCGACGATACGAAGTCGCAGCCTGCCAGTACCTCGACCGCAGTTTCGAGAAAGGTCGGCTTCCAGGCATCGTCGTCTTCGAGCATGGCGATCGTTTCGCCCGTCGCTGCCGCCATCGCCGCATTGACCGCCGAAGCCTGTCCGGCCTTCCGATCCGAGGGTGCGTTCACGAACCGCACATGGTCGTCGATGGCCGACGGGGGCAGGGTCGGAGGCGCGACGCCGGCATCGAGCGCAACCAGCACTTCGATCGAAGATTTCTTGAGACGTGTCTGATGGGCGATCGTTTCGAGCGCACGTTCGAGCCACAAGGCGCCGTTATGGCCGGGCCGCTCTTGCAGGCGGGAGGGAACGATAACCGAAAAATCGGGCGCGCTGTCCGTCAAGGACGGGCCCTCGCGCCGGCTGAATTCGATCAGGCCTGCTGGGCTGCCGCGACGCCGCGCTCGGTCAGCAATTCCTCCAACTCACCCGACTCGTACATCTCGCGCACGATATCGCAGCCGCCGACAAAGTCGCCCTTGACGTAGAGCTGCGGCACGGTCGGCCACTGGCTGAACTCCTTGATGCCCTGACGCAGGCTCGGATCGGTCAGCACGTCGATGCCTTTGAAGCGAACCCCAAGGTTGCTCAGTATCTGCACGACGGCCGCCGAGAACCCGCATTGTGGAAATACCGGCGAGCCTTTCATGTACAGCACGACCTCGTTGTCGCTGATGTCCTGCTTGATGCGCTCGATAACCGGGTTGGTGATCATGGTCGAAATCCGTTCTCTAAAGATGAAATGGGAGCGCCCGATATCCGGACCTCATTTCGCATGCCGTTCAGGCGTCGCTCGGGGCTGTCGTCTGCAGAGCCAATGCGTGCAACTCATCGCCCATCTTTCCTTTGAGCGCCTGGTAGACCATCTGGTGCTGCTGCACCCGCGACTTGCCGATGAAAGCCCGGCTGGTCACACGTGCCGCATAGTGATCGCCATCGCCCCGCAGATCCTCGATCACGATGATCGCATCGGGAATACCGTCTTTGATCAGCCGTTCGATCTCGGAAGCATTCATCGCCATGGTTGATCCGGCCCGTCCTAACGCTGTCCTGTCATATAGCCCGGCAGCCAGCCCTCATGAGCCGTCCGCAGGTCCGAGAGGGATATGGCGGCCAGTCCCGTCACTGTCAACGTGGCCCCGCCGGTATCGCCGATTCTCGCACATTTGACGCCGGCCGATGCCGCCAACCGCTCGATCCCATCGAGCATAGCGCGATCGACCGCGATCAGGTAGCGCGCCTGATCCTCGCCGAAAAGGAAGGCATGGGGCCGCTTCGCGAACGCGGCCGGGATCTCGATGCGGGCACCGTGGCCGCCGGCCAGCGCCATCTCGGCCACCGCGACCAGAAGCCCGCCATCGGAGAGGTCGTGGCAGCAGCGCACGCCATGATCGGCGATCAGCGATCGCACGAGGTCGCCGTTGCGGCGCTCGGCCGCGAGATCGACCGGCGGTGGCGGGCCGTCTTCACGACCCTCAATCTCGCGCCGATAGAGCGACGATCCGAGATGCCCCACAGTGTCGCCGATCAACAGGAGCGCGAGACTTTCTCTGTCGAACCGCGCGAACGCGACGCGATCGAGATCGTCGACCAGCCCGACACCGCCAACGACGGGCGTCGGCATGATGCCCTTGCCATTGGTCTCGTTGTAGAACGAGACATTGCCGGAAACGACGGGATAGTCGAGCGCGATACAGGCAGCGCGCATCCCTTCGATGCAGCCGACGAACTGGCCCATGATCTCCGGCCGTTCCGGATTGCCGAAATTCATGTTGTCGGTGATCGCCAGCGGCCGCGCGCCGGTTGCCGTCAGGTTGCGCCAGCTTTCGGCAACCGCCTGCGCGCCGCCCTGTTCGGGATCGGCAAGGCAATATCGCGGCGTGCAGTCGGTCGTCATCGCGATGCCGCGCGTTGTGCCGGGAATGCGGACGACCGCGGCATCGCCGCCGGGACGCTGCAGCGTGTGGCCGGTCACCAGATGATCGTACTGCTCCCACACCCAGCGCTTGCTCGCGATGTCGGGCGAGGCCATCAGCCGCGTGAGCGTTGCGCCGAGATCGGCCGGTGCGGCGCCATCATCGATCGCCGCGCGCGGCTTGGTCGCGACCCACGGCCGGTCATAGACCGGTGCTTCCGAAACCAGGGGCTCGACCGGAATGTCGGCGGCAATCTTGCCATGCCAGCGCAGCACCAGGTGGCCGCCCTCGGTCAGCCGGCCGATCTCCGCGAAATCCAGTTCCCATTTCTCGAAGATGGCGCGTGCGATCTGCCGCGCCTCGGGCCGGATCACCATGAGCATCCGCTCCTGGCTTTCCGAGAGCATGATCTCGTACGGCACCATGCCGGTCTCGCGGACCGGTACCTTGTCGAGTTCGAGTTCGATGCCGACACCGCCCTTCGAACTCATCTCGACCGAGGACGAAGTGAGGCCGGCCGCGCCCATGTCTTGGATCGCGATGATCGCGTCGGTCGCCATCAACTCGAGGCACGCCTCCAGCAGCAGCTTTTCTGTGAATGGATCGCCGACCTGCACGGTCGGACGTTTCTCTTCGGAATCGGCGGTGAACTCGGCCGAGGCCATTGTCGCGCCGTGAATGCCGTCGCGGCCGGTCTTGGCGCCGACATAGATGACCGGGTTGCCGACGCCGGCGGCGCTTGAATAGAAAATGCGATCGGTCGGTGCGAGCCCGAGCGTCATCGCGTTGACCAGACAGTTGCCGTTGTACGAGGCGTGAAAATTGACCTCGCCGCCAACCGTCGGCACGCCCATGCAATTCCCGTAACCGCCAATGCCGGCGACCACGCCGGCCACCAGATGCCGCGTCTTCGGATCGTCGGGACTGCCGAAGCGCAGCGCGTTGAGGTTGGCGATCGGCCGCGCGCCCATCGTGAACACGTCGCGCATGATGCCGCCGACCCCGGTCGCCGCACCCTGATAGGGCTCGATGAACGAGGGATGGTTATGGCTTTCGATCTTGAAGATCGCGGCGAGGCCATGGCCGATATCGACCACGCCGGCATTCTCGCCCGGCCCCTGGATCACCTGCGGCCCTTCGGTCGGCAATCGCTTCAGCCATTTGCGCGAGGATTTGTACGAGCAATGCTCGCTCCACATGACTGAGAAGATGCCGAGTTCGGTGAGGTTGGGTGTGCGGCCCATGATGCGCAGGAGTCGCGCATACTCGTCCGCCGTGAGCCCGTGTTCGGCGGCGGTCTTCTGCGTAACCTCGGCGCCTGCTTCCACCGTGGCGCTCATGCCAGCGCCTCGACCATGCCGCGGAACAGCGGCAGCCCGTCGGTCGAACCGAGCAGCCCGTCGGTCGCGTTTTCCGGATGCGGCATCAGGCCGAGCACGTTCTTCGTTTCGTTGAAGATGCCGGCTATATCGCGGACGGACCCGTTTGGGTTGTCGACATAGCGGAACGCGATCTGGCCGTTCGATTCGAGCCGGTCGAGTGTCGATGCGTCGGCGAAATAATTGCCGTCGTGATGCGCGACCGGCACGCTGAGTTCCTGGCCCTGATTGTACGCTGCGGTGAAGAGCGTCTGCGTGTTTTCGACCCGGAGCGTCACGTTGCGACAGACGAAGGCGAGCCCGGCATTGCGCAACAGGGCGCCCGGCAGCATGCCGGTCTCGGTCAGGATCTGGAAGCCGTTGCAGATGCCGAGCACGGCTGCGCCCTTGTCGGCGCGCGCCTTTACTTCGCGCATCACCGGCGAATGCGCGGCAATGGCGCCGCAGCGCAGATAGTCGCCATAGGAGAACCCGCCCGGCACCACAATGAGATCGACCTTGGGCAGCTCGGTGTCGCGATGCCAGACCATCAGCGGGGCGGTGCCGGTCACCGCGACCAGCGCATCGCGCACGTCGCCTTCGCGGTTCGATCCGGGGAATACGATGATGGCAGCTTTCACGATCGGTCCCGGTCAGTCGATCAGTTCGATGCTGTAATTCTCGATGACGGTGTTGGCGAGCAGCTTCTCGCACATCGATTTAAGATCGGCCTCGGCCTTCTTTCGATCCGATGAAGCGAGATCGATTTCGATGAACTTGCCCTGGCGCACACCGTTGACGCCGGCGAAACCGAGCGCCGTGAGTGCGTTCTGAACGGCGCGACCCTGAGGATCGAGCACGCCGGGTTTGAGGGTGATGTGAACCTTGGCCTTCATGCGATCGTCCGTCCCGACTGAAACCCTATTGCATCGTCTCCGGCCCCTTGAAGTCGCGCGGGCCGCCCTCGGGTAGAATGCCGAGCCGCCGCGCCACTTCCTGATAGGCCTCGGCGACATTGCCGAGATCGCGGCGGAACCGGTCCTTGTCGAGCTTCTCGTTGCTGACCACGTCCCACAGCCGGCAGGAATCGGGGCTGATTTCGTCGGCCAGGACGACGCGGACCTCTTCGTTCTCGTAAAGCCGGCCGAATTCGATCTTGAAATCGATCAGCCGCAGGCCGACGCCGAGAAACAGGCCGCTGAGGAAATCGTTGATGCGTACCGTCAGCGAGACCATGTCGTCGAGGTCCTGCGGTGCCGCCCAGCCGAACGCCGTGATGTGCTCTTCGGTCACCATCGGATCGCCCATCTCGTCGTTCTTGTAGGTGAACTCGATGATAGAGCGCGGCAGCGGCGTGCCTTCGGCGACCTTGAAGCGCTGCGAGAACGAGCCGGCCGCGACATTGCGCACGATGACCTCGATCGGAATGATCTCGACTTCGCGCACGAGCTGTTCGCGCATGTTCAGGCGGCGCACGAAATGGGTCGGAATGCCGACCGCGCTCAGCCGGGTCATCAGATATTCCGAGATCCGGTTGTTGAGCACACCCTTGCCGGTGATGACGCCCTTCTTCTGATTGTTGAAGGCGGTCGCGTCGTCCTTGAAATACTGGAGGATGGTGCCCGGCTCCGGACCCTCGAACAGGATCTTCGCCTTGCCTTCGTAGATCTTGCGACGTCTCGACATGGGGGAATCGGGCCTCCGAGGATCCGGAAACGGGGGCTATAGCAGGACTACAGGGGCAGCACAACGACAGCACCCCAAGCCTAGCGCAGGGTTACGTCCCGGTAGGGATTTGCATCCGGCGGCCCGTCGGAAAACCGCCAGACTGGCAGATCCGCCCCGATGGCCGGAAGCGCCATCAGCGAACTCGACCGCGTACCGAAACCGCCGTCGAGCCTGACCGTCATCCCGGCGCCCGCTGCCTCGTCGGTGCCGCGGCTCGCCATCAACGCCGCCCAGGCTTCCCAGTCGCCTTTGTCGGGTTGCGGCGGTGGCGCGGCGTCGAAGCGCGGCAAAAAGGCCCGAATGCGCTCGCTGCGCTCGATGTCGTTCCGATCGTGGGCCGTGATCATCGAAAGCCCGTCGTGCAAAGGCCGGATCTCGACGATGCTGCTGTTGCGCCCGCTATGGCGCAGCCAGAACGCGTCGCGATTGTCGGCGACCACCATGTTGAACGGCCGATAGGCTCTGCCGTCGAGCTCCGCGAGTGCTGTGACCGCATCGCGTGCATCCGCATGGTCGAGGGCCTCGAGCACGAGTTCGCCCCGGCTGCGCTTGCCGGCCTCGGGTCCGAGCGTGTTCAAGCGGTTCATGATCCCGGCGACGACGCCGTCATCGTTCAAGCCGAGCCAGCTGCCGCCGGCCAGATCGTCCCGCCCGGCGATCGTGCCGGGCCGTTCCGGCCAATGCCGACCGGGCGGCGTTGAGGGTCGGTCGACCATTTCATCGCGATTGGCCCCGATGATCACCGGCCAGGAATGGTCCGGGCGCCGCAGGATGACGAAGGTGCACATGGATCCGCCGCGTTGAAGGGGCCCGTGGTTCTAGCCGTGCCGGTGGGAGCCGGCAATCCGGGCTTCAAATCCGGGTAGGCGGGGGCTATATCGGGTGCGGCCGCAGAAGCGGCTCATCAACGCAGGGAGCGAGAGCCGCATGGCGAGTTTCGACGATCGGAAGAAGAGCTTCGAGCGCAAGTTCGAGCACGACCAGGAACTGCAGTTCAAGGTGAACGCGCGCCGGAACCGCCTGCTGGGTCAATGGGCGGCCAAGGAACTGGGCATGCCCGCGGGCGAATACGACGCCTATGCCAAGACCGTCGTAATGTCCGATTTCGACCGGCCGGGCGATTCCGACGTGGTCGAAAAGCTGCTCGGCGATTTTAAGGCGAAGGGTATCGAGATGACCGAGCACCGCCTGCGCAAGCATATGGACGAGCTGATGATCGAGGCGCGCCAACAGCTGATGACTGAGCTGGGTTGAAGTCCGGGATCGGGCCAGCTCCGAATTGAGCGGCCAGGCATCCTCGGCGATTTTCCTGGTTTGTTCTTTTTGACTACTGGGATATGTGGATGTTCACGAAAACGTTACCGCTTACTCGGCGTCTGTGCGCCGCTCTTTGATTTTGCTGTGTTTTTTCCAAATACCCGGCGGAACACCGTGTCAACATTCCGCAGGTGGTAGCCGAGATCGAAACACGCGGCGAGCGCTTTGGCCGGCAGGCGGGCGGTCACCACGGGGTCGGCAGCCAGCAGCGCCCGCAGATCGCCTTTGCCCTCCCAGACCGGCATCGCATGGCGCTGAACCGTCCGATAGGCGTCTTCGCGGCTCATCCCCGCCTGGGTGAGGGCGAGGAGGACCCGCTGGGAATGGATCAGCCCGCCATAGAGGTCGAGGTTGCGCCGCATCTGGTCGGGATAGACCACCAGCTTCTCGATCACGCCGGCCATCCGGGCGAGCGCGAAATCAAGCGCGATCGTCGCATCCGGGGCGATCACCCGCTCGGCCGAGGAATGCGAAATATCGCGCTCGTGCCAGAGCGCCACGTTCTCCAGCGCCGGCACGACCATGCCCCGCACCAGGCGGGCAAGCCCGGTGACGTTCTCGGTCAGGACCGGGTTGCGCTTATGCGGCATCGCCGACGAGCCCTTCTGGCCCGGTGCAAAAAATTCCTCGGCCTCGCGGACCTCGGTCCGCTGCAGATGGCGCAACTCGATCGCCAGATTCTCGATCGAACTCGCGATCACGCCCAGCGTCGCGAAGAACATCGCATGGCGGTCGCGCGGGATGACCTGGGTCGAAACCGGCTCGATCGCGAGGCCCATCTTCTTCGCGACATGGGCTTCGACTTTGGGGTCGATATTGGCGAAGGTGCCGACCGCGCCCGAAATCGCGCAGGTGGCGATCTCGCGCCGCGCCGCGACCAGCCGGTGACGGGCCCGGTCGAACGCCGCGTAGTGACCGGCGAGTTTCAGCCCGAACGTCGTCGGTTCGGCGTGGATGCCGTGACTGCGGCCGATGCAAACAGTCTTCTTATGTTCGAAGGCGCGCTTCTTCAGCGCGGCGAGCAGGCGGTCGAGATCGGCCAATAGCAGGTCGCTTGCCTGCGCGAGCTGTACCGCGAGGCAGGTGTCCAGCACGTCCGAGGAGGTCATGCCCTGATGGACGAACCGCGCCTCGGGCCCGACATGCTCGGCCAGGTTGGTCAGGAACGCGATCACATCGTGCTTCGTCTCGCGCTCGATCTCGTCGATCCGCGCGATGTCGAACTTGCCGCGCTTCCACACCGCCTTTGCCGCGCTCTTCGGGATGACGCCTAGCGCCGCCATCGCGTCGCAGGCATGCGCCTCGATCTCGAACCAGATGCGAAACCGGTTCTCGGGCTCCCAGATCGCGGCCATCTCGGGGCGGCTGTAGCGCGGAATCATGCGGTCTGGCTCTCTTATTGCGAGGTTGCGGCTACCGGAGCCGAGCGCGGCTGCCTTGTCAAGGCGCGGCCCCGGCGGCGCTGCGTCCTGCGGTCGACCGTCTTCCCCGGCGCCGGACTTGGCCCGCTGCGCCGGCCCCGTTAGGCTCGCGCCCGGCACTCGTTCGGGGAGACAATTCGGCCATGGCCGCGCACGCGTTCAAGCATCTGTTCACGCCGCTTCGGATCGGCAATGTCACGGTCAAGAATCGCATCTTCTCGACCGGGCACGATACCAGCATGCCGACCGACGGCACGGTGAACGATCGGCTCGTCGCCTATCACAAGGCGCGTGCGGAAGGCGGTTGCGGGCTGATCGTGATGCAGGTCGCGGGCGTGCATGACAGCGCGCGCTATACCAGCCACATCCTGATGGCGACGACGGACGAATGCATTCCCGGCTATCGCCGCGTCGTCGAGATCGGCCGGCAGAATGATTGCCGCATCTTCGGCCAGCTCTTCCATCCCGGCCGCGAGATCATGGAAAGCAGCGACGGCAGCACGCCGGTCGCCTGGGCGCCCTCGGCGGTGCCGAACGAGCGTTTCCATGTGATGCCGCGTCCGCTCACGCAGCGGATGATCGACGCGATCGTGGAAGGATACGGCACCGCCGCGGCAAGACTGCGTACCGCCGGGATCGAGGGCGTCGAGGTCGTGGCGAGCCATGCCTATCTGCCATCCCAGTTCCTCAACCCGCGTATCAACCTGCGCGAAGACGGTTATGGCGGCAGTCTCGAAAACCGGCTGCGTTTCCTGCGCGAGGTGATCGCCTCGATCCGTCGCCATGTCGGCAACGATTTCGTGGTCGGCCTGCGTATCTCGGGCGACGATCGCGACCAGGACGGCCAGAAGGAAGGCGAAGCGCTCGAAGCGATCCTCTCGCTCGAGAAAGATGGCCGGCTCGATTACTTCAATGTCATTGCGGGCTCGTCGGCGACCTATTCCGGCGCGATCCATATCGTGCCGCCGATGATCGTCGAGAATGCCTATGTCGCGCCCTTCGCGGCGATCGTGAAGGCGAACGTGTCGAAACCGGTCTTCGTTGCCGGTCGTATCAACCAGCCGCAGGATGCCGAGAAGGTACTGGCCTCAGGACAGGCCGATCTCTGCGGGATGACGCGCGCGCAGATCTGCGATCCGGCGTTGGCCGGCAAGGCCGAAGCCGGGCGCCTCGACGATATCCGCGCCTGCATCGCCTGCAATCAGGCCTGCATCGGCCATTTCCATCTGGGATATCCGATCTCCTGCATCCAGTTTCCGGAAAGCGGCCGCGAGCTCGAATATGCGACGCGCAAGCCGGCATCGCCGCAGCGCAAGGTGCTCATCGCCGGCGGCGGACCGGGCGGCATGAAAGCAGCCGCCGTTGCGGCCGAACGCGGTCACGAGGTGATTCTCTGCGAGGCGAGCGATCGGCTTGGCGGTCAGGCGCTGCTCGCGCAGCTTCTTCCCGGCCGCGCCGAGTTCGGCGGCATCGTCACCAACCTGTCGCGTGAAATCGAACTGGCCGGCGCCACGGTGCGGACGCGCACGCGGGTCGATCGCGCGCTGGTCGAAGCCGAGAAGCCGGACGTGGTGATCGTGGCGACCGGCGCCGAACCCTATCTGCCCGACTTCGAAGGCCGCGAGGGCGGCCATGTCGTCACCGCTTGGCAGGTGCTGAAGGGCGAGGCGAATGTCGGTGGTTCGGTGATCGTCGCCGACTGGCGCTGCGACTGGATCGGCATGGGGATCGCCGAAAAGCTCGCGCGCGACGGCTGCCGGGTGCGGCTCTGCGTCGACGGGCTGCATGCCGGCCAGGCGCTGCCGTTCTATGTGCGCGACAGTTGGGCGGGCATCCTGCACAAGCTCGGCGTCGAGATCGTGCCCTATGCGCGCCTCTTCGGTGTGGATGGCGACACGGCTTACTTCCAGCACGCGACCAGCGGCGAGGCGATGATCTTCGAGGAGGTCGAGACGGTGGTGACGTCGCTCGGCCATACCCGTGTCGCGACGCTCGAAGACGAGCTCGAGGGCTGGTCGGGCGAGGTGCATCTGATCGGCGATTGCGCGACGCCGCGCACGGCCGAAGAGGCGGTGCTCGAAGGGCTCAAGGTGGCGAGCGCGATCTGATGGCGGCCCCTTCTGCCGGCGATGGATCGGTGAAGCCGCCCGTGCTTCGCAACTGGGACCGGTTCGTGCGTCTGGCGCATTGGCTATTCGTGATCGGTTTTGCGACCGCGTATTTCACCGCCGACGAGGTCGAAGACGTTCATTATATCGTCGGCTACAGCCTCGCGACGCTCGTGCTGCTGCGCATTCTCTGGGGCTTTGTCGGCCCGCGTCGCGCGCGGTTCAGCGATTTCGTCTATGGCCCGATCCGCGTGCTGCGTTATTTCGCAGACCTCGTTCGCTTCCGTTCCGAACGCTATGTCGGTCACAGCCCCGCCGGTGGCGCGATGGTGGTCGCGTTGCTGGTCATGCTGGCGGCGATAATCGGCACCGGCATGGCGCGGCTTGCGATCGAAGAAGGCGAGGGTCCGCTCGCCTTCTGGTTGGCCGCAGCGCCACCGGCCGAAGCGGTGTCGTCATTGTTGCTTGTCAGTGACGGGGACGACCAACAGGAAAGCGAGAAAGGCGAGGACCGCGAAGACGATGGGGATCGCGACGAGGATCGCGACGAACAGCGGGACGGCGATGAAGACCGACGTGAAGACAGCGAAATCGGCGAGGTGCATGAGTTCCTTGCCAACGCGATGCTGTTTCTGATCGGCGCCCATATCGGCGGCGTGCTGCTCGCCAGCTTCGCACATCGAGAAAATCTGGTGATAGCGATGTTCACCGGCCGCAAGCGCGGCGGCGACGCGGCCGACCTCTAGCCGGTCGATGCCATTGCGATGTGTCGCACAATCTGTTGCGAATGCGTCGCAGTCTTTACGAGGAACTGCGACAATTTGGCGCTATCGTTTCCTGCAATCGGCGCAGATTGTCTGCTGCGGGGTAGCGTCCTCGTTGAGGAACAACCATCCGGTCATGCAGCGCATTCTCGTTTGGGATTACTTCGTTCGGTTTGGTCACTGGGCGCTCGCGGCGGGATTCCTTGCGGCCTATCTCAGCGCCGAAGAGATCCAGTGGGTCCACGAGATTGCCGGATACACGGTTGCTGCGATTGTGCTGGCACGCATCGTCTGGGGTTTTGTCGGTCCGCGCCGCGCACGGTTCGCCAATTTTGTTTGCGGCCCGCGTCGGGTCTTTCGCTATCTCTTCGATCTGCTCCGCTTTCGTTCACCGCGTTATGTCGGACACAGTCCGGCTGGCGGTGCGATGGTCGTGGCGCTGCTGTTCCTGCTGACGGTCACCACGGCGGCCGGCATGACCGAATTGGCAATGAAAAAAGGAGAGGGTCCACTCGCGCTGTTGATCGAGCTTCCGGCGGAACCGACGTTGACGATGTCACTCGACGAACTCATCGTCGTCGACAACGCAAAGAAGGAGTGGCGTCGCAAGACCATTGCCGTCAAAAATCTGCACGAGACATTCGCCAATCTCACGCTGTTTTTCATTATCGCCCATATCCTGGGGGTCGCACTGGCGAGCTTCGCGCATCGCGAAAACCTGGTGACGGCGATGTTCACCGGCCGCAAGCGCGGTGGTGACGCAGCCGACCTCTAGCAACGAACTCTAGCGCGGCAGATGCTTGTCCAGCGCGGCAAGCAGCCGGTCGACATCGTCATCGTCGTTATAATGCGCGATGCCGACACGCAGCACGCCATCCTCGGCGGTGAGGCCGAGCCCCTTGATGCAGCGCGCCGCATAGAAATCGCCAAACCCGATCGCGATCTTGTCCCCGTAGAGCGCTTCGGCAATCGCCTTCGATGAACGGCCATCGACCGTGAAGGCGATATTGGGTGAAAGCCGTCCGTCGCTGCCCGGAATGCGGCCATAGAGCCGAACACCCGGCCGGCCCTTCAGGAACGCCTCGACCCGGTCGCCGAGTTTGGCCTCATGCGCGGCCGCCAGCTCGTACACTCGGCGCACTTTCCCATGCAGGCTGTTGGCCGGCTGGTCGAAATGATGCGCGTCGAGCGCCTCGAAATAATCCGCGACGCCCACCAGCCCGGCGCCAAGCTCGTGGTTCGTGCCGCCCGGCAACAGTTTGAGCGGGATATCCTCCTCGCCGATGAAGAAATGATTTTGGCCTTTCGCGCGCAGGAAATGCTCGCGCTTGCCATAGAGCACCGCAAGGTGCGGCCCGAACAGTTTGTAGGTGCTGAAACCATAGAAATCGACATCGAGCGCTTTCACGTCGATGGCGAAATGCGGCGCGAACGCGACACCGTCGACCATCAGGGTCGCACCGACCGCATGAACCTTCGCGGCAATCGCGGGAACATCGTGCACAATGCCGATCACATTCGAGCAATGGGTCATCGCGACATGCCGGGTCTTCGGCCCGAGCAAGGCGTCGAGATCCTTGATGTCGAGCGCGCCGTTCCTGCGATCGATCTGCCATTCGCGGACCGTCACGCCGAACTCGGCCAGCCGACGCCACCCGCCGACATTGGCCTCGTGATCCTGTTCGGTCACGATCAGCTCGTCGCCCGGCTTGAACCAGTGCCGGATCGCCTGCGCCATCATGTAGACATTCATCGTCGTCGAGGGGCCGACGATTATTTCATCGGGCTCGGCATTGATGATAGCCGCCATCGTGCGCTTGCCCTCGGCGATGCGCGCGGCGGCATCGGCGCTCGGCGCGAAGCTCCAGGCCGGCTGCACCTGGCATTCGCGCATATAAGCTTCGGTGCGATCGATCACGCTCTGCGGCACATAGGTGCCGCCGGCATTCTCGAAGAACGCCCAGCCATTCTTCAGCGGTGGGAAATGCCGGCGCGCAAAAGCGACGTCGAACGTCTGTTTCATGCGGACATCTCAGATCTTCGGCCGATGCTGGATCCAGGGGCGAGCTTTCTCGAACGAAGCGGCCGCATGGAAGACCGATGCGTCGTCGAACGGCCGGCCCACGATCTGCAACCCGATCGGTACGTTTGTGCTCGCGAACCCGCAAGGCACCGTCGCCGCCGGCAGGGTGCCGAGGATGTTGAATGGGAAGGTT